>JBKDKX010000015.1:0-98093 GCA_046344715.1 Alphaproteobacteria bacterium | reverse complement strand
GGGCTGGCAGCTGATCGCCGTGGCTGGAAAGCGGGATAAAAATGGACTTGTACATAATACCTCCTGAATGGTTTGTCTGCGGGTTGAAAACAGCTTGTTGCAGTCAAGCGCGTTTGAGTGTAATTAGATACAATTAAACCGTCTTGAGGTAAATCAATTTATGTTGAGCGCACCATTATTGACCACGCAAGAAGTGGCAGAGCTGCTGAAAGTGAGTGAGGCTACCGTTCGCAGCTGGATTAAAAATCAGGAATTGCGTGCCGTTAAGTTCGAGCGCGAATTCCGCGTGGCAAAAGTTGATTTGCAACATTTCCTGACCGCACGCGCGACGATACAAAAGGCGGATAATGCATAACGGCAAGCGATACTGCTGATTCCCTATTTTGCCCTAACTGCGCTCCCTCTGATTGACGTGTCTGACTATGTCACTTAATATTACCCGTGACATGAAATTACACTACAAATGGCTTTTAACATTATCATTTTATGATAAAAACAATATATGAGAACAGCAGCACTTAAAAAATCTGATTTAGATACCAAGCCATTAGCTAAGCCAGTGCTTAAGTGGGCTGGCGGCAAAACTCAGCTCCTGCCAACATTATCAAGATACTACCCTAAAGAGTTGGGCTCAAGCATCAGAAAATACATCGAGCCTTTTTTCGGCGGCGGTGCAGTGTTTTTTGATTTGTACAATTCAGGATTGATTGATGAGGCTATTTTAGTTGATTCAAACGCAGAGCTAATTGTTCTGTACAGGACAATAAAGGAGCAACCACACCAAATTATTGAAGCCCTATCCAAGCTCCAGAAAAAAAATGCTGCGATGAATGAGCAAGAGCGGGAATTGTTTTTTTATGAAACAAGAGAGAATTTTAATCTTAATCGCAAAGAAAAATATGCACGCCCAGATCCGTTGAGGGCGGCTCAAATCGTGTTTCTAAATCGCACATGTTTTAATGGTCTTTTTCGTGTAAACAGTAAGCAGCATTTTAATGTTCCCCACGGTCACTATAAAAATCCACGCATACTGGATGAAGTGAACATACATGCGGTGTCGGCGGCATTTCAGATTGCAGATATTGTCCATGGTGACTTTAACGCTGTTTCTAAAGTCGCTACCAACCAGCATTTTGTTTATTTTGACCCCCCATATAAGCCGTTAAGCAAAACCTCCAGTTTTACTGCCTACAGTGGTTTGTTTGATGACAATCATCAAATGCGCTTAGCCGAGGCTTTCAAAGCGTTGGATTCCAAAGGAGTTTGTCAGATGCTTAGCAACTCAGATCCGTTTACTGCCAGTGGCGATGATTTTTTTGATCGACTGTACGATGGTTTTAACATCAACAGGGTTGAGGCTAGGCGTATGATAAATTCAAACGCGACAAAGCGAGGTGAAATATCCGAGCTGCTAATAACTAACTATGACCAGAATTGATTTAGTATATGGCGATTCATTTGAAATAATGCCCTCTATTCCCTCTGAGAGCTTTGATTTGATATTTGTTGATCCGCCTTATAAACTTTCCAATAACGGATTTACCTGCCAGAGTGGAAAGAAAGTAAGCGTAAACAAAGGGGAATGGGATAAAAGCGAAGGTTTCGAGAAAGACTTTCAATATCATCTCAAATGGATTTCTGAGTGCAAAAGGCTTTTGAAACCAAACGGCACAATCTTTATATCTGGTACATACCACAGTATCTATTTATGCGGATATGCGCTGCTGTTGAATGATTGGCACATACTCAATGATATTAGCTGGTTCAAGCCGAATGCCAGCCCAAATTTATCTGGCAGAATGTTCACAGCCAGCCATGAAAATCTTATCTGGGCAAAAAAATCTAAATCAGCCAAGCAAACATTCAATTACGATTTGATGCGTGAAATGGATTTTCCGCGTGACCAGCTTAAGGTTGCGGGAAAGCAAATGCGCTCTGTATGGTCAATTTCCACACCACAAAGCAGCGAAAAACAGTTTGGGAAGCATCCCACACAAAAGCCTCTGGCATTGTTGGCAAGAATAATACTGGCGGCGACAAATGAGGGTGATGTAGTTTTTGATCCATTCATGGGCAGCGGCACAACAGGAGTGGCTGCCAAAAAACTTAAAAGATCTTTCAAAGGGATAGAGATTGAAAAAAGTCATTTCAATCTAGCGGAGATGCGGATAAATTCCGTAAAAGGATAAAATAATGAAATACATATCTGCATACAAAGAAAAGTTGAATTGCAAAGACGGCGAAGAAGTATTCGCTCATCTGCTTGCCACGTTGAAACCAACGATTAAAAGTTGGGATTATTTTGTAAACTGGGCAAAGGTTTTACAGAATTACTCAAAAATTGAGTATGAGCTAAACCTGCTGAACTCACTTATAGGCAAGGAAAATATAGAGCAAGAAGCACTGAAACTGTTTGCCAAATATCCTGATACTATTAAGGCAATACCCATATTGCTGGTATGCAGAGAGATGGAACTTTCTTTGCTCAGCGATTACAAGCAAGGTTTCCAGTATCAAAATTTTGCATTTGCACAGGCAATGGAATCAGAAAATGCTGTTCTATTTATGAAGTCATCAGGGCTTCTAAAGCTATTTGAAGACAAAATAATCAAGTCTATTCCTGATTATGTAATCGGTGTTGAGGCTGGTTTGGATTCCAATGGCAGAAAAAACAGAAGCGGCACATCGATGGAAGCTATCGTGGCATTTTTTGTTTCAGAGCTATGTGTAAAAGAAGGATGGGAATGGATACCTCAAGCAACAAAGAAAAAAATTGCTGATAAATGGGGCAAGAATATTACGGTAGAAAAATCTGACCGACAGATCGATTTTGCCATATTGGCAAATAACAAACTTTTTCTCATTGAGGCAAATTTCTATGGTGGCGGCGGTAGCAAATTAAAATCCACGGCAGGGGAATATAAATCAGATTTCCGCAGATGGAAAGCTGATGGTCACCAGTTTATCTGGGTTACAGATGGCGAGGGTTGGAAAAGCACGCACAAGCCACTCAGAGAAACGTTCGACGAAACAGATTCAATCTTGAATCTGGGGATGCTTGAAAAAGGAATGCTGGAGCAGCTGTTAAAAAATCCCTAGCATCAATTAGTACAGTATCCTTAGAATGATGTTAGTTGGATAATTGCGCTCGAGTTTCGCTTCCAACTCCGCACACAATCCAGCCATTCCGCGCTATTGCGCCCTGGTGCACCGAAACGAAATGCAAATATGTTTTCTGTCGCTGGCGAAATCCTGCGCCTTGCGCCCCCGTATAGGAAAATCGTAGGAAGTACCTAAGCCGTGGGGGGGGGTATGGTGCGTCAGCGCACACGGGCAGGAACGCAACCGACATAACTGACGTTACTATCATCTGTCAGTTATGTCAGTGCGGTTCGGGTGACTATCCTGCATCACCACCCCGCAGCTTCGGGTTGATGCGGTAGCTGGTTTTGCTGCGACCACCTGCGGGTGATGCGGGTTGGTGCATCTCCTTCAGCCAGCCGAGGCGCACCAGTTCATCGCACGCGGCTTCGGCAAGCTCCTGATCGTCCAGCCCCTGCCAGCCTTTGCGGTAGAGGGAACGGATGGTGAAGCTGTCCTCAATCTCCTTTTTGCGGATGCGGCGCGAGAGGGCTTTGGCAGCTTGCTGCGTCACATCCGTTGCCATGTGGTAGATGCGGCGTGCGTGGGTTTCCAGGTAGTCGCACCAGGCAATGGCAAGGCGTGTGGCTTCGGCGGATACTGCACCGCTTGCAGTGCCGTCCGCCACGCTTACCAGATGGAATATCAGCGCGAGGGCTGGCATCAGCTTACGGTATTTGGTGAGGTGCTCCAGCAACAAGCCTTCCTCATTGCCGCGCAGCTTCACCGTCTCCAGGCGGATCAGCCATTCATAAAACAACTCCTGCGCCGCATCGTCAAAGCGGAAG
Source organism: Alphaproteobacteria bacterium (assembly GCA_046344715.1). Taxonomy (GTDB): domain Bacteria; phylum Pseudomonadota; class Alphaproteobacteria; order Rickettsiales; family SXRF01; genus CAZAQK01. The sequence continues at coordinate 94,164 of JBKDKX010000015.1, read as the reverse complement.
TATGGTGGCTTCTTGTCGTCGCTTGTGCGTGCGCCATGCTGCACATAATCCATCACCGACAGCGTGGCAAAGATCAGGTCAGCACGCTCTTTGGCGAACATGTTGCCAGTTCTATCTACCAGCTGCCATTCCTTCACATCATCGGGCATCACCATCAGTTGGAAGCGTTGAATCAACCCGTCATTGCCGATATCGCGCAAACCTTGCCGTAGATATTGCGCAAGGCGGCTGGGCTGTGTGCTGCCGAGCAATGACAGGCACACATTCTCGGTGTAGATAGTGCCACGCCCGATGCGGTCGGTGATGTGACTGCCAAAACCATTCCATGCCTCAAGGAAAAACGCGCGGTCGCCAGCGTGGCCTTCCTTTTCCCAGCTTTTGAGCAGACCAATCAGTTCATCGCGGAAGACCAGCATGCCCTGCGGGTTGGCGGAGAGCAGTTCGCTGAGTTTTTCGACGGTGGCATCATTGGTGTGGTAACGCTTCCATTGCGGTTCTTTCGGGAACTCAATGGCATTACACTGGGCCTGCAACTCCTCTGCCGACTTTGTGCCTTTGTATTTTCCCTGAGCAATATCGGCGAGGTCGCGCATGATTTTCTCCTCCTGCGCTTTGGCCATATGCGCCTTCATCTTGTGATCCTGCATGGCTTTGCTGTGTTCGTCGCGGCTGTCCATTTCCAAGCGGCGGATGGGGCGGAGCACTTCCGCAAGTGCAGGGGATTTCAGTGTGCTGGGCTTGCCGATAATCGCACCCCACAGATTAGGGACGATGAACCAGTTGCCATCCTGCCGTTTCGGGTGGATAGAGCAACGCGCACCAATCAATGAACCGAGTGCGACGATGCTGCTGGCGGCAACATAATCAATCGGGCATTGCATGCGGTCGGAAATATCCACCACCCATGCACGCAGCGGCTCGGGGATAATGGCAGGATCAAGTGCCGCAACAGGCAACCATTCCTCCACCACAGGCTTCGGCTCAGGCCATTCGCCTGCTGATACGGGCTGGTTATCAACTGACAGAACTGACGAAACCGGGGTTGTGTCAGTTTTGTCAGTGCGTGGCGTAGCCGTTCCCGCCGCAATGCCGCTGTTGATAGTGCGGGTGATTTCACCACGATCCAGTCCGATGGCGAGAGCAACCGCCTCGAGTTTGCCACGCACGTCCTGCTCACTGATCCCTTGGGAAATCAACTGCCCCAGAGCGAACGCTGCCTTGTTTAGCTGGGCATTGCGCGTGCCATTGCTGGCTTGTGCCAGTGCCGCCAGTTCACCACGCAGTGCCGCATCAAGATAGGCATGATTCGGATTATCTGCCGCATCGTTGAAATCGAGCACAGGCGTTGCCGTAGGTTGTGCCACCAGCTTCAGCAGCCATGCGGGTGCTTCTGCAATAGCCATTTCCATAGGCGATTGCATCCAGTAATACGATCTGCCATTCGGGTGAATAGATGGAGGAGCAACGACATAACCGCCATTGCCGCGCACATCCACGCCAGGAAGTTCCGCGCCCTCAGCGGATTGTCCGCTCAGGTTGCGAATTTCATAGCCCTCGGGCAGACGGAAATACCAGTGCCAGCCATTACCTGTGCAGGCGGTAACGGTCTGCGGCAATGCGCCATGTTCCGCCTCCAGCTTGCCGAGGGTTTCGGCACCTTGTCTGCCATCAATATCGAGCACAAAAATGCCCGATATATCACCCGTGACGATGCCGACATTACTGTCACCACCGTTCCACACCAAGCATTGCTCCAGCGCAGGGCGTTTGCGCTGATACGCTTTCCAGCTACCCATGGGGATTTTATCACGCGCCTTCAGCGGCATCGGACACCAGCCGAGCGAGTGATAGGTTGAGAATCGTGCTGCATTATCCATGGCTCAACCTCATTTCTTCAATGATGCGGAGCGCGGCTTTGTTCGGCGGAAGCTGAAAAAGATACGCCACCATCGACACAAAATTAGGGCCAGAATCACCGCAGCTGCGATCTATCCAATAGCCTGTATGGCGGTTGAAGATCAGGCTGCGCTTTTCAATGGCACACGGGAAGTGCGGATTGCAGATTGCGCTCCACGGATGATGGATTGCCACTCCGTCAAACTCCTTGTGCAGATATGCCTGCAGATCGCCAATGCCGTGGTAATCAATGGCAGCTTTGAGACTGCTGGTGTCGATGACGTTAAATTCATTATCCATTTTGCGCCTCCATCCATTGGAAGAAGGCAGCTTCATCGATCAGCACGCGGCGACCGCAGCGGCGAATAACTTTGTGAAAGCCATTGCTCTTTTCGTGAAAGATCAGGTGGCGAAGGCCGCCAAGCGGTGGCCATTGGTGATGCTCGTTCCATTTGGTCACTGGAATCAAGCGGGTTTTGATAGCGGTATCGGGATTGTCCATATCATGCTCCGTTCAGTTGGTTGCCCAGCGGTGTTGCTGGATACGGAGCAGCCTATGTAGAAACGGCGAATCGAAATATGCGCTGCAGAGCCTGATTTTCAGGAGCGTAATTTATTGCGTTGTTATTTCAGCGACTTGCGTGGTCTGCCGCGCTTATTTTTCTGCGGGTGATTTTTAATTTCGGCAATCCAGTCATACACCGTGCGTGGCTCATAAAATTGCCCACCACCCAACTCTTTGTCTCTGATCATGGGATGGCGTGTCAGCTCGGCAATTGTAAGGCTCGGGTTTTGTTTCCAGAGCATCTTGGCGATTGTCTGGCAACGATCCTTCGCCAGTTGCTCCGCTCTAAGTTTCTGTGGAGGTGGTGCCTGAATAGGCTGCGGAGCATAACGTGGCTGTGGCGGCATAAATACTGCGCGATCAAAAGGTCTGTTCAATGAATGAGGATATACTCCAACCATGCTTTGAATCAGCGACACACAGTCAGTATTTTCCATGCGATGTCGCAAACCCTCTAATATCCTCTCTCCCATGTCACCACTCAGCAGATTCGCGCGATTGGTAGGGCTGTGATCAGATAAACCAGGAATACGGATGGAAATATTTTTCTCGTTCATATGCTCACCCGAAAATCTGTTCATTCATGCGGGTGACGACCTTGGTCGTGTGCGCCTCGGAGAGGTGAGCGTAGCGTTTCACCATCGCCAGCGTCTTATGTCCAAGCACCTCGGCAATCTCTGAGAGGGATGCACCGTTCATGGCAAGGTAAGATGCCGCGCTGTGGCGCAGATCATGGAAGCGGAAATCCTCCAGACCAGCTTTTTCAATAGCAGTTTTCCATGCCGCCTGGCTTTGCCAAGTACGTTTGGGGTCGTAAGGCGATGGGAATACCAGATCAGTGACCAACGTGCGCGCCTGGTGGCGTTCGCGGATCAGTTCCAGCGCATAGTGCGCCAGTGGCAGCACGCGCCGCTCTTTGTTTTTGGTATCGTGGAGCACAATCACGTTGCGCTTAAAATCAACATCCTTCCAGCGCAGTTTGATAAGTTCGCCATGCCGCGCACCCGTCGAGAGGGCAAGCACAACGAGAAAATAGAGGTGTTCGCTATTGATCTGCTGGCACGCCGCAAGTAGCCGTTTGCGTTCGTCATCATCGAGGAAGCGTACACGACCGCGCGGTTCAGAGAGTTTTGCAATGCGCTGCATCGGGTGGTCATGAATCCACTCCCACTCATTCACCGCCATGCTGAACGCAGTGGAAAGAGCCACCATGTAGCGGTTGGCAGTGGAGGGCGTACGCTGTTTGGAGTGCGTCGAGCGTTTCAGCTTCTTGTTGATGACATTACCCTGCACAAGGATTTCACGCTTTTCGATAAGCAGCGCGCGAGTGACATCCGAGAGCAGGTAACTGCCAATCTGGTCATGCCACCAGAACAGCATCGCCTTCACGCTGTTATAGCGTTGCGGGTTGCGCTGTTCGATGGTTTTAAGGTAGCGGTCGATCAGTTCGGCCACCGTGTGTTTTTTTGCTTCGGCGGTTTTGAAGTAGCGTCCCTCGCGGATGGCGGACTCGGTTTGCTTGCCCCATTCACGCGCATCGGTGAGGCGTTGGAAGGTACACGTTTGAACGGGATGCCCACGCAGCCGCACGCGAACATGGAAGCTCGCTTCGCCCTTGGAATTCAACCGTTTCTGTATTGTTGCCATCGCCCGTAACCCTTTGCCGTAACAGGCAAAAATTTACCGTACATAGCAAACACCAGCAACAACTAAAGTGTTGCAACACTCATCTATTTTGTTCAAACACTTTTACTGCGGATTATCAAAATGATGTGGGTGAATCCGACATTAAAAATCCGAGATTATGAGCTTATTAGTGCCCAATCGTGGGTGCCAGGCACCTATTAAACCGTTTCGTTTTTCGCCATCTAAAGCAAACATAACATTAACTGCAAAATCACTCACATTATAAAAGCAAGTAGCGAACGCGCACTGACCATCAGCAATTCTTTCGGCCACCTCGACGTCCGACATGCCCGCCATTGGCTTGCCGTTTAATGAGAAACCCATACCAAATTTCAGATAAAGGTTAGGATGAGCTTTTCCTGTAATTATTGATGCGGCAAAAGCGGAAATGTCGATTGGTATATTACCTTCCACTATACGACAGCCAAACCATTTAACGAAATGCAGGTGAACATTCAGCATCTCCCGTGCCGTGTCATGTCGAAAAATTCGATTCGCCCGAACAACCCTGCCACTTTCAATTGCTGGATTTAGTTTTCGCAGTGCCCCAGATAAATTCTCCCAAGCATTATCATATGGTTGGGTTCTGGTGTTGTTGCAGTAGGCACATATGCTTGATAATTTTAGCAACTTGGCATTTAGGCTGCCAATTGGCTTATTCTTGCGCTTATTATCATGAAAATAAAGAGCATCTGCCTGCGTCACATTACCGAATACATCGCGGAGGTCTGAACGCTTTATTTTATGCTCGCCGGTCAAGCTATCAGCACCACAAATCCAGCAGGTATTATTGGGGGCATTTGCCATCATTTGTTTCCAAGTGGACCACCAGTGGACCATGAGGCATTTTTGGGGGTCAAAATAGGGGGTGGCGGAAGCTGTGAGATTCGAACTCACGGAGGAGTTGCCCCCTCGGCAGTTTTCAAGACTGCTGCCTTAAACCACTCGGCCAAGCTTCCATATACCATTGCCTTTCGGCGTTAAAAAATCACTCCAACCTACGACCGTTTTCAAGACCGGTGCCTTAAACCGCTCGGCCACTCCTCCGCACTTAGACCGTGCTTAATACCGTATCCAGCACATTTTGCAAGAGATTCAGCAATACCCCGCTAACTTATTACCATTCCTTGAAAATTACATACACGGCAGTGATAATCAGCGCAAATCCCAGATAATGGTTCCAGCGCAGCGATTCGCCCAGATAAAAATACGAAAATCCCACAAAAACCAGCAGCGTCAGCACTTCCTGTATGGTTTTAAGCTCCACGGCAGAATAATAGCCGTGCCCGATGCGGTTGGCCGGCACCTGAAGGCAATATTCAAAAAACGCGATGCCCCAGCTGATGAGGATAACCGTATAAAGCGGTGCCGCCTTATATTTCAAAGGCCGTACCATGCGAAGGTCATAAACACGTTGGAAGCCAGTAAAAGGCCGATTGTTGCCACAGGAACGCTTGTCATACTAAACCTCATCTATTTAGTGCAAAATCGCCAGATAACGCTATTACTAGCCATAATTCCATGATGCACCAGAATTGATTTAGCTCAACTACAAACCATCCTGACACTGCTAGAAGATTTTTCCATGCAACAGCCCTTGCCTCCCCTCACCCTGTCCGAAGCCGATATGCGTGGCATTGCCGCACAGGTCAGCGAACTCATCGTACAGCACTTTACACATCTGCCAGAATTGCCGGTGACACGCCCCTCCTCCATGCAGCATCTAAGCGAAGGATTGCATGAACCCCTCCCGTCTGGCGGCACCCCTATTCCGCAACTTATTGCACAACTAAAAACCCATGTCTTTGACCAGATGACGCACACTGACCATCCGCGCAATTTCGCGTTTGTGCCAGGCCCTAGCAATTTTATCAGCGCGATGGCTGATGCCATTGCATCCTCACTCAATGTATTTTCTGGTGGTTTTCTTGGGCCGTCTGGCGTGGCGCAGATAGAGCTTACGGCGATTGAATGGCTGCGTGAGCTGCTGCATTTTCCAAAAGAAGCAGGCGGCCTGTTCGTAAGCGGTGGCTCAATGGCGAACATGACTGGTCTTGCCGTTGCACGGCATGTGATGCTGGCAAACAACACCACCAACGCCACCATTTATTTTTCTGACCAGACGCATTCATCCGTTGCCAAAGGCTTAAAGATTCTGGGCTTCCAGCAATTCCAGATTCGCAAGATTCCTGCCGACCCGCAGTTCCGCCTGTCTATGGAAGCATTACGCCAGCGCATCGCTGCTGACCGCTTGCAAGGCATGGTGCCGTTCTGTGTTGTAGCAAATGCCGGTACCACCAATGCTGGTGCTGTTGATCCGCTTCTGGAGTTGCATCAGTTCTGCAAGACAGAAGGATTGTGGCTGCATGTGGATGGCGCATATGGCGGCGCAGCAGCTATTTCCTCCAAAGGCAGGCTGGCGTTGCAGGGGCTTGAATATGCCGATTCGCTGGGGATTGATCCGCATAAATGGTTATTCCAACCCTATGAGATTGGCTGCGCACTTATCCGTAATCGCGAACATTTGCGCGATACCTTCAAGACCTCGGCCGAATATCTGAAGATACTGGCGCAAAGTGCTGAGCAGATTAACTTCTGTGATTACGGTGTACAGCTTACGCGTGGCTTCCGCGCACTCAAACTCTGGCTATCATTCAAGGCATTTGGGGTAGACGCGTTCCGCGAAGCAATAACCATCGGTATCGAGAATGCGGAATATGTGCAATCACTCCTGAAAGCCGATAGTTGCTGGGAAATCATTACACCGGCACAACTGGGCATCATCACATTCCGCTATGGCAAACCAGATCTCAATGAAGAAGCACTGAACACATTGAACAACCATATTGCACAGCAAATTATATATTCCGGTTATGCGTTGCTTAGCCCTACCATTATGGGTGGCAGGCATGTACTGCGCCTGTGTACTATCAATCCACGCACCACGAAACACGATATGGAACGCACGGTTTCGATGCTTAAAGAATATGGCGAATCTGCGTAAAACCCAATAAAATACGGCATATAATCAGCAGATCTCTCACACAAAATACTGTCAAATACAGTCTTTTCTTTGGGTGTATTTATAAAAAACAGCAAAAAACACGGCAAAACACGCTATTTCTGTTTGCTTAATATATATATTAATTTATATTCTCCCTTACCTGTTCTCAGGTTTTTATAACTTAACAAGGGTATTCCCATGGCAAAATCATCTGCTGCAAAAAAGAAATCTACCGCATCTGTTGCTGTTATACGTCCAGTAAAACAGAAACTCACAAAGTCTGCTCTCGTTAGCCTTATCGCTGAACAGAACGACCTGTCACGCGTTCAGGTAAGCGGCGTACTCAGCTCTCTCGAAGGCATCATGTGCGGTTGCGTACATCCAAATGGCTTCGGCGAGTTCATGCTACCAGGCCTGTTTAAAGTAACACTGCGTAAAGTGCCTGCTCGTAAAGCTGGTACACTCATCCGCAACCCAGCAACCGGCGAAATGATGAAAGCTGCTGCAAAGCCAGCATCTGTCCGCGTTAAAGTACGCGCACTTGCTAAGCTGAAATCAGCTGCTATTCGTTAATTTTCTCTTTCTTTAACGATATAATAAGGGGGTTCATATAATATGAACCCCCTTTATTTTTAAAAGCACTCTACGCCATGATCCGCCTCACTGAAATCAAACTGCCGCTTAACCATCCGCCGGAAGCTATTGCTGAAGCAGTCATCAGCCGCTTAAAAATTGCACCGAAAGACCTTCTATCCTGCACCGTGTTCAAGCGCGGGAATGATGCACGCAAAAAATCAGCGATATTGTTGGTGTATGCGCTGGATGTGGAGGTGCGTGATGAAGCCGCAGTGCTTAAGCGTTTTGCTAAAGATAATAACGTAAAATCCACGCCGGACATGGAATATAAATTTGTGGCGCGCGCACCAGCGGTACTTCCTTCGCGCCCTGTCATTATCGGTGCAGGGCCCTGTGGTTTATTTGCTGCCCTTATATTAGCGCAGATGGGATTTAAGCCGATTATATTAGAGCGCGGCAAGGTGGTGCGTGAGCGTACCAAAGACACATGGGATCTGTGGCGTAAATCCACATTGCATACCGAATCCAACGTACAGTTTGGTGAAGGCGGTGCTGGCACATTTTCCGACGGCAAACTCTACAGCCAGATAAAAGACCCGCGCTATCTTGGCCGCAAAGTGCTCACTGAGTTTGTGAAAGCTGAAGCGCCGCCGGAAATCTTAACCGAGGCGCACCCGCATATCGGCACGTTCCGGCTGGTAAAGATGGTGGAAAATATGCGCGCTACCATTGAATCGCTCGGCGGCGAATATCGCTGGCAAAGCCGCGTGGCCGACCTTGATATCAAAGACGGGCAGATGCGTGGTGTGGTGCTGGCAAGTGGCGAGCACATTCCGGCAACGCATGTGGTGCTGGCTGTTGGCCATAGCTCGCGCGATACCTTTAAAATGCTCCATGAACGCGGAGTGTATGTGGAGGCCAAGCCTTTCTCTCTGGGCTTTCGTATTGAGCACCCGCAATCACTGATTGATGTAACACGCTTCGGTGATTTCGCCGGACATCCCATTTTGGGTGCTGCCGATTACAAGCTGGTGCACCACGCCAGCAACGGGCGCGATGTATACAGCTTCTGCATGTGCCCGGGCGGTACGGTGGTGGCGGCAACCTCAGAAGAAAACCGCGTGGTGACTAACGGCATGAGCCAGTATTCCCGCGCCGAGCGCAATGCGAATGCGGGCATTGTGGTGGGCATCACACCGGAGGTGGATTATCCCGGTCATCCGCTGGCGGGGGTTGATTTCCAGCGTAAGTGGGAATCCGCCGCGTTCATCGCCGGTGGCAGTACCTATGCCGCCCCGGCGCAACTGGTGGGCGATTTCATTGCAGGCAGGCCAAGCACGCATTTAGGCACGGTGATACCTTCTTACAAACCAGGTGTAACCCCAACGGATTTATCAACCTGCCTGCCGGATTATGCTATCTTTGCCATACGCGAGGCACTCACCGCCTTTGGCCGCAACATACGCGGCTTTGATATGCATGATGCAGTGTTGACGGGCGTGGAAACCCGCACCTCATCGCCCATACGCATCACGCGCGATGACTCGTTCCAGAGCCTAAACACCAAAGGACTCTTCCCCGCCGGTGAAGGCGCGGGCTACGCAGGCGGCATTCTCTCCGCCGGTGTGGATGGCATCAAAATCGCCGAGGCCGTGGCGATGAGTATGGTGGGGTAATTTAAGTATGATCATGATATGGGAAAATAAACCCCCATATTAATAATCACCTGCGTGTTTGCGAATATTGATTTCCAATGTTGCAATCTTCACCGCTTCTTCAAAACTGCCATCATCTATAAGGCCAGCATCCACTAATCCATCTATAATTAACACTGCGAGTGATTCACTCGTAAGTGTCCCATCTGGCTCTTTATGTTTATTTTCTGTATTCATAATTTCACCTATTCTGGAAAATGAATTTTATCAAAGCTGTTCCATGGAGCGTCGCACTAGAATTTCTTCACAAGCAATTTCAATAGCCTGCAAACGGTTTTCTGCATTGATAATCCCAGCATTAATTAATGCTGCAATTATAATTGTTGCCAGATTATCACTTTCCATTTTTGTGTCATTTGTATTTATTGAGTTAGCAGACGCTTGTTTCCTGCGAAATTCCAGAAATTTCTGAATAGTAATTTCGGATGCTTTATCGCTATCTTCATGAGAAATCAAATGAGGATACATCAGCGCATCAACGACAACATCGCCTACGATCACACTTTCTTTTTCAAGATCGAAAATGCCATTTGTTTGATTATTATAACCCATATCAGAACTTTCTATGGAAATTTGATTTTATCAAAAGGAACACCTTCAACGTGTACATCAACTGTAGGTGGCCCACTTTTTGACGTTGGTCTATGTCCTACCCAATCACCATTTGGTAATTTAGTGCCTTCGCCAGGATAATTAGGTGGTGTCTCAGGTGTACCACCTTTACTAAGTTTTTCATATAGTTCTCGTGCACCTTTCTCCCCACCTTCCATCTCACGTACCTTTGGTTTATCACCTGGACGACCAATCGGCTTACCATCAGGATTGAGTGTCTCCTTGGGTTGTTCTTCAATTGTCTCCACCTGCTCTGGCCTGCCAATACGCCGCAGGATTTCCCTTAGCACGGCGCGGCCAGCTCTTGTGCCAAGCCCGCCAATTATGGTTTCCAGCGGATAAACTGGCTCTATCCCATCCAGCGGTTGCGCCCAGCAGCGGCAGCCATAGTCAGCTCCTGGGGTGACCGGTGGGCGGTGGGTCGTCCCACGAGAATACCTGCCCATCATTAGTAGCGTGTGAAGGTCGTACCTTATCATCACCTGCTGTACGCCAGATGTATTGAGTGAATCCCTGTGCGCGCTGCTCTGCTTCACTTAGAGGTTCATTTTGTTTCAGCAGCCATGTTAATGTTTCATCCAACCGTCTGAGTTCTTGCGCATGACCATGCAACCCAAGATCAATGCTACGCGAAATAAGCAGCTGGTTCTTTAAGGCCAGATCAATAATGGTCAGACAATCAGTGGTCTGCGAATATAAACATGGATTATGCATGCCTCCACGCTAGGTATAAAAAGCGTGCCCCGGAAGGGGGAATATTTCAGCTAGCATGTGCCACCATTAATATTATATCTTAAACGCAACATAAAGGGGGCTAACATGGCACATCAGGCACAAAGGCGTATGGATCCTAAACATGAAATAACAGAGTCTATTGGCACCCCTTTATCCGCCACCGCGAAGAAGGTGTTGCTCTGTGGCTCGGGCGAGCTGGGCAAAGAAGTGGCGATGGCGTTGCAGGCGCTGGGTGTGGAAGTGATCGCGCTGGATCGTTATGAAAACGCACCGGCCATGCAGGTGGCTCACCGATCGTACGTACTTTCCATGCTGGACGGCAAGGAGCTTCGCCGCATTATTGAGCTGGAAAAACCTGACCTGATTGTGCCGGAAATCGAGGCAATAGCCACTGACACACTGCGTGAACTGGAGCAGGAAGGGTTCAATGTCATCCCCAATGCGCGCGCCACCCAGCTTACCATGAACCGCGAAGGCATCCGCCGCCTTGCCGCCGAAGAGCTTGGCCTTAAAACCTCGCCGTACCGTTTTGCAAATACGCCGGAGAGTTTCCGTAAGGCCGTGGAAGACATTGGCATTCCGTGCGTGGTGAAGCCGATCATGAGTTCATCCGGTAAAGGCCAAAGTGTTATCCGCAGCGCGAAGGATGTTGAAAACTCATGGCGCATCGCCTGTGAGCAGTCGCGCACCGGCGGCAGCTCGGTGATTGTGGAAGGATTCATTCATTTTGATTATGAGATCACACTGCTTACCGTGCGGCATAAAGGCGGCACCAGTTTCTGCGCGCCCATAGGCCATAGGCAGGTAGATGGTGATTACCATGAATCATGGCAGCCGCATCCGATGAGTAAAATTGCCGCAGAAAAAGCAGAGCATATGGCGAAAAAAATCACTGATGCGCTGGGCGGCTATGGCATTTTTGGTGTTGAACTATTCATAAAAGGCGATGAGGTGATTTTCAGCGAAGTGTCCCCGCGTCCACATGATACGGGGCTGGTCACACTTATTTCACAGGATATTTCTGAATTCGCGCTGCATGCGCGTGCCATTCTCGGCCTACCCATTCCCAACATCCGCCAGAGTGGGTTTGCAGCATCGAGCGTTATATTGGTGGAGGGCAAATCCGATAAAGTATCATTTTCAGGCTTTGAACAAGCATTGTCAGAACCAGACACCAACCTGCGGCTGTTCGGCAAGCCGGAAGTAAACGGTAAGCGCCGCATGGGTGTGGGGCTGGCCAAGGGTGATTCCATCGAAGATGCCCGCCGCAAAGCCCGATGTGTATCAGAAGCGATAGTGGTTACACTGTGAGGTAGTGCACAACAGAACGGACGGCGCAACTATTGTAGCCAAGAATGTTAACACCCTATTCCTTAGTAAGATCAGGAAGAGGAACTGGCCCTCTAATCTCCAGCAACCTATCAAGTTTTTGTATAAATACTTCCGGACGGAAATATTGGCTGTATAGCATTTTTACCGCATAGCGTAGTTTATTTTCTGAATCCGTATTATATTGCCGTGTAACAAACACAAGAGCCGGTGCCGGCAGATTTTTTGCATCTTTTAAAATGTATGCACTGGTCATGGCAGCGCTATGCTGGTTGGTTATTACCTTCCAATCACCGCCATCACGCATATAATTGCTGTAGGGCAGCACAAAATGTTTCTGGGTTCCATAAGCACTGTTAAAGAGTCCTGCAAAATCATAATAACGATATTCACGTTGCATGGCATTCATGTCCAGCATTTGATCAACCCAGAGCAATGAATAGGACGCGCGCAACTGATCGTTTTTCTGAAGTGTTCTGACAATTGCCTGCTGTTTTACCCAATCAACGTAATAATCCAGATAGGCTTTGCTCCACACCGTAAAACATACCACGCTTACTAACACCCAGAGAGCAGTTTTGTGAGCTGACTGTAATCGGGCAGCAGCACCCACCATCAAGAGCGCAGTACCTAATGGAAGCAACAATTGATAGCGGCTTTCCCAATCAATAAAACTGGGAAACCGTTGGATTGCAAAATATGGCAGAAGTGCTACCAAAAATACCGCAAGACCAAGGACATCTAAGGGCAGAAAAGATTGGCGGCCTGATAAGAAAGCGAAAGTTTCTTTTATCGATTGCTTGCCATACGCAACCATGGTCAAGCCAGAGCAGATAAGGAATATGTTGGTAAGTCCGGCAGCAGGCGTAGGCCAATCCAGCATATCAGTACCCATTAGAAACAGCGAATGCCAGAATGGCATGGTATGGAGATGAATTTCGTAGTATTCACTATACGTACCAAGCGGTGAGAAATACAAAGACTTCAGTGCAAAGAAAATAAACGGCAGAATCAGTAGATCAACGTTACGCAAAAAGCATTTCCGCCAAGGAAAATATTTTCTTTCCAGTAGAATAGCTGATACAAACGGCACCGCATAAAACACCAGCAGCGACTGTGTAACAAAAGAAACAAAGAAGACTATCAACGCCAGAAATTTCAAGTGCCACTTGTGTGTTCCGGCAAAACGCATGAGTAAAAACCAGCCCATAAAGAACAGGCCGTAACAAAGCCCATAAATCACGTTAATTGCAGCCACACGCGCCACGGTAAAAGGTAGCACTGCCATCAGTATCCCTACCCAGAATGCTTGCTTTCTATCAACGCCGTGACGCTCTAGAATAAGCGGCATCACCACCGGCGGAATCATGAAGCTGATAAATGTTACAAGGTGATATCCAAGACCACCGAATTGCCGCAGGAAAAGATGTAAATGCCCCGCCCAAGGGTGCCCAGCTTTCGTGAAGGTTGCAAGTATATCCGATGCAGGCGGCGTAAAAATTGTCCAATCATCCCAATATTTTGCATCCCCCAGAATGAACAGCAGGGCATGCACCAGGCAGTAAATTAAACAAATTGTCCGTGACGAGTAAGAAAGCATTACAGTACCTTTTGTATCACGGAGACGATGAAATCCTGCTCTTGTGCATCAAGTCCCATCCATAACGGTAAACGTAATAATCTCCCCGCAACATCATCAGTAACCATAAGCTCGCCATCCACACGGCCCAACTGCTTCCCTGCTGGTGAGCTGTGGAGCGGAACATAATGCGTGACGGCATCAATACCAGATGCTTTTAACTGCCGTATTAATTCCAAACGCACCACGTCATCAGGCAACAAAATGTAATACATATGTGCACTATGGGTAACATAATCCGGAATAAATGGGCGCCTGAGTTTTCCTGCAACTTCCAACGGTGCAAGCAGGTGATGATAGTGATCCCACAGGCGTAACCGCTCGGCCGTAATATTGGCAGCTGCATGCATTTGCGCATAAAGAAAAGCCGCCAGCAATTCACCAGGTAAATAGGAAGAGCCTAGTGATTGCCACGTATACTTATCTACTTCACCACGAAAGAACCGGCTGCGGTCAGTGCCTTTTTCGCGGATAATTTCTGCAGCATCGCGATATGGACTCGCATTAATAAGCAGCGCACCACCCTCCCCGCACTGAATATTCTTAGTTTCATGAAAGCTGAGCGCACCAAAATCTCCAATACTCCCTAATGCTCGCCCCTTGTAGCTTGCCATAATGGCTTGAGCTGCATCTTCAATGATGGAAAGCCCATGTTTATTTGCTATGGCCGTCACCGCATCCATGTCACATGCCACACCGGCATAATGCACCACCACAATCGCTTTGGTGCGAGGCGTAATAGCCGCCTCAATCAATCGCTCATCGATATTTAATGTATCAGGACGAATATCTACAAATACAGGTACTGCCCCACGCAGCGCAAATGCGTTAGCCGTTGATACGAACGTGTAAGAAGGCATGATAACTTCATCTTTTGGCTGGAGATCCAGCAGCAATGCCGCCATTTCCAACGCTGCCGTGCAGGAATGGGTAAGCAATGCACGTTGGCATTTCGTATGGTCTTCCAGCCATTTCTCACAAAGCTTGGAGAAACGCCCATCACCCGCGAGCCTGCCAACTTGGTGAGCTTTGGTAATGTTGCCTAATTCCTGCCCTGTCATGTAAGGGCGGTTAAATGGGATGTCAGCCATGATTTGGCTCACTGCGTTTTGTAATAATAACATCCATAATCGGCATGATATGCGGAGGTAAAAATCGTAATATGCGGATAGCTCCGGTCATGTCTAACCATCGCCCTATCGCGGAAAGTACACGTTGCCGCGCCTTAAATTCTGCATCGTGCAATGCGCGGTGAATATAGGTAGCGATAATTCCGGTGTCAAATTTCAGAACCACCGGTAGCGGCTGACACAATGCCTTTATCTTGCTCACTGTAATCCAGTTTAATGATTTCCACACGGCTTCCGGTTGCTCCATATAGGTAGCATTCGCTATAGCGTGATGCATAATTTTTCCCGTCGTTGCCTTGCTTCCAAATGTAGGGATACGAAAATGCGGTTCATAAGGAAAATGGTAATTCGGACATACAAAGCGATATGTCCCACCCACTGTTAGCGAAGCAATCACACGTTGCAACACCCTATCTATATCGTCCACATGCTCCATAACATTGACTGAATAGGCTAACCTAAAATGGTTTTTTTCTGCCAGTTCTTCGCCCGTGCAACGTAAAATTTTAGGCATAAACCCGCCAGTCTGCGCGTAATCAAGCATCAATTGCTGCAACCTCTCAAAATGCAAAAAACCATCTATCACGGGTTCTAAGGCAGTCACTTCATAACCGTCACGTTGCAGTTCACAGGCCAGCAGAAATATGCCTGCACCTACTTCCAAAATCTTATCACCCTTATGCAACACACTGAGTTCTGCCGCTATCCATTGACGAGCAAATGCGGCTTCACTGGCTAACGTATCAAAATCAGACAGCAAATCCGGAGCATTCTTCTCAACAATATCTCGCACCTCTTCTGCAAGCGTCATGTCATGATTCCTGAATTGCAATACCAAACCCCGTGCGACCATAGCCATTGCCGTTATAGAGCATATAACGTGATCCACGATGGTCAAACACAAACGGATAACATATCATATCTGAATCCCATCCACTGTCCGATACAGTGATTCCTGCCTCATCATCCTTACGTTGCCATTGCACTCCATCGGCGGATTCAGCATAGCGTATGCGATAGGTTGGCACTTCTTTAGTAGCGCGTGAACAAAACCACATACGCCAGAGCTTGCCGTCACGAATTACACGCGGCACACCCAGCGCATATTCATACGCATCACGGAAACCGATTGCTACCGTGCCATCGCGCTGCCACGCCACTCCATCTTTCGATTCTGCATATTCAAGATGATAAAAATGCTTTGCTTCACCCGATTCTTGCTGTTCCCAGCGCACACAAGCAGTAAACCAAGCACGATATATCCCCTCATCAAACATGACCTCTGGTGTGGCTACAAAGTGGGGCTGTTGCTTTGTTCGGTCAATCACAGGCCCTTTATAGCAACGCTCAAACACTTGCTTTTCTTCGTTCCACTGTGCAAGACCAATCGAGTTGCGAATTTTTACGGTGACCCCAAGATTGATACCGGTATAGTAGAGCAATTTGCGGCCGCCGACATTCACAATAGCATTGGGCAATGCACCACTATCATCAAAGCAACCCAACTCACCAGGCTCCAGTACAGGCTGTTCATGCAGCCGCAGTACTTTCAAAGGTTCGCGCATATCGATTTCTAGATAGGCTCCATGGCCACGGTTATACTTATCGCGCGGGGAAAAATATATGCGGTACAGGTCGCCATCCTGCTGTTCTGCAATTGGTATCATGGCGTGAGAATACATCCAGTCACTCTGTTTATCGGCGCAAAATATCTGCCCAAGTTTACGCCATTTCATGGTTCAGATATTCCTAAGCCTATGACTGGGCACCGAAGACGCCGGGGTGGATTCCGCCACAAACACCTGCCCATCTTCTGCATCTTTGAGCAACACAGCACCCGCACCAATAACACAGTGATTGCCGATAACGAGATGGTCACGTAACGTTGCATTCACACCAATAAAACTATTATTACCCACCCTCACACGTCCGGAAATCACGGCGTGTGATGTAATAAAACAATGGTCACCGATAGTCGTATGGTGCCCTATATGGTTGCCACTCCATAATATGGTGTTATTGCCAATCCTTACAAAAGGCTGCAGCACATTATGTTCAAAAATAAAGCAATTATCGCCTATCGCCACATTATCAAACACTGTCGCGAATGGGCTTACATAACGTGCCAAACGATAGCCAAGCGCTTTCGCCTCATTGTATTTTTCTTCGCGCGCTTTGTTGATATCACGATACCCGATGGCAACAAACATATCATGCTCTTGCGGTGAGCAGGCAGTAACCACACGGTCAAAATCGATGACCGGCTTGTTCATAAAGCGGTCTGAAGTCATATATTCTTTATTTACCGTAAATGCAGCCACTTCATAATCAGTATGTAAATCGAACAAATACGCAGCAAGCTCTGCAATATCGCCCAAACCGAATATCACTAATTTGCGTTTCATGCATCACCACGGTAAATAGCGCGGACGATAGTGTATGGCCTATCCTTCACCTCGTTAAACATCTTGGCGAGATAAATACCCATTAAACCTAATGTCAGCAGAATGATTCCACCTAATGCCCACAGAGAAATAATAAGCGAAGTCCAGCCTGAAACGATGTTGCCAAGGATAAAATAGCACCCTAAAAAATAGGTTACCAAAACCATGGAAGAAACCGTCAGAACAAGCCCAAGATAAAAAATATAGTAAAGAGGCCGGTTGGAAAAAGAGGCAATGCTGTTGGCAACCATATCAAGCTTATGAATAATGTTATACGATGATATGCCTTTATCCAGTTTGTCAAACACATAGGATTTCTGCTGGTACCCTGCCAGTGCTGCAACACCGGCAAATACCAGCTCTTGTTCACGGTATTGGATCAGGCTATCGACATAGCGGCGCGTCATCAAACGAAGGACGCTCATGTTTTTTTCAATTTTAACAGCTGACAATGCATTAAACAGCACGTAGAAAAGACTACCGCTTACACGTTCGTACAAACCACCTTTACGCGTACGCTGCACGCCATACACCACATCAGTTTCTGTATCTGAAGCCAGACTATCCCAAAACCCTTGCAACAATTCTGGCGGTTCCTCAAGATCACTATCAATCAAAAAAACAAATTCACCTTTACTATGTGAAAGACCAGTCATAATCGCCTTGTGATGGCCAAAATTGCGTGACAGATCGATAACCGTAATATGCTTGTCACTTTGTGCAAGCGCGCGAGCTAACAGTAGGGAATCATCCGGCGAACCATCATTCACCAGAATAATTTCATAGTCCTGTGTGATCGACTGCGCTGCAGAACCAGCACGACGACAAAACTCGTTAATATAAGGAGCTGAGCGGTAAAGCGTGCTAACAATGGATAATTTCATATCGCCCCGCACTTCAAATACCGCTTCGCGTCAGAACCACAATTAAACAGCACATCCACAATACTGACATTGTGCTCGAATGCACCCCATAGCTGTGGATATTGAGGGTACCCAGAATAATCGAACCAAGTAAGTTTAATATTAGCCTCTCTGAACTGCCGTTCGTCAATATAGTGCTTAGCCGAAGGGCCTGAAATATATTCAGTTGCTCCCGCCTGCTGACATAGGCTTACCACACGTTCTGTTTTGCCTTCGACCAATTGATAATCCCATGAGCTTGAGAGTTTGGTATTAATCTGCAACATTTCACAAATATCCTTAGTAAGCAAGCGGTTGAGTTCGCTTAGACTGCTATAGCTGCGCTCACAATAATAGGGGTATAAAATACTTGAAATTTCCTTGTAATACAAGGCGTTGCTATAATATTGACGCAGTGTTTTCCAATGTTTTTTTTGCCATTCCACGCCGTTTATTTCGGCATCACGGATACGTTGCCCCAAACGCCCCTTAATGTGCACAGGTACGGTAAGCCAAACTAATCCACTGGGGGTTTTCACCTTATTACGGTTTCTCCAGTCACCGCTTGTATATTGGGCATCATCGTAAAAGATAAATTCATCTACCGCCCCGATAAGATCAAAATAGCCCTTCCAGGGCAAATAACACGACTGAACGATCGCTACACGCTTGCTGGAAGCATTAGTCATATTGTTACCCTGTGATGAATCATTTAGACAGCATTCTAGGTGACTTAGTGACTTTGTCAAAAAGTTGGTTCAGAGCAATAGTCCAGTTCGATAACGCGATATCAGGATAAAACGAAGACTGGCTAAAACTTCCCCTAGCCCGCAAACTTCCTATCATTGCCAGTTACTTCTTATTTTACCATCGCATCTATTTTTGAATGGAGGCGTATCAGTTCTGCCTCGATGCGCTTAATGGCGTCTTGCTCGGCCTGTTCTTCTGCTTGATGCTGCCGTTGCATCGCGTCAACGATTACTGCAATAAACAGGTTGAGCACCGTAAACGTCGCCGCCAAAATATAGATAACGAAGAATATCCATGCTTGCGGATGCGTTTTCATGATCTCACGCACAATATCTGCCCAGCCTTCCAGTGTCATGATTTGGAACAGCGTAAAGAACGACCCGTGCAGAGTTCCAAACCATTCAGGGTAAGTCGCGCCAAAGAGCTTTGTGGCCATGACCGCAAACACATAAAAGACGATCATTAAAATAGCTCCGATAGAACCAATACCAGGAATGGCAGTTATCAGCCCTTCCACCACACGCTTCAACCGTGGGAATATGGAGATCAGCCGTAAGACGCGCAACACTCTGGCAGCCCGCAGTACAGCAAATGCTTCATTAGCAGGCATGAAGGCGATGGCGACGACGGCTGTATCAAATAAGCTCCAAGGGTCACGGAAAAAGCTCAAGCGGTATGCGGCTAGACGCAACCCCAGCTCAACGACGAAAACCCAAAGTATTGCGTGATCGATAGCTTTGAGCGTGCTGCCATACACCGCCATGACCCCAGAGTATGTTTCCATCCCCAGAATCACGGCGTTGATGATGATGAGGGTCATAATGGTTTTGGTAAACCACGAAGCCTCCACGAACGTTCTTACGTTATTTTTCTTCATCGACAGATTAAGCAGCTTTTTGCTGGGACATAGCGAGTAATTCTTGTTGTAAACTTGCGGTGAAGGCCGGTTCTAGTTTCAAGGACGATGCAAGTGATGCAAGATATTGCTGTTCTGCCGCGCACTGGCTGTCACATACCAACAAGGCAGCAAGATAAAGTTGTGCGGCTTCCTGTGGTGTTTTTGCGGCCGCCGCGATGTTTTGTACATCCTGTGTATTGGCCATTTCCTGCATTAACAGAGCCTTTTCCTGAGTGCCGATGCCAACAGATTCTAATTGACCGATGATTTTCTGGCTTTCGGCCGCATCCATATGCCCATCCGCCTTGGCTGCACCAATCATAGCGCGGATAATAGCAAGCGGGAGATCAGCATTGGCAGGGGCGGCAGGCGCGGCCAAAGGCAGATTTTGCGCCTGATTTCCCCCCGCAAGCAGGCCAGAGACGATGCTGCTCGCCTGTGTTGCCATGCCTGTAGCAGAGATTTTCACCGCATTAACAACGCTGGCATTGCCTCCTGCCGCTTTCTGTTCCTGATAATTTCCGAAAGCTTTGTAAGCGAGAGTGCCCAGTAAGGCAAGACCACCGACTTTTGCCACAGTTTCTACCGTGTCTTTGCCACCACCAAGCAGCGAGGTTGCAACACCACCAGTCAGCAATCCGGCAGCGAAATTTTTGGTTGCCATACCGCCGAGCATTTTGCCGACCAGGCCGTTTGTATCGATATTAGCAAGTAAGTTTTTAGCGTCTAACATAAGATTCTCCTTATATTGGGTGTTAGTGGGTTGTTATCGTTTTGTTGTTTCGGGTTTTATAGAGAGATACTAGCACACCGGCTAATATAATAGCGAAGGTGACGCCCAGTGAAATGTTGGCGGGGAACTTTTCCATATCCAGCGCATCAGCGATGAAGGTTTTTGAACCGATGAAAATAAGCACCCATGCCAACGCAGTCTTGAGGTACTTAAAGCGGTGAATAATCGCCGCCAACGCGAAATAAAGCGCGCGCAACCCAAGAATAGCAAAGATATTGCTCGTATAAACAATATACGGGTCAAGCGTGATGGTAAAAATGGCGGGAACGCTATCTACGGCAAAAATCAGGTCAACGAACTCGATTAATATAAGTGCAACCATGAGTGGCGTCATGTATATCGCTTTTTTACCCGTATTTTGATCTACCAGTTGCACGGTGAATTTCTGCCCATGCAGCTCGTTGGTCACACGCATGTTGCGGCGTAGGAATTTCAATAGCGGATTATCTTCTATATTCGGCAGCTTATCCCCAATACAGAGCATTTTGACGCCGGTAATAATCAGGAATGCGGCGAAAATATAAAGAATCCAGCTAAACTCGGAAACCAGCGTTGCGCCGAGCCCTATCATAATAGCACGAAGTACTATCACGCCGAGAATGCCCCAGAAAAGTACGCGATGTTGATATTTATGCGGAATGGCGAAATAGGTAAAAATCAACGAAATAATGAACACATTGTCCATCGCCAGCGTTTTCTCGACGATGAATCCGGTCAAATATTCTTTGCCACTTTGCGCGCCGAGGCTTTGCCACACCCATGCACCGAAGGCGAGTGCAATAGCGATATAAAATGTACTGAGCCAAAGACTCTCTTTGATGCTTATTTCGCGCTGCTTGCGATGAAGTACACCTAAATCAAATGCAAGCAGAACACCAACGATGCTCATGAAAGTAGCCCACATCCAGATGGGCTTACCCATCACGACATCAAAGAGAAATTCCATTTAATGAGTTCCTTTTGTATTAATTTCTTTTTTTATTACCTTTAGGATAATAATTGTCATCATCAAACCAACGGGCGACTTGATGCTCGTTCTTTTCGTGCGCGATGTCGAGTAATTTGTCCAGTTCGCCACGATCAAGCCATATTCCACGGCATTCTGTGCATACGTCTATCAGCACGCTTTCTTTAACGATTTCTTGGAACGGCGCATGGCATACGGGACAGTTAATGGCTGTCATAGGTTACTCCTCTCCTGTACTCATTTTGTTCAATCGCTCTGCCTGATCAAGAATCCGCTGGGCGGCAGGGCTTAACGACACCATATCTCTTACTTCCGATCTAACCGGTGGCAGCGCGCCCACCACCGGTTGCCTCGGCGCGATACGTCCACCAACACCGTAGCCAATCCCGTAAAAATTCGGGAACTGGTATCCAGTGTCCGGTGATATGTATCCCAGAGGCAGAATCATGTTAGCCGCCTATAAATGTTGTGTTTTCAGTTTACGGCAACGTTCATGCAGCATTGCAATGTCATCGCGGATAGATTGCATGGTAGGCATATGCAGACGCGCCTCTGCCGTAAGCTCCGATAGCCTGCGGAGAATAGCGTCTTTCATGCGCTTTAGTTCCTGTATTTCTTCACGCAATTTTCGTTTAAGAAATCCCCGCATACGCAGGATTCGGAATTCCATCTGTTTGAGCGAGACAGAAATCCGGTTAATTTCCTGACGTACCGAACGGCTAAAACTTTTCACGCATTTCATAAATACCCCTCCTTGTTGTTTTCGTGGTAACTTTGACTGCTTGCATCCAGATAATGTTGGCATGCGTCCACAATGGATGGATCAATGCCGTTTAGGGCAGTTCCATGCTGCTGGTATTCTTGTAGCAACATCGCGCAGTACAAACCGTATGAGTCTTGGTCATTCATGCTACCTCCTTTTTGCTCTTAAACTTGAGGTGAATATAACAAGCCTGGTCGTAGAAAATCTGTACCGACTGGAACCAAAAGCTGCTGAAAAAGAGTAAACGCACATATACAGAATTTTTACAACGCGACTACGCGTTTTAGACACAGTTAATATCCTGTCATTACAGCGATTTGGCACGTATTGGCATACACTCCTAAACTGAACTCAGGGCGGATGAATAACGCTCGCCAAATGGCGACTCAGAGTATAATATCGATAAAAAACAATAACAAGGCCGCCGCATGACCCCAGAAAAAGAACAGGAAAGAAAAATTCAAGAAGCAGAGCGGGAAAAGTTCCTCTCCGCTCTGCTTTCTTCCGTATCGCATGACTTTAAAACACCATTGGTTACAGTCATTGGCGCACTCAGCTCCCTGAAGGACATGGAACATATACAGCAACATTTCGAAAGCCGCGAGGTGGTGGCAGGTGCACTAGAAGAAGCCCAAAAGCTTAATCGTTTCATCAATAACCTGATGGAAATCAGCCGCCTTGAATCAGGATTGGAAACCATACGCAAAGAGCCGGTGGTCTTACGCGATATATTGGCAAGTGCTCTTAAATCTCTGCATCCGCTGATTGGCAAACAGCGTTTCTCCATTCACACAGAACGGAGTTTCCCTATACTCAATGTGAATTCAGCACTCATGGAACTGGTTTTCCTGAATCTTCTGGAAAACGCGATCAAATATGGTCCTTCCGAGGGGGAGGTAAAAGTCATTGCATCTTTTAATGAAAATGGCGCAACGATAGACATCGACGATGACGGTGAAGGCATTCCAGAATCAGAACGTGAAGCGATTTTCGTGAAATTTTACCGCTCCAAGCACGGTGACCGTAAAATTGCCGGAACGGGTCTTGGACTATATATTTGCCGTAGTATTATTGAGGCGCATGGCGGTACGATTTCTGCCATTGATCCACATGATGGCAAAGGTGCTTGTGTACGGATTGCCTTACCAAAAGAGGTGCTAATCCCTATAGATATTGAACAAGAAACAGAAGAAGTTGACTCATGAGAACCACGCAACCCAAAATACTGGTGATTGAGGATGATCCGCAAATACGGAAATTCCTAACTATCACACTTACTTCACATGATTACGCCGTCATCCCCGCTGAAACAGGCAATGAAGGTATTCGCCTTGCCACCTCGATTAAGCCTGATGCGGTGCTTCTGGATTTAGGGTTGCCGGATATGGATGGTACCGAAGTCATTCATTCCATTCGTGAATGGGCCAAGTTACCTATTATTGTTTTGTCCGTACGTAACGGAGAGGAAGAAAAAGTAAAAGCCTTTGACTTAGGGGCTAATGATTATGTCACCAAACCTTTCGGCACAGGCGAACTTCTGGCGCGGCTTCGCGCGGCTTTGCGTGATGCCATTGTTGCAGAGGCAGAAGAAACCACCATTACCATCGGCGATTTACATATTGATCTCATGAAACGGATTGTTTCGCTACGTGGTGAGCGTATCAAACTTTCGCCTAAGGAATTTAACCTGCTGAAAGTGCTGGCGATGAACGCAGGCAAACTACTTACCCACAAATATTTGATGCAGCAGGTATGGGGCGAAGCCTATAACGATGACAATCAATATCTTCGAATCTACATCGCACAACTTCGCCAGAAACTTGAGAAAGACCCAGCACGTGACCAATTTATCATTAACGAACCAGGAATCGGCTATCGGCTGGAGGAAACGACTATATGAGGAAAAAACATATGTGGTGGATTATTGCAGGTGTCGCTGCCGTTGGTATGGCCGCATGGGGGCCGATTGTGAGTAATGTCGAACAGGCGAAATATGAGGTGGTAGAATCGCACGGCGATATGCAAATCCGTGACTATGCGCCAATGATTGTGGCCGAAGCGGAAGTATCCGGTGAGCGCACAGACGCGATTAATCAGGGTTTTAGCGTGATTGCCGATTATATCTTTGGTAATAACGCGCCGAAACAAAATGTTGCCATGACCTCTCCGGTTATTCAGCAACCTGCCGAAAAAATCGCCATGACAGCTCCGGTCATACAGGAGGGCACTGGCAATCGTTGGAAAGTACGTTTTGTGATGCCTGCCAGCTACACAATGGATACATTACCAAAGCCTAATAATGAGGCCGTAACGTTGCACGAAGTTCCAAGCAAACGTTTTGCGGTCATCCGTTTTTCGGGTATGGCGGGCGAAGATAGCCTCAAAGAATATACCCATCAGCTAAACGCATTCATTAAGGATAAAAAACTTGAGCCACTATCGGAAGCCACGTACGCTTTCTTTAATCCACCGTGGACACTACCGTTTCTAAGACGAAACGAAGTAATGATAGAAATCAAAAAATAAAAGATACACAACACACATAAGGAGAAGGATGATGACAAGCAAGACACTCGCAAAAAAGAAACCGCAGCCAGCAACACAAACCGTCGCCGATGCGTTGCAGAATGTGCTCAAGGACACCTATGCGCTCTTTCTGCTTAAGCATAACTATCACTGGAATGTCGAAGGACCAAAATTCATCAGCCTGCATGGTTTGTTTGAGCAGCAATATACGGAGTTATTTGCCGCGATTGATGAAATCGCCGAACGTATCCGCGCGCTTGATGCATATGCGCTCCCCAACCATTACAGTGACATTCTGGAAAATGTGGCGAAGCTCTCCAATCCAATTTTGAAAATAAAAAACAAAGACGCCGCTGCAAATCAGATGATTCATAACTTGATAAAGCTGCATGAGGCAGTGGTAAAATCCGCGCAGATTGCCAAAGAACTGGCCGATGACATTGATGACGAAGAATCCGAAGATATCGCCATTGCCCGTATCCAAATTCACCAAAAAGCTATCTGGATGCTAAAAAGCATTATCAAGTAATCACCAGCCATTTCGCCAGCGTAAAGTACAGCGGTATGCCGATGATGATGTTAAACGGCAGCGTGATGCTGATGGCGGTGGTAAGATAAAGGCCAGGATTTGCGTCCGGTAACGCCATTTTTACCGCAGCGGGCGCTGCAATATAAGAAGCACTCGCTGCCATTGTGGCAAGGATAGCTGTGCCTCCCTGCGATAGCCCCGCCAACATACCAGCAACCGCGCCAAGCATTCCGAAAAGCATGGGGACGGCGGTTCCAAACATCAGCATAAACGGCAGCGATAACTTTACCTCTTTCAGTCGCGATGCAGCGACTACGCCCATCTCCAGCAGGAAAAATACCAGTACGCCCTGAAATGGTGTGATAAATACAGTGGTAATGGCGTTCACTCCAGCACGATCCCCCAGTAAGCCGACAATCAATCCACCTGCCAGCAGAATCACGCTTTTTCCCGTCAACGCCTCCTGCACTACATGCCCAAGATGCACCTTTTCTCCACTGGAAAGCATCCCGGCGAGCGCCAAAGCAATGACAATACCCGGAATTTCCATTACCACGAGCAGCGCGGTCAGGAAACCTTCATAGCCAATACCGGATTGTTCAGCAAAATTGAGCGATGCCATGAAGGTCACCGCCGATACTGAGCCAAAATGTGCGGCCAACGCCGCAGCATTAATAACATCCAGCTTACCGAATTTCCGCGCGAGTATATACGCAATTATCGGCGTTATCATGCCCAATGCCAATGTAGCTACTATCGGATACAACACTGCATCGATACTGGTCGTAGAAAGGGCAATGCCGCCTTTCAACCCAATTGCAAATAGCAGATACATGGATATGGTTTCGTGCACTTGCGGCGGTACGCGCAGGTCACTTTTCACCAGTGCTGCAAACGCACCGATCACGAAGCAGAGTACAGCGGGGCTGGTGAGGTTGGTGGTGATGAGTGCTGGGTCGATCATGAGATTTTACTTTATGATTGTGTAAAACGCTTATAACACGTTGTAAGAACAGCACAACTTTTACTAATTACGCGAAGTGATATAAGTATAGTAAATACTCAGGCAAGCATATCTGATCTTGCGGCAGCTTGATTTTATAATTAAAAAGGAAAATCAGATACATAATTAAGCCGAACGTTAGTGTTTTTATGCGCATTCTTATTGTTGAAGACGACCCCAAAGTGGCCGCCTATGTACAAAAGGGACTGAAAGAGGCAGGCCACAGCGTGGATCATGCACATGACGGCGAGGAAGGACTCTACCTCGCGGGCTCAGAACGCTATGAAGTGCTAGTAGTTGACCGCATGTTACCTAAGATGGATGGTCTTTCGCTGATTAAGACATTGCGCGGTAGCGGCAATCTGGTTCCGGTACTTATTTTAAGCGCGCTTGGGGATGTAGATGACCGTGTGATAGGTATTCGCTCGGGCAGTGATGATTATCTTGTTAAGCCGTTCGCCTTTGCTGAGCTGCTGGCGCGTGTTGAAGCACTTGGGAAACGCAGCAACATCCCCGCTTCCGGTAAAAATACCACTCTCACAGCTGGCGATATGGAAATGGATTTGCTAGCACGCAAAGTCACACGCGCAGGTAAGGTAATAGATCTGCAAACGCGAGAATTCCGGCTGCTAGAATATTTACTCAAATTCAAAGGACAGGTAGTCACACGCACGATGTTGCTGGAATCAGTTTGGGATTATCATTTTGACCCGCAAACAGGCGTGATTGATGTGCACATCAGTCGCTTGCGTAAAAAGTTGGGAGATACAAACAACAAAATTATAAAGACGGTGCGCGGTGCGGGATATATCATCGAAGATAACTACTAGGCGCTACTGGCAAAGCTCCAGCTTCAAAATGGCAGTATTATTTACGCTACTGCTTGGCGTTTCTGTGGCAATCGTCAGCCATGTGATGTTTGACAGCGGGCATGCAACCATCGCCGGCATAATTGTCATCGTATTGATGTCCTTGGTAGTGCTGGTGAGCTTTATTATCAGCCATTTTGTGGTAAACCGTATTAACACCATTGCACAAACAGCGCGCGACATTATAGATACGGGGGATTTATCGCAGCGGATTCAAATAAATACTAAGTGGGATGATTTGAGCAATTTGGCACAGCTGTTGAATCATTTTTTAGATCGAAACGAAGCACTGATGGATGGTATTCGTGAAGTCAGCAACAATATAGCACATGATTTGCGCACCCCCCTCACCCACCTGCGCAATCAAATTGAGGACATGAAATCGCGCGATGTTAATGAGAATGATATGGAAGATTTGCTAACCGAAGCAGATCAGATACTGGTTGTTTTCAACTCATTACTTCGCATTTCTAACATCGAAAAGGGCACGCGTTATCAAGCATTTGAAGAAGTAGATCTACATGCGCTACTGGGTGATGTGGTAGAACTTTTTGAGCCTGTGGCTGAAGAGAAAAATATTCAAGTCCTTCACAAAAAATCATCTGATATTACTATCAATGGTGACCGGCACTTATTGTTTCAGATGTTTGCAAATATCGTGAGCAACTCCATCAAATTCTCGCCCGTTGGCAGCGATGTGATCATCTCTGCTACCCCATCCGAGGTGATTATCGCCGATCGCGGCACAGGTATTGCGGATGCAGAAAAAGAACTGGTATTCAGGCGGTTTTATCGCTCCGATGCCAGCCGTAGCACAGAAGGAAACGGGCTTGGACTTAGCCTGGCAAAAGCGATTATTGATCTACATCAGGGAAGTATTGCGCTGGAAGATAATCATCCTGGCTTACGCGTTAGGGTAAAACTATAGGTAACCTTACCAATAGTTTAGTATCAGGCAATGCGGATGAAAGAAGACAAACGGCATGGTGTTTCTCATGAAAAATAAATCTACAAAACAACGCATTGCTATTATTGGTACCGGCATATCGGGCATGGGTGCGGCATCAATTCTGCATCCACACCATGAGATTACCGTCTATGAGAAGAACAATTCCATCGGCGGACATAGCCGCACAGTGAATGTATTCACGCCAGATGGAATCATTCCTGTCGATACCGGCTTTATTGTATTTAATAAGCGCAATTACCCACTGCTCACCAAGCTTTTTGAACATTATGATGTGCCGATTGCTAAAAGCGATATGTCATTCGGCGCTAGTATTGAGGGTGGTTGGCTGGAATATGGCACACAACACCTTAGCAATATATTTGCCCAAAAGCGCAATCTTCTGAAGCCTCAGTTCTGGGGGATGATCCGTGACGTACTCCGCTTTAATAAGCAGGCGAAAGAATATCTTGAGAAAGATCCTTCTATTTCACTTGGTGCGTGTCTTGATGCACTTGGTATGGGCGATTGGTATCGGCGGTATTTTCTACTGCCCATGGGTGCATGTATTTGGAGCACTCCACTCGCGCAGATGTTTGATTTTCCTGCCAGCAGCTTTATTCGATTTTTTGAGAACCATGGTTTATTGTCTTTAAACGACCAACCGCAATGGTATACGGTGCAAGGTGGCAGCAAGGAATATATCGCACGACTTATGGCTCCTCTTAAAGACCGCATTCAGCTTAATTGTGGTGTAACGAAGGTTGAGCGCATGGCAGATGGCGTGATGGTTTATGACACGCAAGGCAGAAGCACATTGTTCGATCAGGTTGTATTTGCATGCCATGCAGATCAGGCACTTGCTATGCTACAAAATCCCTCTACCGATGCAACACGAATACTTAGGCAATTCAGTTACCAGCCTAACCGCATGGTACTACATAGCGATGTCAGTTTTATGCCGAAAAACAAAAGCGCATGGGCAAGCTGGGTGTATTTATCAGAAACAAAAACCGACGATAACCCTAATGTTAGCTTAAGTTACTGGATGAATAACCTGCAACCACTCGCGACAAAAACGCCACTTATCGTAACGCTAAACCCCAGCCGTGAGCCTGCGAAAGATCTGGTGCATGACGAGGCAAATTTTGAACATCCCATATTCGATGAAGCAGCAATACGCGCACAAGCAGAAATCCCAACCATTCAAGGCCGTGATAGATTGTGGTTCTGCGGGGCGTATCAGCGTTATGGATTTCATGAAGATGGGCTTGGAAGTAGCGTGGCTATGGCAAAACAGATGGGTGTTGAGCCCGTATGGATCTAACACCACAGATTTACACTGCTAAAGTGATGCATAAGCGGTTATTCCCAAAAGTTAACCAATTCACTTACGGCGTATATTATCTTGTATTGCCGATGCCTGTAACGCCGCTTCCTAGCCGTATGATCTCGTTTCATGAAAAGGACCATGGGGCACGTGATGGCAGTGATATTCAGGCGTGGGCAAGACAAATTCTTGCCGATTACGGACTAAATCAATCTATAAAACACATTACCTTAATTACCATGCCGCGTGTGCTGGGCTACGTATTCAACCCAGTGAGTTTTTTTCTCTGCCTAGACGGAGATAAAAAGCTACGCGCGGCGATTTGTGAAGTCCACAACACCTTCGGAGAACAACATAGCTATCTGTGTGCGCGGGCTGACCATGCACCTATCCCGCCAGATGAATGGCTGGAAGCCGATAAACTCTTTCATGTTTCTCCGTTTTTGCCGCGCGAAGGCAGCTACAAATTTCGTTTTGCACTTACGGGTGAACAGCTAGGTATCTGGATTGATTACTTCAATAAGGAGAATAACAAACAGCTCATCACATCACTTACAGGTAAGTTCTGCCCGCTAAATGCTACATCTCTCAGGCGCGCCTTCTGGTCGCACCCGCTGGTGACATTAAAGGTTATCGCACTGATTCACTGGCAGGCTATCAAACTTGTGGGTAAAGGGATACGCTATATTGTAAAACCGCCGCAGCATGATGAAAAGGTAAGTAGTACACGTCACCTTACCAAAAGGTAAGATACAAGCAAAAAACTGGTTGGAAAGAAAATGATAAGGAACACGTATGTTAGAAAAAACTATCACCATGCAATTCTTAAAATCACTCGAACATATCGAGTTTGGTGCAATGCATGTTACCACGCCGGATGGTAAACAATATTCTTTTTATGGCAAACAGCCGGGCGCACATGCGACCCTTCATTTGCATGACTGGCGTGTGATTCGTCAATTCGCAAGCAAGGGGGATACAGGATTTGCAGAAGCCTACCGCGATGGCTGGTGGGATAGCGATGATCTGGTGGCACTCATGACCATGGGGCTGCAAAACGAAAAAGCTCTGAACAGTTATATTTACGGCGGTGTTTTTGGGCGTATTGCTGCCCGCATTTCCTATCTGTTTACCCGTAATACGCTAAATGGCAGCAAGAAGAATATTCAGGCGCATTATGATCTTGGAAATGATTTTTATAAACTTTGGCTTGATGAGAGCATGACTTACTCTTCCGCTCTGTTTGAGGCGTCAGACCAACCGTTCGTAAAAGCGCAGCACAATAAATATGACCGCATCCTTAGCAGATTGCCGAATTCAGGTTCATTGCTGGAGGTTGGCTGTGGCTGGGGTGGATTTGCCGAGCGCGCACTTCAGAAAAATGATTACGCCATTAAAGGACTAACCATTTCCAGCGCACAACATGAATACGCCCATAAACGTGTGGGAAAAGATGCTACGATTGCCCTTGAGGACTATCGTATCCAGCAGGGTAAATACGACAATATCGTTTCCATCGAAATGTTCGAGGCAGTGGGCGAGAAATACTGGCCAACCTATTTTGGTAAATTGCAGGAATTACTTGCAAGCAAAGGAAAAGCGGTCATCCAGACCATTACTATCAAGGATGAATATTTTGAGAGCTATCGCCGCGGTGGAGATATGATCCGTACCTATATCTTCCCAGGAGGTATGTTGCCATCGCCCACGCGCTTCAAGCAGGAGGCTGCAAAAGCTGGTCTTAGAATGACTGATTCTTATGGCTTTGGAAAAGATTACGCGCTGACATTACAGCACTGGCTAAATAATTTTGAGGCAAAACTCACAGACGTAAAAAATTTAGGCTTTGATAATGCATTTATACGCATGTGGCGGTTTTATCTCACATGCTGCATCGCCAGTTTCAATGTAGGACGCACTGACGTGATGCAAGTAGAGTTGCAGCATGCGGCGTAGTATTCTTATCATAACTCTGGCATTTTGGTTTGCTACCCCCGCCTTTGCATCTGAAACAATCATGCAGCAGATTCCTAATGCAAAAAAAGTAGGTGAAGGCAGGCTGTCTGTTGTATTTTGGGATGTCTATGACGCTACGCTCTATGCGCCAAATGGCCAGTGGCATCCCGAAAAACCACATGCACTTTCTATCCGCTATTTCCGCGAGATTGAGGGAGCTGATATTGCCGACCGCTCTGCCGAAGAGATAAAAAAACAAGGTTTTTCAGATAATGATATGCTTGAAGATTGGCGCAAACAGATGCTGGCAATTTTTCCAAACGTGAAAGATGGAACAGAGCTTACAGCACTATTTACTAGTAAAAAAACCACCGATTTTTACCATAATGGAGAACACATAGGTGTTGTTAAAGACCCGCTATTCGGCAAGCTCTTCTTCGATATTTGGTTAAACGAAAAAACTTCCGAGCCCGCTTTACGCAAAGCACTGCTGGGGCATTCATGACCACCGCAGCCATTCAGAAAACCGCCTTGATGCAATATGGTTTTCTGGCTTTACCTATCGCATTTGCAGGATTTCCGCTTTATGTACTGGCTCCAGATTTTTATGCGGCAGAGCACGGGGTTTCCCTTACTGTTCTAGGTATTGTACTGCTTGCTTTACGATTATTCGACGCCATTCAAGACCCGATCATTGGTACACTGAGTGATCGCTTTTCGCATAAGGCATTTACGGTTATGCTGGTAAGTACGGTGGTGCTGGTAGTCAGTATTTTTGCGTTGTTTCATCCAAAAAATGAATACGCAGTCTCTTGGTTTACTATTTCGATGGCGCTCGCTGTTACAGCATTTAGCGTTCTCAGCATTAATCTTGCATCACTAGGTGCGTTATGGACAAACCATAGCCCCGATCAAACCCGTATCAGTGCAACGCGTGAAGCATTCGGCCTCATCGGTTTGCTGCTGGCGGTGAGCCTGCCCCCGCTGCTTAAAGAAGCAGTGCCAGAAGAGTACGTTTATTCTGCCTTCACCGTCATTCTTTTTGTAATTATGTTTCTTGCCTTATCGTTTTTTTATGGCTGGTTCTCAAAACATTCTAGCGTTATTAGGCGAACATCTAAAGCGCAGTCCAATATATTTCAAACACTTAGCGCCCTACCAGCAAAAACACGACGCTTGTTTTTAGTATACGGTTTAAGCGTTCTTGCATCAAGCATTCCTGCAATATTAGTAATCTTTTTCGTACGAGATAGGTTGAATGCAGAAGATTATCTAGGCCTGTTTCTTTTACTCTATTTCCTCTCCGGCGCTCTCGCCATGCCGCTATGGAAACGCCTTGCTGAAAAACGAGGTAAATACCACGCATGGTTATTTGCAACCTTGCTTGCAATCGTCAGTTTTGTCTGGGCATTCTTTCTGAATGAAGGAGATGTGTTTGCTTATGGGCTGATTTGTCTGATCTCTGGCATCGCGCTTGGGGCTGACCTTGCACTTCCACCATCTATCCTTGCCGATAATATTCACCAAAGCAGCGCGCAAGACAACACAGCTACACAATTTTCTATACTCACCTTACTTTCAAAGGCCGCGCTGGCACTTGCTTCGGCTATAGCCTTTCCATTGCTTGATGCAGCAGGATTTACACCTGCATTATCCAACTCATCATCCGCATTACTAAGCCTCAGCATCGCTTATGCTCTGATTCCATGCGTGATCAAGTTGTTAGCCGCAGCTCTTATGTATCGACTTTTCATTAAAACAAAGGATCATTCTCATGACATTTCTACGGAAAATAACCCTGATTGGAGTTCTCATCATGCTCAGTAGTTGCGGAGGAAACAGCCTTGATTTCTATAAAGAAACCACTCCAAAAGTTGATATCAAGGAATATTTTAATGGTCCCGTGAAGGCGTGGGGTATTGTTCAGGATTGGCGTGGACGCGTGGTTAGCCAGTTCGATATTGATATGGTTGGCACGTGGAAAGGCGATACAGGAACGCTCACAGAAAAGTTCACTTATTATGACGGCAAGAAACAAGAGCGAGTGTGGACAATCAAGAAACTGGCTGATGGAACCTATGAAGGCACTGCTGCCGATATTATAGATAAAGCAACCGGTGCAGTTTCAGGTAACGCGGCACGCTGGAATTATGTAATGGATTTGCCTGTAGACGACACCACCTACCGCATCCGTTTTGATGACTGGATGTGGCAGATGAACGATGGCGTGCTCATCAACCGCTCCTACCTAAAGAAATTCGGCATAACAGTCTCCGAACTCACTATCTTCATGCAGAAGCAAGAGCCATGAAAAAAGCACTCTTCAAAGACGAAGTGATCTGGGTCATCGGTGCAAGCAGCGGCATCGGCAAAGCACTTGCGATTGAGCTTGCAGGTGCAGGAGCGCGTGTTGTAATTTCTGCGCGGCGGAAAGAGGAACTTGATCATCTAAAAATTGATCTTGCTGGTTCACCACTGGTATTTCCTCTGGATGTAACGGATAGCGACATGACGACACGAACCGCACAGGCTATTCGTGCGGCGGTTGGCCGTATTGACCGGGTGATTTTCATGTCGGCAGCTTATACGCCCATGAAACTCAGTTCGCTTGATCTTACCATCACTCGTAACATGCTAGAGGTGAATATTCTGGGTGCAATCCATGTGATTCACGCCGTGCTGCCAATTCTAAAAGAACAGTCGCACGGGCAAATTACGCTATGCGGTAGCGTAGCGGGTTATATTGGTTTGCCGGGTGGGCAGCCTTACAGCGCCACCAAAGCAGCAATAGCGAACCTTGCCGAAAGCCTTCATGCCGAATGCCCACAGCATATCGACGTTAAACTGATAAGCCCCGGATTTGTGCGTACACCACTCACTGACAAGAATGATTTTACGATGCCAATGATTATTACTCCAGAACAAGCTGCAAAAGAAATTGCCACAGGTTTACAGTCAAATGGATTTGAGATTCATTTTCCCAAACGTTTTACGCTGTGGCTAAAATTACTCTGTCTTCTACCTTATGGACTAGCGTTGCGCTTAACCCGCTTGTTATAACAATGAAAGAATCTTTTTTATGTCTTCACTCCTACTTACAGGTAAAATTGTACGTTTGACAGTTGACGGCGGTTGGAATGACTAACGCTCTTTCCGAAATTTTCATTTATCTGATTGCAGCGTGCGTTACTGTATCGCTGCTAAGTCGGTTCAAACTCGGCGCGGTGCTTGGCTATATTTGTGCGGGTATTGTCATCGGCCCACATGTTTTCGGAATGGTTGAAAATAGCGAGTATATCCGACACATTTCGGAATTCGGGGTAGTGATGATGTTGTTTGTCATCGGCTTGGAGTTGGAGCCCGCAATATTGTGGCGTATGCGCCACGCCATTCTTGGGCTTGGTGGGTTGCAAGTGTTGGTCACGACCGCCGCACTGTCTGGCATTGGGGTGCTGCTTGGATATAGCTGGCAGATAAGTTTGGTAATTGGCATGGCACTTTCGCTTTCGTCAACGGCGATGGTATTGCAAATTTTAAAAGAGAGAAATTTGCTCAATACTCCGATGGGGGAATCGTCTTTTTCCGTGCTATTGTTTCAGGATATGGCGGTGATTCCTATTCTCGTCATCATTCCGCTGTTGACAATGCAAGGTGGGGGTGAAGGAGTGGCACATGCTGGTATGATCACGCATTTGCCAGCATTCATGCAGGCATTAATCGTGAGTGCTGTCATCGCTTTATTGATTTTTGCTGGCAGATATGCTTCGCCGCATGTATTTCGTGCGGTTGCCAAAAGCAATCAGCGCGAAGTGTTTACCGCACTTTCGCTCGCACTCGTGGTCGGGATCACGCTGCTTATGCATATGCTGGGTATTTCACCAGCGCTTGGGGCATTCATCGCTGGCCTTGTGCTGGCAGGTTCAGAATATCGCCGTACTATTGAAACTGATATCGAGCCATTTAAAGGCTTGTTACTTGGGTTGTTTTTTATTTCGGTAGGAATTGGCATTGATTTTACCTTACTTGCACGTGATCCACTTATGATTATGTTTGCCGTGCTTGGTCTAATGTTATTTAAAGCGTTAATATTGATTGCCCTGCTCCGTTTTTTTGGTTTTGATTCCATGCAAAGTATCGGTGGCGCGCTTGCACTAGCACAAGGTGGTGAATTTGCATTTGTGCTGTTTCAATTTGCCGGTGGGCTTGCGATACTAACGCCGGAACTATCCGCACAACTAACACTGATCGTAGCGCTCTCCATGACGCTGACACCGCTGATGATGATATGGTATACGCGCAAGATAGTGCCGCATTTTATGAGCGTGCTTTCTGAACATACGTTTGATCGTGTGGTAGAGCAATCTCCTATCATCATTGCAGGATTTGGACGCTTTGGTCAGGTTGTGGGCCGTTTTTTGATGGCGCAAAACGTCAAAGTGACCGTGCTGGAAAAAGACCCCAACCAGATTGAATTGATCCGTAAATTTGGATTTAAGGGCTATTTCGGTGATGCAGCTAGGCTTGACTTATTGCGCGTCGCTGGGGCTGAAACTTCCTCCGCAATTGTGGTTGCAGTGGATGATGTAGAGACAAGCCTTGCCATTATACGCATGGTCAAGGAAGAGTTTCCCGCACTCACCATTTTTGCCCGTGCACGTAATCGCCAGCACTCTTATGATTTATACAAATTGGGCGTATATTTCTTCAAGCGTGAGCTTTTTGATTCATCGCTCGATATGGCTCGTGAGATTATGGTCTGGATGGGTAGGCCTAAGGAGGAAGTCATGCAGAAATCCGAGCACTTCCGAACACATGATGAAGAGACATTACGCGAATCTTTTGGTTTTTTTGAAGATCAAAACGCTCTTGTAAACTTTTCAAAAACTCGCCGTCTGGAACTGGAAACAATTTTACAGGCGGATACGCTTGAGAATTTTGTTAAATCACCCACTAATCGTTAAGGAGAACTCTATGCCTACTTTATTTGACACATTACAACTCGGCGATATCACCTTGCAAAACCGCATCATCATGGCGCCGCTCACCCGTATGCGCAGTAAGCAACCGGGCAATATTCCATATGCGCTTAATGCGGAGTATTATGCGCAGCGTGCCAGTGCCGGATTGATTATTTCCGAAGCTACGCAAATTTCACAACAAGGCCAGGGCTATCCGGGAACGCCAGGTATTCATTCTAATGAACAGGTGCAAGGCTGGAAAATGGTTACGGATGCGGTGCACGCAAAAGGCGGCAAGATATTCCTACAATTGTGGCATGTAGGACGGATTTCACACTCATCGCACCAACCGAATCGTGGCATGCCGGTGGCTCCTTCCGCTATCAAGCCCACTGGTAAAGTGTTCACAGCCGATTGGAAGCAGGCTGATTATGAAACTCCGCGTGCACTTGAAACTTCAGAACTTGCAGGGATTGTTGCCAATTATAAAGAGGCCGCTCAAAATGCTAAGGCAGCAGGTTTTGATGGGGTAGAAGTTCATGGCGCTAATGGCTACTTGCTAGACCAGTTCCTGCAAGACGGCAGCAACAAGCGTACGGATAATTATGGCGGCAGTATTGAAAATCGTGCGTGCCTGCTCTTGGAAGTGACTGATGCCGTAACTAATGTGTGGGGAAAAGGCCGCGTGGGTGTGCGCCTATCGCCTTACGGTACGTTTAATGACATGAGCGATAGTGATCCCGTGGCGCTTTTTACCTACGTGCTGGAGCAATTAAGCAAACGCGGCATTGCTTATGCGCATCTGATAGAGCCACGCGCAACCAGCGCGGGTGGCAGCGATGCTGTAGCGCAAGATGCTCCGTCTGCCTCCAGCCTCTTCAGGAAATCATTTAGTGGCGTATTTATTTCCGCCGGTGGATATACGCCTGAAAGTGCTAAAGAGGCGATTGCATCCGCTGCGGCAGATGCAGTAGCTTTTGGCCGGATTTACATTGCCAACCCAGACCTGCCGGAACGTATAAAATCAGGCGTGGCACTCAACAAATATAACCGCGCAACATTCTATGGCGGCGCAGAAAAGGGTTATACGGATTACCCTTTCCTTTCTCAGGCAGCGGCATGATGGACTATGAAAATAATCATCTACACACTGATAGGATCACTTATGTTTTCACTGTTTCAATCGCCTGCTAAAGCTGAAGCTACACATAAAAGCGCCTACGAATTCTCATTCAAAACACTCATGGGAGAAGAGCCCATGCCGCTTGAACAGTTCAAAGGTAAAGTGCTTCTGATTGTGAATACTGCTTCACGTTGCGGCTTCACTTCACAATATGAAGGCTTGGAAAAGCTCTATACTACATATGAGGAAAAAGGCCTGGTAGTTATTGGGGTGCCAAGCAATGATTTTGGTGAGCAAGAACCAGGCAGCAGCCAGGAAATCGCCAATTTCTGCAAGCTTAATTATGGCGTAACTTTTCCCATGACCTCTAAAGAAATTGTATCGGGTGATACTGCACACCCATTTTATCAGTGGGCAAAGAAACAGCTTGGTTTTGGCACTGCGCCAAAGTGGAATTTCCATAAATACCTTATTAATCGCAAAGGCGAGCTGGTCGATTATTTTAATTCGACTACATCACCGGAAAGTGACCGTGTTAAAAAGGCTATTGAGAAAGCGCTGGAAAGAGCCAACAGTTAAGAACTCCGTAGATACCTCAAATGATGTTCTACAGCTACTGCCCCAGCACATCTTTTCGGGTGGAGCCTACGATGGCCAGCGCCTCGTCGATAAGGTCGGTGGGTACATTTAGTTCCTGCATGGCAGATTTCAGGTGTTTGGCAACCAGATCAAAGTGACGGTCAGAAAGCCCACGTGATACTGCTCCAGCGTGGGCAGTACGCAATCCTTTTCCAGAATAGTGGTTTGGACCACCAAATGCATACGTCACGAAAGCCGATTGGCTTAAACGCAATTTATCAACATCGATATTATCAAAGAAAGGTGCAAGTTCCTCATCATCCAGAATTTTGTCATACATTTTGATGACAGTGGCTTTCACTGCTGCTTCACCGCCGATACGCTCAAATAAACTCTGCGCCATATACTCTCCTGCTGATTGCAATAATTGCTAATTACTAGCAGCTTTTATTTTCCGGTAAAAGGTGGATTTAGCAATGCCAAGGATATCCGAAGCGCGGGTGATGTTATTCTCAAAATGCGCCAGCGTGGTACGCAGCACTTCTGCCTCAATTTCGTCCATGGTTTTGAAGCTGCCGTCTGCATTGCGCATATTGATATGGAGCGCCGCAGGCGCACGGCGTTCCATCGGTTTTGCGGAGGTAGCAGATTCATGAATCTGCTCTAGCAGAGTGCGATCTATTGAATCTGCATCAGAAAGTACTAGTGCACGGTGAATGAGCCCTTCTAGTTCACGGACATTGCCTGGCCATGCGTGATGCATCAGGTAATCAGCCGCATCCGCATCTAGAGTTTTGGGTGTTAAGCGGTCAGAAATGGCAATGCGCTGAATAAAATACTCTGCCAGTGGCAATATATCTTCTTTATGCTCACGCAGGGACGGAATGGTAATGGGCAATACATTCAGCCGGAAATACAAATCTTCACGGAAACGGCCCGTTTGCACATCGCGCTTGATGTCGCGATCCGTGGCAGAAATAATCCGTACATTCACTTTAATCGGCCTGCCACCGCCTTGTGGCTCTATCTCCCTTTGTTGCAAGACGCGCAATAACCGTACCTGTGCATCAGGAGAAAGTTCTGTGATATCATCAAGGAATAGCGTTCCACCTTCTGCGGCGCGAAGTTTTCCGATCTGATTGGGAGCAGCGGGGTTTGCCACGCCAAAAAGTGTTTGTTCGATATTATGCGATACAGCGCCGCAATTAATTGACACAAAGGGTGCCCCTACCCGCTTGCTCTCGCCATGAATGGTGCGCGCAAACAATTCCTTACCTACGCCTGTTTCTCCCATAAGCAATACCGGAACATCACTGGCCGCCGCTTTGCGCCCATAGGCAACAACAGATGCCAGCCCTCCATTATTGCCTATTAAATCAGTAAAAGCAGTTGCACCTTCCTTGTCACGTTTAAGCTTTGCAAGCTCTTGCGAGAGCGCAGAAAGCCGGATAGCATTTTTAATAGCAATATCGAGATGGGTTGGATCTGGCGGTTTGACAATAAAATCACTTGCGCCCTCCTTAATGGCTTTTACGGCAACATTTGTGTCATCGCTACCGGTGAGCATCAGTACGGGAATATCAGGGCGGTATTTGCGGATGTTTTTTAATGCTTCAAATCCGTCCATCACTGGCATATTGATGTCCAGCAGCACCGCGTTGATTTCGCCCACGCTACTTGCCTGCACGCGATCTACTGCCTCTGTGCCATTAGAGGCAGTCAGCACCCTGTAGCCCAGTTTTTTACCAAGTAACATAGCAAGCATTTTGCTTTGTATGGGGTCATCTTCTGCAATCAGGATAGTGATAGTCACCTTTGCCCTCATGTTCGTAGCATTCTAGGAATATAGCACATTTTATTCTCAAAATCGAACGGTATTTTGAGAATTTATCATCGCCTCAATTTCTTAACCTATTGATACTTATCGATTATGACATGAGATAAAAACTTGCAATAATGAAGCCATAGGTTGAAAACATTATGATACTTATCGATGAACAAGCAGAGGGGAAATTAGAAGCAGCACTGGGAATTCTCAGAGCTGACCCCAAAACATCGCGTTGTATCCATTTTAACCTGATGGATAGCCAAAAACCAGCAGACATGAATGAAAAAGTGTTTGAACTGGCACAGCGCTATTTTTTAGCAATCGATGTTCAGATTTACTTATGCGGGGATGGAGATATCTTCATCCTCGCACCATCTATTCCTGTTAAAGACGGCAGGGAATTTATAGTAACCATTGCTACCTATCTTAATAAACCGGCCAACGACGATTGGGTCAATTTTTATGAAGTATCGCTGCATATAAGTAAATTATTACGGG
The DNA here is from genome assembly GCA_046344715.1 of Alphaproteobacteria bacterium. Taxonomy (GTDB): domain Bacteria; phylum Pseudomonadota; class Alphaproteobacteria; order Rickettsiales; family SXRF01; genus CAZAQK01. Next base: position 53,615 of record JBKDKX010000015.1, on the reverse strand, counting down.
TTGTTGAAAAAAAACTAGAAATTCAAAGAAGAACAGATCAGGAAAAACGTAAACTCCTTGAACAACAACAACAGGAACGCAAGCGTCAGGCTATATTAAATGGTAGTGCCAATATAAAATCAGACGCTATCAAAAGTCGCCGTGCAAGCCGTACAAAGCCTGAGCTGATGATGATCGAGGATGATACATTCTCACGCAGGCTGGTAGAAAATGTGCTCCAGAAACAATATTCACTCACAGGACTTGGAGAAGCAAATTACGCTCTCGATACCTATGCCAGAATAGCACCAGACCTGCTTTTTCTTGATATTAACTTACCAGACGTGACGGGGCATGAGTTGCTTGAAAAAATTATAGCACTCGATCCTGATGCTCATGTGATTATGCTCAGCGGTAATTGTGACCGCGAGAATATTACGCAGGCAATGAGCAAGGGCGCAAAAGGCTTTATTGCCAAGCCATTCACCAAAGAAAAGCTATTTCAATACATTGAGCGTTGCCCAACCATCCAACAGGCAAAGGAGTAACTTAACGTGCGCATACATACCGAAAATACTACATCCTTTATTCATAATCTGACGACAGCAATCAGCAAAGACCATAAAAGCCTGGAAGCCTGGCATTGCCTGCACATTGGCCATAATGAAGAAAACATTGCTGGCTGCCGCACAGCCATCATTTCGCAGATCAAAAAGACACATACCGATATTGATTGCGACCTGGTGCATTGTGCTGACAATGACGTTCTCTTCATAAGCCGCGACCTACAGGATGCACAGCTATACGCAATTGCCGATGAATTTATTAATGCCGCATCACTATCGGAAGGTACCACTTCAGGATGTACATTCTATGACATGTCAACAGACTGGAAAAATGTACGCGAGCTGTTGTTAACCAAAACAGATGCTTCGCGGCCCGCACTCCAAAAAGCCAACACCCATAACTTTGGTGAAACGGCGGCACTTGAAGCAATTTTTGCTGAAGCAAAGAAACTCCGCAAGGCACGTATGCCGCTTCACATTATGGTGGTTGAGGATGACCCACTGACACGACGCATTACAGCCAGTGCTTTCAAGGAAAATTATGCAATAATTACTGCAGCTAACGCCCATGACGCGGTTGCTAATTATCTTCTGCACGCGCCAGATATTGTATTTCTTGATATAGGCCTGCCAGATGCCAGCGGTTTTGATGTGCTGCATCAAATCATGGCAAGCGATAAAGATGCCTATGTGGTAATGTTTAGCTCAAACAGCTATCTGGATAATGTCACCACAGCACTTGCAAGCGGTGCCTCTGGTTTCATAGCCAAGCCTTTCAAGAAAGAAAAAATGCGCCAGTATATTAGAAATGGCGCGCTGCACCATCGCAAGCAGTCAATGTAACAGGGTAGTTATGCAGACAAAATATACCGTTCCAATATTTTATTTTTCCCTTGCCCTGGTATTGGGAACTGCCGTCCTGCATATCATCATTGATCCACCAGAAACATTAACCGATATCATTAGTCACATCGCTTTTATGGGAGCCGTTGCATTCCTTATTATTATGACAATATTTGTGTTTCGTCCGCAAATACGTCTGGCAGCGACACTGCGTGAAAGAGCAGCATTGCTTGAAACAGTATTAAAAAGCGCTAATGACAGCATTATCATTACAAATGCAGATCTAAAAAATCCAGGCCCAGAGATTATGTATGTCAATGAAGCATTCACAAAAATCTCCGGTTATACCGCAGATGAAGCCATTGGAAAATCACCACGCTTTCTGCAAAGTGAATTTACAAAGCGCGAAACGCTTGATGCAATGAAAGCGGCATTGCTCGAAGGAAAACCATTTAAGGACGAGCTGCTTAATGTTAGTAAAGATGGTACAAATTACTGGTTAGACATTAGTATTGTACCGGTCAGGAATACCGATGGCATAGTAACACACTTCGCTGCCATTGAACGCGATATTACCGCAAAGAAACAAGAAGAACTCAAAGAGAAAAACATGTGGTTGCAGCTTAAGCGCGCCAACATGAAGGCAGAAGCAGCCACCCGCGATTTGAAGGAAAGTTTAGAAAAGGCGGAAGCGGCCAACAAGGCAAAGGGCGACTTCCTTGCCAATATGAGCCATGAACTTCGTACGCCGATGAATGGCGTGCTAGGAATGGCACAATTACTTGCAGATACCCCACTTGATGCTGAGCAAAAAGAATTTGTTTCCACTATTAATAGCTCCGGCGAGAATCTGCTGATGCTACTCAATGATATTCTTGATTTCTCAAAGATTGAGGCAGGCGCGCTCGCGCTTGAGAATATCGCGTTTGGATTTATCGATACATTGCATAAAACCGGTAACTTACTGCGTCCACAGGCGGAAAAGAAAGGTGTTGATCTGGTGGTAAGCGCAGATTCGCAAGTGCCCACACATATCTGGGGAGATCCAGGGCGTGTTCGCCAGATCCTTATGAATCTTGTTGGCAATGCTATTAAATTTACCGCGCAGGGACATGTGCGAATCAAGGCAAGCATACAGGAGCACAAAAATGGCGACAGGCTGTATGTTACGGTGGAGGATACCGGCATGGGTATTCCCTCTGAGAAACTCAGCGAAATCTTTGAAAAATTTACGCAGGCCGATAGTACAGTCACACGCCAGTATGGCGGCACAGGTTTAGGACTTGCTATCACTAAACAACTTGTTCAACTCATGGGAGGTGAAATCGGTGTCGAAAGTGCTTTAGGTAAAGGCTCTACCTTCTGGTTTGCTATTCCCTATAATCCTGCAAGCCCAATAGATGAAGCAGTAACGATTGAGAGCTTAAGAAACTTAAGCCACCATTGTGTTGGAAAGATTCATATCAGTGAAGCACATGTGTTGCTGGTGGAAGATTACCCTGTGAATCAGGTATTTGCTGAGAAGCTGCTGCGTAAATTTGGCTTCCGCCATATCGATAAAGCTGAGGACGGTTTTGAAGCGGTAATGAAATATGATAGCAACAGGTATCATATGATTTTTATGGACTGTCAAATGCCTAAGATGGATGGATACATCGCAACGCAGGAGATTCGTGTGCGTGAGTCTTCTGGGCTTACCCATGTTCCGATTATTGCCATGACCGCCAACGCAATGATGGGCGACCGTGAGAAATGCCTAAATGCTGGTATGGATGATTATTTGAGCAAACCATTGCGTGCCGAACATTTGAAGAAAACTATAGAAGCGTGGTTTGTGCTGGATGAAACCAAATCCATTATCAACGCTGCAAAACCAGAAATTGCTGTATCACAGGAAACCAAAGAAGAACCTGTTGATATGGAGCAGCTTCGCCTGTTTACCGATGGTGACCCTGCGGAAGAAAAGGCGCTCGCTGATCTGTTTTTAGAACAAGCGCAGGAGATGATTGTAATTCTGGAACAAAGCATGGGCGCAGATAAAAATGATGCGTGGAAATCTGCTGCCCACCGCTTCAAAGGATCCTCAGGCAACTTAGGCGCAACGCAACTACATCATCTCTGCAAACGTGCCGAAGCTAATTTCGAGCACAACGATACCCAAAAACTGGAGATGCTCACCGCTATTAAAGCAGAGACAATGCGGGTCAAAGTGTTTTTTACCCCCGCGTAACATCCTGAAAATGCGGCACCAGAAGATTGTGTGATTTTTGCCAATCCTCGGAGATTGTCTGTGGTGTTGGTTGCGGGGGCGCGATTTAGCTCAAACTTTAATAACCCTAACGAGCCTCCAGCACTTATAGTCCGGATTCCCATAAAAGGGCAACAAAGCAAGGTTAGAGTTAACCGAATGGGTTAAGCCTAAAGACGCTCAAAGCAACATTAAGGGCGGATTATTTTCCCCTCAAGCTGCGTGCAGCCGGACTCATATTCTCAAACGCCATCTCTCGCGTACGCAATTCATCAAGATACTGGCTGGCATGATTTTTGATGATCTCAGGCTTTACAATAGAAACTCCTTCTTTTTCTAGGGCATCAAGTTGTGCCAGTAATTGCCTTGCTTCTGGGGCAATGCTGTCAGAGAGAGACTTCTTTAAATTTGCTTCAAGCAACTTTGCATATACGTCATATTGTGCAAGCATATCTTTTGATATTTCCCGTCCCAGATCTGAACTTGCTTTGGTAAAATCACCACTACCAAATTTTCGTTCTACATCTTGAAACCCAGCGGCAAAATTAGCTTTGTGTGCAACACCCATGCTGCTGAAGAAATCAAAGAATGTCTGGGCAATAACATTATCCACTAATGATTTATCTTTTAGGGTCGCCCTATATTTGGCCAGAGGGCTTAATGACATCTTATCGATAAAATCTGCGACCACATGGGTAGCAGTTACATAGGCAAGTGCTGCATCCGGCCTATCATGAAATTTAGTCGATTCAGCATGTTTTTTTGTCAATGGGGTGAGGTATTCATTTGCGCAGGTTCTTGTAAATAAGCTTGGCATAGGAGGAAGTGTCCTGTCACCACGTTTGCTTTTTTGTGCCACGAGATCGCTATATTCCCTGACCTCATCCGGCTCAACCAAATCTATGGTTTTTTTGGTGTGTTGCACCCCATCCGCTGTTGGGTCATAAATGACATGTTTGCCATGCCTGTGCATGGAGTGGTCAAACATTTTTGCCACTTCTGCGCTTCCTGAAACGCTATACTCAGTTTCAAGCAACGTTTTGACAAAGGTCGGATTTTTGTAGTCTCTGGTGGCAAGTGTGGCGTTAGGGTTTTGCACAAAATCAACACCTTCGGCTTTAAGCACATCCACGCGTGATGCAAGGGAAGAATATTGGTCTATATTTGGTTTAATAACCTGCTCAACAAAATTTACTATAGCATTTGTCACCTTAAATTCAGACTCTTTGCCGCCTAGTGTGTGGCGGTTAGCGTGTGCAATGATTGTTTCCATATCCTTAGTATCTGCAAATCCACGCACAAATGCACCCAATGCGCCTGCAAGCATTCCTTGGTCACCTGCAATATTGGCACTTACTGAGATTAAATGGTCAACCGAATTAAAGCCGTGTTGTTTTGCAATTGGTTCTAGTGAGGCAATATTCTTTAACCCTTGGTCAATAAGTGTCTTTTTCAGGTATGCCGAAAGCAGACGACGTTGTGACACTTCGTCTTTTTGAATACTTTTAACCAGTGCTGTGCCCCTTGTGGCCGCAATGGCTTGGTCAATATTAGCTACTTCCTCACGCACTAGCTCCACCTTGATTCGCTGAGCCTTTAAATAATTTTCAAAAGACCCTCCTTGGTTAGACGTACCTACTTTTTCTAAAGTCGAGCGCATGAGTCCATCTAAAATAGCCAACTTGGGGTTTGCTGTAATTAATAAGGTATTTGCACCTGATACCCAACCTTCAGCCCCTCGACCTTTATCATCGGCCAGTATCATTCTCATCTCATGAAGTGCCTGTACGCGTTGATGAATCTGGTCTTCACGTCCGGCGATAGCAGCTTGCGCTTCGGCAAGACGTGTTGCGTTATCCAACAAGACTTTTATTTTTGCCTGTAGCGCAGACATAAACTTGTCCATTTCACCGAGCTGTTTATCAAGCAGGCTAGATGCTGTGGTCAGGCTTCCCTTTATATCTGGATTATGTGATTTTAAGAATGCAATATCCGCCTCCGGTATCACCACTTCACCCAGAGCATCGGGGCGTTTTGCCAGATAGTCAGATGTTGGGTTGCTTACTGCTACCTTATCCAGCGAAGCTGCGGTGGCTTCAATATCTGGAAACTGCGCCTTGAAATACGCAATATGATGACTTGCTTCCTTATTACCAAGCTCTGCCGCTTTTTTATACCAATGGAACAATTGCTGTAGCTCGGTTTTGCTATCAGTCATGATATATTGCTCATGATGCAGACGCGCCAACCGCCACGCAGCATTGGCATAACCAAGGTTTGCTGCATTTTTAAGTATATCTCGTGCGCCTTGGTCAGAATCGCCAGCTATGCCATTCTTCTGATTGTATGATTTTCGTACATGTTGATTTGTGATAATCGCTTCCGCCACATCATACATACCTTCGGGGTCTTTCAGGCGTGCATCAACGTACTCCCCATACATCGCATCATTTTTGCCGGTGAGGAAGTTGTGTAGACGTGAATAATAACCTGATTTTTGGCTGTTGTAATGTGGATTGCCAGCTCTTTTATTGCGGAGAAACGCTGCGTACGTAATGCTACCAACATCATAGAATTTACCAAGTATATCAGCAGCTGCCGCGCTACCAGACGCAGCCGCCACAGATAGACCGCTTAGTTCCGTGGTAATTTTACTACTTCCTAAATATACCTCTGGTTTTTCTGACTCACTATCAGTTCTTAATGAATAGTGGTCGGGTATAAACGAGTGTTTAGTTCTTGCATCATAAGTTGTTTGGTAAACACACATGTCAAGAGCACTAAGTGGTCTCCATTGCAGTTGTCTTCTTCCAGATTGGAAATACGCATTTGACGGATAATCAAGTGCTACTTCAGATAGAGTTTTTCCACGAATTCTTTCTGCTGCCTCTGAATCGATAGTGTACACATGTACGTAGTATGAAGACCCATATTGGCCGCTATATGAATCTAATTTTTGGTTCCAATCATTATAGACACGGTACATACGTTCTGCTGCGTACAGATCGCCCTTCTGGGCGGCATGCTCAAATTTGGAAGCTACCCCTGCATTAGAAAAGTGGCTGTCGAATGCTGCAGAAGACGGCCATGCCTTTCTATCTTTAATCAAATCTAAGGCTCTGCTTAACTCACTCGATATTCCATTTGTCATAACTTTCTCCTATTATATTTTTTTTTATCTACAGGGGATAGATAGTAGCCTATTATGAGGTTAAGAAAAGTAAAGTAATTATTTTGCGTAAAGAATTTTAGAATATTTGCACTCCCTTAAGGTAATCTAAGTTACTAGAATTATTAGAAAAATAACACAAAAAGTGAAATCCGAGCAGTAAAATCTTAGTACAGCAGCAAACGTCACGGCCTTCAGCATCTAACACAATGTGGGCACGCGCTTTTGTTCTAACTTTAAATGGCTTTTAAAACTCAGATTTAGAACAAAATTCTTGGGATGTGGCGGCGCGATTTAGCTCAAACATTAATACCGAACCCCCAGCCCTTATAGTGCGGATTCCCATAAAAGGACAGCAGGTCGAGTTTAAGGTTAAGCGATGCCTACCTAGACCCGCCTAGCTAAAGGACTCCAATGTCGGTTTATGGGACTTCTAGGGCGACCACTGGGTAACGCTCCTTAACCTTTGCTTGAAGCCCACCATTTTAACTGTTTTCCCATTGTATTAACAGTGGGGCTTTTATCTTGTTTCTTTCTTGTATTAACAAGAATGGTGGCATTGGGGTTTGAATGTTTCCTGACTGTATTATCAGTCATAGCGCTGTCCAACCCGATGACGATTTTTGATGATATTAAACGTCAGTCGAAGGCACTTTACCATTCCAAAATAGATAAGTGTTAACCGCTTGGCCAACTATTTTTAACTTCATTTCGTAATCTTTCAAGGATGTACAATTGCTTTGCGCTCGACTAGAGTTTTCGAATGATGGAAACAGTGCTTGAACAATTAAAGAAACAGGTTCGGTCGATAGGTGCTAGGTATGCAGATCGAGAGATGCGTGCACGCCGTCTGTTCATAGAAGAAAGGCCTGCTTCGCTAAGTCGGCAAAGGGAAAAAGAATTCGATATCAAGACAGAGATTTCCCAATATTTTAAAATTCCATACTCAAGTATTCATTTTTGTGGTTCTGCACAATTAGGGTTTAGCATATACAAGGATAAGCTTTTTGAACTGGCCATCTCTGATCTTGATGTTGCGTGCGTAAATACGGATCTTTTTCAAAAGCTTTGGATCGATATAGTAAAAGCAACTCGTAGCTTTACAGATTCCACGCCTTTTGGGGTCATGAGTGTTGAGCAGATTGAGCTATTTAAAGAACAAATACTTAAGCGCGGCATGATTAGAATTAAGGTTATGCCTAAATCTCAGCTTAGCCAATTACATAAGCAGTTTGAAGGACAGATAAGCCGTAAACATACCGCGACATTTAATCGAATTACTTTAGCAGTATATATGAATGAGTATGCATTCTGCTGGAAACAAGATAGCGCACTTTCAACTTTGATGGGGTAGATATGCAAAATGATTTAAAATACACTGTGCGTTCCAGGGAAATTATTGACTTAGTGTCAGCAATGCGCAGTGCACGCCTTACTTTATCGCCATATTTCCAAAGAAACCTTGTTTGGCGCGATACCCATAAACGCGACTTTATTGATACGATCTTAAAAGGCTACCCATTTCCCCAAATTTTTTTGGCTAGAGGGCCAATTGATTTGGATACTATGCAAGCTAGCCAAGCTGTAGTAGATGGCCAGCAACGCCTTAATACAATTCGCGAATTTATTAATGGCAACCTAACTGTTGATGGAAAAGTTTTTAAAGATCTTACTACATCAGAACGTGAAATATTTTTGAAGTATGAAGTTCCTGTAATTGATTTTGACCTGGATGCAGGTGATGAACGCCTAAAAGATGTGTTTCGTAGGCTTAATAGAACATTTTACTCACTCTCCGCTATCGAAAAATTAGCTTCAGAATATTCTGCATCTGAATTTATGTTAGTAGCGCGAGCCCTCTCTGGAGAAATCTCCAATGAGGTTTCAGACAGTGATGAACTTGGTGATGTTGGTAGCGAAGATGGTAATCTAGAAGTACTGGCAAGCAATTTATTCAGCAAAGATCCTGGAATCGATGAAAAAACTTGGGAATGGGTTATTCAAACTGCAGATGGCCCCTTTTCTAAATTGGTTAGAGCTAAATCCATTTTTACCGCATTCGAATTTGATCGGAAAGTACCATTAATGTTTACACTCAACCTGATGTGTACATTTATGGATGGCTATTATCAGCGTAATGATAGAGTAAGAAAATATCTTGATGAAAAAGCACAAGATTTTCCTGAACATGATGAAGTCATCACTGCAATTAATGATAGCGCCGAATTTATTTCTGGAATTGATATTCCGGATTCATCGATGTGGTGGAATAAAGCTAATTTCTTTAGCTTGGCCGTCGAACTGAGCCGCAATGCTACGTTAAGGCAATTACCTCAGGACGAAGCTCGGAAACGGCTGTTGGAATTCTCAAGACAGGTGCCTGATGATTATACACTTGCAGCACGCGAAAGCGTTGGGCGTAAGGCTCAACGCGAATTGAGGGGTAAAGCTATCCGTGAGCTTCTATCTTAATCTTCATATTAGCGATTGACCTAAACATTGCATGGTAAGCATGAAATCCCCTAATTATCGAAGCTGGATTATGTCCCGTATTCGCTCAAAGAATACGAAGCCAGAAATTATTGTACGTTCCGCATTGCATACTTTAGGTTTTCGTTTCCGCTTACTTTCTGGAAAATCGAAATATAACTACTTAATAGAACGAAAATAGTCTATTTCTACATTTTTAAGTTTAATACTAGACATTGCATTTTACTCTGAGAAATTTCATCCTATTACAATAGGTTTTTTAGCATAATCCCTTTTCTTCTAGCGTCCAATGTTTCGTCTTGGATTAAAATACTGTGCTTACACGGCAACTGAGCTACCAATTTCAGATTGGTGTGATAAACAGGGTAATATCTTAAATCACATAACCTATCAAAATGTCAGAAAATTCACCTAAAAAAAGCAAAGGAAGGCAAAAGTTTCTAGAGCTTGTGGCCCCTGATAGAACGCCTTCTGCCAATGACAAGGAAAGGGACGCTTGGATTGAAGGTGTTGTCAAAGAATTTGTTTCGCTAAGTAAAGCAAACCGCCAATATTATAAAGTAATGTTAGAAACTCTCTGGCCATCAGGGCATAAGATTCCCGGCCCCCACATAAAAACGGAACAATTTCGTGCTGCAGTAGATAAATTTAGATTATCCCAACACGATCAAACCACAGTATATAAACCTTATGTTGATGTGTTTAGACGTGTCCGTGAACTACAGGGGGAGGAAGGTCTCACGGGTATTGCAAGGCAAGGGAATACATACCAACTTATAAATTTAGCACTTTCTCCAAAAAGAATTCCACGAGTAAAATTATCTGACGCGGATTGGTCTGCGGTTCTAAGTAAGTATCAGTTTTCTTGTGCAGTATGCGGGAGGAAAGAACCTGAAGTTAGGTTTGACCAAGACCATAAAATTCCACGAGTACGGGGCGGTGGCGACAGTTCAGAAAATTGGCAACCTTTGTGCGGGGAATGCAATAATTTTAAAAGTACCGCGTGCCGAGGTTGTAAACTAGATTGTTTCAAATGCAGTTGGGCATATCCTGAAAAATTCGCGCCTATAAGAATATCAAGTGAGAATATTGAATGGTTAAGAAATACAGCTCTTAAGGCAGGGGTTGATGTACACGATTACTTGAATAAGTTGTTAGATACTCAAAACAAGAAGTGAAGATATTTCTAAAACCCCATTTCTTTTTCTGCTATATATAGTATAGATAACCTAAAGTAGTGGCTATATATGGAAAATGAAGACCTAATAAAATTATTGAATAAAAAGACATATATAGATGCCTTCGCTGGCTGTGGAGGATTGTCTTTAGGGTTATTACAATCTGGATGGGAAGGTATATTTGCCATCGAGAAAGATGCAATGGCATTTGAGACTATCTCTAAGAATATGATGTGCGCAGATGCGCCTTATGGGCACTTTGAAAAATGGCCAAATTGGCTCCCAAAACAAAATTATACTATTGAGAATTTATTGAATGATGAGGGTATTAGAAAAAAGTTAAAGGGCCTTAATGGGAAAATTTCTCTAATCTGCGGGGGACCACCCTGCCAAGGTTTTTCAGTTGGTGGTTTACGCAATGGCGATGACCCTAGGAACGAATTAGCATTTAAGATGCTTGAGCTCGTTGAGCTCGTTGAACCACCGTTGGTTATGATTGAAAATGTAGAAGGAATTGCGCGCCCTTTTAAGGCACGCCCAGGACAGCTAAAAGAAAGTGTAGCAACTTTAGTTTTAGCGCGTTTGCGGGAACTAGGTTATTCGTCAGGATTTACAACAATTAAATCATCTGACTATGGGGTTCCGCAAGAGCGCAAACGCGTTGTAATAGTTGGAATCAAGAAACAACTAAAAGACATATCTAATGTTAAAAATCTTATCGAGAATTACTTTGCATCGGTATCTCTAGAACAGCGAAGAGAGCTAAATTTACCCTTAGATAGGCCAGTAAATATTGAAGAAGCATTACATGATTTGGCTAATGCCACAGAAGTTGTTTGTCCTGACTCTCCTAAATTCCCATCCACAACATACTTACCAGCGAAAAGCACATATGCGAAGCTAATGCGAAGGGGTATTTCTAATAAATCGATCCCAAATTCCCATCGTTTTTCACAGCATGGGCCAAAAGTTCGTAGTCTTTATATTGCCGCGCACAAAACTCAGCCGAAAGGTAGGCTCAGTAAAGAATTCTTGCTCGCAAGTGGCACTAAAACAGACAAGAAATTTTTGTTAGACCCCAAAAAACCATGCTCTACGCTAACTACACATCCAGATGAAATTATCCATTACTTGTACCCACGAAATGTCAGCATTAGGGAAATGGCGCGGATTCAGTCTTTTCCTGATGATTTCCATTTTTATGGTCGATATACTTTAAATGGTGAGAGAAGAAAATTGGATGTATCCCGCTGTGCGCAAGTAGGTAATGCAATCCCCCCTCTAATGGCGCGTGCGATGGGTATGGTATTAAACAAAATTATTAAATTCATTGAAGGTGACGAAAAAGCGTATTTATCCTTATCAGTCTTAGCCTCTGAAAATTACAAACTTTTTGAAGTAGCATAATTAATTTTAGAGACCATCTCAAAATAGCTAAAGCTATAATGCAAAAACTGCTGCTACCGAAAACCTAGCGATTTTTGTGCCTATTCATTTTGGGCTTATGGCGATTTATGAGGATACTTTCTTCGTCCATATATGCCCTAAATGAGCCCACCGGAGTGGTGACTTCGGTGGCTTCGCGGGCATAAATTTCCCCACTGCCATGAGCATTTAAAAGTTTGCTCCATCCACGAGCTTCCCAATCGGGTGTGACTGTTTTTTTGGCAGGCAGTCCATTTACTCTGTGAAGCGCATTGGTAACGCAGCGACACCATTCTTTCATTCGCCTTCCGAGTCGCCCTTTGGACGATCCCACGCGCACAATCTCATTATTAAATACGAATATGTAAATCGCTTTTTCCCATGACAAAGCCTCAGTTAAATGAATTTCGATTGAGAATGTTACTGGGTTAGGGGCTATTATGCTTCCGATGCGGACAAATCGATAGGCATCCATTAATGCTTTGCCATCTAATTTGTCTACGTTATCTGGCAACACATTACTCCTAAATATCCTATTTTGGGATAATTCTATTTTAGGATTAATTCCTTTGGCTGTTCACATCAAGAGATTTGTGCAGCCATAGTGAAAAAGACAATACATTCCAAAGAGGTAAAGAAGTTATGCGGTCTGCTACATTCAGCTAGGCAGAAAGCTGGCTATACACAGCAGGAATTGGCCAAATTACTTGGGAAGCCACAATCATTCGTAGCCAAATATGAATTAGGGGAGCGTAGGCTTGATCTCATCGAGTTCCTTGAGATTGCCAAGTTACTCAGCGCTGATCCGATAGCAATCCTAAAGAGACTTATGAAGAGATAATTATTAGCATGGCTAAGGCAGGAATGCGAAAACTACTCCCCCCTAAAGAAGCGGCTAAGAACCGCGCTAAATGGAATGTATGCGATTGGGATAAGCCCCAACAATATGAATACGTGGAACGCCTAAAAGAGAATGGGCTAAGATGGGAATTCCTAAGACGCGATCCGAATTACCGTAAGGACTGGCTTAATCGAAAGCCTTATGGGTTTATGAAATATGAGCTGTATGATTGGCATGACCCCAGTCAAGAAGCTGCTCCTAAATATACACAGCCCTGTCATTTAATTGATTTCCTTAAGCACGATCAAACAAAGCAGCTTTTACATTATGAAGCGATGGCTTTAAGTAAGCCGCTCGGCGGGTTCATTTTTAGTGTGGATGGAAATCACCCGATAAAACCGCAACTGGCATACATAAAAGCAGTTTACGAAAAATATGCAAAGAGCACGCATTCTTCTGCAGAGCGCCGCAAACGTGACAAGAGAAAGAATAATAAGAACGGGAGATCACCAGCGCTTCTGCTACGTATCCTTGATGCTGACAATGAAGGCGTTTCAATAAAAGTGATGGCAGAAATATTTGGCGGGGAAAATAGCATTACGGAAGCCGCCATGCGGCGCACTTTAGCGTTTGCTAAGGGATATTGGCTTAGATTCTGATACCTTTTAGGTATCCTGATAGGGCGTTTTCATAAGTTGTTTTGTCACGTATATGCGGGACATGACGCCAGAACTTCGCAACATAATTAGATTACTAGCACGGGTAGCGGTCGAACAATATTTCGACGAACTCCGTGCATTGGAAGAACCGTTGTCAAGCGATGGAGGTCATCTTGCGCGTGAGCATGAAGCTGCGCGTATCACCAACGCAAAGGAACAATTATGACTAAATTTAGGAAACCAACACTTGATGATTTGAAGAATAGCTGTCTGGATCAAAAAGCAGCCGAGGTTATGCAAATTCGTGATGTATCCCCCGACGAAATGGCAAGTATATTTCGCAATGCTTACATCAAATTAAATAAACCTGCGCCTAAAAATCTACCAAAAGTATGGGCGTACGAAATCCCATATTTTGACCCTGACGGTAAGCTTAATGGATTTTGCCGATATAAACTGCTTGAAGAATATACACCGCAAGGAGCGAAAAAGTCTGTAAAATACTTACAGCTTACTGGCACTAAACCTAGATTTTATTTCCCACCATTCTGCGATTGGTCGAAAATCGCAGTAAACAGCGATGATTTATATATTGTTGAAGGCGAAAAGAAGGCTGCTGCGCTTACATTGCTCGGCAGTCCGGCAATTGGCTTGAGCGGTGTATGGGGTTGGAAATCGAAAGAAGATGAATCATCAGAAGTCATCAGCGATTTTAACCATATCAAACTGGTAAATCGTAAAACCATTATCGTGTTTGATGCCGATGTATAAGAAAAACGTACAAGCGGCCTTGGATGCGTTACGTGATGCTTTAGTAAACTACGGCGCAAACCCTTTTCGGATAGATTTACCGCGTCCCGCAGGAGTAATGAAGGTTGGCGTAGATGACTTTATAAAATTGCATGGGAAAAAGGCAAAACAAGCATTCGCTAATCTTGAAAGAGTGCCTCTTTTTCTAGGCACAGGCATTTCTGCTGACGAACTTTTGCTAAAAGATATTGAGCCTATACGTTGGGTAATACCCGGCTTAATTCCAGTAGGATTGACATTTTTAGCGGGCAAACCGAAGATCGGCAAGAGTTGGCTTGTACTTGCGCTGGTGGTGGCCATTGCTTCTGGCCGAAGAGCACTTAATTTTTACGATACCGAGGCTGCTGAGGTTCTGTATTTAGCTCTTGAGGACTCTGAGCGTCGATTAAAGGATCGATTAAAAAAGGTTGCGCCGAACCTTGCCCGCGAAGATGCGCGGCGGTTGGAATTCCATATAACTTGGAAGTCTGTGGATGAACAAGGCCTACTTGCGCTTGAACGAAGGCTTGCGAAGAATCCAGCTTGCAAAGCAGTCTTCATCGACACTTTTGCCAAGGTCAGAAATACACCGAAAGGTGGCGGTTCATACTATGAGGATTATGAGGCTGTTTCCGCACTGAAGAAAATTGCTGACCGCTTTGCAATAGCAATTGTGGTGGTACATCATGTGCGCAAACAAGGTTCTGATGATCCGTTTGAGATGATTTCTGGAACCAATGGCATATCTGGTTCAGCCGATACTAATTTTGTACTGATTCGTGAACGTAATAATGCTCAAGCATCATTGCATGTAAGTGGTCGTGACGTTGTGGAACAGGAAATAGCACTGACCTTTGATGAAGGAGTTTGGACAGCGCATGGCGATGCTGTACCACTACGTATAAGCAGCACACATCAGGAGATCGTGCTTGCTATGGTGCAGGTGGGACGTCCGATGAGTTCCCGTGAAATTGCACAAGAAACTGATCGTAAGCAGGGTGGTATTGGAAAGACGTTAAATCGTATGGTGCGCGATGGAATCATATTACGTACGCCAGACGGCAAATATGTTCCGGCATCAAAACAGGTGCAAAAGCGGGACGGCGTTAAGCTACAGGATAAGGGTTAAAGGGGTTATTAGGTTATAACCCACTAACCCTTAAAACCTCTCTTATATTACTAGCCCACCATTTCTCTTTCGATTCCCACCTGTCCATATAAGCTGGACGGTTGTTCACATGGAGGTAATTATGAAGACAGTTATATATGCGCGTTTTAGCAGTGATAAACAGAGTGAAAGCTCAATTGATGACCAAGTTCGCAACTGTACTCGCTATGCCGAGCGATGCGGGATGACGCTAGCCACACAATTCGATGACAAGGCTATATCAGGGACCAGCAAAAACCGTCCCGGCTTTGAGGCGATGCTTGCAGCGGCAGAGCGGCGCGAATTTAAAGTGCTGTTGGTGGATGATCTCTCCCGGCTCTCACGCGACGATGTGGAAATGAAGCAAGTTATTCGCCGGTTCAAGTTCCAAGGCCTACGCATCGTTGGCGTATCGGACGGATATGACTCAGCAACCAAAGGTGAGAAGATTCAGTCCACGATGCGCGGGCTGATGAACGAGATGTACCTCGACGACTTACGCGAAAAGACACATCGAGGAATGTATGGCAAGGCAATGGGCGGATACAGCGCAGGCGGGCGAACCTATGGTTATAAGCGCGTGCCGATTGAAGACCCAATACGCAAGGACCCCAATGGCAGGCCGGAGATCATAGCCGTTAGGCGTGAAATAGACCCGGATGAAGCTAAGTGGGTGCAGCAAATGTACGAGTGGTTTGCGGGTGGTGATAGCCCAAAGCGGATTGCTGATAAGCTGAACCGCCTCGGCGTATCTTCAACACGCGGTTCTACATGGGCGGCGAGCGCCATCTATGGCGACCATAATGACGGCACGGGGCTTTTAAATAACCAGCTCTATATTGGCCGTTATATTTGGAACCGTTCAGAATGGCGAAAAGACCCCGATACTGGAAAGCGCAGGCGTACCAAGCGCGAAGCAAAGGAATGGGTGATAACCGAAATGCCGGAACTACGCATTGTGCCACAGCCATTATGGGACGTGGTGCAGGCACGGCATAAGGAAATCCGCGAGCGATCTAATCAACTTAGGGAAGTGATGGATAATCCCAGAACGCGCTCGCATAGTGGTAAGTATTTATTTTCTGGCTTGATACAATGTGGCTGTTGCGGGGCGAGCTATACCGTCTACAGCAGCACCTCTTATGGGTGCTCTACTAACATAAACCGTGGCGATGCGGCATGTTCCAACCGGCTGCGCTTATCGCGTAAAATACTTGAGGGCAGCTTACTTGATATAATCCGCCAAGACTTACTTTCTGACGAAGCGATGGAGGTATTTCTTTCTATTATTACAGAAGATTTACAGAATAGGCAGAACGCACGGAAACCGGACGTGGACACACAAAAGCGTAAAGCCAAGGAAGCAGAAGAGCAAATCGCTAACATCATGAAGGCGATACAGGCTGGTATCATTACCCCTACCACCAAGGAAGCCTTGCAGAATGCAGAAGCTGAGTATGCTCGGGCTAAAAGAGAACTACAGGCCAATGCGAAGGCTGCAGAGATCATTACTACCGTTCTGCCACGCGCAGTGGAGCGTTATAAGGCACTGGTCGCCGGATTAGGCCAAGCCCTTTATACAGACGTCACCCAAGCGCGGCAGTGTTTGAAGGGCTTAATGGGGCAAATTCGATTAATACCGAATTCAAATGAGTACTTAGAAGCTGAACTTCGCTACAACTCTGAGAATCTTTTTAAACTGGCTCTGGGCGGCTCATTTAAAGCCGGAATGGTTGCGGGGGCCAGATTTGAACTGACGACCTTTAGGTTATGAGCCTAACGAGCTACCGGGCTGCTCCACCCCGCGTCACCAAAAAACCTCTACGACGCGAAGGCCGCAAGGGAGGCACTTTCTAATACAATATAGGCCTTATGCCAAGCATTTTCACCGCGAGTAGATATCCCAATGGTAAATATCAATATTATGGACTTGGCTGTGCAGTAGCATGATTAGCGCAAACGCTCTCAGTATGCCATTGAATTTATTGACTATCGGTCGTTATAAGTCCAACTAGTCACATTGGACACAGAGTCCCAGACCCGTTCGGCACTTTTATTAAGAAGATTGCGTAATACTAGCTACTCCTATACTCAGGCCATCCATTAGTTTGGTAATTACGGGTCGGAGATCCGATTTCCGCTCAGCAGAATCGTTTCTACTTTAGATCAGTATATGAATTCAATTCATGCTCCTCAAAACCCCTGCGCTACATCGTCCCCATCGCGACGGAAACGGTCGCGCAGGTTAAATGCATCTATCTGCTGACGTACCAATTCAATGTTCACCTGGTTTTGGTGCTGCGGCTTTACCAGCTGCCATGCTTTGTCCATCTCATCCTTGCGGCCCTGCCATATCTCGGCTGTGAATACATCCCCCAATTGCCCCTGCTCGGCGAATATCTGTAGGTTAGTTCTTCCATCGGCCTTTGTTTCCTGAAGGCGGGCAAGCGTGAGAGTGCGATCTGCCTTGAGAGGGTATGGCTTATTGCTACGAGTTACTGGCTCCTTAAATGCATCAATTCTCTTTTGCCAATAAGCAGGTAGTTTAATTTCCGTACCTAATTCGCGCGCACGATCTTGTGCTGCTGCAAATAAACCAACAGTTTCAATCACACCATCCCGACTAATATTGTATCTAGTGATAAGGAAAATTATAGCCTGTGATCGTTCTTTAATCTCATCGATATCACCCAAACTGAGCTTATCAGGTGATTTTCTCATTTTATCAAGCAAGCGTTTTGCCGCATTTTTATTTGCATCGCAAACGGTAAACTTTTTAAAACCAGAATGGTCATCAACATAGTTTTTACTATCGAGCAACGCGTTATCTATACGACTGAATGTTTTATATCTAGGATTTGTTCCATCAATGTTTATGGAGGCCAAAGTGCGATTTGTACGCAGCCCTGCAGCAAAAGAGTCAATATAGCTTTCAAGAACTTGTTCTGGCCACATATTGCTTATGTCCAGATTTAACATTGTATCATTGCTTTCTAAGGCTTTTGCTATTTTCTCCAACCCAGGCATGGGAGCAAAATTGCCCCTAATGTCTAGATATAAAGGTGCTTTATTGGCTGCAATCAGGGCTGCCATCGCTTCTATGGCTTCTTCACCAAATCTTGCACAATTAAAGTCAATTTCAAGTAGTGTATTATTGTTATATAACGCATTCGTCAGCGACTTAGCGCCACTGTCAGTAATATCGTTCAACCCAATATCAAGTGTAATCAGCCCATGGTTATTTTCGAGCATATGCGCCATTGCCCGGGCACCCTCATCACCAATATAGTTACGATTTATCTCAAGCTTACTCAGTGTCTGGTTTACGCATAATGCATCAGCTATAGCCCTGGCGCCTTCGGCTCCGGCTCCAGTCTTGTAAATATTCAAAGATTCAAGAGTGTTGTTGGTTTTCAAGCCGTATGCCAAATGCTGGACCCCTGCAACACCAAGGGCGCTTCCCTATTTTACCACAAACAAACGTAACGGCTTTTTCACGGCTTTTTCCACGCTTACGCTGTCTTTATAGCAATGCCTATCAAACGCATTAAATCATTATATCTCAGCGTATATAAGGAATGCCATTAAGCGGAGAAATAGCACGGTGCTCTCCCCACCCCATTCGAAGGAGCATAGGAATGAAAACCGCAACTCGTTACGCCGCTGATGTTGCCACTAACATGGAAAATGCCGTGCGCCATATGCAGACTGCGCCAAGATTGTTGATGCATAGCGCATTGCCGACAACAACTCAGGAAATCACGCATTACATCGAGCAATTGCTTACTAAGGATGAACAGGCTGTTTGCGACATAGCAACGGATTAGCATTTAAGCACCACAGGAATTTATATGAAATATATCGTACAAACATCGAAATCGGTTGAACAGGCGGTAGCCGATTTACAGACTGCGGTGGTGCGTCATAAATTTGGTGTGCTGCATATCCATAATCTTCAGGAAACGCTAAAAAAGAAGGGCGTAGAATTCCCCAATGCCTGTCAGATTCTTGAAATTTGCAACCCGCAGAGTGCAAAAGAAGTGCTGATGGTAGATATGGAGCTAAACATGGCACTGCCGTGCCGCGTTTCTGTCTATTCAGAGCAAGGTCAAACAAAAATTGGTATGATCAGACCCACGGCAATGTTGAAAGCGCTTTCCGATTCACCAAAACTGGAAGCAATAGCTAAAGAGGTGGAGGTGGCGCTCATCGCCATGATTGACGAATCCGTATGACCCATAAATTAGTACTGGTAACGGGCGGAACAACGGGTATTGGTGCAGCAATATGCAAGGCGTTAAAGACGGCGGGATATGATGTTGCCGCGAATTACCTTGTGGGCGAGGAAGCGGCAAAGAAATTCGCGCAAGAAACCGGCGTCAGAACATACCAATGGGATGTAACGGATTTTGATCAATGCGCGAACGGCGCAGATAAAATCACCGTTGACTTTGGCACGAATATTCACATTCTTATCAACAATGCAGGCATAACGCGTGATGGAATGCTGCATAAAATGACTGCGGAAAACTGGAACGCGGTCATCACCACCAATCTCACCTCCTGCTTCAATATGTGCCGCGCAGTGATAAACCCCATGCGCGAACATCATTTCGGGCGCATCGTCAGCATCAGTTCGGTGAATGGGCAGTTGGGGCAAATTGGCCAGACGAATTACAGTGCGTCAAAAGCAGGGATTATCGGCTTCACCAAAGCGCTTGCGCGTGAAAGTGCCGCCAAAGGTATCACCGTCAATGCCGTAGCACCAGGCTACACGGATACGGATATGGTGGCGAAAATGCCCCCGCCGATTCTTGAAGCTATGATCGCGCAAATGCCCGTTGGCAGGTTGATGGAGCCGGAAGAAATCGCCCGCGCGGTGTTGTTCTTAGTGGCGGATGAATCCAGCAACATCACGGGGGAAACATTTTCCATTAATGGCGGGCAATATATGGCTTCGTAAACCGCTTGCCCTAGATCAAATCACGTTGGCGGTGCTGGGCTATAGTCATGTAAAATCACAAGGATAAAAACAATGGCTACCGCTTCAAAGAAAAAATCCCTACAGCTTATCACAAGTAAGAATCAATGTGCTACGCGCAGGCGTTGTGGCGGGGAGTGTACCGTTTATGCGCAGCCCACCGATGATTACATGCTGGATCACATCCTCCATGCAGCAGTTGCAAAATTCACTGGTGGCATATCGCCCGCCTCACTCATACTTGCTGGGTTTGACTGGTTTGAACATATACTGTTTTCTCCATCCAAGCAGCAGATGTTGAGGCAGAGCTTTTTAGAAAAAAATGCCCAGTTCAACGCATATGCAATACAGGCCGCATCTGGCAACGCTACTGCGCCGATTGCTCCGCCGCCAGCAGATCGTAGGTTCACCAGTGATGGCTGGCATAAATGGCCGTTTAATGTAATGGAACAGGGGTTTCTTTTATCGCAAGCATGGTGGAATGAGGCGACTACTGGTGTACGCGGCGTATCACTGCATCATCAAAACGTAACATCATTCATTGCGCGGCAATTGCTGGATGTGGTGTCTCCCTCCAACTTTCCACTCACCAACCCGGATATTTTATCAACCACAAGAGCGCAAGGCGGTGCAAATTTTTGGCATGGAATGCTCAATTGGCTGGATGATGCGGAGCGCACCCGTGCAGATAAACCACCCATAGGGGCGGAGGCATTTGTGGTGGGTGAAAATATCGCCAGCACCTCAGGGAAAGTCGTTTTTCGCAATCATCTCATCGAGCTGATACAATATGAGCCCACTACGGCGGAGGTATTCGCGGAGCCAATACTCATCACGCCTGCATGGATCATGAAATATTATATACTCGATCTTTCACCGCATAATTCGCTGGTGAAATATCTGGTGGATAAAAGCCACACGGTGTTCATGATTTCATGGCGCAACCCGGATGCGTGTGACCGTGATGTGGGCTTGGAAGAATATCTGCATACGGGGCTAGGCGAAGCAATACAGGCAGTAAAAGCTATCACTCATGCACCGCAGATTCACGCGATGGGCTATTGCTTAGGCGGCACGCTACTTTCCATGATGGCGGCAAGCCTTGCGCGTGATAGCGATGAAACGATTAAAACCCTTTCTTTCCTCGCCTCTCAGGTGGATTTTGAGGAGGCCGGAGAGCTGCGATTATTTGTCGATGATAGTCAGTTGGCATTCTTAGAAGATGTAATGTGGCAGCAAGGTTATCTCGATAAACACCAAATGGCGGGTTCATTTCAAATGCTGCGCACGAATGACCTCATTTGGTCGCGCATGATTACCGATTACATGCAGGGCAAGCGCCAGCCGATGTTCGATTTAATGGCGTGGAATGCCGATGCCACGCGTATGCCGTACCGCATGCATAGCGAATATTTGCGCGAGCTATTTCTGCAAAATAATCTGGCAGAAGGCCGATTTATGGTCAGCGGCAAGCCCGTAGCGCTGCAGGATATCCGCACGCCCATTTTCTCCGTCGGCACTGTACGCGACCATGTGGCACCGTGGAAATCAGTCTATAAAATCCTGCTGCTTACGGAGAGCGACGTGACGTTTGTGCTCACCAGCGGCGGACATAATGCAGGTATTGTGAGCGAACCTGGGCATAAAGGGCGCAGCTACCAAATCTCTACCATGCCAGCGTCAGCGCGATATACACCTCCCGGTCAGTGGCAAACGAATACGCCCACCAAAGACGGTTCGTGGTGGGAAGAGTGGCAGAATTGGCTTGATACGCATTCGGGGGGCAAAATTAAGCCATCGAGGATTGGCAGCAAAGAATATCCCCCCACCTGCGACGCACCCGGCAGTTATGTGATGATGAAATGAAAACAGAAACACATGTTTTCTCAAAATGGCAGCTGGTGATTGCGATTGCATCACTGATTGCTATCGCTTTGCATTTTATTCTGAATGACACGCAACTTATGTATGGTTTGCGTCTTTCGGATGTTCCCTTGCTTGCTCTCATCACCATTGGCGGCATTCCGCTGGTGATTCAGGTGGTTATCAAAATGTTCCGTGGCAGTGTGGGTGCGGATTTTTTGGGCGGCATTGAACTGGTTGCCGCCGCCGCACTTGAGCAATATCTGGCCTCGGCACTCATTGTGTTGATGCTCGCGGGTGGGCAAGCGTTAGAGGTGTACGCCATGCGCAAGGCATCTGCCGTGCTACGCGCATTATCGGAACGTATGCCCGCTTCCGCGCACCGTAAGAAAGGCGATGGAGTGGAAGAAATTGCACTTACTGATATTGCCATTGGCGATGAAATTCTGGTCTATCCGCATGAAACCGCGCCAGTCGATGGCGTGGTAACCGTTGGCCACGGCTCGATGGACGAATCCTACCTCACAGGCGAGCCCTACCAAGTTTCCAAAGCACCGGGTGTTGCGGTGTTGTCGGGCGCAATCAACGGCGAATCAGTGCTCACCATCCGCGCCGAAAAACTCGCGCATGATTCACGCTATGCGCAGATCATGGGCGTGATGCAAGAAGCGGAGCAAAAACGCCCGACCATGCGCCGCTTGGGCGATCAGCTTGGTGGCTGGTTTGCCATATTCGCGCTTATCGTCACAGGCATGGTTTGGTTTTTCACAGGTGATGCGCTGCGTGCGCTTGCGGTGCTGGTGATCGCCACCCCCTGCCCGCTGATTATCGCGATTCCTATCACCATCATCGGCGCGATTTCTATGGCCGCGCGGCAGGGTATTATTATCAAAGACCCAACCGTGCTGGAACGCCTGCCCACCTGCCGCACAGCGATTTTTGATAAGACTGGAACGCTGACTTACGGCAAGCCAGAACTCACAGAAATCGTGCCAGCCATTGGTGTGGGGCAGAATGATATTCTGCAGCGTGCCGCAAGCCTTGAGCGCTACTCCAAGCACCCGCTGGCGAGCGCCATTATGCAGGCGGCAACGAAAGAAAAACTTCCGCTGATGGAGGCGGATAGCGTTTCTGAAAAATCGGGGCAAGGTTTGACGGGTATGGTAGCGGCGCATGAAATTGCCGTTACCAGCCGTAAGAAGCTCCTGCAATTGCAGCCAAGCATACAATTGCCACCCACTGCAGCTGGGCTTGAGAGCATCATTATGATGGACGGTAAATACGCTGCCACCTTCCGTTTCCGCGATGCACCGCGTGCGGATGGAAAATCTTTCATCAGCCATTTAGCGCCTTCGCATCAGTTCAATAAAATCATGCTGGTGTCGGGCGACCGTGAATCGGAAGTGACGTATCTGGCGGAGTTACTCGGCATCAAGGAAACGCTCGCCTCACAAAGTCCTGAGCAAAAAGTGGCGATTGTGCGTGCTGAAACCGCCAAAGCGCCGACGCTGTTTATGGGTGATGGCATTAACGATGCCCCTGCCCTCGCCTCTGCCACGGTGGGCATTGCCTTCGGCCAACATAGCAGCGTGACGGCCGAAGCCGCAGGTGCGGTCATCATGGAAAATTCGCTGGTGAAGGTGGATGAATTGATCCATATCAGTGCACGCTTGCGCCTTATTGCGCTGCAAAGTGCCATCGGTGGCATGGCGTTTTCCATCATCGGCATGGGCTTTGCCGCCGCTGGGTATATCAGCCCCGTGCAAGCAGCATTATTACAGGAATTCATCGATGTTCTCGCTATCGCCAATGCTTTGCGGTTGACGTTAGGGAACAGCATAAAAATTGATCTGAATGATCAGAAGGCAGGATAATTCTATGAACATAATGCAACGTATTCGCGTGTATCACGCCACCCTCGCTACTTTGGCGATATTGGCGTATCTAACAGGTGAACTTGGCCTTGTCCACGCATGGCTGGGTTACGGCGTTGCAATCGTCATTACCTTACGCCTTCTCTGGGCACTCAGTGGCGAACGTCAGGTTGGCCTGATGCGCTTTTATCCATCATTTGAAGGGTTGCAGGCAAATAATCTATTCACGCATCCCGCCATCAGCAAGACTTTGATGCTAGGCATTGCGCTAAGCTTGCTTGCTGTTACAGGCACCGGCATCGCCATGGACAAGGGTAAATCTATCGGGCTTGCAAATGCTCAGATAGTTTCGGCTGCCCATGCGGATGATGATGGGCGCGAAGGTGGCGACGAGAAAGAAGAAGGATTCCTCACCGAAACCCACGAGCTATTCGCCAATTTGTTGCTACTGTTTGTGGGGATGCATGTAACCTACATCATTCTCTTCAAATTCCCGCTGGCCAAGTTCATGCTATTTATGCCGAAGGGCGACAGTAAAAAATAAAGACTCCTTACGCAAACCATACGCCAGCCGTGCATTTTCGCATCGCATACTTATTGGCAATAGCGCATGGATAGTGTGGGGTATTAGCCTTCCTATAAGGAGTTTTTATGGCGAAAAGCAGTGAAGTAAAACTCGAGAACCACACCGATCATCCGTTTGACAACGGAGCGATTGGGGCGATTGCTTCGGTGGCATCGGCTGGAGTTGCCGTGGGTGCGGCGATTGGTTCAACGGCAGCAATTCCGGGTATGATTGTTGGCGCGGCGATTGGTGGAACGGTGGGCGCAGTTGCCAGCTTGATCGTTGCCGAAGAGATGGATCACACAGCACTCATCCCGCCCAAGAAAACTGCGTGATAGCAAAGTGAAGAAAATCCTGATTATAAATGGCCACCCCGCCCGTGAGCGCAAGACGCTCTGTGCTTCGCTTGCAGAAGCCTATGAAAATGGCGCAAAGGTATCAGGGAATGATGTGAAATCCATTGCGC
The DNA here is from genome assembly GCA_046344715.1 of Alphaproteobacteria bacterium. Classification (GTDB taxonomy): domain Bacteria; phylum Pseudomonadota; class Alphaproteobacteria; order Rickettsiales; family SXRF01; genus CAZAQK01. The sequence continues at coordinate 28,532 of JBKDKX010000015.1, read as the reverse complement.
TAACAACGCTTACCTTTGATCCCATCCTGTATGAAGGATACAACAAAGATCAGCCGCTCGAGCCTGATCTACAAATGCTGCGCGATGCGATGGTGCAGGCTGAGCATTGGGTACTGGTCTTTCCATTATGGATGGGTTTGCCGCCTGCACTGGTGAAAGGATTTCTTGAGCGCACGATCACACGAGGTTTTGCCTTCGAATATAGGGGCTATTGGCCTACTGCACTGCCTGTTTTCAAAGGAAAAAGCGTACACATCATAATCACTTGCGGTATGCCGCGCTTCATTTATCGCTGGTTCTCCGGCCAACCAACCAGCAAGGCACTTCGTACCCTTTTCAAACTCTGCGGCATGAAGGTCACCGGCATCACCATATGCGGTCTTGTTGTCGATCATTCTCCCAAATCCTCAAAACGCTATGGCCATTACATTGATGACGTGCGTCAGCTGGGCGAAAGCGGAAAGTAAGAGTGTTCAATTATGCGTCATCTTCCTTCATAGATATAGCCATCCTGATTTCTGCCTGCACTTCTGGCGATTGTTGGGCAATAGCTTGATTGAGTTTGTGTGTGTGTGCACGAATACCATATAGCTGATCGAGTAGTGACAGCACTACGTCCATGCCTTGGTCATTGACTTCAATATCTTGCGTGAGATGGCAAACCAGCTGAAGCCGTGCAATATCGATTTCTTCAAAATACCACCCTGTAGGCTGATAAACAGGTCGCAGCCATTCACGCGTGATGTAATCCTCAATCGTCTGGCGGTCAATACGCGCCTCTAGCATTTCCAGCACTTCTTCAATCGTTTTCATGATGCTGTCTCCATCGCAATTCGCGGATTATAGGTATGAGTTGCCGTGCCGGTGTATGTGCAGACCGGAGAGGCAGCACCCTCGCAACCCCCCGAAACTGTTGGAGCACCTTTATTCACTGCTCTTACAAAGGATGATTTGCTCGACGTCGGCGTACCAGAAGATTGGATCGAAGATGTTCAGCAATCCACGGAAGATAGGTTCTTCGATCTTACCAATCATATTCCGGCAGAGGCCGCAGAAGCCCTCTTAAACTACGCCACCACAGGAAAGCTGCTTAAACCAGAAGCGATTAAACCTGATGTCAGTCCGTTTGAACACCCAGATGCACAGCGCCGCTTCCGCGTTCTGGATAATAAAGAGGAACTTGAACGAGCGCTGGATTACCGGCGGCAATATGGACCGCCCTGCCCTACAGGCGCTGATGGCTGATATCAAAGCCGGTAATGTCGATGTCATTGTCGTTTATAAGGTTGACCGGCTATCGCGCTCGCTGAATGATTTCGCTCAGATGGTGAATGTATTTGATGCGCATCAGGTGTCCTTTGTTTCTATCACGCAACAATTTAACACTACTACATCGATGGGGCGGTTAACCCTAAATATCTTGCTCAGTTTCGCACAATTTGAGCGTGAAGTGATTAGTGAGCGCGTACGTGATAAAGTAGCAGCGTCCAAACAAAAAGGCATGTGGATGGGCGGTTATCCGCCGCTTGGATACACTATTGATCACCGCAAACTAGTACCGATCGAGCAGGAAGTAGCGCTACTTCGAGAGATTTTTGATAAATATATTGAACTACAATCCACCAATAAACTTGCGACTTACCTAAATAATACCGGGCATACCAACAAGCGCTGGGTCAATAGACATGGGGTTGAGATCGGCGGGCAAAAATTTACTAATCAGGCGCTCTCCAAAATTCTCAATAACCCGATTTATATCGGCCGGACACGTCATAAAGACAAAACCTACGACGGCCAGCATGACGCAATTTTGCCTATCGAGGTGTGGGAAAAGGCGCAGCAATTATTGAAGGGTGGAAGAGAGAAGCGTACACTTCGCAACGTGAAACACGGCACCTTGCTCGCAAGCAAATGCTTTAGCGCAGCGGGAACGCCATATAGCCCAACCTATACACTTAAAGAAAAGAGCATTTATTACCGCTATTATCTCTGCAAAGAAACCAGCCATCGCATCAAAGGGAAAGAGCTAGAAGGGCTAGTATTTGATGTGCTGCGATTTCTATCAAATCAGCCAAAACACTGGCAAGCTTGTTGGCGCAGCAGCGATGGCGGCATAATGGCAGAGGAACTACAGCATCGCTGGCGGCAACTATGTAATCACTGGACAGAACTGACGGCAATAAATCAGCTTGAGATAGCACAACAGATCATCGAAAGGATTGTGGTAACGGAAGAAACGTTGACTGTCCGGCTTCATTACCCTGGCATTATCAAAGTGGTGGCTAGCTTTGAACAAGCAGGATGGTTGGGTGAGAATGATGTTAGCTATGCGGGCTTTATTCCACATATCACCCTTCTAGAAAATTGCATCGAGATAACTGTAAGGGCGAAATTCCAAACCTACGGCCGCTCACAAATGGTGCTGGATGAAGAAGGAAAACCGGTTCGCGTGTTTAATAAATCCAGCTATAATCATACACTGGTGAATGCGTTGGTGAAATCCTATCGCTGGAATCGGCAGCTGGATAGCGGGCAAGTTACTATTACTGAGCTGGCGAAACAACAAGGTCGAGACAGGACCTACATCTCACGCATCGTGAATTTAATGATGCTCGCACCGGATATTATCTCGAGTATTCTCACGGGTACACAACCTGCTACTATGCACCTGAAGGACTTAACGGCGAACTTGCCAGTAGAATGGCATCTCCAGAAGCAAGTTTTGAAGTTTTAATAACGGTTGAGAGGTGTAAAATGATAAAGGCAAAAATATCTCCCATCGGCGAAGCTGAGAGAGCCCCATTAATGAGTGCTGCTTTGCAAAATGCCCGGGAGTTTTTGAATGCATATAGGGTGCTACGGTCTCACAACAATGCTTGCTTAACAACAAAACAGTCACCAGTGTTTATTGTAGATGTAGTGAATTTGGCTTTTGCAATTGAACTTCTTTTAAAAGCTTTGCTTTATTCTGAGGCTAAAAAGGCGCGTGGCCACAAGCTGGATGAATTATTTGAGTTGCTCTCGCCCCAAACTCAGGAAGAGATCAAAAGGAATTTTGCAGAACTTCTTATAAGAACGAGCGGTCACAGCCGGGATACTTTTGGGCTGACTTTTGAAGATAAGCTTAAACAATATGCTAAGACGTATGAAAATTGGCGATACTTGCATGAAAAAAATCCCGGCAGCTTTCATTCGGATTTTTGTGAAAATTTAGCCCTTGTCTTAAATGAAGTGGCTGCGGCTCAATTCAATGAGCTTCGCAATGCATATTGGGCTTCCCAAATAGCCTGATAAATTCCCTGCTCTTAATGAAGTTATGGTTAGCTGAGGGCACTGGGACGCCGATCTCTTCTGACGTTGGCCGGATTTTCCACTGGTCCTGTTTTGATAATTCGCTGTAAATTCCCTGTTGTTAGGGAATAGCAATAGGCCCCAAACGCGGAAACGTGACCACGAAAACTTGGCAAGTGAGAGAATTGGCAGATTAAAGGGCGATTTTTGGGGAAAATAAGGGAATCAGGGATATCGACCATGGCGGTGAATGCCAAAATAACGGCGGAACTAGCCGTCTTTTATAGCTCTCAGGTCGGATAGAAGTTAGCACTGGAAAATGTTGGCTGCCAAGATAGGAATCGAATCTTGGCATATCGAGACTTTTTTGTTCGATTCCCTCTTGGGGTGGGAAGATGGTTTTCCGAATGTCTCAAGTGACGATTCTCGAAAAACGTGACTACGAAAACTTCGTAAGTGAGAGAATGACCCTGAAAGCACCAGAAATACAGGCTATTTTCGCTGTTTCAGGAGTCTCGCGGTGACATCAATACACGCAACCGACGGTAGTTCGGGGAAATTTTATTAACTAAAAAATTGTTATAAAACAATAGCTTAATGTTGGCTGGGGCGCCAGGGATCGAACCTGGGAATGGCGGAATCAAAATCCGCTGCCTTACCGCTTGGCTACGCCCCAACAGAACGATATTGCCCGTAATCAGGCCACTTCATCCTTTATCCACTGGATATATGGCGGGAAACCCGCCTCAATTGGGCACGCAATAATGCACGGCACCTCATAAGAATGCAAGCGCTTTACTTCATCCATAGCATTTTTAAGCTTTTCTGCGGTAGTTTTAGCTATAAATAGCACTTCTGAGGCGCTGTTAATCTCGCCTTTCCAGCGATACAATGATGTTGCGCCATTATACACATTGACGCAGGCAACCAGCTTTTTTTCCAGTAATATTCTTGCCACGGAAAGTGCTTCTTGCTCGCTGCCAAACATGCTATAAATTGCTTTAACTTCCACCATATAGAAAATCTAAATTTATGAATTTACGCGCTGTACTAATCATATTTGCCCTGCTGACACCTGTTTTAGCACTTTCCACCATCGCCCAGCAAGCAGACACTTTGCCTCCCCCACCTGCCCCTGCGAGCAAGAATGCAAACTCCTCGCAACCCAATGCGCCGATTGACCCTAGACGCCCGCCTGCAACTCTTGAAGAAGCAAAAGAGCGCTTGCGCCGCCGCCTCGCTGATTTAGAAAAAATGACCGAGGGAGAGTGGCAAAAAGAACAAAAGCGCAAACATCAAGAACTACAGAAAAAATCTCCCAATAAATGGGATGCTCTTACGCCGGAGCAAAAAATAGACTCTGTAATCAACCGTCAAAAGAAAATAGATGAGGGGCGAGCAAAAGATATTCCATCTACTCCGGCAAAGCCAGCAGGTGAGTTATCTCCACCGGCGAAACCCTGATTACTTTCTTATAATACTGAGCCGCGCCCGCATACCGATGATATTCAGCGCGTAAGCCACTAAGAAATACGCAACCGCACCGATGCACACCCATACAATAAGTGCCAGCGCGCGGATGATTTCACCTTCCTGAAGATATGGCGTTACCGCATCTTCCACAGCATATAACCCCGCCACCATCACCACCACTGCCACTACCACTTTGCATAGCTCTTTTATCAATTTTGGTTCGATGGTTAGCCAGCCACGACGTGTAAGCAGCACGCCAAGCAGCACAACATTTACCCAGCCGGAGATGGTGGTTGCCATTGCCATGCCGACATATTTGAAATGCCCCATCAGCATAAGATTAAGCACAATATTCAGCACGATGCAGAAGGTGGCAATTTTGAACGGTGTTTTGGTGTCTTCATTCGCAAAAAAGCCCGGAGCCAATATTTTTATCATCACAAAGGCTGGCAAGCCAAATGCAAATGCCACCAGCACGCGGCTGGTTTCTGTCATATCAAACAAGGTGAATGCACCACGAAAATACATCACACGGATGACCGATTCCGCCACCATCGCAAGCCCCACAGCTGAGGGAATACTTAAGAATAATGCCAGCTCAATGGCGCGGTTGTGCGAATGGTTGGCTTCATCTTTTTTTCCTTCCCGCACTTTGCGCGACAGCATGGGTAAAATCGCCGTGCCCACCGCAATACCAATCACCGCAAGTGGCAATTCATTAATGCGATCTGCATAATATAAATAAGACACACCGCTTTCAAACTGCGAAGCGATGATGATATCAACAAACAAATTTATCTGCGCCACCCCTGCCCCCAGTGCTGCCGGCGCAATCAGCAGTAATAACTTTTTTACTTCGGGTGATAAACGCGGGCGCACTAATTTTGGCAACATATTCTGACGGCGACAGAACCGCACCAGCCACAGCCACTGCGCAATGCCCGATACAAACACGGCAATGGCAAGCCCGTGCGCCAGTGTGGGCGTGAAGTCCTGAATCAACCACGGCACACAGATAAGGCAGAGATTCATGATGATGGGCGTGGCCGCAACTGCCGCAAATTTATCCGAGCTGTTCAATATCCCGCCCAGCAGCGACACCAGCGAAATAAAAATAATATACGGCATGGTGATACGCGTGAGCAGAATGGTGAGCTCAAACTTGGTGGGGTCGCTCACAAAACCGGGCGCGAGCAGATACATAAGCCACGGCATAATGAGGATGAAAACACCGGTGACAATCAACAGCACCATGAGCAGGAACGACATAGCCTGCGAGGCAAAATCCCGCGCCTTGTCTTTACCTTCCACCGCCAGCATGCCAGAAAACATTGGCACAAAGGCCGAGTTAAACGCACCCTCGGCAAACAGGCGGCGCAGGAAATTGGGCAGCTTGAATGCCACAAAAAATGCATCCGAGAGGTAACTCGCGCCGATACCGGAAGCTATGGTAATATCGCGGATAAACCCCATCACACGCGAAATCAGCGTGTATCCTCCGATGGTTGCTGTGGATTTAATGAGGGACATAAGTCAGTCGTAAGTTATCAGTTGCCAGTTACCTGTACAATAATTTCTGGCAACTAGCCACCGGCAACTATTTAAGCAATACATCCCGTGCTTCATTGATTTTAGCGGCGAGGTAATCACTGCCGCCTTTATCCGGATGGTTGCGGGTGATGAGTTTTTTATGAGCGTCTTTAATTTCCTGCTCCCCTGCCCCATCGCGCACACCAAGGATAAGCTGTGCTTCCTTGCGCGTCATCGTTTGACTGGCTTGCTGCGTGCCTGCTTGCTGCGACTGTCCACCCCATGCCCGCCGGAATGATGGCATCACAGAGGGCAAATACAAAAGCAACGTGGCAAGCGGTACACAGAACAGGCGAGAGATAAGGATAAGCAAACCAAGTACTCCGCCAGCTTTGAGCAACCCCTTCGCTTGAGAACGCGGCAACAATAATAGTACAATCAGAACTATTATTATAATTGCCAAAATCAAAAAGCGAAACATGTACGGATTACCTTAACACTGCCATCCCCGATTTAATCGGGGATCTAGGGACTCTTGCTAAGACCGAGCGTTTCTCTCTAGATGCCCGCGCAAGGCGAGAATGATAGAATTTTTAAGATGCGAGTTCGACCAGCTCTTTTTCTTCGCGTTTCTCGGAAGAGAACACAGGCTCGCGACGCGGTGCATCCAGCTTTACTTCTTCTTTTGCGGATTCAACACTGATCTCTGGCTTTGCGTCAACTTTTGCTTCAATTTTTACTTCTGGTTTTTCTTCGACCTTAGCTTCAACAGGCTTTTCTTCAACTTTTTCTAAAGCCTTAACTTCAGCTTTTACCACTGGCTTCGCTTCCGGTGCTTTTTCCGATTGTGTTGCCTGATTCAAGCGGTCATCAATAATCGGTAATTGTAGGGTTTTCAGCAAATCGCGCACTTCCTGGCGCGCGGCGATGTGCGACATGGAAACGCTGTTTGAACCCACCTGCTCCATAATATCAAGCACGGTAAGGCCCTGCAGGAACATTTCACGGAAAATTACGCGCTCAGAAAATCCGGGCGCCACACGGAACCCGATGCGGCGAGAAAGCTCGGTCATCACCTGTGTCATGAAGCGTTTATTTTTCGCGTCGATGTTAGAAAGGCGATTACGCATCACAATCCATTCGATGGAGCCACCATCACGCTTGGCGCGCTGGAGTTTCTGCTCCCACATCATCTCGCTATAGATACTTGGTTTGATAATTTTCATCGTCTGGCCATCCACGGTGGCCAGTACATCCAAATCTACGAAGCTGTCGTTAATCGGCGTAATCACCGTATCTGCATGACTATGCGCAAGGCGCGCGAGATACGTATCGCTTCCCGGGCTATCGATGATGATAAAGTCATTGGCTGCTTTCAGGCGGTTCAGCGCCTGCGAGAAACGCTCATTTTCATCTTCTTCCGCTTCCTGCACAATGTTAAATGGGCTGCGGGTAATCACCACATGTTGTGGCTGCGGCAGTGTAACACCTTCTTTGAGTGCCGTCTGGCGGCGATTTTCAAGGTAGCGTGAGAGTGAACGCTGGCGCGCATCAATATCAATGCTACCAACCACAAAGCCAAGGCGCATAAGCGACACCATGAGATGCATGGCGGTCGTGGTTTTACCGCAGCCGCCTTTTTCATTTCCCAGAACAATGACATGCCCGTTTTTAGCTGCCGGAACTTCATTGCTTTCGAAGGTTGGAAACGCCGTGTTGCTCATAATCCGTGCCCTTGCTGTATTGTGTTTTTTATATGTGGATTGATTATAGCCAGCACAGGCTGCGACTCAATGGTTTTTTCGCGTGAAGTCAGAATTCTTTTGCAAAAAAATATCCAGTCATCACAAAGCCGATGATACATACAACCATTCTCACTTTAGCCGGTGAAAATTTAAGTGCACATTTTGCCCCTGCGTAGCCACCTGTTAAAGCACCGGCAATCATGACGATTGCCACCGGCCAAATCACTTTCCCTGAAAATAAAAATAAAAGCACCGCCACCGCATTGATAGTGCTGCCCAGAATAGTCTTGAGCGCATTCATCTGGTGAATATTGCTAAAGCCCTGCAGCTGGAGCATCGCAAGCATCAATATGCCAATACCTGCGCCAAAATATCCGCCATATACCGCGATCCCAAATTGCAGTAAGAATCCCAGCCATGCGCCGTGATGCGTGCTGGACTGTGGCAATGCAAAATTCCGCCCGAAGGTAAAAAGCAGCGTAGCAAACAGGAGCAGCCACGGCACAAGGCTTTCAAACGTCTGCTCTGGTGTAAGCAGCAAGGTAACTGTGCCCACGATACTGCCTAATATGCTGATGATAATAAATTTAGTAAGTTGCTGCTTATCAACATTACGTTCATTCTTATACGCAAACGCACTGGCCACACTGCCCGGCCACAGTGCAATCGTGCTCATGATATTGGCCTGCAACGCTCCCATACCATTCATGATAAGTAGCGGAAATGTAAGGAATGTTCCACCCCCTGCCACCGAATTAATGGCACTACCTATAAAACCTGCAAGAAAATAGACCAAAACATCAAGCAAAGTCATGAATTTACTAGTTTCTTATTGCGTAAAACGCCCGAACATGGCAGAAAGACTGACTATATATAGTGTGTACCCTGCCCTTTGCTGGGTATATCCGGTTAAATTGTGCCAGTCAACGAGCCATGAATAATAAAAAAGTAGCTATCGCAAGTGACCATGCGGGGGTCGAACTCAAGGAAGTCCTGAAACAGGATCTGGCCTTGCTCGACTGCGCGGTCACCGATCTTGGCCCGAACGAAACGAGTTCCGTGGATTACCCTGACTACGCAAACAAGCTCGCAGACTGGATAAAACAGAATGCAGATTCCGCAGGCATTTTAATTTGTGGCTCAGGCATTGGCATGAGCATGGCTGCCAACCGCCATAAACATATCCGCGCTGCACTTGTTTCAACGGTGGAACAAGCAGCACTCGCCCGCCAACATAATAATGCGAATGTATTATGCCTTGGTGCACGCCAGATTTCTGAACAGACCGCACGCGAGTGCATCAAAACATTTTTAACCACAGGCTTCGAAGGCGGCAGACATGCCGGCCGCATCGCCAAAATGTCATAACCACAAGGATAAACCATGACCGCACAACGCAAACTTTCTGAAAGCCACACCATGAATCCATTTTTTGATGCTGATATCTCAACCGCTGATCCTGCTGTATTTGCTACACTGGAAGAAGAGCTCCACCGCCAGCAAACACAGATCGAGCTGATTGCGTCAGAAAACATCGTAAGCCGTGCCGTACTTGCCGTGCAAGGCTCTGTGCTCACCAATAAATATGCTGAAGGCTACCCGGGCAAACGTTATTACGGCGGCTGCGAAGCAGTGGATAAAGCGGAAGCATTGGCCATAGAACGTGCCTGCAAGCTATTTGGTTGCGTTTATGCCAACGTGCAGCCTAACTCAGGCTCACAAGCCAATCAGGGCGTGTTTACCGCGCTGCTGCAGCCCGGTGATACCATCCTTGGTATGTCACTTGCTGCGGGCGGTCACTTAACACACGGTGCATCGGTGAACCAATCCGGTAAATGGTTTAAGGCAGTTGCATATGGTGTTAAAGAATCCGACCTCACGCTCGATTATGACAGCATGGAAAAAGCCGCGCGTGAGCACAAGCCAAAGCTCATCATTGCCGGTTATTCTGCTTATCCGCGCGTGATTGATTTTGCCCGTTTCCGTAAAATTGCCGATGAAGTGGGTGCATATCTCATGGTGGATATGGCACATTTTGCTGGTCTCGTTGCTGCAGGTTTATATCCGAACCCGTTGCCACACGCGCATGTCGTCACCACCACCACGCATAAAACACTGCGCGGCCCACGTGGCGGCATGATTTTATCGAACGATGCTGACCTCGGTAAAAAATTCAACTCAGCGATTTTCCCCGGTATTCAGGGCGGCCCGCTCATGCATGTGATTGCCGCTAAAGCTGTTGCATTCGGCGAAGCACTAAAGCCTGAATTCAAGGAGTACGGCAAGAAGGTAATTGAAAACGCGCAGACACTTGCCAAAACGCTGGTAAGCCGTGGCGTTGCCATCACCACCGGCGGCACCGATAACCATTTGATGCTGGTTGACCTCCGCCCGAAAGGCGTCACCGGTAAAGCCGCTGAAGAAAGCCTTGAGCGTGCTGGCCTCACCTGCAATAAAAATGCCATTCCGTTTGATACGGAAAAACCTTTTATCACCTCCGGTATCCGCCTTGGCACACCGGCGGGTACAACTCGCGGATTTGGCACAGCTGAATTCCAGCAGATAGGCAATTTAATTGGCGATGTACTTGATGGCCTCGCAAAAGGCGGCGACAACAGCGCAGTAGAAAAACAGGTGCGCGCAAAAGTGGAAGCACTGTGCAAACAATTTCCTATCTATTCAGGGTTAGACCAGAGGTAATGTATGAAATGCCCATTCTGCGGACATGACGACACCCAAGTGAAGGATTCGCGCCCAAGCGAAGATGGGCTGACCATCCGCCGCAGGCGTTATTGCCCAGAATGCAATTCACGCTTTACCACCTTCGAGCGTGTGCAGTTGCGCGAGCTCACCGTACTCAAAAAGAATGGCGAACACCGCATGTTCGACCGCGACAAGCTGGCGCGCTCCATTCAGCTTGCACTGCGTAAACGCCCCGTCAGTACCGAACAGGTAGAACAAATCATCACACGCATTGCGCAAAAGCTGGAAAGCTCCGGTGAACCTGAAATCGCCACTGATACCATTGGCAAAGCCGTGATGGAAGAACTCAAAAAAGTGGATACGGTTGCGTATATTCGTTTTGCTTCTGTATATCGTGATTTCCGTGAGGCAAAAGATTTTGAAAATATCGTAGATGAATTGGGTGGCAAAGGTGAGTAGCATACGTAACATTGTATACCTCACGGCAAGTTGCCTCTCGCTTGCTGGCTGCCAGACCATGCATGGGTGGGCAGACTATGTGGGCGGTTATATGCCTGTGATTGGTGAACGGTGCAACCACTGGCAGTGCTTCACTAATGATACAGAGGCAAGCACAGACTCTACCCAACAGGAAATAGAGGCAGAAAAAAGCGAACTCACGCAGGACGACGACGATACGGATGATGCTAACAGCACAGAACCAAAACGTTCCAGAACGTTTACAGACGAACGCCCGCCTATCATTCCGCCATCAACTGAATCAGGCGTACCAGACGTTGAGCTGCGCGGCGCGCGCAAACCTTTCCCTAAACAATACTGAGGCAGGCCATGCCTGATCAGGACATGGCCTATATGCAGCAGGCATTATCGCTTGCCAAAACCAACCTCGGCCAGACATGGCCAAACCCATCCGTTGGTGCAGTAGTGGTAAAAAATAATGTGGTCATTGGGCAAGGCTGCACTGCGCGCGGCGGCCGCCCACATGCAGAAACCGAAGCGCTCACGCAAGCAGATCTTAATGCACGCGGCGCAACATTATATGTCACTCTTGAGCCCTGCTCGCATCACGGCAAAACTCCCCCATGTGTTGATGCTATTATTAGCGCAGGTATTGCGCGCTGCGTCATCGCCTGCCGTGATCCACATAAAAATGTAAATGGTGCAGGCATTGCAAAGCTAAAAGAAGCTGGCATTGAAATTGTAGAAAATATGTGCGCAGCGGAAGCGAAAGAAATTAACCGTGGGTTCTTTTCCGTTGTTGAAAAAAAACGACCGTATATTGCGCTCAAGATTGCAACCTCTGCTGATGGAAAAATTGCTTATCCCACACACAGCGGCAAAAAATGGATAACCGGTAACGCCGCCCGTAACGAAGTGCACGGTCTGCGCAGCGAGTTTGATGCGGTGCTTACCGGGATCGGCACCGTGCTGGCTGATGACCCGCTTCTTACTGTGCGCCTCCAAAACCTTGAGCATAAATCACCTGTGCGCGTGGTACTGGATAGAAAACACCGCCTGCCTGCCACTTCTAAACTCATACAGTCAAAGAATATTGCACCTCTCTGGGTTTTGGATTCTCCAACTCTCGAATCCGCCATAGAGGAATTGACTGAAAAGGGCATCACACGCCTGCTGGTGGAGGCTGGGCAAGGATTAAATACTGCGCTTATAAACAGTTACTTAGTGGATAGCATCTACTGGTTCAAAGCCCCCTTTACCATTGGGGAAGATGGGCTTGATGCGTTCGCTGATAAAAAAACCCTCAACCTGCTGGAACAATGGAAAAAAGTGGACTACATTCCCTTCCCTCCTGACCAGTTGGAAATTTTTGAACCATGTTCACCGGCATCATAACGCATACAGGCACCATCACCGACATCGCAAAACATGGCGACGTGCGTATTGCCATTGCCTGCCCGTTCGCAGATGATCTGAGCATTGGTGATTCAGTTGCTGTGAACGGCTGCTGCCTGACGGTGGTAGAGAAGGTAGCCGGTGGGTTTACAGCCGATATTTCACAAGAAACATTATCCTGCACCGCTCCGCGCTGGAATAAAGGGGACTTAGTAAATCTTGAGCGTTCACTGAAGCTGGGTGATCGCTTAGATGGGCACCTTGTCACCGGTCACGTAGACAGCGTTGCAGCCATTGCCAGCATGATAGAATCTGGGGGGTCACAAATACTTACGCTTGAAGTACCCGCCGCCTTTTCGCGCTTCATTGCTGCCAAAGGTTCTGTCACGCTCGATGGGATATCGCTCACCGTAAACAAGGTGGAAAGCAACCGTTTATGGGTGAACATCATCCCACATACATGGCAGCATACCACTCTTAAACACCGTAAAATCGGTGATACACTTAATCTGGAAATTGACATTATGGCGCGTTATGCAGAAAGGCTGCTTAAGTCATGACCTTATCACGCATCGAAGATATACTTGAAGACGCAAAGCATGGCCGCATGTTCATTCTGGTCGATGACGAAGATCGCGAGAATGAAGGCGATCTGGTTATTCCCGCACAATTTGCCAACGCGGAAGCAGTGAACTTCATGGCCAAGCATGGCCGCGGGCTTATCTGCCTCACTCTCACGGCAGAACGCACACGCCAGCTCGGCCTCAACCTCATGTCACCGGAGAACCAGTCGCGCCACCAGACGGCATTTACTGTTTCCATTGAAGCGCGCGAAGGTGTGACTACCGGTATTTCGGCTGCCGACCGCGCACAAACCATCAAGATCGCCATCGACCCAGCGAAGAACGCCCGCGACATTGCCACACCCGGCCACGTCTTCCCGCTCATTGCCAAGGATGGTGGTGTATTAGTGCGCGCAGGCCATACGGAAGCAGCAGTAGATATCGCCCGCCTTGCCGGCCTCAACCCCTCCGGTGTGATTTGTGAAATAATGAATGATGATGGCACCATGGCGCGCCTGCCTGACCTCATCGAATTTGCCAAACAGCACAACATCAAGATTGCAACCATTGCCGATTTGATTGCCTATCGCCGCCGCTCGGAAAAGCTGGTTAAGCGCGTGGTAGAAACACCATTTAAGAGCAAGTATGGCGGCGATTTTACCATGATGATTTACACTAACACGCTGCATTACGCTGAGCATGTGGTACTGGTAAAAGGCGATATCAAACCCGACAAACCCACACTCGTGCGTGTGCATAAACTCGATGTGCTGCGCGATGTGTTGGGGGATACGCAATCCGGCAGCAGCAAACAGAAATCTCTGGAGATACTTGCTAAAGAAGGCGGTGTACTCCTGCTCATCCGCGAGCCGAGCGCCACCAGCCTGTCAGATAGCGTGAAACGCCGCATCGACGCACACAGCAAAGGTGAAGGCTATGTGCCAAGCGACCTGCGCGATTATGGTATTGGCGCGCAAATCCTGCTCGACCTCGGCGTGCGCGACATGGTACTACTCACCAACTCCGACCGCCCCATCGTAGGCCTTGAAGGCTATGGTCTGCGCGTCACCGGCAAACGCAATCTGACATAAATCTATGGCACATATACTCATCGTTACCTCTCCATACTACACTGAGATCGCAGACGAACTGTCTAAAGGGGCAAAAGCAACACTGGACAAAGCAGGTGCGACCTTTGAAGAAATTCATGTGCCCGGCGCATTCGAAATTCCAGCCGCTATTCGTTTTGCTTTAGACAGTAAAAAATACGATGGCTTCATCGCACTGGGTTGCGTCATCCGCGGCGAAACCACACATTATGATTATGTGTGTGGTGAAAGCGCACGCGGCCTCATGGAACTGGCAACCACACACAAAGCTGCCATCGGCTACGGCATCCTGACGGTAGAAACCATCGAACAAGCCATGGTGCGCGCCAGTATACATCAAGGAAACAAAGGAAAAGATGCGGCCGAAGCCTGCCTGCGTTTAATCGAACTGAAGAAACATTATGCAGCCTAAACAAAACCCTTCTTTGCAAAAAAAATCCGCCGCCCGCATGGCCGTTGTGCAGGCATTATACCAGCGTGCGATTACCGGCGATGCCAGTGATGCAGCCAAAGAAACTGCGTCCCTGAAAGAGCAGCTATCCGGCAACCGTAGCGAACAACGGCTGATGGTGGGCGTGCCGCTTGAGCCAAATTATCCTTTGTTTGAAGCCCTGCTTTCCGGCGTGAATGAACGCATGGATGAAGTAAATACCCGCCTCGATGAAGTGCTAACGAGTGATTGGAAGCGCGAACGCATGAGCCACCTGCTCGTTGCCCTCCTGCAATGCGGTATTTATGAAATGTTTTTCCATAAGGAAATAAAATCCAATATCGTAATTGATGAATATACACGCATGGCACGCAGCTTCTTTTCTGACAAGGAAGTAGATTTTGTGCATGGCGCACTTTCCACCTTAGCGGCAACCTATGGATGAGTTCGGCCTCATCCGAACCTATTTCTCCCCACTGGCAGCGGGTTTTCCCGGCAGCCTGAATTTAACAGATGATGCTGCACTGATTGATGTACCCGCTGGCAAACAACTGGTCATTACTAAAGACACCATCAGCGAAGGGATTCATTTTCTGGGCACGGAAGAAGCATCGCTGGTTGCAAAAAAACTACTGCGGGTGAATCTCTCAGACCTCGCCGCAAAAGGCGCAACTCCGCTCTGTTACCTGATTGCCGCCTGCCTGCCTGAAAGCACGGATGAACGCTGGGTGGAAGGGTTCGCCGAAGGCCTGAAGCAAGACCAGCAGGAATTTTCACTTCACCTTGCCGGTGGCGATACCACCAAAACACTGGGTACGCTTTCATTATCACTCACGGCCCTTGGGCTGATTGATTCAGGAAAAATGCTAAAGCGCAGCGGTGCACAAATTGGCGATGATATTTATGTCTCGGGTACATTGGGTGATGCCGCACTCGGCCTGATGTCGCTCAACGGTGAACTCAACCCCAATTTCGAGCGTGATGATGAGTTAGAGCAGCGTTATTTCCTCCCGCAGCCACGCGTAACGCTTGGCCAGAAACTGGTAGGCATCGCCCATAGCTGCATGGATATTTCCGATGGGCTGGTGCAAGATTTGGAGCATATCTGCACCACCTCACGGGTCGGATCCACCATCCATTTACCATCTGTGCCACTATCACATTCTGCCATGCGCCTGGTAAGCCGCTACCCGGAATTGTGGGAGCGCATCATTACTGGCGGTGATGATTATGAGCTACTTTTTACTGCACCTGCATCGGCAGAGAAACTCATTGCCGCATTAGCACAGGAAGTACATGTTCCAATCACTAGAATTGGTACAATTACAAAAGGTAATAAAGTTTCCGTGCTGGATGCGCAGGGCTCACAACTTACTTTGAAAAAAGCAGGATACAGGCATTTTTGATAGCCGTCATTGCAAGGAGCATAAGCGACGAAACAATCCACAACTTTGTCACTCCTGCGAAAGCAGGAGAATTACTTAAGCAAGATTCCCGCTTTCGCGGAAATGACAAGAAAAGAAATAGATTGCTTCGCGGAGTTTATCCCCGCGAAGGCGGGGACTCGCAATGGCGAACTCTAGAATTTACCAAAAAGTTGCTGTGATAGCTCAAACTTCAAATTGCCATCTTTCACCGAATACAGGCAGGCAATATCACCAGATACTTGTGCTGTCCCTTCACCTGCTTTGACCGGCAAAGTAAATGCCACACCACGATCGGAATGATTCCAGAACACCGTTTTATAGACCTGCCGTGAAATCATATCACTGTATGCCGCACTTCCCAGTGGTTCCACAGGCCTTTTCTTTTTATCAGAAAAATCCTTCAAGCAATGCTTGCCAAGCTCCGGTGAAAACTGTGCAATCGCCTGCTCACGGTCTTTAGTATACTGATTTTCAACAGGCGAAATATCTGCATAGGCAGGAAACGCCGCAAGCAGTGTTGCTGCAAATACTACACGCATATGCATCTCCTACTTGCCTAAACCAACAGCAGTCGCAGCAGGACGTTGTGCGGCTTCCACAAATGTATCAGCCGGTGCATTAGCATATTTCTCCGCCATGCTGATTACCTTTGCGACATCCGGCTTAACTTTAGCAAGCAATGCATTAACATTGGCAACAGCTTTTGCTTCTTTTTCACGCAGGTATTTTGCACTTTCTTCTGCTAGTGCAGTTGCCGCGCGATCTGCCTCATCTTTTTGCATCATGAGCGGAATACCATTTTTTTCCATCATGCCAGCCAGATGTTCGCGCAATTTCTGCATACGCGCATCATCCTGGCCCGCACCTTCGCCAAGGAAGTGATACGCCAAAGACATGGCAGCAGATTGGTATTTACGCGCCAGTGGTTTTACCTGTGTAAGCGCATCTGCCAACTGTTCCAACGGAGGATTGCTGTTGCCATTTTCATCACGCGTATGCTTGGTCATTTCATGCAAATGCGCAGAAAGCATAGTTTTCAGCGCCTGAATACGCGCCAGTTCCGGTGTGGCATCATCAAAGAGCTTCACTTCTTCAATGCCTGTAGTGCTAACCGCTGTATCCGTTGCCTTGGCAATGATGTTAGAACGGTAGCGCTCCGGAAAACGCTTATTTAAGGCAAGGTCAGCATCGGATGTGCTCATCACCTCCTCAGCCACATGTAGCAGAGAATGCGCAGCGGCATTGGCCAGCGTATCATCCACCATATCTTTGGCCATTTCCGGATCACCGGAAATCATGCCCGCCTGTACGGCAAGGCGGCCAAGTGGCAGATATTTACCCGAAGTGAGCGCCTGCGGATGTTCACGCACGGCTTTGTTTATGGCTTCAGGATTAGACTGGTAATAGGCGCGATCTTTTTCATATTTTTTAATCCTTGCTTCAGCACGCTGGCGTGTACGCATAAATTCCATCGGCTCCATCGTGGAAGGCAACGCATCCAGTTCTGCAATGGTTTGTTGTGATTTTGCGATACGCTCAGCAAGCACGCCATCTACCAACTTGAATACAGGGCTTTCAATGCCACCGCCCGTCAATGCATCCATATCCATGCTGGCCATCTGCGTACGGAATGCCTCCTGCATCAAAGGAATATTCCCTGTCTTTTCATCAGCGAATGCTGCATGATTTACGAGTTTAAGCAGGTTCAGCGTGGTGACATTCTCATCACCAGAAATTAATCCAGCATATTGCAGATATTGCACGGCGCGTTGCTCTTTATCAAAAAGGCTTACATCCAACACATTTGGCTGCGGCACGGTTTCTGTTGAGGCAATAGCAGATTCATCAAGTTCAGTAGGCATAAGATACACTCCAAAATAATATGTTATGCGTCGCCAAACGGCACCTTGCCCTTCAAGGAATATCTCCTTCCTTTAAGCATGTGCGACGCGTGATGGCAGGTTTCCTGGCTTGCGAATTTAAGTGACGGAGGCATTTGTCTTCCCGGGATTACTCCCAGTGACCGTGTATCACGCCTCACTCATTCGCTTACAGTTGGGAGAACAGCTACGGATTTGATTGCTCATCACCGTATTCCCTTTTAACACCCTTGCGGGCGCACCATCAGGAAGCATCCTATACAATAGGAAAACGTGGTCAAGCCTCACTTAATGCTGGTCTTTGACCAATTTTCCTGGCATTTGCCTTGTATCTCAAGGTCGATTATTTCTATTAATTTGATTAATAATGGTAATTCTCTTATTCATACCCTCTTTCCATCCCATTAATCTTTAGCCAATACACATCTGTTATGCTATATTTTGAGTATGAATAAGACACTCACACTTGCTGTAATCCTTGGTTTAAGCCTTTCTGGCTGTCGTCCTTTTGCAACTTTAGTGGTGGATCCTTCAGGCCCACCAGAATACCAGCTGGGCTGGGAAGATGGTTGCGACACCGGTATTTCTGCAGAAGGCGCCTGGTATAACAAGGTTGTCTTTGGCTTCAAGAAACGCACTGAACTGGCCGCCAACGATCAATATAAGCAAGGCTGGAACGAAGGCTTCACCTATTGCCGCTTCGCGCAAGCAGGGTCGGATGAGGCAGGCGCTTGGGAACATATCGGGTTAGGCGATGGCTTCTAAGGCTGATGTTAGCAGAATGTTAGTATTTACAGTCTAATCTGTAATTGATGCAAACAAGTATTAACCCTGCCACAGGCGAAATCCTCAAGGAATATCCTGTCCATAGCCCTGCTGAAGCTGACGCCATTGTCGCGCAGGCGCATAACTGTTTTCTTTCATGGCGTCGGACATCTTTTGAAGAGCGTGCTAAACATCTTTATAAGGTTTCGGATGTCATAGTAAAACATAAAGATGAGTATGCACTACTCGCTGCCAAAGAAATGGGCAAGACTATTAAGGAAGGCATTGCAGAACTCGATAAATGCGCATCAACAGCAAAGTTTTTTGCTGATAATGCCCACATTTTCCTTGCTGACCAGCATGTCAAAACCGAATACCAGAAAAGCTACGTCACCTTCCAACCGCTGGGAGTTATTCTTGGTGTGATGCCGTGGAACTTCCCGTTCTGGCAGGTGCTGCGTTTTGTAATTCCATCACTCATGGCAGGTAACACCTGCCTTCTTAAGCACGCTTCTAATGTGCCGGGTTGCGCGATGGCGATTGAGTCGATCATCCGTGAAGCTGGTCTGCCGGAAGGCACGTTCCGCACGCTGCTTATTCCGGGCAGCCGCGTGGATGCTATTATCGCTGATCCGCGCATTTCTGCTGTTACACTCACCGGTAGCACGCCGGTAGGCCGTTCGGTTGCCGCCACTGCTGGTAAATATTTGAAAAAGACTGTGCTGGAACTCGGCGGTAGCGATCCTTATCTGATACTTCATGATGCTGATATTGAACACGCCATCAAAACCTGCGCGGCAAGCCGCATGGTGAATTGCGGACAATCCTGTGTATCGGCCAAACGCCTGATTGTGGTAGAGAGCCTGAAAGAACGTTTTGAACAAGGTGTGAAAGATGTGTTTAGCAAGCAGGTAATGGGTGATCCTACTGATCCAAAAACTACCGTTGGCCCGATGTCACGCGCTGACTTGCGTGATGAGATCCATGATCAGGTAACGCGTACTGTAAAGCAAGGCGCAAAGCTTGTGCTAGGGGGGACTGTACCGGATACAAAAACGGCATTCTACCCGCTTACTATCCTCAGCGATGTTAAAAAAGGCATGGCCGCCTATGAAGAAGAACTGTTCGGCCCCGTTGCTATTATTATTCCTGCCAAAGACGAAGAAGACGCCATACGTATTGCCAACGACACAGTGTTTGGTTTAGGCGGCGCGGTATTCTCAACAGATATTGCACGGGCTGAAAAAATTGCGCGTGAACGCGTGGAATCCGGCGCATGTTTTGTGAATATGATGGTACGATCAGACGCTCGCCTGCCGTTCGGCGGCGTCAAAGACAGTGGCTATGGACGCGAACTTTCCGCTTTCGGCATTCGCGAATTCACCAACACAAAAACCATCGTAGTAGCTTAAAGCAAGCGCAGCAGGGCGAGTGAGCCTTGAGCGCGCTTCATGTGAAAGTCAGCAGACTTTCACGTAAGCAAGATGATATTACACCTCGTTATTTTTCCTGAAGTCATCACCGGCGGTGCTTGGTTTACCATAATTGGCGGTTTCCCACGTCTTATCTTTTTTACCAAATAGCTTGGAAAGTAAATTTTTAAGCCAGTTCATGTACGCGCCTCTTTGTGTTGTGCGCCAAATCATACCACGCCATAAATCATGCAAACAAGGGATTAAATAGGTCTTAAAACATGGCTCTGAAGAACAACGGGCAGACGGGAGTTTCGGTATTGAGATTATACGTGGCAGTCTCTGCTTGTGTATGGTCACCGGTGGTACAAAACGTCCATCCTGCAAAATAGCCACCGTCGGTTGGTGGAGCGGTTATGGCGCCACCGCCTGGCTTTCCATCATCGGCCTTGCGATCCAGCATGAAGGCATTTTCCGGTGTTGTGCCGCTTGATGCGGCAATGACAGGATCTGTATGTACAGTGCATGTTGTATCGTCGCAGCCATCGGTTGTACCTAATATAAATACATGCGAGCCAGACAATGGCTTAAAGTACTCGACAAAATATAAATCCCAAGTTGACCCATGATAGACAACAAACCCTGTACGGGGCAGTTTTGTTTCCGGCGCGTTATAGCCGAAATAAAAAGCCTGAAGGTTGATAGGCTCTCCTTGGCTTGTGTTGCCGATACCGGAATAATGCTGTACCAGCCCTGCCGCAGATAAATGCTGCCAAAAACGCACCCGTTCCTGAAGAAAAGGGGCTGTGGCAGGGTTACCCCATATGTAGCCGTTGCCATCCCCATTACATGTCAGTGGATTCTCTGTACCGCTTTCCACCGTTGGATATGGACAACCGCCGCCATCGGTTTGTGTGCCGAAAAAATCTGTCGCATAGGCACAATCCCCTGGTAGACAATTATATTTTGCCCTGAACGCATTGACAGCGGTGTTGTAGCGTTCAAAATCGGTGATAACAGAGCGCAGTTCAGCTTGCCGGATTAAATCTTTACCGACCAAAACACCTGCGGTTACAAGCCCTATAATAACCAGTACAATCGAAATTTCGATGAGTGTAAATCCATATGACACCAGAGTGCGTTCTACTGGCACAATATGTCTAGATTTCCTTGATTTGCTTAAAATTATTGCCTGCGTCACTTCGTTCATGCCGCCAAGTTTATCATAATCGTCTCTGCTCTAAAAGTGGTCATTATACAGGGAAACGATTCTATTATTGATTGTAGCAATAAATAAGTAATTAACCAACTTTTGGTTGCATATTTTTTTTTCGTTGTATTAAATATGCTCAGTTACGCGCCATGATGCATAAAAAAGACACGGCATTTTCACATCATGTGTGTGCTATTATGTTACATAGCTATTGTATATCTAAGAGTTAATTATGACACAAGTAATTGATTTCCTTAAGTATATAGAAGACACCAATACTGCAAAAACGGCTGAAGATATTTTTTCACATTTTGAACGAGCACTTTATCGCCTTGGCTTTGATTTAGTGCTGTACAGCCTCATGACCGACCATGCCACCATTGGAAAACCTGCCGGACACGGCATCATGCGTAACTATTCCGAAGACTGGATGAAATATTATACAGAAAAAGGGTATGTGGGTGTGGATCCTGTTCGTAAACAGGTAATGCTCACTACACATCCCTTCCTGTGGGATAGGCTGAATAGCGGAGGAAGTTACAGCGAAACTCAGAAAACCATGATGAATGAAGCGCAGGATGCTGGCTTGCGTTGTGGCATTGGCCTTGGCATACATTGCCCTAATCGTGAAATTGCTGGTTTTGGCTTCGCAAGCTCCGATGGTACGGCGGAAATCAACAAAAACGTCGTAAGCCTTGTTAAGGCACTCGCCAGTCAGTTTCATACCGCATACACAGAGCATGAACGTCGTTTTGGCCAGTGGAACACGCCTGATCGCATTACCATCACTGAACTGGAAAAACAGTTACTGTACCTTATGATGATGGGTAAATCGAATTCAGTTATCAGTGATATATTAAACATCAATCAGCATACCGTCGATTACCATGTGCGCAATTTGTTCAATACGCTTGGTGCAAGCACACGCACCTATGCTGTGGTAAAGGCAATACGATATGGGCTTATAGAGCCTTAAATATTTTTAATTATTCAACT
Source organism: Alphaproteobacteria bacterium (assembly GCA_046344715.1). GTDB lineage: Bacteria > Pseudomonadota > Alphaproteobacteria > Rickettsiales > SXRF01 > CAZAQK01. The sequence continues at coordinate 6,141 of JBKDKX010000015.1, read as the reverse complement.
ACTGAGTTACGTAGGCGACAAACACGACCCTAATGAACATAATTTACCCAATGTCATAAACCGTAAAAATAAAGAGGTTTCTATGATTATTGGATTTACACAGGCAAATGCTTACCAATACGATGACATTCTGCGCTCTACACATGCGCTTAGATACAGAGCCTTCATTCAGCGCATGGCTTATGATGTACCCATCTGGAAAGGGATGGAATATGATCAGTACGACAACCTATCAACAGTATATCTCGTGTGGCGGGATGCCCATGGTGTAGTGCGTGGCACAACCAGACTGGCTCCAACAGACCGCCCCTACATGATCAAAGATATGTGGCCTGAGCTTGTAACCAATCAGGCGTTGCCAAGCTCCCCTTTCATATGGGAGGCCTCCCGTTTTTGTGTAGATAATACCATCCCCTCACATTTGCGCAGAGAGATAATCAGCGAGTTGGTGTGTGCATATCAACAAATATGCTTGCTTAACGGTATCGAATATATGCTTGGTGTCATGCCACCCAACGTTTGGCACCATGTATTTGGCAAATCGGGGTGGGATATCGAGTTTGCCGGCCCGGAAACAACTCTGGATACGGGTGAAGTGATTGTGGTTGGGAAAATGCACGTTTCCCAAGCTATTTTACAAAATATCCTTAATGCCACAGGACTTAAAGCACCTCCCCTGAAAGTCACCAGAGAGATGCAAAGCATCATTGGTGATGCTGTACTTTCCGAACCGAAAGTGTCTGAAACAGAAGCTGCTTAACCCCATGCCCATCGCATATGGCAGAGACTCCAGAATGTTGCAGACGGATAATATTTTATGCTGTCTGCAGTTTTTGGCAAACGAAGCCAAAGAAGTGAATCTGCCTGAAGTATCAGAGTTTATCCAAGTATCTATCACACAGATACTTGCCCTTGGAGATGAGCACCCCATTGATCTCGGTAACACTAATTCCTTGGAAACGTTAAACGCACTCCGGTTGTTCGTGCGCTTCTATTTAATGAGCAGCGAGCAAACAAAACAGAAGCTGCATGATGTCATAAACGCCCTCAACAAAACGGAGCAAGAAGAATATGTCCACTGAAAAGATATATGAGGCACTGTTACAGAACCAACTCGGAATATGGGCAGATTTCTTTACGCATGCACCAGAAGATGCCGGAGTCCATTATGCACCGTCACGCACAGAAAAATCAGCCTTAAAGCCTATAACACACAGCAACAAACAAGCATTGCCCATACAACAAACAGAACTCGCATAATGCGCTATGAGTAAAATCATTTGCAGCAGGGAAGAAGCAATGAAGCGGCTAGAAGCCGTGCATGTCCTTATCATGGATAATAGCATGCAAGTTATTGACCTTTTCAAGCGCATGCTGAATGAACTTGGATTTTCCAATGTCCATGCTGCCACAAGCGGATTTGAGGCCATACTTATCATGAAAAAACTCAAGATAAATCTGGTTATTACGGATTGGGCCTTATCCAATACCGAGAATCAGGCCTCGGATACCGTGATTACAGATGAACAAATGCTTTCATTAACCGGTGTTGATTTTGTATGGAAAGTTCGCCATTCCGATACTATTTCGACGTCTGTAATGCCGGTTATTATGCTGGCTGATGCAATGCATAAAATGCAAGTATTTGCAGCGCGTGATGCTGGCGTCAATGAGATATGTGTAAAGCCACTAACCGCAGAAAAATTATGTTCCCGTATTATCTCGGTTATTGATCACCCGCGTATCTTTGTAACAGCAAAGAGTTATCGTGGTCCTTGCCGCAGACGCCTTAAAACGACAGGTGATACGCAGGCAGAAGACCGACGCAAGAGTGAAATTTGTATTATTAAAGCACCAAAATCTGCAAGAGGTTAGCATGAATACACCAAATGACGCGCCAAGAGTAACATATGCTTATGAAGCAGACCACAGTTTGCGTAAGCTTATCGGTCGATCGACAGTGTTGGCAGAAGTCTTTTCTGCAGATCGTATTGCCTCTTGCCAGAATGTATTGGATGAAGCAAAAACCTCTTTCTTTGAAACCTCACTGAGCGATATGCATCAAATTAGTACATTATTGCTCGATAAAACAGCAGACATAGCGCAATACCAGCAGCGTTGCCAGCAGGCACTCTCGCCGCTGCACAACATTCAAAGTCAGGCAGAAATTTTTGGGTTTTCCCTCATTGCTCGTATTTGCCAATATCTGAGAGAATATTGCGAAAGAAGTGTATCAAAACAGTTCACGGGTAGAGAGATGTACATTGTCATGCGGCTCGTAGAGGCACTAAACCGTGCATTCCAACAGCGTATTTCTGATAGCTCCGGGCAATTGGAAACAGAGTTGACATCCGTTATCAGCAAAACACACGCTGCCACAGCAGAAAAACCATCTAATCCCGCTTGATATAAATACTAATATAATCTTCAAGGGCATCAGCAATCGTTGCCCCGAACCCTGCCCTGTCAAAGGTCAAGTCAGTACCCGACAAAATACACCATTCGCTTCCATCCAGTGAGAGGGTAGACTGGAGTAACTTATGGCTTTGTTCATCGCTAAGTAGATGTTTTTTGTTCGCGTATGCCGCCATCGCCTCAGGCGAAGCAACAAACGCTATGGGCTCACCTGATTTTAATGTTGATGCCATAACCATGAAATTAATAATTGCTGCAATCATATATAATAACTTCTTACTTAATGCTAGCAACCTAACACAGATATAATTTACTAAACATGTATGCGAAATTAAACATATGTAATGTCCAGAAAGCCTGGTGACCCTACGGGACACGCCGGATTTAATTAGTGAATTGATAAGCAATAATATTCAGAAATAAGTGTTTTATTCATACCCCCAAACATACCCCCAAAAGCATTCTTTATTAAGTAAGAGCTCATAAACTCTTCATTCATTTAAAGTGTTAATCGGCTGCCACTATACCTTTTCCTTCATTTTTGAGTACCCAAAGTTTGAGTTCTTAACTAATCGCCGTCCATCATAAAGTCGGTGACTATTGTCACGTATACTTCATTAATCAAAAAGATAATTCTTTCTACATGAGAAAAAAGCCAGAAAGAATAACCTCAGAACTAATTGATAAGTTTATAGTCAAGACAGAATGCCTTTCTAAATTTTTAGCTTCTAGCTTTCAAGGTGCTTCCCTCAGCTTCTTAGCAACCAGCTCAGCTATAGCGTCTATATCAGATGATGTGGTTTTTGTGGTCTTTTTCCCTAATCTCTCAATCACCTCAAACTGCTGATCAGGTGAAAACCCGCCATATACCATAAAGGTAGTGGCGGGGCTTTCGTGCCCCATGTTTCTCGCCCATGCCATTTGCTCTTCGGTGGCGCTACACATCCTACGTCCATTGCCGCTAACGAATCAGAGCAATAAGCTACTGTCTATTAAATAATAATACACATTCTACGTTCAGAGATACCCCCAAAAGTACCCCAGGAGGATATGCACTACTTAAAATAAAACGATACGTCTATTCACCTTCAGGAGATTTTGACCATCCCGCTCGGCGTTGTTTTTGAGTTGTTATAGCATCTGGCTTTGCAGTTCCCCTTGGCGCTTTTCCTGTAAAGGGTACTTCTTCATCACCACCAACCTCAGCATTAGTTTTCATTTTAGCCAATATCTTTGCTAATTCAGGCACGGAATCTTTATCGATGCACAAAGCAGCCGTTGGACCACATTTCATTTTTATAACAGGGTAATCACCAACTTTAGCTGTTTCTCCACGCGCAATAGCAGCTTTAACTTCGTTTTTCCATTTCAGATAAGTTGGATTACTAGCTCTAACCCCTAATAACCTATGAGTCTCACTTCCAAGAGTTAGGTGTTGATCATCTTTTTCTGGCAAATCTGTCTTTAATTTTATTCCCAGCTGTTCCGCAAGTGTGGGTATAGCAGCTTTATCGATGCACAAAGCAGTCCTTGGACCACATTTCATTTTTATAACAGGGTAATCACCAACTTTAGCTGTTTCTCCACGCGCAATAGTAGCTTCAACGTCGTTTTTCCATTTCAGATAAGTTGGATTATAAAAGCTAACTCCTAATGCCTTATGAGTCTCTTTTCCAAGATTTAGGTGTTTATCATCTTTTTCTGGCAAATCTGTCTTTAATTCTATTCCCAGCTGTTCCGCCTTTAATTCTATTCCCAGCTGTTCAGCAAGTGTGGGTATAGCAGCTTTATCGATGCACAAAGCAGCCCTTGGACCACATTTCATTTTTATAACAGGGTAATCACCAACTTTAGCTGTTTCTCCACGCGCAATAGTAGCTTCAACGTCGTTTTTCCATTTCAGATAAGTTGGATTATAAAAGCTAACTCCTAATACCTTATAAGCCTCTTTTCCAAGAGTTAGGTGTTGATCATCTTTTTGTGGGTAATCGACTGAATCCCTGAGCTTTCTATAATCAACGGATACTTGTTTAACACGCGCAATATCCGTGATGAGTTCATAGTTACTTTCCGCAAGGGCAGTCTCAATTTCTGGGGGGTGTTCTTTAAACCGCTTGAATGCATTGCGGCCTGGGGTTTTCTTAAATTGCACTCCCTCTAATGTTTCTGCGCAGTAAATCGGCAGATCTTCCGGTGAAGAACCATAAATTTCTTTGGTGTTTTTATCCATGAAGTTAAACACTTTACAGACTTTATCCGGATCTTCTGGATCTAAACGATACCCACGACCATAACGCTGCTTGGCATCCACCCACGAATAGCGGTCAACCACATCCATGATAATCGAATCGGCAGGAAAATCGGAGCCTTGCTTTAGCTCTTGGTCTGACAGCAATAAAAGAATTTTCCCATCGCGGTGCAGCTCTTTTATTTCATCTTTTGTGTAATAACGTTTATTGCCGTCAATAGTCAGTTGCTCGCCTTGTGTTTTTCCATGAATCTCTGCAACAAGCGCTATACCTTCCTTATCAAGCCATTGTTTTAGGGGTTTATATTTTTCCTCCTTAATCATCGCGTTAAATTGATTTTTAAGATCAGCGCAATGTTTAACGCCTGCAGCAAATACCAGACCCGTCTGGCCAAAATAGGTTTCACCAGTTTCTTTGTCTTTACCCAATAAATAAGTTTCTAGAATCGCCTGGTTTCTGGTTTTTTGGTTAAATAATGCTTCTTTTTGCTTGGTCGTAAGAGGCTTTCCAGAATTTTCTGCCACAAATTTATCAAATTTCTCTCGATCAATGTTGAAGTCTGTCTGCACGAGAATCGGCTGCACATCGCACAAGTCTTTGCGTAAGATCGCATCTTTGATTGGCAATCTATAATAATCGTGCGGAAGATGTTGTTGTACGTTTTTATCTTCGTTATATTCGCGCGTTGCAGTTACGCCGAGCTGGATAGAATCATGGAATTTCTGAACGGAACGTGAAAACCGTTCCCCAGTGATATAATGACCTTCGTCATACACGACAAAACCATATTCACTGGGCGGATAAACTTTATCCTCGTTATCTCTCGCTAATGATTGATAAGTTGTAATAAGCACTTTAGGTTTTTGAGGCGCGTGTTTTAAGCTACTATACTGCGCCCCAATTTGACTTTTTTCCCAGTCGATTGCTGTTCCTGCATCATCATCAGCTTCAATGGTTTTTGCCACTTCCGGCATGAATTTAGCAAAAGATTTTGCTGTCTGAATCACCAAGTCGGTAGATGGCACCACAACAAGTACACGCTTGCCAGATTTAATGGCTTCTGCTGCCTTTAAATAGCTGCTTATTAGTGAAATAAACGTTGCTGTTTTACCGACACCCGTTGGAATTTCAAAATGCCCGTGTGCCTTCCCGTCCGCAAGCCCATCGGCAAATCCTTTTACCGCTTCTTCCTGTGTTCCAGGTCGCAGGCGATTTCCACTATCAAATTTATAACCGCCAGCAATAAATTGCTGTAACTGGATGACAAATGATTTGGTTAACTTCGTATCCTGCATAAACCCCTAAAAACTCTGTGATATGCTGGGTGATTATAGCAGGACACAGGTAAAATTATGTTAAGTATTTATTACAATCCTTGGCTCTAAAACGAAGTGCAACACTTGTGATAAGCAGGTGTTGCTATGGAAAAACAATATGTTCACCTTTCCCGCGCTGAGAGGGATGAGATATTCCGCCT
>JBKDKX010000014.1:0-23063 GCA_046344715.1 Alphaproteobacteria bacterium | reverse complement strand
GCCCGCAAGCAAGCTTCGGCGGACACCCCTTCACCCTAATGACGGCATTCGTGTGGCTATGCCACCCGAAGCCATAGGCGAAGGGTGGTGCGGTCGAGAAGACTCGAACTTCCATTCCTCGCGGAGCTACCACCTCAAGGTAGTGCGTCTACCAATTCCGCCACGACCGCACACAAAAACCCAGCAAAACACGCTGGTAAATCAAGAGGTGGAAGATGTAGCAAATTTATGGCGTTTGGCAAGTGCCGTATATATTTTTCTTTTTATACGTTTTTTATGGCAATGCATGAGGCATCACCCTTGAAAGAAAAGGGTGATTTTGCGTATAATATGCAAATAAATTCATATAAAACAAACCACTAAATCCTGCCCATTTGTCACAAAAACTTAACCTTCTGTATCACAGATTTGCTATATAATGAATTCCAGCCATAACTGATAAAAATATATGCTCACTGCAGATCCGAATAGTACAATCACATTAAACAAAGGCGACCGGATCGTTTTAGAGCGCGGTGGTGCCCGTTCGCCTGTACAAGGGCAAATTAATCCTGAAGGCGGCGAATTCAGGATTAGACTTTTAAAAGACGGAAAAGATGCCGGCCTGGTTACTTACACAGATGATAAGGGACAGGAGCGAGCCGTAACATTAAACAACGAAAACGCGACGCTTACCCTTGTTGGTGATGGAAAGAATGCATCCATTGAAATCCCCAGCACTGTGGGTATCAATGCGGCTGATTATATTCCCCGCCTGAATATACAAACGGATAATCCCGTTACCGTCACCGGTGGTGGTGCGTTTATACAGGCAAGCGAAAGTACTCAGACTGCGAGAGTAGTCACTACATCACTTAATGTAACCGGCCTTACAAAGAATAAGGATAATACATTCTCTGCACGCGAAGACCTGCTCACAGAAGATAAAGAAAAATCCATGCTGTTTAAACTCATGCAGGATCAGAGCACAACCACATTGAAGGTTGAAAGTGAAAGTGCCGGCATCCAATTTATTGATAAAAACGGTGAAGGCGCAGAATTATTCCTGCTAAACGGCAAAGAACCCATGAACGAAAATCTTGCCCGCCTTGATGCATTGCAAACTACAACCAAACGTACAGCAGATACTGCATGGAAAGAAAACGATGCGGCAACACAAAAGAAACTGGGAACGCCACGGACAACACCTCAGACTAATACAAGTAGTAAGAAAGATACAGCGGCACCCACATTAAGCCTGGAAGAAAGACAAAAAGTGCGCGCCAGTGGGGAAGCAATCATCAATGAATTAGCCGGTATACGTAATATGCGTGTTGACTCCAGCAAAGACATAAAATTGAGGGATCTGCCAGAATTCAAACCACTGCTGGATGATGTTGGTAAGGCCGCTAAATCCTTCAGTGATGGCGCACCTACCGCAGATAAAATAAAGACACTTGATGATGCGATTGATAAACTCAGCGAACAGGCAGAAACCCTTTCAAACCGAGGCGTTAAAAGTAGCTTAAAAAAAGAACTGAAAAACCTAAAAAGTAGCTACGGTGATATCCGCGAATTATCCGCCCCTAAGGATAAAGATAAAAAGACTGGTTATGGCGGCACACTGCCTGACAATGTACGAAGTGCAGCACTTGCCGCAGTAGACCCTATGATTCGTACACAAAAGGCGGAATCCCGCACAGATGGAAGCCCTGATGCTCCAATCACCGCAAGAAATTCTCTTCCCACCGGCAGCAATAGAACCGTATAATCTCCATCATGAATGCGCCTGTTGAACATCTCCTGTCAAAAGACAGGGTAGATTACCCCACTGCTCTTGCTGCCATGGAAGAGCGAGTTTCTGGCATATTGGATGGCAGCAAGCCGGAGGCTTTATGGTTTCTGGAGCATCCGCCACTTTACACTTCCGGCACATCGGCAAGGCAGAGTGATCTGCTAGGCAACATGCCCTTCCCTGTGTTTGATGCTGGACGCGGCGGGCAATGGACCTATCATGGCCCGGGACAGCGCGTGGTATATGTAATGCTGGATTTGAAAAAGCGCGATACGATGGATCTGCGCCAGTATGTAAAGCAGCTTGAGCAATGGATTATCGCCACCCTCGCCTATTTCGGTGTGGAGGGATTTACGCGTGAGGAGCGTATCGGTGTGTGGGTGAATGAGGCATTAGGCATTTGGGATTTGGGATTAGAGAAAGAAAAAAGGTATTCCCCAATGCCTAATGCCCTATCCCTAACTCCCAATCTTCGCGAAGCGAAGATTGCCGCCCTCGGCATCCGCGTGCGTAAATGGGTAACCTTCCATGGCATCTGCCTGAATGTGCAACCTGACCTCTCGCATTACAACGGCATTGTGCCCTGCGGCATCAATAACTATGGGGTTACATCGTTAAAAGCACTGGGTATTTCCGCCAGCATGGATGAGGTGGATGAGGTGCTGAAAGAAGAGTTTGGGAAGATATTTACGTAGAACCGCCGAATGGCGGGGTTTGGTTCAACATAGAATATACAAACCAGACCCCGCAATGTGCTGCGCTTATGCGGGGCTATTAAGCGGCGAACTCAATCAACACCTGATCTACGCCCACACTCTCTTTTTCATTCACATTGATTTTCTTCACCACCGTGTCGTGGTCGGCGGTCATCACGTTTTCCATCTTCATGGCTTCAATGACAACCAGCTCCTGACCGCGCTTCACTTCCTGCCCTTCCTGTACCTTAAGGCTCACGATAAGGCCGGCGATGGGTGATTTCAGCTGGTCATGGCGATTGGTATCTTTTGGCTCAGGCATGAACTGCGCGAGTTCGGCCACACGCGGCGTACGCACACGCGCCACCACCTGCGCGCCACCATAGGTAAGTGCATAACCTTCTTCCAGATGCTTAATCTGCACAGAAACCTGTTTGCCGTTGATGGTCGCCTGAAACAATCTGCGCCCTAGTTTCCAGCCTGTTTTGACATGAATGAGCTTGCGGTTATGGGTAATGAAATAGCCCTGATCCTGATCTGCCCGCACATACACCGGATAATCCTGACCATCGACATTAACCACCCAACGCGCACCAATGGCACGCTCACGGCCAGGCAGCTGGCCACTGATTTTAGCCGCGCGCTCAGCATCACGCAGAAAGATGGTGGTTGCTGCACCAAGGAAAATCTTGGTGGATTCTGAATCAAGTTCAGCACCAATGAAGCCACCAGGATATTCCTGCTCGATGAAATTGGTGGAAATATCGCCTTTGCCAAAACGCGCATGTGACAAAATTGCTTCAAGAAAGCTGGAGTTATGCGAAACTCCTTCGATGATAAAGGCAGAGAGCGCGGATTTCATCGTAGCAATCGCCTCATCGCGGGTTTCACCGTAAGTGCAGACCTTGGCGATCATCGGATCATAGAACATGCTGACCTCGCCACCCTCATAAATACCGGTGTCGATAAGCACATTGTCTAAATCTTCTGGTTCAAGATAACGAGTGATACGACCAGTCGATGGCAGGAAGCCACGCTTTGGATCTTCTGCATATACGCGGGATTCCAGCGCCCATCCGTGGAATTTTACGTCTTTCTGCGTGAAGGAAAGCGGCTCACCTGCAGCAATACGAATCATCTGCTCCACAAGGTCAATACCAGTAATTAATTCTGTTACGCGGTGTTCAACCTGCAATCGAGTATTCATCTCAAGGAAATAGAACTGTTTGTTCTGATCCATGATGAACTCTACCGTACCCGCCGAGCTATACCCCACTTCTTTAGCCAGTGCCACTGCCTGCTCGCCCATGGCGCGGCGGGTTTTTTCATCAAGAAACACACTCGGAGCTTCTTCAATCACCTTTTGGTGACGACGCTGGATAGAACATTCACGCTCGCCAAGCCAGAGTGTATTACCGAAATTATCGGCAAGCAGTTGGATTTCAATATGGCGAGGATTATCGAAATAACGCTCGATAAATACGCGATCATCTTTAAAGCTGGAGGCTGCTTCAGAGGCCGCAGATTTTATACCATCCAGCAGCTCTTTTTCGTTGCGGGCAATACGCATACCTTTACCGCCGCCGCCTGCCGCTGCCTTAATCATCACCGGATAGCCAATCTCTGCCACCACTTTCTTGGCTGCATCGGGCCCAGAAATTGCTTCCAGCACGCCTGGAACAGAATTTACACCCGCTTTGAGCGCAATTTTTTTTGATTCAATTTTATCGCCCATCTTGCGCACAGCTTCAGGACTTGGGCCAATCAGCACCACGCCTGCCTGCTGCAGACTACGGGCAAATTCGGCATTTTCAGACAAAAACCCATACCCCGGATGCACAGCATCAGCACCAGAAAGCTGGATGGCATTCAGCAGACTTTCGATATTCAAATAGCTTTTTATGGAAGGCGATGGACCAATATATACCGCCTCATCAGCCTCTTTTACATGGAGTGAATTGGTATCCGCTTCAGAATATACCGCAACGGTTGCGATACCCATTTTCTTGGCCGTACGCATAATGCGTACAGCTATTTCACCACGGTTTGCGACAAGGATTTTATTAAACATGGTATTTACCTATGGGTTAGTGTTTTGTATAGCATCCGCCAGTTTTATGCGCCTGCCCAGCACAACAGCGAGATGATTTTCTGAGGGATTAGCCGGGTTATAATACGCATCCTGAACCTGCCCTTTTTCAAAGGATTGCCAGAGATCATCATATTCTATATCTGATTCTGCAGTATGCATCACACCCCGATCATCAGTAAAACTAAATGATACCCAGCGATCCATACGCTTCGTCTTTGGGTTCGCCACACGCTCTCCCTTAGACATAATAGTTGCTGTTGTTTTCTTTGCTGTTTGCATGAATTGCCGGTAGATCCCACCCTGAAACTGGGTAAACCAGATGGCAACAGCAACCACCAAAAATACGACTAAGAGTATTTTGCTCATACTTATTACAACGGCAGGTTATCGTGCTTTTTCCACGGATTTTGCAGATTTTTGCCACGCAGAATCGATAGCGACCGACAAATGCGCCAGCGGGTATTTTGTGGACGTATCACATCATCAATAAAGCCGCGTGAAGCTGCAACAAATGGCGACGCAAATTTAGCGCGGTAATCATCAATCAGCGCCTGCTGTTCCTCTTCATTGCTGTATTTACCACGGAACACGATTTCTACCGCACCCTTAGGCCCCATCACCGCGATTTCTGCAGAAGGCCACGCATAATTTACGTCACCACGCAAATGCTTTGAACTCATCACGTCATACGCGCCGCCATAGGCCTTGCGGGTGATAACCGTAATTTTAGGCACCGTTGCTTCCGCATAGGCATAGAGCAGTTTTGCACCGTGCTTAATCACGCCGTTATGCTCCTGATAGGTACCTGGCATGAAGCCGGGAACATCCACGAAGGTCACGAGCGGAATGGAGAACGCATCGCAGAAGCGTACAAACCGCGCCGCCTTGCGTGAGGCATCAATATCAAGGCAACCTGCAAGCTGCATCGGCTGGTTGGCTACGAAACCCACTGTGTGACCTTCAAGTCGGCCAAAACCAATGATAATGTTCTTCGCATAATCCGGTTGAATTTCAAAGAAATCACCTTCGTCCACCACGCGCTCCAGCAATTCCTTCATGTTGTAAGGCTTGTTGGCGTTTTCAGGCACGAGTGTGTTAAGCGACATTTCCACACGATCGGCTGGATCAGCCGTCGGCCTCCAGGGCACGCCGTCTCTGTTATTGAGCGGCAGGAAATTATACAGGCGACGCATCTGCAGCAGCGCTTCAATATCGTTGTTATATGCAAGGTCTGCCACACCGGTTTTCTTCGTGTGTGTATCCGCACCGCCCAGTTCTTCTTGGGTCACGATTTCATGGGTAACGGTTTTTACCACATCCGGCCCAGTCACAAACATATACGACGAACCACGCACCATCACGATGAAATCGGTGAGTGCCGGAGAATATACCGCACCACCCGCACATGGACCCATGATAACAGAAATCTGCGGCACAACACCGGAAGCCAGCACATTGCGCTGGAAAATCTCAGCAAATCCACCCAGTGAATCCACACCTTCCTGAATACGCGCGCCACCGGAATCAAGCAACCCAATCACAGGTGCTCCCACCTTCATTGCCATATCAAGGATTTTACAGATTTTAAGCGCATTGGTTTCCGACAAGCTGCCGCCAAGCACCGTGAAATCCTGCGAATAAATAAACACCATACGGCCATTGATGGTGCCGTGACCGGTTACGCATCCATCGCCCGGCACCTTGTTATTTTCCATATCGAAGTTGGTGCAGCGATGCTCCACAAACATGTCGTATTCTTCGAATGAATCAGGATCGAGCAGTACTTCAATACGCTCACGTGCGGTAAGTTTCCCCTTAGCGTGCTGGGCTTCGACGCGGGTAGCACCGCCACCCTGACGGGCGCGATCACGCTTATGCTCCAGCTCAGTAATTACATTATTCGGCTGCATAGCTTTCTTTGCCTCGTCTGTTTTGAACGATTCGTCTATTTTGGATTTTCGTTTTCTGGCAAGAGTAATCATAAATCTGTCATATAATCGTTAATTTTAGTCCCTGAATTAAGCAAGTTACGCCGCCTCTAGCAAGCGTAAAAAATGGCCTGTTTCAACAATTTCTGCTTGCATTCGGCGCGATCTTTCATCTGCCTCTTCGTCCCTGCCCCACTGCGCTGCCTGCGCTTCTTCTTCAAGACGCGAAAGATCATACGCACGCGCAGCAGAAAGATGCTTTTCCATCACCGCAATTGCAAGCACCAATGAAGAATAACCACTGGCCAGACTACAGCAAGCCGCAAGTCGCATAGCATCCAGTGCCAGTAAATACTCTTTTATAGCTGCATGTAAGGCCTCTGGCTGATCAAGCGGCATTACACCTGTGGTGGTTTGCCAGAGTGCGTTGAATTTGCTGCCTGCCCATACCAGCACCGGATCCCACTGTTTCTTTTGCTCGGCAAGCAAGGAAGCATTAGCGGATCGGTAGGAAAGCGTATCCGTATCAATATAGGCAAGTAATACTTCAACAATGTTTTCCTTCTCATCAATCTGGTCAATGGCCGTATAAACAAGCGAGGTAAGCGGCATGGTACCTGGCGAGAATTTCTTGCCGGTGCTCCATTCTTTTTCAATCGCCTCTTGCAGTGCCTGAGTAGGCACGGCGAATGGTTTTTTTGCAGGTGTATGTGTTGGTATCGTCATTTAGGCACGTCTATTCCAAGAGATTTAAAACTATTTTTCATGTGTGGTGGCAACGGCGCACTGACTTTAATGACGCGACCACTCATGGGGATTTCAATTTTCCACGCGTGTAGATGCAGTACATTTTCCACGCCAATATCTTTCGCATCATTGGTGCTGCCGCCATATTTATGATCACCCACAATCGGGCAACCAATCGCCTGCATATGCACGCGCAACTGGTGTGTGCGACCCGTCAATGGCTTAAGCTCCATGAGTGAGAACCGCCGTGCCAGCGACTCAATCACGCGATATTCCGTTTTAGCATATTTGCCGTCTTCATCATCCACCGCCACACGCTCGAACGAGGCTTCGGCGGCGATCGCCTTAATCAGCTTGAAATCAATCACGCCTTCCGGCGGCAACGGCGCACCATTTACCAGCGCTAGATAGGTTTTTTCTATGGTTTTTTCAGCAAATCCCTTGGTGAGATAGGTCGCCATACGAGCCGTGCGTGCCAGCACCAGTACACCGCTGGTATCCCTGTCCAGCCTGTGTGTCAGCTTCGGGCGATCGCCATCAAACTTCAACGCATCCAACAAATCATCCACGCTTTTGGTCACCTTGGTGCCGCCTTGCACAGGCAGGCCAAAAGGCTTATTGATAACGATGATACTGGCATCTTTATACAGCACCCATTTCTGCACATCCGCCTGCTCTTGTGGAGATAGAAGCCGTTTAGGGGCTTTAGCTTTTTGTGAAGGTGTCAGGATAATATCCGGTACAACAAGTACCTGCCCAACCGCCAGCCGGTCGGATGATTTTGCTTTATTGCCATCCAGACGTATATCGCCCTTACGGAGTTGCTTTTCCAGCATCGAATGCGGCAATCCAGCAAAATGACGCTTAAACCAGCGATCAAGCCGGATGCCATCATCGGCTTCTACAATTTTATGTTCTTTTTTCATCCGGCCGCTAACTTAACCGCAAGCATCCCTGCAAAGAGCGCCACCACAGAAAGCAGTACCGAACTTATGGCATAAAATGCCGCATGCAGAAGGCCACTACGCTCCATGAGCAGTATAATATCCAGTGAAAAGGCAGAAAATGTGGTAAATCCGCCAAGCGCCCCTACCGCAAACAGGAGATGTAAGTCTTTTGCCTTGGAGGGTGCTATATAGGCCATAGCCCCTACCCACAGACCGAGCAACAAGCCACCAATCACATTTACGGCAAGCGTACCATACGGAAAATCAGGCGAGGTATATTTACCAACGAAGCTCACCATCAGGAAACGTGCCATAGAGCCAAGTGCTCCGCCAAACGCCACATAGGCTAATGCTAACATGTTCATGATAAGGCTATACCTTTTAGCGGTTTTTGAACTCGCAGAGCATATGCAAAACGGAGCGGATAAACAATCCTTTTCCGATGAAATACAAACCAACAGCAAATGAAAAAATATCAAACTTATCGGAAGATCCAAACGAAGAGCCCTCGCTGGAGAAATATCCAATCACGGCATCGCCGGATAATAAAACCCCCGCCACGACACAGAATGCTGCTGGTACAAGTGCGGGGATTCTCATGATATTACTTATGCAGCGGCAGGCTGCTCGGCCATATCTTCGGTAAGTACTGGGCCAGAATCCTGACCTTTGGCAGATTCATCACGGTCAACGAACTCGATGATCGCCATAGGTGCCATATCACCATAACGGAAACCAGCTTTAAGTACGCGGGTGTAGCCACCTTTGCGAGTTTTATAGCGGTCACCGAGTGTAGTGATCATTTTATCTACGAGCTTGGCATCTTTCAGCACGGAAATCAGCTGACGACGCGCATGTAAATCACCGCGTTTACCAAGTGTTACCAGTTTTTCCACGATAGGACGTAAGTCCTTCGCTTTTGGCAGGGTGGTCGAAATCTGCTCGTGTTTTACCAAAGCCGCTGCCAAGTTGATAAACATCGACTTGCGGTGACCTGACTTACGGCTCAGTTTACGGCCTTTCATTGCGTGACGCATAACGTACTTCCTTCTTTATTTAACCAAGATCTCAGTATGGATCTTCGTATTTACGAGCGAGTTCTTCAATATTTTCTGGCGGCCAACCTGGCACTTCCATACCGAAGCGCAGGCCGATTTTTGCCAGTTTTTCCTTAATTTCGTTGAGCGATTTGCGGCCGAAGTTTGGCGTTTTCAGCATTTCGCCTTCTGATTTCTGCACCAGATCGCCCACGTATACGATGTTGTCGTTTTTGAGGCAGTTGGTTGCACGCACAGAGAGTTCGTCAAGATCATATACTTTCTTGAGGAGATATGGCGAGAACGGCAGATCAGGCTTATCTTCTTTCTTGGTTTCAATCTTAGACTCTTCAAAATTGATGAAGAGCTGAAGTTGATCTTGAAGAATACGCGCAGCCAGAGCCACTGCATCTTCCGCGCTTACCGAACCGTCAGTTTCGATGTTCATCGCCAGTTTATCATAGTCCGTAATCTGACCAACGCGCGCATGATCCACCTTGTAAGATACTTTCACCACCGGCGAAAACAGAGCATCAACGGGAATCAAGCCAATCGCCGCATCAGCAGGCTTCTGGCCGCGAACATATCCTTTGCCCACTTCTACAACCATTTCCATATGAAGCTTGGCACCTTTATCGAGTGTGCAGATGATATGGTCTTTATTGATGATTTCAAGATCACCAGACACTTCAATCATGCCAGCTTTAATTTCGCCTGGGCCAGTAGCAGAAAGCGTCAGACGCTTGCGTTCCGCAGACCCCGTTTTCATGCGGAGTTCTTTAATGTTGAGAATGATATCGGTTACATCTTCACGAACACCAGGAATAGATGAGAACTCATGGAGAACGCCTTCGATTTTCACAGAAGTAACTGCCGCACCCTGAAGGCTTGAAAGCAATACGCGGCGAAGCGCAACGCCAAGCGTATGACCAAAGCCACGCTCCAACGGCTCTGCTATAACGGTTGCCTGATTTGGATTACTCTTGGAAACCGCGATATCCAGTTTGGTTGGTTTAATCAAATCTTGCCAGTTCTTTGCTAACATGTTCTCTCCTAGTAACTTTAGTGGCTAATCGCCAGTGTTCAGTTTTTTTCTTTGTCAGGCCACTGGTCACCGACCACTGGCCGTTAAAATTATACCCTGCGACGCTTTGGTGGACGGCAGCCGTTATGCGGCACTGGGGTCACGTCTTTGATAGACGTGATCATGAAACCGACAGACTGCAATGCGCGCAGCGCAGACTCACGTCCTGAACCCGGACCTTTTACTTCCACAGCAAGCGTTTTCATGCCGTGTTCCTGAGCCTTCCGGCCCGCATCTTCAGCAGTAACCTGCGCAGCATAAGGAGTCGCCTTACGAGAACCCTTGAAACCATGTGCGCCGGCAGACGACCAGGAAACCGTGTTTCCTTGCGTATCTGTGATAGTAATGATGGTGTTGTTAAACGAAGAATTCACGTGGGCAACACCCGTGGTGATATTCTTGCGTTCGCGTTTTTTTACTCTTGCCGCATTTGCTTCTTTAGTAGATGCCATAAATCCTATCCAATACTATTTATTTCGTAACGAGCTTCTTACCAGCAATTGGCTTCGCTTTGCCTTTGCGGGTACGAGCATTCGTATGTGTACGCTGACCACGCACCGGCAATTTCTTGCGGTGGCGCAGACCACGATAGCAGCCAAGATCCACAAGGCGCTTGATGTTCATTGCAACTTCGCGGCGAAGATCACCTTCTACCATGTAGTCGCGGTCAATGATTTCGCGCACACGGATAATTTCAGATTCTGACATCTGGTGCACGCGCTTTTCTGGCGACAACCCTGCCTTTTCACATATCTGCGTTGATTTAACACGGCCAATGCCATGAATATAGGTAAGGGCAATATCCAGTCTTTTCTGCGACGGAATGTTTACACCAGCGATACGAGCCACAAAAACCTCAAATTTTCAATAGTTTATAATAAATTGATTCACAAGGAGGAGGAATTTTAATGATATTTTCACTCCCGTCAACCACTTTTCACCAGTTTCTTACCCTTTTCTAAAACTTTATTGATTTGGCGGGTCACCTCATCAATATCTGCCATACCATCCACGGTGGATAATACACCCTTTTCAAGATAGTATGGAATGATAGGAGCCGTCTGCTGATGATACGCCACCAGACGTTTTGATACGGTCTCAGCATTATCATCCTCACGGCGTGAAAACTCTGTCGCGCCACATTCATCGCATACGCTGTCTTTACGGGTTTTTTTGAAGACGTCATGATATCCAACGCCACACTTTGCGCAGGAAAACCGACCAGCAATACGCTCAACCAGCTTCGCATCGTCCACTTTAAGCTCGATTACACAATCGAGGGCACTCCCCTCTTCCGCAAGCATAACATCAAGCGCAGCAGCTTGCGCCTGCGTACGGGGAAATCCATCCAGAATAAATCCTTTAGCGCAATCCGGCTGGCGGATACGGTCACGGATGAGGGCAATCATAATGTCATCAGATACCAGCTGGCCTTTAGCCATCACCTCTTTTGCCTGAAGTCCCACAGGGGTACCGACAGCAACGGCAGCACGCAGCATATCACCTGTGGAAAGCTTGCATGCGCCTAACTTGCTGTGCAGATACTGCGCCTGCGTTCCTTTTCCAGCACCTGGAGGCCCAAGAAGAATCAGGTTCATTTCATTTTGCCTTTTAGACGCGCTTTTTTAATCAGGCCTTCATACTGATGGGCAAATAAATGCGACTGTACCTGTGTAACAAAATCAATGGTTACGTTCACCACAATCAGCAAGCCGGTGCCACCGAGCTGGAAGGGTACTGCATACTTAGCCACAAAAATTTCCGGCATCACGCACACCAGTGAAAGATACAAAGCACCAATCGCTGTAAGGCGTGTCAGCACATAATCAAGATATTCAGCCGTCTGCTGTCCTGGCCGCATACCCGCAATAAAGCCGCCATTTTTTTTCAGGTTATCTGCGGTTTCAGCCGGATTAAACACCACCGACGTATAGAAAAAACAGAAGAAAATAATAAGCGCTACATACAGCGCGATATACAGCGGCTGGCCATGCCCGAGATACGTGCTGATGGTCTGTAGAATCCCCGCCTCACCGCCCGCATTAAAGCTCGCAATCGTTAGCGGGAATAACAGTAATGAACTGGCAAAAATCGGCGGAATAACACCGGAAGTATTCAGCTTCAGCGGCATATGAGTATTTTCGCCACCAAACATTTTATTGCCCACCTGACGCTTTGGATACTGGATGATAACACGCCGCTGTGCACGCTCGATAAATACTATGAGCGCAATTAACGCCAAAACCGTTAGTATAATAATGAAGATAAACGGCGTACTCATCACGCCTGTGCGACCTAATTCAAACGTCTGGCCAATCGCCGCCGGAAGCCCTGCCACAATACCTGTAAAAATGATAAGCGATATGCCGTTACCAATACCTCGCGCAGTAATCTGCTCCCCAAGCCACATGAGGAACATGGTGCCTCCAGTAAGTGTTACCGTGGTGGTAAAGCGGAAAAAGGCACCGGGATCAATCACCGCAGAACCACGACTGCCAGTCATGCCTTCGAGGCCAACGGCGATGCCGTATCCCTGAAATGCAGCAAGAAATACGGTACCGTAGCGTGTGTATTGGTTGATTTTACGACGCCCTGCCTCGCCATCTTTTTTGAGAGCAGCAAGCGAAGGCACGGCAACAGTCAGAATTTGTATAATAATAGAAGCAGAAATGTATGGCATAACAGCAAGCGCAAAAATCGTCATACGCTCGAGGGCGCCACCCGAAAACATATTGAAGACACCAAGCACACCACCTTGGTGTTTAGCATAGATCTCAGCAAGAATGTGTGGGTCAATCCCCGGCACAGGAATGAATGAACCGAGCCGGCATACAATCAGCGCGCCAAGCACAAACCACAAACGTTTTTTTAGTTCAGTAGCGCGTGAAAGTACGCCAAAATTCATGTTTGCGGCAAGTCGTTCTGCGGCGGATGTCATATATGATAACTCAATTACTGGATGACTTGACGACTAAATAACATGCCAGTGATAAAAATACCTATCATATTTTTAGTCATCTGGTCATTGAGTTATCTAGTCGTCCTTTTAAATTAAGCGGCAGCTGGTAATGTAATCTTGCCACCGGCTTTTTCAATAGCAGCTTTTGCAGCATCTGAAGCAGAATCTACTGAAAGAGAAATCTTTACTTTAAGCTCGCCCTTCGCAAGGAGCTTCACTGCTTTTCCAGCACTTCGAACAAGACCTGCAGCTTTCAGCACTGCAATATCAATGTCTTTTTTAGCATCGAGCGTGCCAGCATCTATAGCCTTTTGTAGTCCACCAAGATTGATGACTTCCATCACGCGGCGTGTGTGGTTATTAAATCCGCGTTTAGGCAAGCGGCGATGAATAGGTGTTTGACCACCTTCGAAGCCGTTGATACGCACACCGGTACGCGCCGTCTGGCCTTTGCCCCCACGACCCGATGTTTTACCTTTACCAGAGCCAATACCACGGCCAACACGCATCTTGCGATGGCGTGAACCTGGCATACCTTTGAGTTCATTAAGTTGCATAGTATTATCCTACGTTTTCTGCTTTTACGAGATGGCGCACTTTGTAAATCATACCGCGCACACATGGTGTATCTTCCAATACGCGCGAGCGATGGCGCTTATTCAGACCTAGACCTTTAAGGGTTGCTTCCTGATCCCAACGGCGGGCTATGCAACCCTGAATCTGGGTTACTTTTACTTTGCCGGTTGCGGCTGACTTTTTAGGTGCAGCTTCAGCTGATTTAGCAGCAGAAGGAGCTTTGCCACCCACTTTTGGTTTTACTGTTTTTTTTGCTGTTTCGGTTGCCATGACGATTATTCCTTAGCTGATTTCTTTTCCTGTTGCTCAGCATCAGAAGCTTTGCCTTCGCGACGCTCAACGATATCACCCACCTTTTTACCACGCTTGGTAGCAATGGCGCGTGGAGACTTCATATCCTGAAGTGCAACAAACGTTGCCTTAAGCATGTTGTGCGGATTAGAAGTTCCGACGGATTTTGCCACCACGTCCTGTACACCGAGTGCTTCAAACACAGCGCGCATTGGACCACCAGCGATAACACCCGTACCTACAGGAGCAGAGCGGATAATTACTTTGCCCGCACCGAAACGACCATACAGGTCATGATGCAGCGTACGGCCTTCACGAAGCGGAATGCGAATCATGGATTTCTTTGCGGCATCCGTTGCTTTGCGCATAGCATCAGATACTTCCTTTGCCTTGCCAGCACCGTAACCCACACGGCCTTTGCCATCGCCCACCACAACCAGTGCGGCAAAACCGAAACGGCGACCACCCTTCACTACTTTAGCAACGCGGTTGATCGATACCAGCTTGTCGATCAGATCAGAACCTTCTTCGCGGTCTCTGCCTTTATTTTCGTTACGTTGTTCACGTGCCATACTTTTGTCCAATCCTTAGAATGATAATCCGCCTTCGCGGGCTGCATCGGCCAGTGCTTTCACACGGCCGTGGAATAAATAACCACCACGGTCAAACACCACTTCTTTAACTTTGGCGTCTTTAGCTTTTTTTGCAATCACTTCACCTACGGCACGCGCAGCATCCACGGTAGAAGTTGATTTTACTTTGCCCTTAACATCCTTATCGAGAGAGGATGCCGCAGCAAGTGTCTTACCCATCTTATCATCAATAAGCTGAGCATAGATATGCTTGCCAGAACGGAAGATCGAAAGACGAACCCGTCCATTTTTTTTGATAGCAGTACGAACCCTCTGCTGGCGGCGCGCAAAAAGCGCTTTTGATTTTACAGCCTGACTCATATTACTTCTTCTTTCCTTCTTTCTGTCTTACATATTCGCCTTCATAGCGAACACCCTTGCCTTTATAAGGCTCTGGCTTACGCAACTCACGAATCTCGGAAGCCACCTGACCTACCAAGCGTTTATCAAAGCCAGAAATGGTAATGCTAGTCTGCTTATCCACGGCAATAGTAATACCCGCAGGGATTGCATATTTGATTTCGTGTGAGAAACCAAGAGAGATTGAGAGATAATTTTTATCAGCCGCAGCACGGAAACCTACGCCCTGGATTTCCAGCTTTACTGAGAAACCATCAGAAACCCCCTTCACCATGTTACCCACATGACGACGCGAGAGCCCCCACAGCGAACGTGCCTGTTTGCTCTGGCTAAGCGGTTTGAACCATGCTTTGCCCTCTTTAATTTCCATCTGCACTTCAGGAGCAAGTGCAAATTTAAGCTCGCCCTTGCTGCCTTTGACCGCGACATCACGGCCACTGAGTGTAACCGTAACTCCGGAAGGAATAACTACTGGCGATTTACCAACACGTGACATACGTTTCTTTCCTTATCCTTTAGAATACTGAGCAGAGCACTTCACCGCCCACATTCGCCTTGCGCGCATCAAAATCTGACATCACGCCTTTGGATGTGGAGAGGATAGCAATACCCAGACCATTGTAATATTTGGGCAACTTAGATATTTCGCAATATACACGACGGCCAGGTTTGGAGATGCAGTTGATCTCGCGAATAACCTTTTCACCTTCACTGTAGCGCAGGGCAATCTCGAAGAAGATTTTTCCTTCTTCTTCAACACGGGTGTAGCCGTCGATATAACCTTCGTTTACCAACACTTCGAGTACGCTTCCAAGAAACTTGGATGCCTGAATACGCACTTTTGCAAGACGCGCAGCCTGAGCATTACGAATCTGTGTCAGCATATCAGCAAGACGGTAATTCATTGACATGGGCTAGCCTCCTTACCAGCTGGCTTTCGTGAGACCGGGAATACGGCCAAACGAACCAAGTTCACGCAGTTTAATGCGCGAAAGTTTAAATTTACGATAGGTACCACGCGCGCGACCAGTGAGTTCACAACGGTTACGATGACGCACCTTAGAACCATTGCGCGGGAGAGCAGACAGCTTGAACTGCGCGTCCATACGATCTTCGATTGGAAGCTCACGGTTCATGATAACCGCCTTGAGTGCCGCACGCTTCGCAGCATCACGCTTAATCATTTTTGCGCGACGATTGTTTTTATTGATTGAACTCAATTTTGCCATGTTCTACCTCTATTTTATAAACGGCATCGCGAAACCGGCCAGAAGCGCCCTTGCTTCTTCATCCGTCTTTGCGGTGGTAACGATGATAATATCCATACCGCGCACCTGATCAATTTTATCGTAATTGACCTCAGGAAACACGATTTGCTCTTTAAGACCCAGCGCGTAATTGCCACGGCCATCAAAGCTTTTTGGATTCACACCACGGAAGTCACGCACACGCGGCAAAGCAGTATTGATAAGCCTGTCCAGGAACTCATACATCGCCTGTTTGCGAAGCGTTACTTTGCAGCCAAGTGGCAGGTTTTCGCGCAGTTTGAAACCAGCGATTGCCTTCTTGGAGCGCGTCACCTGTGGCTTACGGCCAGAAATGAGCGAAAGGTCAGACACCGCATGGTTGATGGTTTTACTGTCATTAACCACCTCACCAACGCCCATGTTGATAACGATTTTATCGAGCTTTGGCATCTGCATAGAGTTCTTATAGTTGAACTGCTTCTGCAGGCTAGGCACAACTTCCTTTTCATACACGGCCTGAAGGCGTGGTGTATAAGCGGATTCTTTTTTTGCTGCTGTATTTTTAGCCATTGATCACTTCTCCTGAAAGCTTGGCAACACGTGCCTTTGTTCCATCTTCAAGTTTCTTATAGCCAACGCGTGTGCCCTTGCCGGATTTTGGGTCAACCAGCATAACGTTAGACACGTGCAAGGACGCCTCTTTTTCAACGATACCGCCAGCACCAGTGCGCGAAGGTTTCGTGTGGCGTTTTACTTTATTTACACCACTCACGATAACGCGACGATCGTCGGTAATCACTTTCAGGATAGTGCCCTTTTTGCCCTTATCCTTACCTGCGATCACAATCACTTCATCGCCTTTTTTTACTTTAAACTTGTTAGCCATACATTTCTCTTTCTTACAATACTTCAGGCGCAAGGCTCACGATTTTCATGAACTGCTTCGCGCGGAGTTCGCGGGTCACAGGGCCGAAAATACGGGTGCCGATGGGCTCATTCTGCTTGTTGATGAGTACAGCCGCATTCTTATCGAAGCGGATGGTGCTGCCATCAGCGCGATGAATGTCGCGGCGGGTGCGCACGATAACCGCACGGTGCACTTCACCTTTCTTCACTTTGCCACGTGGAATAGCTTCTTTAATAGAAACTACGATCACGTCGCCAACGCTTGCGGTTTTACGCATAGAACCGCCCAATACCTTAATGCACATCACGCGGCGCGCTCCGGAATTGTCGGCTACTTCTAAGTTACTTTGCTGCTGTATCATACTCTTTTATCCTTAAATGCCTGATGTCCAGTGTTATTCGTACACCACGCGCCAGCGCTTGGTTTTAGAAATAGGAGCGGATTCGATAATTTGAATCACATCGCCTATTTTGAACTTACCCTGCTCATCATGTGCCGCATATTTTTTAGAACGGCGAATGGTTTTCTTATACACAGGGTGAGCCATACGGCGTTCCACACTTACGATCACCGTTTTCTCACTTTTGTCGCTTACTACGACACCTTGCAATACACGTTTAGGCATACGTTACTCCTTTGCCTTCGTTTTTTTAGCTGCGGCTTTTTTAGGAGCTGCGGTCGTTTTCTCTTTCTTTGCCTTAGGAGCGGCTTTTACTACACCTTCCGGCTCATCAATCAATGTCTTGGCACGGGCAATAGTTCTGCGCACGTCTTTGAAGCGTGACAGGTTTTCCAAAGCACCGGTTGCTGCCTGAAAGCGCAGGTTAAATTGCTCCTTCTTCAGGTTAAGCACGAGCTCTTTGAGCTCTGCTTTGCTCTTTGTACGAAGCTCAGCGGTTTTCATGCGTGCTCTCCTTCTTCCACACGGGCGACAAATTTGGTCTTAATCGGCAGCTTGGCAGAAGCGCGGTCAAACGCCTCGCGGGCAACCTGCTCGCTAACACCGTCAATTTCAAATAAGATACGGCCTGGCTCCACACGCGCTGCCCAGAATTCCACAGAACCTTTACCGGAACCCATGCGCACTTCGGCAGGTTTACGGGTTACCGGCACATCCGGAAATACGCGAATCCATAAGCGGCCAAGGCGTTTCATGTGACGAGAAATCGCACGACGGGCTGCCTCAATTTGACGAGCAGTAATGCGCTCTGGCTGCACCGCTTTCAGGCCATACTGACCGAAATTCAGCTGACTACCACCCTTGGCATTGCCACGGATGCGTCCTTTATGCTGCTTGCGGTATTTTGTTTTTTTAGGGCTCAACATAAAATATTACTCGCTTTTAGCTTCTGACGGTTCATCACTCGGCACTACAGGAGGAATCGCATCGGTAATAATTTTCTTTTCTTTACCAACGATTTCACCCTTGAATACCCATACTTTCACACCAATTGTACCGTATGCAGTTTCTGCACGCGCCACACCATAGTCAACATCCGCACGCAACGTATGCAAAGGCACACGGCCTTCACGATACCATTCCATGCGCGCAATCTCCGCGCCGCCAAGACGACCAGACACGTTGATACGAATACCAAGACCACCCAGACGCAGACAGGATTGCACCGCACGCTTCATCGCACGGCGGAACGCCACACGCTTTTCCAGCTGCTGCGCCACCGATTCCGCGATCAGTGTTGCATCCAGTTCCGGTTTAGCCACCGGCACAATATTCACATGCACTTCATCGCTGGTGAATTTTGAGATATCCTTTTTAATCTTATCGATATCCGCGCCTTTTTTACCAATCACAACCCCCGGACGAGCTGTATGAATGGTGATATGCGCTTTTTTGCTCGGACGTTCGATGATGATTTTGCTTACACCTGCTGCATCAAGTTGCTTTTTCAGATACTTCGTAATCTTGAAGTCCTCATGCAGTTTATCTGCGTAATCACTGCCAGCAAACCAGCGTGAATCCCACGTCTTGTTAATGCCTACGCGCAGACCTATGGCGTTTACCTTCTGACCCATTATTCAGACTCCTTTTTGGCAGATTTTTTAGCAGGCTTCTTAGCCGCCTTTTTCTCTGACTTAATTTCTTTTGCAGGCTCTTCCCCACGCTCACGGACAACAAGCGTAAGGTTGGCGTATGGCTTCTTAATGCCAGCACTTTTACCACGACCACGCGTATGGAAACGCTTCATCACCAGGTTTTTACCTACATACGCCTCTTTCACATACAATGAATCTACGTTGAGGTTATGATTGTTTTCCGCGTTTGCAATAGCTGACTGGAGAGCCTTACGAACATCATTCGCAATGCGCTTGCCAGAAAATTGCAGCTGGGTAATAGCATCACCCACAGTCATACCGCGGATCATACCTGCCACCAGATTAAGTTTACGCGGACTGATACGAAGGCGGTTAATAACCGCTTTTGCTTCTGTTGGATCAGGTGCACTTTGTGATATTTTTTTTGCCATATTCGTCATAGGTTAGCCCTTCTTCGCCGGAGCCGCTTCCTTCTTCACTGCCGTATGGCCGTTGAAGGTGCGTGTAGGAGAGAATTCTCCGAATTTATGACCAATCATGTCTTCGTTCACTGCAACGGGGATAAATTTCTTCCCGTTATACACACCAAAGGTCAACCCAACGAATTGCGGGATGATGGTGGAACGACGTGACCATGTCTTGATGATCATATTTTTGCCAGATGCGCGGGCAACTTCTGCTTTTTTGAGCAGGTAACCATCTACGAACGGGCCTTTCCAAACTGATCTTGCCATATAAACTCCTATTTACCGTGCCGGTTCTTGATGATGAGCTTGTTCTTTTTCTTGCGAGAACGGGTCTTGTTGCCTTTTGTACCTTTACCCCACGGAGTAACCGGATGACGACCACCAGACGTACGACCTTCACCGCCACCATGTGGATGGTCTACCGGATTCATCG
Source organism: Alphaproteobacteria bacterium (assembly GCA_046344715.1). Taxonomy (GTDB): domain Bacteria; phylum Pseudomonadota; class Alphaproteobacteria; order Rickettsiales; family SXRF01; genus CAZAQK01. Next base: position 2,832 of record JBKDKX010000014.1, on the reverse strand, counting down.
CAACACCGCGCACGCAAGGACGGATACCAAGCCAACGGCTACGGCCAGCCTTGCCAATTACACGGTTCTGGTGATCTGGGTTAGATACAGCACCAATCGTTGCAAGACAGGTATCAAGCACCATGCGAAGCTCGCCAGAACGCAGTTTAATCTGCGCGAAACCGCCATCTTTGCCCACAAGCTGCACATACGTGCCAGCAGAGCGCGCAAGCTGTCCGCCTTTACCCACTTTCATTTCAACGTTGTGGATAATCGTACCCACAGGAATGCTCTTTAAGTGCATTGCGTTGCCAGGTTTAATGTCCGCTTTATCCGAGGCCACAACCGTGTCACCCACAGCGAGACGCTGAGGCGCGAGGATGTAAGACATTTCACCATCGGCATATTTGATGAGTGCGATAAACGCCGAACGGTTAGGATCATACTCAAGGCGCTCAACCGTTGCAGGAACGTCAAACTTATCACGCTTGAAATCAATCACGCGCAGTTTTTTCTTATGACCACCGCCAACCCGGAACGCGGTCAGACGACCATGATGGTTACGGCCACCCGTTTTGCGCTTACCTTCAGTCAGCTGCTTAACTGGCTTACCTTTCCAGAGCTCGGAACGGTCAACTATAACCAGTTGACGCTGAGCAGGTGTAGTTGGTTTAAAACTCTTGAGTGCCATGTTATTTCACTCCACTTTGTAAGTCGATTGACTGACCTTCAGCCAGTGTCACAATTGCTTTTTTCACATCGCTTTGCTTGCCCATAGTGTTTTTGAAACGTTTATTCTTACCCAAACGATTCAGTGTATTCACCTTGGTCACTTTTACTTTGAACAACGCTTCCACTGCAGAGCGGATTTCTTCTTTGCCCGCGCATGAACGCACGTTGAACACAAACTTGCCATGTTCAGATGCCGCTGTTGATTTTTCCGTAATCACTGGAGACAGCAGCACATCATAATGATAGCTGCGTGCTTCTGCGCTTACTTTCTTAGTTACTTTTTTCATTTGAGCCTCTCTTCCAGGTGCTTCACTGCATCCTTTGTGAGTACCAGTTGTTTATGACGGAGAATGTCATATACGTTCGCACCATCCTGACAGAGTACATCCACATGCTTAATGTTACGTGCTGCCTTGGCAAAACTTTCATCCAGCTTCGCGCCACCAATAATGAGCGGAGCATCCCAGCCATTTTTCTTGAATGACGCGGCAATCGCTTTGGTTTTTGCTGCTTTAACATGATCACTATCAATAACGAATAACGTGCCTTCTTTATGTTTTGCAGAAAGGGCGTGTTTCATAGCAAGCTTGCGGACTTTTTTTGGAAGATCAACCGCATGGCTGCGAACCACCGGGCCAAAAATCGTAGCACCGCCGCGCATCTGCGCAGAACGCAATGACCCCTGACGAGCAGAACCAGTACCTTTTTGCTTGAAAGGCTTCTTGGTTGTGCCGCTGATTTCAGAAATCGTCTTGGTTTTGTGTGTGCCAGACTGTTTCTTAGCACGTTGGTATTCCACCATACGATGCAGAATATCCATACGGACTTCAAGACCGAAAATTTCCTTAGCCAAGGCAATCTCACCTGCGTCTTTATTGTCCAATGTAACCACTTTAACTTTCATAGGTCACCTATTGCTCATTGGTTGTTTCAGCAGCAGACTGCTCAGCAGCCACTGCTTCAGATTTTCTGATACCTGCAGGGAAAGGCGCTTTTGGATGCAAACCTTTCTTCACAGAATCTTTTATAAATACATAACCGTTCTCAGTACCTGGTACGGTACCGCGCACCGCAATGAGACCTTTGTCATCATCTACAGATATAATCTGAAGATTCTGGGTAGTCACACGCTCGGTTCCGAGATGACCGGCCATTTTTTTGCCTTTGAATACGCGGCCTGGATCCTGACGTTGACCGGTTGAACCGTGCGAACGATGCGATACAGACACACCATGCGATGCTTCCAAACCAGCAAAGTTCCAGCGTTTCATAACACCTTCAAAGCCCTTACCTTTGGTTTCACCAATCACATCCACATACTGGCCTGGCACGAAATGACTAGCAACCAGCTCAGAACCAGCATCCAGCAGCGCACTTTCTGCTACGCGGAATTCAACCACTTTCGCTTTAGGCTCAACCTTTGCCTTAGCGAAATGACCGCGCATTGCTTTTGTGGTGTTCTTGGCTTTTACACTGCCAGCACCAAGCTGCACAGCATCATAACCATCTTTTTCTTTAGTTTTCTTTGCAACAACCTGACAATTATCAACTTGCAGCAGGGTTACCGCCATCATTTCACCTTCCGGTGTATAGACGCTGGTCATGCCCAGTTTTTTTGTAATAAGACCGGTACGCATATTATGCTGCCTCCGCCTTGATTTTAATATCCACACCAGACGCAAGGTCGAGCTTCATGAGCGCGTCCACGGTCTGTGGTGTCGGATCAAGTATGTCAATCACGCGCTTATGCGTACGGATCTCGAACTGCTCACGGGATTTTTTATCCACATGCGGCGAACGATTCACCGTAAAGCGCTCAATGCGGCGAGGCAGAGGAATCGGCCCGCGCACCTGTGCGCCTGTACGTTTGGCAGTCGATACGATCTCCGCAGTGCTGGTATCAAGCACACGGTGATCGAACGCCTTAAGCCAAATGCGGATTTTCTGGTTTTGCATAACTTAATCCTTCATCCAATCCTAATCTAACTACTCAACAATTTTTGCGACTACGCCGGCACCGACGGTACGGCCACCTTCGCGGATAGCGAAGCGCACGCCTTCTTCCATCGCTATTGGCGATATCAGCGTTACTTCCATCGTCACGTTGTCACCTGGCATCAC
>JBKDKX010000013.1:0-31314 GCA_046344715.1 Alphaproteobacteria bacterium | reverse complement strand
GCGCTGATGGAAACACTGTTTGCAAGCAGTAACAACCCGTGGGTGGTGCAGAAATTTTTGCCGGAAATGAGCACCGGCGAAGTGCGGATTATTTTGATTGATAGCAAATATGCAGCCATCGCCGGGCGCATTCCACCCGCTGGTGAAACACGCGCGGCACTGCGCATTGGCGCTAAATATGTGAAGGCAGAAGCGACCAAGCGTCACATGGAAATTTGCGAAGCCCTCTCGCCGCTACTTAAAAAACATGACTTGCTCTTAACAGGCATTGATGTGATTGGTGACTGGCTCACCGAGATCAACATCACCTCGCCTTCGAGTATCCCACCTATCAATCGCTTATACGGCACGCGCTTAGAGGCCGATGTGTGGGACGCGCTGGAGAAGAAGCTCTAGATTACTTCCCATACGCAATAAAATGCGGGTTTTCGTAGCCTGGTTTGCCATAGGTCAGCGGTGTACCATCCACCATTTCAATGCGCCCGCCAGCTTCGTCTAAAATGGCATGCCCTGCCGCGGTGTCCCACTCCATGGTGCGGCCAAAGCGCGGATATATATCCGCCGTGCCTTCAGCCAGCAGGCAGAGTTTCATGGAGCTGGAGCTTGGAATATTTTCTTTGATGTTCAGTGTCTGCAAAAATGTCTCAGCCGTTTTAGAAGGGTGTGAACGGCTGCGCACCACCACCAATCCATCAGCAGCAGGCGTGCGTGCGTTTATCGCTTCAGGTTTGCCTTTTTCTTTTTCGCGCCACGCGCCTAAATTCCTGCCAGCATAATAAAGCGTATTTTGTGGCGGTGCGTAAATCACCCCAAGCACTGGCTTGCCATTTTCAATCAGGCCGATATTGACGGTGAACTCTTCCTCACCGCGCACAAAACTGCGCGTACCATCCAGCGGATCCACCAGCCAGAAACGTGCATGCTGCGTTGCAGAAATAAATTCATCTTCTTCGGCAATAATGGGTATCTGCGGCGTGATGACTGATAAGGCATTGATAATATGATGGTTTGCGGCAAGGTCCGCATCGGTCACCGGACTATGATCCTCTTTTTTGCGGGCAGAAAGTTCGCCGCCGAAATAGTTCATGATAATTTTTCCGGCATCGCGCGCAATAACGCAGCAGGAGGCTAGATATTCATTATAATTGATGCTATTCATGATGTTGGTTTATACGTAAAAATTCTTCAAGTACATCAAAATCACTGGAAACCCTCATGCAGACCGCCTATCTCAAGCAACATGCCCAGCATATCAAAAACATACTCTTAGCCCTGCCCAAATCAGGTGGTGAAACGCTGCAGGAATTTACCCGCCAGTTTTATGCGCGCATCATGAACCCTGACTTAGAGCGTGTTGATGCCGCACTTTCTGCATCTATTACGGCATCTGCGTACGAATTTTTACAAAAACGTGATGGGAGAAAACCAAAAATCCGCGTATTCCAGCCGCAAAAACGCAAGCATGGCTATGAGATGTCATCTGTTGTAGTGGAAATGCTAAACGATGACATGCCATTTTTGGTAGACTCGCTTTCTGCCGAGCTTACGCGTCACGGTTTCATGATTCGTGAAACCTATCACCCTATTTTCCAAGTTCAGCGTGACTCAAAAGGACACTTCAAATCACTCGCGCCACTTCAGGAAAAGGGCAGCGCGTTTAAGCCAGAATCTTTTATTCACTTTGAAATCTCATCTCTGCCAGAAGGCATGACCGAAGAACAGCTTGAAAATGACCTATTATGGGTCATCCAGCATGTACGCGCCGCCGTGCAGGACTGGCAACAAATTGTAGTGAAGGCTGAACAAACAATAGCCGGTATGCAATATGCTCCTTACACCTATGACAAAGAAATGGCGCGCGAAGTCAAAGATTTTCTATACTGGCTCATAGAGCGCAATTTTGTATTTCTTGGCTACGCAGAATATAAACTTGTCCATTCAAAACATGGTGATACGCTTACCTGCCCTGATGATTCACGCCTTGGCGTGCTTAAAATATCCGATGATTTAGTGGTTGCAGACAGCGGCACATTACCACCGGAAGCCAGCCATTTTCTGCGCGGTACCGAACTAATTGAAGTAACCAAATCCAGCCGCCGCTCAGCCGTGCATCGCGCTGTACCGATGGATAGCATTTCCCTTAAACGCTTTGATGATAAGGGTAAAATCAGCGGTGAAGCGCGTTTCGTTGGGTTGTTTACATCGAACGTATATTACCAAAGTGGCGTTGAAATTCCTCTGGTGCGTAAAAAAATTGAGCATGTGCTGGAACGTTCAAACTTTGACCCGGTAAGTCATGACGGAAAATCGCTGAAAGCAATTCTGGAATTCCTGCCGCGTGATGAAATATTCCAGATGACAGAGGATGATTTATTCGACATCAGTATTGGCATTTTAATGCTCGAGTCAAAACCTGCCGTTCGTATGTTTGTGCGTAAGGATGCGTCAGAGCGTTTTGTGAGCGTTATGGTGTTTGTACCACGCGAACGCTTCTCAACGGATCTGCGCCGCCAGATACAGGGCATTGTAGAAAAATCTTTTGGTAGTTTTTCATCAACATTTTCTACGCTCATCACCGAAGAAGCACCACTTGCGCGCTTGCATCTCATCGTTAAAACTTCACCGGGTGATATTCCAAGCGTAAATCTTAATGCAATTGAGAATGAAATCGCTAAGCGCGCTTATTTGTGGAGTGACCAGCTTATGGAAGCACTTACAGCAAAATTGGGTGAACAACGTGCCCAGAAATACCTGCGTAAATATGGGAACGCATTTCCACAAAGCTACATCAACCGTTATGATGCGGCAGGCTGCGTATATGACATTGAGAAGATAGAGGAATCACAAGAAAAAAATTCTCTGGTCATGGACTTGTACAACAACAAGGCTGAAGATTCCTCGTTCCTGCACTTGAAGATTTATAACCCGCTCTATGAAATCGCGCTTTCCGACATATTGCCACTGTTGGAAAATGCTGGATTCCGTGTGATTGAGGAACATCCTTTCAAAATTCAGCTCTCTGATACTGATAAGCCAGTTCGCATACGCGACTTCAAGTTGCAGATGGCTGAGAAATCACAGTTTACGCTGGATCAGGTAAAGGAAAAAATTCAGGATGCCTTGCTCATGGTGTGGCAGCGCGAACTGGAAAATGACAAATTCAATGCGCTCATCCTGCGTGCCGGTCTTGATGCTCGGCAAGTAACTATGCTACGTGCTTGCGCGAAGTACCTGAAGCAGATTGTATTTACATACAGCCAGGCAGCTATTGAACAGGCATTGTGCGCTCATCCGCAAATAACTCGCCTACTTGTTGAGCTATTTGAAGTGCGTTTCTCTCCTGCAGAAAAAGATAGGGATCAAAAACAAACCGCTATCCGCAAAGAAATAGAAGAACAGCTTGGCGCAGTAAGCAACGCGGTTGAAGATCGTATCCTGCGCCGTTACATGGAGCTTATAGGTGCCATGCTGCGCACTAACTACTACCAGAAAAATGCTAACGGTAATACGAAACCTGTTCTGTCATTCAAATTTGATTCGGCGAATGTGCCGGAGCTTCCGCTGCCGCGCCCGTTTGCTGAAATATTTGTGTATGGCACGCGCGTGGAAGGTATCCATCTGCGTGGTGGTAAAGTAGCGCGCGGTGGTTTGCGCTGGTCTGATCGCCATGAAGATTTCCGGACAGAAATTCTTGGCCTCATGAAAGCGCAGATGGTGAAGAACTCGGTGATTGTGCCCGTTGGTTCCAAAGGTGGCTTTGTACTGAAACAGGCGCCTGTGGCAAGCAACCGCGAAGCGTTTATGGCCGAAGGTGTGGAATGTTACAAGATGTACCTGTCCGGTCTGCTAGATATCACTGATAACATCGTAAAAGGAAAAATTGTGCCGCCTAAGCAAGTGGTACGTCACGACGGTGATGATCCGTATCTGGTGGTAGCAGCTGATAAAGGCACGGCAACATTCTCTGACATTGCAAACAGTGTTTCAGCTGCCTATGGCTTCTGGCTGGGCGATGCATTTGCTTCCGGTGGCTCCGTTGGTTACGACCACAAGAAAATGGGTATCACCGCGCGGGGCGGCTGGGTATCTGTTACGCGCCATTTCCAGGAAATGGGCGTGGATATTGGTACGCAGGAGTTTACTGTAGCTGGTATTGGTGACATGGCAGGTGACGTGTTTGGCAATGGCATGCTGCTATCTAATAAAATCCATCTGGTGGCCGCGTTCAACCACATGCATATTTTTATTGATCCAACTCCTGACGCAGCAAAAAGCTTCAACGAACGCAAGCGCCTCTTTGAATTGCCGCGCTCTACATGGAAAGATTATGACGCAAAGCTTATCTCCAAAGGCGGCGGCATTTTTGAGCGCAGTGCGAAGACCATTGAAATCTCAAAAGAAGCACAAACCGCTCTCGGTGTGAGCAAGGCAAAATTCACACCGGATGAACTCATGCGCGCCATTTTACTCGCGCCGGTTGACCTGTTGTGGAATGGCGGCATTGGCACCTATGTAAAAGCTGAAGAAGAAAGCAACGAGCAGGTTGGCGATCGCGCTAACAATGCTGTCCGCGTAAATGGCCGCGAGCTGCGCTGCAAGATTGTCGGCGAAGGTGGAAACCTTGGATTCACGCAGAAAGGCCGCATTGAATATGCGAGGAGTGGCGGACGCATCAACACGGATGCTATTGATAATTCTGCTGGTGTGGACTGCTCCGACCATGAGGTGAATATCAAGATTGCCTTCAGCGGTGAAGTTGCAAGCGGCAACCTTACACTTGCCAAGCGCGATAAAATTCTCGCTAGCATGACCGATGAGGTAGCACGTCTGGTGCTTAAGGATAACATCCTGCAAACGCAAGCTATTACCATTGCAGAACAACAGGCCTATCAACTGCTGGAATCGCACACACGGCTTATTCACGTGCTTGAGTCACGTGGTGCCTTAAACCGTGAGATTGAATTCCTGCCAAGCGATCGCCAATTGGCGGAACTCAAAGTGGCAAAGCGTGGGCTGACACGTCCGGAAATCGCCGTGCTCCTCGCCTACAGTAAAATGGCGCTTTACAAGGATATGCTGGAATCATCGCTGCCGGATGAGGATTATTTCATCTCAGACCTGAAGCGTTATTTCCCGATTCCAATGCAGAAAGATTTTGCCAAGGCGATAGAAAAACATCCGCTAAAGCGCGAAATTATTGCTACTGTGATGACCAACAGCGTGGTAAACCGCGCCAGCATCACCTTCTGTTTTGATATTGCAGAAGACCTTGGCGCATCCGTGCGTGATATTGCAGCAGCCTATGCCACCGCGCGTGATGCGTTTGGCCTTCGCCATATTTGGAACGGTATTGAGCAAAATGCGGCTACCATTGATGTGGCAACGCAAACAGAAATGTATGCCATGACCACGCAATTCTTGGAGCGCGTGAGTACTTGGCTGTTACACCATCTGCCCATGCCTCTGGATATTGATGCGGTGAGTAAAGAAATTCTTCCTGAGGTAGCCGAAATTGAGAAAAATAAAGCATCGCTCCATTCGGCGATGACCCGTAAAGAAGCAGAAGCTATCGCAGCGCGTCTGATTGCCAAATCGGTGCCAAAGAAACTGGCAGATGCGGTGGCTGCGCTCGGTATTATGTCGGCAGCACCGGATATTATTTCTGTGGCGCATAAGCGCAAGTTGCCGGTGAAAGAGGTCGGCAAGGCCTATTTCGAGCTGGGATCAAAACTTGGCCTGTCATGGCTGCGTGGTTGCGCTGAACAGATGGCCATTAATTCCCACTGGGACAGGCTGGCTATCAAAGCCATTATTGCAGATTTATATGATGAGCAACGTCGCCTGACCGACCGTGTCATTTCCCATACGGGCGGGCTTGAAAAATGGATTGATGCTAACAAAGGTGATGTGGAATCTCTGGAACGCTTCATGGAAGGTATTAAAACCGGCGAGGCACCAGACCTGCCACGCCTGATGGTGACACTCCGGCAGATACGCGCATTGGGTGTGGCTTAGAGCCCCGCATTTATTGAGGGGGCTGGTTTAATTCATTCCGGACCCCGCCTTCGGCGGGGCTTGGCTAATGCCTGAAATGCCGGATGCCGGTAAATACCATAGCGATGCCATGTTTATCGGCAGCTTCAATCACTTCTGCATCACGGATGGAGCCACCCGGCTGGATGATGGCGGTGACGCCTGCGCCTGCCGCCAGTTCCACATTATCAGCGAACGGAAAGAATGCCTCAGAGGCCAGTGCTGCACCTTTGGTGGAAAGCCCAGCTTCCTCTGCCTTGCGGCAAGCGATTTTGGTGGAATCAATGCGGCTCATCTGCCCCGCGCCGATGCCCACCGTGCGACCATCTTTTACCAGCACAATAGCGTTGGATTTTACATGCTTGGCGATAGTAAGTGCCATGATAAGGTCACGCATCTGTGCATCGGTTGGTTTGTTTTTCGTGGCAACTTTGAGTGTTTTTTCATCGAAAGTAACACTATCACGGGTCTGCACCAAAAATCCACCCGTCACTGACTTGACCGCATAGTCAAGCGCCTTAGGGTCAGGCATGCCACCGGTGGTAAGCAGGCGTAATTTCTGCTTTTTTGCCAGTAATTCTTTAGCGGCGGGCTCTGCATCCGGTGCAATAATCACCTCTGCAAACAGCTTGGAGATTTCTTCAGCGGTTTTTGCGTCCAGCATGCGGTTTAGGGCGATAATACCACCAAACGCACTGGTTTTATCGCACTCATATGCCTTAAGATATGCCTCAAGCATATTGTTTCCGCTGGCCACACCGCAAGGGTTGGCATGTTTGATGATGGCAACTGTGGGTTCAGCAAATTCACTCACCAACTCCCATGCAGCATCAGTATCGTTTATATTATTATAAGACAGTTCTTTGCCCTGATGCTGGGTGGCAGTGGCTAGCGATGGGCGGCAGGCATCTACCGTGTAAAACGCTGCCTGCTGGTGCGGGTTTTCGCCGTATGCCAGCGTCTCTTTGCGCTTGGCAGAGAATGTATAACTTTCTGGGAAAGCATCTCCCTCAATGCGGGCGAACCATTGGCTGATGGCTGCGTCATACGCTGCTGTGCGAGAATACGCTTTGTATGCAAGGTATCGGCGGGTTTCTGCTTTGGTAGCACCTTTGTTAGACTTCATCTCTGCAATGACTTTTTCATAATCGGAAGGATCAACAATTATGGTTACATGCGCATGATTTTTGGCGGAAGCCCGGATCATGGCCGGCCCGCCAATGTCGATATTCTCTATGCAGTCATCAAAGCCTGCACCTTTTGCCACCGTTTCTTCGAACGGATAAAGGTTGATGGCAACCAGATCGATCGCGCCGATGCCGTGGTCGCTCATCGCTTTTTCATGCTCAGCATTGCCGCGTATAGCAAGGATACCGCCATGGATTTTAGGATGTAGCGTCTTAACACGCCCATCCATAATTTCAGGCGATCCAGTATGTGCCGATACATCTTTTACCGGAATATTATTATCACGCAGTGCTTTGGCTGTGCCACCCGTGGAGAGGATTTCAACCCCTGCCTCGTGCAGAAATTTTGCAAAGGGAAGCAGGTTAGTTTTTGACGATACGGAGATCAGGGCGCGCTTGATGGTCATGGTCTTTTTTCACTGCGGGTTCAAATTCAGGCACTAATTGTTGCAGTAACGCCCTGACTTCATATGCCTTGCGCTCCTTGCACGCTGCCAGCAGTTTTTCTAAACCTGCCAGTAATACATGCATTTCAGCCACGCGTGGTGATGCCAGGAAGATATTGTCATGCGCTGTTTTAACGGCATTTTCAGAAAGGTAAAACAATTCTTCGTATAATTTTTCACCTTGGCGCAGACCGGTGAAGGTAATGGCAATGTCTTCGCCTGGTTTTAAGCCAGCGAGGCGAATCATCTGGTGGGCTAAATCCAGTATTTTCATAGGCCTACCCATATCCAGCACAAAGATACACTCCTTGCGGTCACGCAACCCCGCTCCCAGCGACGCCGCCTGCATCACCAGCTCAACGGCCTCACGCACTGTCATAAAATAACGCGTCATATCCGGATGGGTGACGGTGACCGGCCCTCCTCGTTCAATCTGTTCTTGAAACAGTGGCACTACAGAACCAGTTGACCCCAGCACATTACCAAACCGAACGGTGATGAATTTGGTGTTTGAAGATTCTTCCGATGCACCGAGTGCCTGGCAGAAGCATTCGGCCAACCGCTTGGCTGCTCCCATAACATTGGTGGGATTTACTGCCTTATCCGTTGAAATCATTACCATAACGGATGTTTTATATTGCTTGCAGGCCTCTGCAATATAGCGTGTACCAAACACATTGGTTAGCACTGTTTCTTCCACATTCTGCTCAGCAAGCGGCACATGTTTAATGGCAGCGGCATGGAACACAATTTCAGGCCGGTAGGTTTCAAAAATTTTATTAACATGGGTTTGGTCAATGACATCGGCAAGCGTGACATGCAGCTCAAGGTCTGGGAAACATCCACGAATTTCACGATCAATTTGATACATGTTGAATTCACTGCGCTCTAGCAGCACCATTTCTGCTGGCGCGTAGGATGCAATCTGACGGGTAAGCTCGCCGCCAATCGTGCCCCCTGCGCCCGTTACCAATATTCGTTTGCCTTTTACCAGAGCGCTCATACTTGCCCGATCCAGCACATTCTGGGCGCGCCCAAGTAAGTCTTCCACCGCTATCGGCTGAATATCTTTTCTGTCATGCATACGCGTTTTGAATTCGCTGCTACGTGGCAGGCGTGCCAATGGAATCCCAAGACTATCCACCTTATCCAACAGTTTGCGTATATCATCGCCTGTTTTGCTATCATCGGTTAAAATAATTTTCTGTGGACGAACGCCTTTACGCTCTAATTTATTGATAATGAGATCGAGTATATCAGTGCCACCATAAATGGGCACGCGGTGCAATGTATGGTGTTTCTGGCGAGGATCGTCATCGGCAATAGCAACCACTTCATACAACGCCTTCCTGTCACGTGCCATATCACGGATAAAGCGCTCGGCATTATCATTTACCCCTACCAGCATCACCGGTATCTTAACGCCATCCTGCACAACGCTGCGTGAAAAAAAATTGCGATCATGAAGCGAGCGATAAAGAACACGCGGACCAGCCAATAATAACAGAAGCACCATCCAGTTTATAAAGGGCACGGAACGGGGGATGCCATGATGACGATCAATGATGAACGCCAATGCGGAAAAAACCAGTATTGCTAAAGTAACCGCTCGAACGATAACCATCATGTCACGCATGGATGCGTAGCGCCACAATCCTCGATACAGGCGCATCTGTGCAAAAATAATGGCACAGATAACTGCAAAACTGATGGTTGCTTTAAATAAATATGGTTCGGCGATATGTATCTGGTCACTGCCAAGGCGCAGATATACGGCCATGGCAAAACTCGCCGCCCCCATAAGCGTATCGTGTATTGCGATCAGCAAATTTCTGTTTATCGATAAGCGCGCCACCCGGTTATATCCTTACTTTCTTTTGCATAAAAAACCCAAGCAACATAAACACTGCAAGATATGCGGTCAGAGTATAAAATGTTGCCATCTCTGGGTATATCACTGTTTGCGTAGATAAAAACCCCAGTAATATGTTTATGCCAAATACGCTACGCACAACAAATGCACTGCTGCGACCATTAATGCGCGCATATTGGTAATAATGGTCGTCATGGACAAGCGCTAAAGGTTTGTTTTTCCATGTGCGCCGTACCCATGAAATCAGGCTATCCGACAGGTAATATGCACACATAATAAGCACTGCATATCCATAGCCAGTGCGTACGGCAATTAGCAAGATATACCCAAGTAGAAACGCAAGTGGGACAGTACCTATTTTACCAAGAGAAATTTTTGATGGCGGCCAGTTCCACCAGAGAAAACCGGATGCAGCGCACGCCACAATAAGGCTGTAGGATGCGGCTAAAGAAGGAAATGCACCAAACATTACAATAACCAAACATATGCCTGCGCTAATGCAAACCAGTGCCGTTGTTGCGAATCCATCTACATCATCCATACCTTTCAGCATGTTGATGAACCACATCCACGCACCACTCACTATGAGTATATCAAGCCATGCAGGGAGCACTTCACCGAAGGTAGGCCCTACCAGATTACTCAGCGGAACAGAAATAGCAAATATCTGAAGTGCCATCTGCAACAGCCATGGTAAAGGAATAAGTTTTTCGATGAGAGCCAATGACGACAGAATAAAGAATGGCAACAATACGTCAAAACGTACTTCTAACATTGTCATGCAAATAGCCACCGCAAATACTACTACTATGCCACCTCCCTGAATGCTTTGGGGCAGAAGATTTTGTACTGCCGGCGGTAGAGTGTCATAGCCAAGATTTGCACGTCGCGCGCGCATGGCAAGTATTGCAATGCGGGTGCCCAGCAATGACATCAGGAATGCGCAAATAGCTACTATCGCATGAAATGTCATCCGCGCCTCCCGAACAATGTTTCAATATCTTTACGGCTAAGTTCAATATAGGTCGGGCGGCCATGATTACACTGGCCAGATAGCGGTGTTTGCTCCATTTGCCTGAGCAGTGCATTCATTTCAGCAATCGACAATGTGCGGCCAGCGCGTACACTGCCATGACACGCCATGGTTCCGCTAAGTTTTTCAATGCTGTCTTTGAGTGCCAGCGTTTCACCGAATTCACGAATATTATCGGCTAATTCACGAATCAGCGCCTGAACATCGATTTCGCCGAGCATGGCGGGTGTTTCCCTTACCATAATGGTATCAGCGCCAAATGCCTCTATCAAAAGGCCAAACGTCTCCAGCTCATTCTGTCTGGAAAGCAGCGATTCAGCAAGCGATTCATTAAGTGTTACCACCTCCGGTATCAGCAGCCGTTGACGTGCCACGCCGCTTTTTGCAAGGTCTCCTTTCATACGTTCATGCACCAGCCTTTCATGTGCTGCATGTTGATCCACCACAATCAGGCTGTTTTGTGTTTCTGCCACAATATAGGTTTGATGGATCTGGCAACGCGCGGCGCCAAGTGGATACGCCGTATAATCAATCCCCTGCGCGGATGGTTCCGCAGGGCGCGCCAGTGGCGGCAATGACTGCCCAGCAATGAGTGATAATGCAGGTGCTGCCGTATCAAAACTACGCGCCCCAGACTCTGAGAAAACAGATGAAGACGTAAACGGCATGTGCGGAGCATAGGCATATGCACCTGCGGATGCGGTGCCGGCATTTGCCGCGAATCGTTGCAATGCTTCTACGCCAACGGTGGATGATGCGCGAAAACCTGCTTCCGATAGTGCATATTTTATTGCGCCCACTATTAATCCACGCACCAGGCTGCTGTCACGAAAACGTACTTCTGCCTTGGCTGGATGCACATTCACATCCACCTCACTGGATGGCACATCCAGAAATAATACAACGACTGGATAACGATCATGCGCCAATACATCCTGATAGGCGCCTTTCACTGCGCCAAGCAACAAGCGATCACGTACCGGCCTGCCATTGACAAATAAATACTGTTCCGCCGACGTGCCACGATTATAGGTCGGCAGCGCAGCAAATCCTGTAAGCACTATACCTTCACGACTATGGTTGAGCGAAAGTGCATTATCAGTAAAATCGTTGCCCATGAGTTTTCCGAGTCGGTGCAATCTGCTATCCAGGAGGTTTCCCTGCGCGGCATCCAGCATCAGCATTTGTTTTCCATCAGAAATCAGCGAGAACGAAACATCCGGATGCGCCATTGCAAGGCGTGATACCATATCCACCGTTTGCTGAATTTCTGTGCGGTCAGTTTTCAGAAATTTAAGGCGCGCTGGCGTGGCATAAAATAAATCACGTACTTCGATGCGTGTGCCACGCATGAGTGATGTTGGTTCTGCCTCAAACATGTCACCTGCTTCAATACGTAGTATCCAGGCATCATCAGCATCCTGTCTGCGGCTGCTTATGCTCATACGACTGACCGAAGCAATCGATGGCAATGCCTCACCACGAAACCCAAGGAAGTTAATATTAAGCAAATCATCGGACGGCAATTTAGATGTCGCATGACGCTGCAACGCCAGCGATAACTCCTCACGGCTCATACCTCTGCCGTTATCTTCAATAATAATACGGTTTTTTCCGGCCTGCTCCAGCATCACATCAATGCGTGTACTGCCAGCGTCAATTGCATTCTCTACCAGCTCTTTTACCACCGAAGCAGGACGCTCTATCACCTCGCCAGCGGCAATGCGGTTGATAAGTGTTGGTGGTAGAATGCGTATGCTGTTCATACATTCTTACCCAGCAGGTAATCACGCGCCAAGTGTTTGCCTTCTTCCACCACAGGCTGATCAAACGGATTTACATTCAGGAGTTTCGCCATGAATAGTATTTCCAGCGTGAAGTGCATGATCAACATGCCAAGCTCATATTCACTTAGTATATCCAGTGCTATCGAGCGGACGGGGCAGTTATTGCGGGCAAGTGTTGTTATGGTTGCGCGTTGCTGTGCTTCCATGACATCGCCCAGTGTTTTTCCTGCCAGATAATCAATATGCGCGGGCGCATGAATTGCAAGACCGGTTGAGGCACGCTTGCAGGTAATGAATGTAAATAATTTATCTTTTGGCCCACTTAAATAAAGCTGTAACTGGCTGTGTTGATCAGTGCTGCCAACGGCGCGAATAGGTGTTGTGCCTTTGCCATCTTTACCTAAACTTTCTGCCCAGCTCTGCCGGTACCAGGCAGAAAATCCGCACAAGCGTTCGCTATAAGGCAGCATCACAGAAATACTTTTGCCCGCCTGCATTGCGGCATATTGAAGTGCCGCACCCTGCGCCGACGGCATATCCACACACTGCGCTGATTTTTTTGCTTCGGTCACTACGGCAGCAGCACCCGCGCGAAATCTGGAAATATCAAGGCCGCATAACGCAGCCGGAAGCAATCCTACAGCGGTGAGTGCCGAAAAACGTCCGCCAATATCTGCTGGGTGCGCAAGCACAGCCATATTGTGTGATTCCGCTGCCTCACGCAGCAGATTTGTTCCTTCCATGGTGATAATAACAAAATGCTTACCCACATTCTGCTCGCTTACCTGCCCTTTCATATGATGTACCAGCGCGTAAAACTGGCTGAGTGTTTCAACGGTATTTCCGGACTTGCTTATGACTATAAAACAGGTCTTGCGACAGTCAATGGAGGCCAGCAGTCCATCCATAAGTTCGGGATCAATATTTTCTAGAAAGTGCAGGCGCGAGGATGCTACTGGGCTTGCAATATATGAAAGCATCCGCCCACTTAGCCCTGAACCACCCGATCCAATGACCACGACATGTGAGTAATCTTTACGTATGCGCGCTGCAAGAGTTGTGATGGTTGACAGTTCATACGTCTTGAAGGGCAGAGCAAGCAATGCTTGTGTAAGGCTGCATTCGCTGGAACGCATGGATTCAAACACAGGATTAAGCGCAGCAAGTGCTGCATCATAAGATGATGAAGTTATTCCGCTTCCGGAATAAAAACATTTATCAAGCGTTTGGTAATACCCCGATGTCATTGCGCCTGACCTGATTTATCCAGCGAAGGCTTACCCAGCATTACCACCAGCAATTTATCTTCCGCGATAATGCGTTTTGCCATCGCCATCACATCATCACGCGTTACCGCCTGCATCAGTTCATTGCGGCGGTTTAGGTAATCCATGCCAAGATTCTGCACCTGCATATTGATAAGGAAGTTTGCCACATCGGTATTGCTGTCTAGCCCAAGGACAAAAGATCCGGTGATAAATTTCTTGGCATCATCCAGTTCTTCCTGCGTTATGCCCTCTTCAGAAAATTTCTTTAATGTAGACTTCAAAACTTCAAGCGCAGCGCCTGCCTGCTCATTGCGGGTGGCAAAGCGGCCACGCAACGTTGATGCATAAGGTGCCGGATCAAGATATGTGCCAACGCCGTAGGTAAGCCCGCGCTCTCCCCGTAGTGCCTTACCCAATCTGGAATTAAGTGCGCCACCCCCGCCCAGCAGATGGTTCATTACATGCGCGGCATAATAGGCAGGGTCTTCACGCTTTATCGAAGGGAACCCAAACATCACCATGGTTTGTGGTATGTCAAATGACACCACCGGCGCCGATGCAGCAGGGGCAGGAAGTACTGCTTCTTCTACTTTGGTATCAGGCATATACTGGGCTGGCAGGTTGCCAAACTGGTCATCTAGCAAACGCTTGAGCGCATCCGGTGTAATATCACCTACTACAGCAATAATTATATTTTCACGCGTAAGCATATTGCTCACAACAAACTGCAAATCATCCTTACTAAGCCCTGCGACACTGGCTTTGGTACCGACAGGCGGTTTACTGTAAGGATGGTTTGGGAACGCTGTTTTCTGCCAACTCTCCATCAGCTGATAGGCAGGCTCTTGTTCCTGCTGCGCCTGAATGGAAAGCATCTGCCTGCGCGTACGTTCAATGGCTTCTGCATCAAAACGCGGATTGGTCAGCACCAGCGCCAGATAGGAAAATGCAGTTTCTGCATGGTCGCTGAGTGTTTCCATAGAGAGATGAAAATAATCTTCATCCGCACCAGCTGTCATGCTGATTGCGCGTGATTCAATGGCCTCGCTGAAGCTCTTTGCATCCATGTCGCCTGCGCCTTCCATGAGCAGCGATGCCGTCATATTGGCGCGACCTTCTTTGCCTGCGGCATCATACGCATAGCCACTGCCGGTAAATGCCACTTTCACTACCACAAGCGGCAGCGCATGTTCTTCTACCAGCCATGCTTTTATGCCGTGTTCGCTGGTGACTTCTTTTACTTCAACAGCATACGCAACACTCACCTGTGCACATAAAACAAAGAGAGATAATATTAACCGTTTCATGGCTTTTTCTCCTGCGTGCTGGCAGGAAGCAACCAGCCGGTCACCGATGCTTTAGCATCCAGCGCATGTGTTGCCGCTTCAGAAATTTCTTGTGGTGTTACCGCATCAATCATGGCATCCCAGCGTGAGAAATAATCAGCATGTAACCCTGCCATACGTACCCACCCCATGATACGCGCTATGCCGGAAAGTCCGTCACGCGCATAGACAGATTCTGCTTTCAACAGTGTTTTTGCGCGGGCAATATCGGCCGCCTTAAAATCTTTTGAGAGGATAGTTTTTATTTCCTCGTCAATGGCTTTACCCAGTGCTTCAAGAGTAACGCCTTGCTCAGGAACTGCGGTGATACCAAATTCCGCCGGTCCTATACTGAATCCGTTATAAGATGTATCAATGGCTGAGGCTAACTTCTTCTCCACCACGATGGTTTGATACAGGTGGCTGGTTTTTCCGCCGCCCAACAACTGCGAAAGTAAAAAAAGCGGCAGTGCTTCTTTTTTGTTGCCGTTATTAAAACTGGAGGCTTCGTATATCTTTGTCCATTCCGGCTGTTTTACATTTGGGTGCTCAAGTGTTATGTGGCGGGGCGCACGTTGCGGTGGCTCAGATACCCATCGTCTTTCGGGTGTTGGCATTTTTGGCAGGTTGCCATAATATTTTTCTACCAGCGGTTTTAATTCAGCCGCCGTGATATCACCACTTACAATCAGAATCGCATTACTTGCGTGGTAATAAGCATTGTGGAAATCAAGCGTGTCTTTTTTAGTCAGGCCTTCCATTTCATGCATCCAGCCAATCACCGGAATACGGTATGGATGGTGTCGATAAAGCAGCGCGCCCATCTGCTCATCCAGCAAGGCCTGTGGATTATTTTCCGTACGCTCGCGCCGCTCCTCAATAATCACCTGCTTTTCTTTTTCAGCATCCTCGTCTGAAGGCGTGAGCCCGCGCAAACGATCTGCTTCAAGCCGCATCACCAGCGGTAAATGCTCCTTAGAAATATTCACGAAATATGAAGTAGCATCATGGCCGGTAAATGCGTTCTGCTGGCCACCGTGACGCGCGATAATATCGGCATACTCACCGGATTTATAATTGCGCGTGCCTTTAAACATCATGTGTTCGTGGTAATGCGCAAGGCCAGATTTGCCGGGCGGATCATCGGCTGCACCCACACGAAACCACAGCATATGGCTTACTGCCGGCACTCGATGGTTGGGAAGCGCAATCACTTCCATACCGTTGCTTAAATTGAACGTTTCAACAACAGGTGTGGAAGCAGCAGGAAATGCCAGAACAGTAAAGAGCACCGTAAATATGGCTTTTAGAGAACCCCTTGCATGGGTATGCATTACCAATCTCCAAGGATACGCCCGAGTACACCGCGGTCTTTATCTTTTTTCTCTGCGACTTCACCTTCGTTGACTGGCTTGCCTTCTTTTTCATTCTTTTCAATGCGCTCAGCCTCTTTTTTTGCATCTACAATTGGCTCTTTATTTTCCCATGTGGTCATGGTGTCCCACCAGCTGGATTCTTCAGTCTTAAGCTGTTTGTTGATTTTTTCTTCTTCCAGAGCACCGCGCACTGAGCTATCCGCCACATCAGCGCCGGCATTCTTAAGGAATTGTGATTCCGCAGAATTTGCTGCCTGTGTATTCGTAACCGTAACCGGTACAACGGCAGTATCTGCATTCGGTGCAGGCAGTTCATAGGTATTGCCTTCGCCATCATTCAGTATGAGGCTTTGCGCCTTCACATGCGCAGGCGCTGTATTCATGGCTGCACCACTGGTGTCTCCAGGTGGACGTAAATTAAATTGCGGAGGCACAGAAAGTGGTGGACGAGAAACCACACGGAATTCATCGGGCGCCGATTTATCGAGACCAATAACATCGCGTACAGAACTGCCCTGACATGCCGTAAGCAACGCGGATGCAGAAACTGAGATTATAACAACGCTATACAGACGCTTCATTAGAATTTTCCTTGTTAGGTTTGGATACTTCAAAGAACATACTGTGGATACATAAAAGTACAACTCCTATGACGACTCCACAATCGGCAATATTAAACGCTGGCCAGTGCAACCCAGCCAAATGAAAATCTAGAAAATCAAAGACTTTACCAAACTTGATGCGATCGATGATATTTCCGGTGGCACCACCGATTACCAAACCGAGCGCAACGGCAACAAACCGGGATTGGTTTTTGGCAAGCCATACGAGCAATATAACCGTAATCGCTGATGCAAGCGTAATCAGGATAAGTGGCTGGTTATACGATGCAAACATGCCAAAACTCACGCCATGATTCCACACGGTCACCAGATTAAAGAATGATGTAATTTCGATCGGTGGCCGGTTAAGCAAATCCAGTACGTTTATCATATACCATTTACTCCACTGATCGGCAGCAAATACCAGCAGCGCAGTAAGCAAACCAGTAACGAGGGACAGGCGGACAGATATGTTCATGCGTATTCCCTAAGTTTTTCTTTGGCAGCAAGCACATCTACCTGAATCTGCTTGCGTAAATCATCAAGCGTTTCGAATTTCTTTTCCGGCCTTATAAAATCCATGAATTCAACGCGCAGACGCTTGCCGTAGATGTTTTGATTAAAGTCAAAAATATGTGTTTCCAGTACAGGCGTTTCACCACCAAATGTTGGCTTTATACCAATATTGGCAACGCCATCATAGGTGGTGTTTTCTATCACTGCGCGCACGGCATACACACCAAAGCATGGCACAGAAAGATGGTGAATTGCAATGTTGGCGGTTGCAAAACCGATAGTTTTTCCGCGCTTGTTTCCATGCGCCACATGACCTGCAAGCGCATACCGATGGCCAAGCATTTGTGATGCCCTTATGACATTGCCCTGTGCAAGTGATGTGCGTATGGCACTGGTAGAAATTGTACCCACCATATCCTTTACCTCAGGCATTGCTGTAAATCCTATGCCCAGGACCGCTGTGTGCTGTGCCAGAAATTCTGTGTTGCCACCACGGTCTTTTCCGAAAGCAAAGTTATATCCAGTAAGCACATGCTGTGTGCGTAGTGATACTGAAAGGATATTATGCACAAAATCATGTGCGCTGGTTGCTGCAAGCGCATGGTTGAAACGAAGCACAAAAACACATGCTATACCCAGTGCCTTCAAATGCTCGATCTTCTGGCGGCAGCTGTAAATGGATACAGGCGTTTTATTAGGGGAAAAGAATTCGCGGGGATGTGGTTCAAAGGTCAGCACCGCAGGTGTTGTGCCCAAATCATGCGCGAGCGAAACGCAGTGCTTTATAAGCGCGACATGGCCTTTATGCATGCCATCAAAATTGCCTAGTGCCAGCACCGTGTTTTTATATGCATCAGGACAGTGATTTACATCACGGATAATGCGCATATCATGATCTAGAAGGCACTTTTATGGTGGCTTCACCTTCGATGACTACAGTGTCTTTTACAATGCATTTTGTATCGAGGACAACGCGGTGCTTTGGCGCGAACAATTCTTTTACAGTTGCCGTCGCATATACCGTGTCGCCCACGCGCACAGGCGCCATGAATTTGAGTGTCTGCGACATATAAATGCAGCCAGGTCCGGGCAGTTTTGTGCCCACAACGGCGGAAATCAGGCTTGCCGTTAACATGCCATGTACAATGCAACCGCCAAACGGCGTAGCACGGGCGAATTCTTCATTTAAGTGCATGGGATTCGTATCGCCTGACACGCCAGAAAAATTACGCAAATCTGTTTCCGTTATGGTGCGACTGACGGTAGCACTCATACCAATTTTCAGGTCTTCAAAGAAATAGCCGTATAATTCAGGATGTTTCATCATGCGGTTACCTGTTCTTGTGTAGAGGCACGGATATTCATGTAATACAGCGCAGGAGCCGCAATATAAATAGACGAATAGGTGCCCACAAACACCCCAAACGCCATCGCTGCCGAGAATGACAATATTACATCACCACCAAACAGCGTTAGCGCAAGCGCGGAAAGGAAGGTGGTAGAGGCGGTAAGGATCGTGCGCGATAGCGTTTCATTGACACTTACATTAAGCAACTCAAACACTTCCATTTTCTTGAAACGGCGCATGTTCTCACGAATACGATCGTAAATTACCACGGAATCGTTAATGGAATAGCCAATAATCGTGAGTATGGCGGCAACGGCGGGCAAGCCAAAATCCAGTTGGGTGACTGCAAAAAAACCAACCACCATGACGGTATCATGAATGAGCGCAAGAATGGCGCCTGTGCCATATTGCCATTCGAAACGGAACCACACATACACCATGATGGCTACGAACGATAACAGCACGGCCATCACACCAGCCTCAACTAATTCCTGCCCAACCGTTGGCCCGACAAAATCAATCTTGCGATAGTCAATAGTACCCTCAAGTGTTGCAGCCAGTGATTCTTTTACTTTGGCAACGACCTTTGATTGCTCGTCGCTTTCACCTACCTGAATGCGGATGAGAAGGCTATTTGCATCTCCCATATCCTGCAGGGAAATCTCACCAAATCCCTGTGTGCCTAGTGATTCGCGCAGCCTGGCAATATCGGCTGGCTTTTCCGTGTGGATTTCCATCAGGATACCACCGGTAAAATCAATGCCCAGATTAAGCCCCTTGGTAAATACCAGTCCAATAGACAGTAAGGTAAGCAAGCCAGAGATTGTAAAACCAAGCCAACGTTTGCCCATGAAATCAAAGGTTGGTGTTTTTGGAAATAGTTTAATGGTCATCGTAGTCCCACTGCGTTGATATTAGTATAAAATCAGGCAACTGCTTCTACAGCAATCACTTCTGGCACGTAATGTTTCAGCATGTTTTCAATGCCCTGCTTGAGTGTGGCTGTTGAGCTTGGGCAACCAGAGCACGCGCCGCGCAGTTCAAGTTTCACGATGCCATCTTCAAAACTCCGAAACACAATATCCCCACCATCTTGTGCCACTGCCGGGCGCACCCGCGTATCAATGAGCTCACGAATCTGCACCGCAATTTCACTGTTGTCCTCGACCATTGCAGAATCGCCTTTTGCTTCTGCAAGCACGGGTTTTCCAGTGGTGAAGTGATCCATGATAACGGTAAGCAGTTGTGGTTTTAATAGCTCCCAATCCGCATGTTCTGATTTTGTTACTGATATAAAATCATCTGACAAAAATACCGCACTCACTTCAGTAGATGTAAATATTGCATAAGCAAGTGGCGAACCTTTGGCGCTTTCGCGGGAGGTAAAAAACAGCGTGCCGGACGGCATCACCTGCACACCCGGAATAAATTTGAGTGTCAGCGGATTAGGTGTTGGTTCAGTTTGTATAAACATGGCGTTTCCCAGGATGAATAAACAGGCGTTAGAAATAGGCCTTATTTACAGCTTTTTCAATGCAGGATATGGTCGAGTGCAGTATTTTTATACTAATCACTATCAGCAACAAGGAGTAGTTTATGAAAAAAACATTGATATTATCGACTGTTATGCCGGTATTATGGGCAGTCAGCGCACTTGCGCAAACCGCAGCGTTAGAGGTTAAAATCGCAGGCATTGATAATGGTAAACCTATTCCTGAAAAATTTGCGTACTGTGCGCCTGACGGAAAAGGAAAAAGCAAGAGTGCGCCCAATATCAATCCTCAAATTTCATGGTCGGGCGCGCCTGCTGGCACAAAGTCCTATGCAATACTTGTGGTAGATACAGAAGTCCCGGCTACATTCGATGATGCTAATCAGGACGGAAAAACAATCGCTGCTGATTTTCCACGGCAGGATTTTTACCACTGGGTGCTGGTGAATGTTCCTGCTTCCATAACTAAAATTGCTGAAGGCCAAGACAGCAATGGAACCCCAGAGGGTGGCAAGCCGGTGGGTAAAACGGCGTATGGGGTGAATCTGCAAAATGACTATACGAAAGTCTTCAAAGGCAGCTTCGGTGGGTATGATGGCCCCTGCCCGCCATGGAACGATGCGCGCCTACACCAGTATCATTTTTCTGTCTATGCGTTGAGTGCTGATACCGTGAATATCGCTGAAAACGCTACCGGTAAACAGGTGTTGGATACAATTAAGCCATACGTACTTGCTGAAGGTAAAGTAACCGGCACCTATACGCAGAACGCTGAATTACTGAAGTAATTTTCTTACACGCCACAAGAAAAAAACCCGCTGGTTTCCCAGCGGGTTTTCTTTCGTATAGCTAATGTAGAATTAGCTGGTAGCGCAAGATGCACCTGCACCAGCGTTCATTGCATCAACGAGGCCGGCAGCACCGAATACGATAGCTACGCCGATACCTACGATGATCGCCATACCCCAAGACACTTTACCAAGGAGTGCGCCGATACCGATAACGGTGATGGCAATGGTAGCAAGACCTTTACCGGTGTTACCAGTAAACCAGCCTACTACTCTACAGAGAACGTTACCCATTGGGGTATTGGTCGCCATAGCAAGATCCGGCATCATGATGATGACGGCACTGAGCATAACGAGCAAAGCAGCTTGCCATGCAACAGCTAGTTCTTTAGTTTGGGTTTTCATTGTATTACCCTCTTATAAACTTAACTTATTAAAAAAAGCACACACACGTTTATAAACCTGGTGTGCAAACCAAAATCTGCATCACAATGTGACCAGATTAGTTCAGTATAGCGTGGGTTTGCGGTAAATGAAAACGGAGATTTGTTACAAAATGATTACAATCAATTAATGTTATTGCATATTTTTCAATGAGATAACATAATGCGCCGCATTGTCATTCATCGCATATGAAGGTTAAAAATACGTAAATCTATGGCAAAAGTCTTTGTTGCGGGTGCGTTATTACCGACAGGTGGTGCATATATGGCCTACCATCTGGGGCGTTTACTTGCGCGCCATTTTGGCTACGAATTGTTTGATATCCATATTTATAACGTGGATAAGCGCATATTTCGGTATGATACGCCAATCCAAAGCGTCAGTATCCCGCAAATGGAAAACATGGTGACGGGAGATGATATTCTTATCGTTAATCCATCATTCTCGCAGTTCCTTTTTGGCTTGCGCCTGCCTGGCCGCAAAATCATGTATATTCAGGATTTCCGAACATTCCTGTTGATGGATTGTCATTTTGACATATATGTGTCAGTGAGTTCGGTGGTTAGTCGTTATGTCCACGCATTGTATGGAATAGAATCACCCGTGATTCCTGCCTTTATCCAGCTAAACCAGATGCCGCAGGCATTGCCATGGCATGAACGTCCCAAACATTCTGCGCTTGTCTATATGAAAAATCCATCACATGAGCACAAAGTGTTGCTTGCACATATATCGGCGCAATTAAGACAGATTGCGCCACATATTAATCTAACAAATATTCTGGAAGGC
Source organism: Alphaproteobacteria bacterium (assembly GCA_046344715.1). Classification (GTDB taxonomy): domain Bacteria; phylum Pseudomonadota; class Alphaproteobacteria; order Rickettsiales; family SXRF01; genus CAZAQK01. The sequence goes on along the minus strand of JBKDKX010000013.1, from coordinate 9,007 downwards.
CGAGGTCTAACGCATCAGGAATTCTTGCGCCGGCTTGGAGCGGTGCGCTATTTTGTAAACATGTCACTGGCCGAGGGCTTTGGTCTTGTGCCGCTGGAGGCTATGGCCATGGGAACAATGGTAACGGGTGTAGATGGTCTTGCTGGTCGTGATTACATGAATGACGGACACAACTGTATGATAGGATCAATCAAAAACCTGCGTGGCCTGGCACATACTATTGCTGATGCATTCTCTGATGAAGACCGCGCATTCCAGATTACCCAGAACGGGCAGGCAAGCGCGAAACATTATGGTCATGCAATGTTTAAAGCTGCGTGGCTTAAGCAGTTTGCTGAATTTTTGCAGCGTGAACCTGCGCATGCGTAATGTAATACTCACGGGTATCCCCCGCGCTGGCACAACGCTTGCCGGTGCGCTGATTGACGATATGCCGGACACAGTGTGCCTTAATGAGCCAGGATGGCACAATGCAAAAACAGCAAACACAGCAGAGGGATTTGCACAATGGGTGGCTGGCGATTTTGAACGTTTGCGCATGTGCCTGCTACATGGAGAACCTATCCCTGATCGCAGAGGTGCGAGTGGCGAGGCGGTAACAAATTATTACGCCGTTGATGCCAGCAAGCACATGGTAAATACGTTTGAGATTGCACCCTTTACCCGCGCCGGATTGACCAATAATTTCACACTTGCGATTAAACATAATGGCCCGTATCTCGCAGTGCTGCCGCAGCTGGTGGACATGCAACGCTTTACTATTATCGCGATTGTGCGTCATCCGCTTGAGGTACTTGCATCATGGCGAAGGTTATCATTGCCTATCAGTCGTGGGCAGATGCCGAATGCCACGCCATTTTGGTCGGAAATGGCAGAGATTGTGGCGACGGAACATGATCTGCTGGTTCGGCAAGTAAAGATGTATGATGAAATGTGCCGTCGTATTATTGCGCTAAAGGATTACATTCATATTTTGCCGTATGAAAAGTTAGTAAGCGAACCGCAATTACTGGCCGAATATATAGGTACTGATGCGAATCTTACTATGTCACGGGTGGAAAAACCTACGCGCGAGATTCCTGATAATGAGAAAAAACAGATACTTTCTGCGCTTGCAATGCATGGCAAGTATTACCAGGCATTTTATACCCTGCCGCAATAATCGTTTGGTCTTTACCTAGGCTCCGCTATTCAATAGCATAAGTAAAAATTACGGGGATTTTATGGCACATAGCGAAATATACATTGGCAAAGCAACTAATCCGCAGCATCTGCTGCTTAAATATGCCAACCGCCACGGGTTGATTGCAGGTGCCACCGGCACCGGCAAAACCGTGTCGTTGCAGGTGTTGGCAGAAGGGCTTTCACAGGCAGGCGTGCCCGTATTCATCGCTGATGTAAAGGGCGATTTGTCTGGCCTTGCAGCTTCGGGCAGCGACAAACCGCATTTTATGGAGCGGGCAAAACAGGTTGATTTTACCCTTAATTACCAGCCCTTCCCCGTCATTTTCTGGGATGTTTTTGGTAAAAGCGGCCATCCTGTACGCACCACAGTGTCCGAAATGGGGCCGCTTATGCTGGCGCGCCTGCTTGACCTCAATGAAACACAAGAAGGCGTACTTACCATTGCGTTTATGGTGGCGGACAAAGATGGGCTGCTGCTTCTAGATTTAGATGATCTGCGTGCTGTGCTTACCCATGTGAGTGATCATGCCAGCGAATATTCCGCGCAGTATGGCAATGTGTCTGCTGCTTCGGTCGCGGCCATTCAGCGCGGGCTTCTGATGCTGGAATCACAAGGTGGCAAGCTGATTTTTGGCGAACCTGCCCTTAATATCAATGACCTGATGAAGATAGCACCAAATGGCTATGGCGCGGTGAATATCCTGTCTGCCGAGACCTTGATGCAAACCCCGCGCATGTACGCCACGCTTCTGCTCTGGCTGCTGTCAGAAATGTTTGAAGACCTGCCAGAAGTAGGTGATGGTGAAAAACCCAAACTGGTATTTTTCTTTGATGAAGCGCATTTATTATTTAATGACGCACCCAAAGCACTCGTTGAAAAAATTGAGCAGCTTGTGCGCCTTATTCGCTCCAAAGGTGTGGGGGTGTATTTTATTACGCAAAGCCCTGCCGATATCCCTGCCAACGTTCTGGGGCAACTGGGCAACCGCATTCAACATGCGCTTCGGGCATTTACCCCGCAGGATCAAAAAGCGGTAAAAGCCGCAGCGCAAACCTTCCGGCCGAATCCTGCCTTCAAAACCGAAGAGGCTATTACCAATCTTGGCATTGGCGAGGCGCTCGTGTCCTGCCTTGATGCCAAAGGATCGCCGAACGTCGTGGAGCGCACGCTCATTCGCCCGCCCGTATCACAAGTGGGTGTGCTGGATGCCGCCCTTCGCCAGCAAGCCATTGCAGCAAGTCCGCTTAAGGGCGTGTATGATGCAGTGATAAACCGCGAATCTGCCTATGAAATTCTGAACCAAAAGGCACAAAAAGCACCTGTAAACGCCACCAATATCTGGGGCACACCCGTGCAGGAGGAAATGGCGGCGACGGGTACGGATGCGTCTGCCTATCGTGGTAGTTCGTATTCTCAGCCAGCCCCTGCCCGCCCGCGTGGCAGGCAGCCCGACAGCTTGCTGCAAACAGCAACTAAAAGCGTGGTACGCGCGGCGGGATCACGCCTCGGCCGCGAAATTGTACGCGGACTATTAGGCGCGATGCTGAAAAGGTAATGGCGTACGGCTATCGACGCCATTCGCCCCCTACCCGAACAACGGGCGGCTGTCATCGAGTTTCCTAAGCATCGGAAAATCTTCATATTAGCGCGACAGCGCAGTTGCATCGAGGCGGCAAAGTCCTGATTTCGGCAGTTGATAGCCCACATTATCGTGGCGCTTTTCAGTTTGATGAAGCGGCAGACATTGCAGGATTTGCGCCGCCTGAATCCTATCCGTTTGATCCATCTGCGTTTCCAGAGTATGAACATACCATGACGCATCAAAGCGGTAGTGCGATTGATCATCATGATGAATTCAGCACATGGGTATTCAGGAAGCGGGCATGACATTTGGCGTAAGACAAGCATCGTTATTTGAGGAGGCAACGCCCGTTGCCCTAGCGATTGCTGGTTTGTCTTATATTCCCAATCATATCGAAGAATCGACGGAGGCGGCACTGCTGGAGCTCATCGAAAACCAACCATGGATGCACGATCTCAAACGCCGCGTGCAGCATTATGGCTGGCGGTATGATTATAAGGCGCGAAATGTCACCAGTGACCTGCGTATAGGCGCACTACCAGAATGGCTTCAACACTATGCAGCAGCTCTACAGCAAGCGGGATATTTTTCCGAAATACCTGATCAGGTTATTATCAACGAATATGAGCCTGGGCAGGGCATATCAGCACATATCGATTGCGTTCCCTGTTTTACCGATACCATAGCCAGTCTGAGCTTGGGATCGCCCTGCGTCATGGATTTCACACACAGTAAAACAGGCGAGAAATCATCGCTGCTGCTGGAACCACGTAGCTTGCTCGTGCTCAGTGGCGATGCACGTTACGCCTGGCAGCACGCCATAGCTGGGCGTAAAATGGATCGTTTCAATGGTCAGGCTATCCAACGAACTCGCCGCATATCGCTAACGTTTCGGAAGGTGATTGTGGATGCCTAAATTTCTACAGCACAGCCAGCTTTATTGAATCCCGTAGACTCAAAGCCACCCGAACGATCAGGATAGCCCCGCTGGTTGGAGATGATACCCAAGAATGGCGCACCCGAGACGATTCGAACGTCCGACCTTTGCCTTCGGAGGGCAACGCTCTATCCAGCTGAGCTACGGGTGCATGTGGTTGTACTAACGCAAACCTACGCGCTTATCTAGGAAATAGTTACCGCGGCCGACTCTGACCCGCCTCACCTGAAGAAGGGGGGCGGCGTGAGGGTGTAAGCCCAAGATATTTATAAATTTCTGTGCTATCTGGCTGTGTCAGCAATGTTGCGGCAAGTAACGATTTTACCAGCTTCTTTGCTGCTTCATCCACTTGATCAGTTGGTATGCCCACGATAGTAAATGTCGGCTCTTCCCTGTCTGGAGACGTTCTGAGAATATAAAATTTTTTGTTTCCTTCTGGCATGATGGTATTACGGGCAGCATGCATATTCTGAAACGCGGTTTGGTAGTCATCCGTATCAGATGCAAAAGGCTTAAAGCGCACGATGATGTTGGAACGATCCGATTCGCCGGGGTTTCTTGGCGTCTGGATGGTAATGGATTGAATACGGCCCCCCAGATTCTTTGCCATTCTTGTTGCGAATTCTGAAGATTGTAGAGCAAGATTTGCCTGCTGTTCCGCCGCATATTCTTCTGCCTGACTTAACAATTTTGCTGAGTACAAACCAGCAAGGATGTTCGCCAGTATCTGGTTTGTACGGTGTTGGGGAATCTGGCGGATGGTAACAGCCCCATCGGCATGATGATAAACAGGCAAGTCGTGTCTGCGCTTTTCAGGCGATAGCGGTAGGGTGAGCCTTCCGGTAAAGCCTGCAATCTTAAGCATACTGGTCATTCCTACGGTAAGCTCTAACTGATCAACATCCGGCTTGGGATGGATGGTGATGCTGGAAGTGGTACTTCCAGTGTCTACACCTTCTGACCGGAGAATTATCCTGTCGATTTTTGTTCCGTTTATATTAATAGTTTTTTCCATAGGCCTAATATGCTTTTATAGGGGCTATATTATAAGATGAAATGGTTAATCAAATTTATAGTAATATTTCAATGATTTATTGCGCCCTTGGGTGGGCTTTTCCGTATGCCTTCAGCAGGCGTTCCTTATCCACATGCGTGTAACGCTGGGTGGTGGAGAGGCTGGCATGGCCGAGCAATTCCTGAATTGAACGCAAATCACCGCCGGCTGAAAGCAGGTGGGTGGCAAAGCTGTGGCGGAAGGCATGCGGCGTGGTGGACTCCGGCAAATTGAGAAAGGCTCGCAGTTTACGCAGTTGCAGCTGGAATATGGCAGGATTCAAGGGCTTGCCGCGCTGTCCGTAAAATAACGGGGTAGTTTTTTCAAAACCAAATGGGCATTGCTTCATGTAATCGGCGATGGCCTCTTTCACTAACGGCAGCACAGGCACCACACGCTGTTTATTGCCTTTACCAGTGATTGTTATGGAATCTGCGCCTTCCACATCACCGCCCTTCAGGCTAAGTGCCTCGCTGATGCGTAGGCCACAGCCATAAATGAGGGTAAGCAGTGCGAGATCACGTGCATTCACCCACGCCTCTTCATGCAGCGCGCCGATATGTTCCAGTGCTTGCCCTGCCTGATCTTCCTGTAGGGATTTGGGAAGTGACTTCTTTAATTTTGGGCTGCGTATATGAAATATGGCCGCATTCTCAACCTTGCCTTCTTGCTCCAGCCGGCGATAAAAATTTTTGACGGTGGAAAGTGCGCGTGCCGTAGATGCCGCCTCATAATCACCGGCGCGTGAGGCAAGCCATGCGCGGATATCACGCGCTTCTAATGCTTGAAGATGCTTCAAAGAAACACGCTCACCCAGATGTTCACTTAAGAACGTAAAAAACTGCTGCAGGTCATTTTGATAGGAAATTACCGTGTGGCTGGAGGCACGGCGCACGTTTGTTAGCCAGTTTTCCCAGTCTATCGTTGCCTTGACGAGGTCTGTGGCAACGCGCTCGCTCATGTGGAAAGATCATCCAGATACACATCCAACCTATGCGCCACTATCTGGCCTAAGAAATTGAGCAATTCAATGCCCTGTCCGGGATGGAAACGTTTTTTATAACGAACGCCAAACGCCAGCAGCACGCTACTTTGCATCTGCTCCAACTCCAGTTTCAGCAGTGCGCAGGATTCTACCATATCGGCGCAATCGGAAAAAATATCTTCAAAGCCAGCGGGTTTGAATTGCTCGCAATCTTCCACCAGCAACACATTTTTTTTGTTGCCGAGTGCAGCTTTTCCCGTACCCGGGGATACAAGCACAATGCCAGAATGTTGCCCGCCAAAATCCGCCTCGCCCATATCGCCAAGCTCCGATTCAATGGCAAGGCGTACCACATCCACATCAAACAGTGAGGTGAGATCAATCGCAATTACCTCAAGCAATTGCTCGAGGCTTTTGGCCCGAATGAGGCGCAGTGCCGCCTGATGCACCTGCGACTGCACCGACATATTATCGCGGCAGAATTCCACCAGCACATCATAACGGCTCTGCAAATCCTGCGAGCCTTTTTGCAGGTTTTTTACCAGATAATGCTGGAAATCGATGATGCCATTGCCAAGCTTTTGCTCCGGCGGTGTCAGGTTAGTGATCAAATCTTCATTGGCACGCAAGAAGTTAGGGTTTTCCTTGAGAAAGGCTTTTACCTGTTCAGCTGTAATGGATGAATCTGGTTTCGCGCTCACGCAATCTTCTGCCCAGTTTTCTGCCAATCGGCGAGGAAGATTTCCAGCCCCTTATCCGTAAGCGGATGCTTGATAAGCCCGCGCAGCACATTCGGCGGAATAGTTGCCACATGCGCACCGAGCTTTGCCGCTTCGGTGATATGTGCTGCTGAGCGAATAGATGCGGCGAGTACTTCGGTTTTTAAATTTGGATACTGGCGGTAAATCTGGCAGATATCAGCAATCAGTTGCATACCGTTTTGCCCGATATCATCCAGCCTGCCAATGAAGGGTGACACGAACGTGGCGCCTGCTTTGGCAGCCAGTAATGCTTGTTCGGCCGAGAAGCACAGTGTCACATTCACCATGATATTTTTGCTGGTGAAATGGCGGCAGGCTTTTAGGCCATCCCATGTCATCGGTACTTTGATGGTAATGTTGTCAGCGATGCGGGCGAGCTTTTCGCCTTCTTTTATCATACCTGCGGCATCGGTGGCGGTCACTTCGGCAGAAACCGGGCCGGGCACTACCGCGCAGATTTCCTTCAGTACCTCAAAAAAATCACGGCCGGATTTTGCAACAAGTGAAGGGTTTGTGGTAACGCCGTCCAGCATACCGGTTGCGGCCAGATCACGGATTTCTGCAATATCCGCTGTATCGACAAAAAATTTCATAAGGCTTGTAAGCTCCCAGATGTTATGAATGAATAGACGATAACTGAGTTACAGCATTTTACAATATGATTCCAGAGGCAAAAACCGCATCGCAACCACTCACCGGACAAGTAGAAATCCTGCTTCCCGGCGTGTTTGACCATGGGTTTGATTATCTCCTGCCAGCAGGTATGGCAGCAGACATAGGGCAGGTTGTGCGTGTACCGTTTGGCCGGTCAGATGTGCTGGGCATTGTGTCGGCAGCAGGAGCGGCCAACCTTCAGAGCGGAAAAATAAAAAATATTATCAATATATTAGATGATGTTCTGCCTTTATCACCTGATCTGATAGCGTTTGCCAAATGGGTCGCATGGTATAATTGCACCGCACTCGGCACCGTCATTAAAATGATACTGCCTATTGCCGATATTGATAAGGAAGGGCGCGTGAAAGAAGTTGTATCGCATAATATTGCGCCACATTCACCGCATCTATCCGACATCCAGCAGAAAGCAGCCTCACAACTGAAGGCAAGACTTAGCAAAGGGTTTTCAGTAACGCTCCTGGATGGGGTAACCGGTTCGGGCAAGACAGAGGTGTATTTTGATGCAATTGCTGAAACACTTGCAGGCACACAAGATGCACAGATATTAGTGCTTCTGCCAGAAATTGCCCTTTCTATTCAATGGCTTGATAGGTTCAAAAAACGTTTTGGTTTCAGGCCTGTGGTGTGGAATTCGGAAGTAACCAAAGCTCAAAAACGCACCAGTTGGAAAGCACTTGCACGCGGTGAAGCGCGTGTAGTGGTGGGGGCACGATCGGCACTGTTCCTCCCCTACCGCAACCTGCAACTCCTTATTCTGGATGAGGAGCATGATGCTTCCTACAAACAGGAAGAAGGTGTGATTTACCATGCACGTGATATGGCGGTCGCCCGCGCCCGATTTGAAAAAATACCGGTTGTGCTGGTATCGGCCACGCCATCGCTTGAAACACATTACAATGCAAAACAAGGAAGGTACGCCGAGATTGTGCTGCCTAACCGCCATGGCGATGCCCAGATGCCTGATATCCGCATGGTGGACATGCGGGCGGAAAAACTGCCTGCCACCAGTTTTATTTCTAAAACGTTACGCGATGTGCTGACGCAAACACTGGCTGCTGGCCATCAATCTATGCTGTTTCTAAACCGGCGTGGCTATGCACCGCTAATGCTATGCCGCACCTGCGGTCACCGTTTCCAATGCCCGGATTGCTCAAGCTGGTTGGTACTGCACAAAAAAGCTACGCATGATCAACTTCGCTGTCATCATTGCAATCACAGCATTCCTGTTCCCCAAAACTGCCCTGCTTGCAGCGCCGAAGACTCCCTTCATGCCTGCGGCCCGGGGGTAGAGCGTGTACAGGAGGAAATATCTGTATTGCTTCCAAACGCACGAATTGCCGTACTCGCCAGCGACCACACGGATAATGTAAAGCTGCTTACTGAAATCATTGAAGCCATGGAGCGCAAGGAAGTGGATATTCTTATTGGCACGCAAATGATTGCCAAGGGTCACCATTTTGCCGGAATTGCAACGGTTGGCGTGGTAGATGCCGATTTAGGGCTTGGCGGTGGTGATTTGCGGGCAGCAGAAAAAACGTATCAGCTACTGCACCAGCTTTCTGGACGTGCTGGCCGTGAATCCATCAAGGGTACGGTGTACCTGCAAAGCTACCTGCCGGAACATCCGGTGATGAAAGCACTCATGAAAGGTGGGCGTGATGAGTTTCTGGCCGCCGAGCTGGATGCACGGCGCGAGGCCGAAATGCCACCTTTTTCCCGCCTTGCCGCCATTATTGTGGAAGGCACAAAAGAGGATGCCGTCATAAAAACCGCTAAAACCCTTGCGGCATCTATCAACCATCAACTATCAACCATCAACCTCTT
>JBKDKX010000012.1:0-105517 GCA_046344715.1 Alphaproteobacteria bacterium | reverse complement strand
GTTGCAATTTTGCGCCGAGATATTCCGCCTTTTAAAAGGCGGAATATCTCATCCCTCTCAGCGCGGGAAAGGTGAACATATTGTTTTTCCATAGCAACACCTGCTTATCACAAGTGTTGCACTTCGTTTTAGAGCCAAGGTTCGGTGGTAGAATTAACGGGTATTAATCAGCTAGTTAAGGTCTTTTGATGCCGGATCCTATTTTTACCTCAAACCCATTGGAAGGCTATGGTACCTTTAACAATCAGGGTGTTTGGGTACAGTTTAATGCACGTGTTCCCAATGAACCAAAGTTCAATCCGAATGGTGACATAAACCAAAATGCCTTCATGGACGCGGAAGGTGGCGGCACCGGTTGGAAAATACATATATCCGCAAAAACGCCTGAAGCCATACGCGAACTTGCCGAACTTGGCGAAAAATACAAAATTCCAGCGTTCAAACTTGCCGCAACGAATGAAAAATTAGAAATGTTCCAAGACCCCACAAAGGGTCAATCTGGCAAAGCAGCTGTTTTTTATTACGCAGAAAATGGAGCAGATGGCAAACCCATCAACTGGCAGGCATTTACGCAGGAAGCGCAGAATATCCTGGACAGGAATGGTGGCGCAGGCGCAGCCGTACAGCGCGACAAGGCTTTACCCGGAAGCGATGGCATTTTTTACCGGCACGGCGAAGATATGGATGGGAATTATCGCCCAAGAGATGGCATCACCCAATATATGAGAGACAGAGATATTCCCTCGGCAATGTCTTATAATTTGGGTAACCGCGCAGATCCTTTTGCAGACATTTCCGTAAAATCCGGTGCCGCAAATGTACCAAGCTACGATAAAATCCCTAAAGACTGGACTTTGGAAAGAAGTAAAACCAGAGGCGAAGATTTTATTCGCCGTACTGTAAGTTCTGAAGAAGAGGCAAAAGCATTAGTTGCCGAATTAAAAGATAATGGCATCGAAGCTAAAATGCGCCCTAAAGGCCAACGTCTTTTTGTTGAAATCACGCCTGAATCTGAAGATGCTTTCCGCCAATTACAAGAAAGGCAGGCAGCAAATACAGGCACTGAAAAAGCTTCCGTTCCCAAAAAACCTAGGATGACTTTCGAAGAATTCAAGGAATTCAATGCAAGATTTGAAGCAAGGGAAGCAGCTGAAAAAGCTGCTAGAGAAGCTGGTGTTGCCCCAGAAAAGACAGTTACGGATTCACTGCAACCTGTTTCAAAAGAAGAAGCAATTGCGTTCATAGATAAAAAAATGGCTGAGCGCAGGGAGGGTATGCAAGCAGCCATTGACCAACCAACAGCCAAAGCACCCGCTGCCTACGAAATGCGTGATAATGGCGGCGCATTCAAGATGTTTGTGTCTGAACAATATAAAGCTGCACAGGAAAATAAAAGTGCAGATCGGGCATTTGTAGATACAGATAACAAGCTTGTGGTATCTGCCAATACGCCTGAGGCCATGGCCGCATTGGAAAAGCTGGGTAAAGACTCTAAGGTGCCAATATTCCGCATCGAAGAAGGCAAGGCCACTTTTTACTTCAGCGACAAGGCAGCAGATGGAAAAGACATAAATTGGCAAGAATTTGCACAGAAGGCACAGGCAATCGCCGAGAAAAGCGGCATGGGAAAAGACAGTGCTGTTACATATGTTATCGAGGGCAACGAGAATCCTTTTACCGCAGCTAATAATACACCATCTAAAAAACCTGAGATGACTGCTGAAGCATTTGCTAAATTTCAGGCTGAATTCATGGCCGCCAAGGAAGCAGAAAAGGTAGGCCGAACCCCGATAGACCCCAATACGTTGGATGAAAAAACCTACAACCGCATCAGGAGTGCTCCAGACACAGAAAATGTACCTCTGGACGATAAGTGGTCTGCTGTTGCCGATGGCGAAAATGCAGGAGCCATACGTAGGCCAATGCGCTCAATTACCTCTGCAAATAGAGCCATAGACGCCCTTAAAGAAGCAGGCATTACCGCAACACTGACACAGGAAAATAAGAGCTTTTACATAGAAGTGCCAGCGTCAGACGCCGGTAAATTCCGTGACATGCAGGATTTGCAGCAACAACGCGAGCGAATCTATGATTGGGAGGAAAAGCAACAGGAAGCAGGCAAGCCTATCAAGCGTGAAAACAAGCTTGGTATGCCAGCGTATGAAGATGGCAAAATTGTTTGGAAAGACGCGACATACCCACCACTTCAGGAAGCGCAGAGAGAACTTGCAAACATGGATGCCAATGCAAAAATTGCACGTATACGCTCAGATCAACCTGTGCCTGAAATAGAATCTGCACGGCAAGCAGCCCGTGATAAAATTATAATTGCCGAAAATGACCTTGCCGCCGAACGCCTTGAAAAGCTAAAAGGCATGAATCCAACGGACATTTCAGGATATACTCCTGAAAACGCCGCCAATGCGCAAGCGGCATATGATGCACAGGTTCGCAGTTTACAAAGCAAGGCAGGTATCAACCCTGATGCGCCTAAACCTGCGATGGATGCAGCCGCAGCAGAACCTAAATCCGCTGCACCATCTACCCCAGAAATCACCGATGAGATGATGGGTAAGCCTAAATACGGCAACAATGAAGTTGTCTGGAAAGATGCAAAATACCCACCACTGGTTGAAGCCAAAGCAGAATTAAAAGCCGCACAAGCCGCAAATGATATGGATGCGCAGGCAGCAGCCCGTGAAAAAATAGCCGCAGCAAATGCCGACCTCGCCCCTGCCCGCATGGCAAAACTTGATGCATTAATGATAAACGGCGTCACCAATTACGACATGCAAAATGCAGATAGATACGAAGCTGCCTTCAACGCCGAAATGGATGCCCTACAAAAGCAAATGGAATCCCGTGGCGCACGCGCGGCAGCAGCGCCTGCGGCAGAAAAATCCACCGCATCAATGGAAGCACCTGCCGCGAGCGAACCTGCAAAACCAGCCATTGATTATCGAATGGAAACGCTCAGCAAAGATGACAAGCAAGTAGCACGTATTTACACCGACTCACCTGAATCCGCGCAGTCAATGTCTGATTATCTAAACAAGCAGGGCATTTCCGCTGAGATCAAACAGAAAGGGAATCCGCAAACCGGTGTCATCACAGCTAATCTTGTGGAGATTCAGCCGGAATCCACGGAAAAATTTATAGAATTCGCAAAAACCAACGTTATTCCCGCAGAGGTTATGCGCCCTGTTGCCCAGCCCCCTGCAAGCGAATTTGTGGGTGATAGTACAGATCCTAAGCAGCAAAGACCCAATGCGCAATTACTAGACTCTCCAATTAAACAAGGCATGAATGCCCAAACCATCAAAAACAGTGATGGCGTAAATTATACAGTGCTTGATACTACAAAATTAGATTTTGATGCGCCGGAAGCAGTATTTGGCAAGAAAACAAAACCTACCCTTGTCAGAACAGCAAAGCCCGGAGAAGAAATTATTACCAGTCCGGGTAAAGTAGAAGAATCACGAATAACTGCAAAAGGCGGCGAGGTTATTTTTGTTAATCAACTGCCAGATGGACGAGAAGATGCGTATATCCCACGCGATGCAAATGGCAGGCCAAATGGCCAACAAATATTGAATGAAAAATATGAAGCCATCGGTGACGATCCGAATGGCAAAGGCGCATTATTTAGACCAAAAGGCTCTCCTTCCAAACTACTGCCCGCAGCTATTACTGAACCTACTGTAATCAAAGACGCGTGGGGTCCAGGCAACAATCAATTTCTTGACGTAGGTGCAACCCTTAAATTGGATAATGGGCGTGTTACAGGAATTGATAAAGCCGCGTTTGATGAAACGTGGAGTATTACAGATAAAGCTGGAAATATTGTAACTTCTAAACCACCTATGGATAATGTTGCTAAGCCAACTGCTGGTGCTGAAACTCCTGCGAGTGAATTAGTCGGCGACCGTACAGACCCTAAGCAACAAAAAGCAGCAATTGCTCCAATGGCGGCTGAACCACCTCCACCTGTTGCCGAAGCCCCTAAGCCCGCTGCACCGGCAATGGAATCTGCACCCAAAACTCCTGTCGCACCAGAAGACGCCCTAAAAATCAATACTCCCGACAGACCTGGCAATGCCTCCGGATTTGTACCGCCTTCTACAAGCAATCCAAACTCAACACTGGGTAAACTTGATGATGCCGCTGGAAAAGCTGGCCTTGGTGGCCTTATTGTTATCAATGCAGGTAAAGCCGTTGTAAACGCAATCAAAGGCGATACCGAAGCCGCCATGCAATATGGAGAGGCCGCCGGAACAATGGCTGGGATACAAGCCATCCAAACACCAACAGTTCAAAAGGCAATAGTTGAAGGTGTGGCCGCCGGTACAGAAAAAATTGCTGGCAAGGCACTGGGTGAACTGGCTGAAAAAGGCGGCCAGAAATTATTGGAATCTTCCTTCAAACTTGCCGGCAGGCAGATACCTGTTCTTGGTGCAGCCGTTTCCGCTGGCTTTGCCGTTAAATCCGCTACAAGCAAAGAAACGTTGGGTGAAGGTATAGCAGAAGGTGCAGCAGGCCTTGGTGAAACCGTTGGTGGCTTAGGTGGTTTCGTAGGCGGCGAGATAGGCCGTGAAGTGATGAATCTTGCAACTTACGCCGTCACTTTTGGTAATTACTCAGGCGACCCAAGCCTTACGCGTATGCTGATGAAAGAAGGCGATAGCCTGTTAAATCCAGCAGATAACGCCAACGCCTTGGTGAGTGCAAAATTGCTGCCACTGGTAGAAAAACCAGAGATGCAAAACAAACAAAATGTAACCATTACATCTTTTGCATTGCCAGATGGCTCGATTGTATCCCTGCCAAAAGTAGATACAAAGTTCCCTGAAATTCCAGTCGCCATGAAAATTGAGATGGACATGGGCAACGTGCCAGGCAGTACCAAAACTGCGCAGATTATGAATATGAAGGCACTTGCGCTGCAAGAACAAGCAAGCATGAATCCATTTGGCAGCTCTAAGTTTACAGATATGAAGCCTATGACTGATAAGGTCATTGAGCAGATGGAAGTGTATCAGGATTCAGCGCGAGTGGCTCTGGACTTCTCCAAACGCTTCAATGAAGAAAGCCGCCAGAAACTAATTGATACGCTGGCGCAATCGCCTGAATTGCTAGGTGGCCGTAAGCCTGAAGATATCGTGCCTAAACTGGATACCGGCGAAAGCATGGGGATTGGTAAAGAACCTAAAATCACCCAAGAGCAATTCCCTAAAGCGTATGAGATGCTCAAAAAATCTGTGGCTGAAGGTGTAAATCCGGATGACCTAACCGCCCGCCAGCAAGTGGAAATACTCCGCGCAGCAATGCCCGTGGCAGCACTGAATGATCTTTCTATTTGGGAAAAAGCAGGCGCAGGCATCGGTATCCAAAGCGATAAATTTGTTGAGTTGAACGCAGCTAGGGAAGAATTTAATAAATTCCAGAAAGAGCAATATGTGCCCTATATGGATAAGTTGCGTGAATTTGAGCCGACACTTAGAAGCAACGAAAAGAAAATAGATGCCTTTGTTGCAGAGCTGAACACCATCCAGACGCGTGGACAACTTGCCGCAAAAGAACAAGCAATGGCGCCTCAGACTGACATGGCAGCAGAAAAACTGGCAGCCTTCCAGAAAACCGATGAATATAAATTCGCCCAGTTCAAGATAGGTAACTTGGAAAGGGGCATCGCAGGTACTCGCGCGGCCGAGCAAAAACTTGGAAAAAACGTCGATATTGATGAGAAAATGGAACAAACCCTTTTGGAAACTCGTGCTGACTTGCTCAAGAAACAGCAGGAGTTCATGGAAACTGGCCAGATAACCCGCAACAGCTTTAGCCCAGCCATACTGGAGCCACTGAAGCCAGCTGATAAGCAAAAACCGGCTAACAGCATAGATGAAGCTAATATGGCAATGGCACCTAAGCCAGCAGAAAAGAAAACATCTTCACCTATGATGAGTGAAGGCAACACGGTGATTGCCAAGGCAGAAAAACCTGATGAGAAAAAAGAAGAACCTTCCAAACGTCCGGAAGATTTAGCGGCTGCACTGGAAAAAGGTGGATTCTTCACGAATTTTTCCAAGATGGCATCTGAGGCAGTGAATATTGCGAACTCCGGCCAACTTGTTGCTGGTACTGCATCCGATGGCGCAACACGCCAAAGCAATCTAGGAACACCAAGCTAGAAAATTGGGCGGGATTGACAAACGGCCTGCTGGCTATTTGTCGTCTAGCGGCGGCTCGATTAAAGCCTGCATCGTTCAATTTTTCTTACTGAAAAGTTGTCGAACCCAGGGGTTCGATTCATCCTGCCAAAATATTTAAGGGGGAACAGTATATACTGTTCCCCCTTAAATATGGTGATCTGGGCGGGAATCGAACCCGCGACAACCTGATTAAAAGTCAGGTGCTCTACCGACTGAGCTACCAGATCTCCCTAAAGAGCCTAAGTGCTTATATTTAGGCTCTAAACGAACTCTTTAAAAATAAAGAGAATGGGACAATACGGTTTTAGGAGCGTTTGTCAACACTCAACGCGTTTTCCATACGCCATCACTACCCTGATAGAGCGAACCGGCTGGCAACCCCTCGATAATCTGTGGGGAAGCGAGCTTTGCCACCACATCTACCGGCTGGCCATTTTCCTTGGAAATGCGGGTATATTCGGCTTTGCGCTTGGCATTTACCTCGGAAACCAAAGAATTTACGTCGCCTGAGGCCTTTATGGCGGCCACATAACCATCGGTCTTTTCGCCCACCATGCCTTGTTTGCGAGCATCAGCAAGCCCAAGTGCCATCGCTGGTAGGGCGAATAACATCAAAAACAGCGTCAGTAATGAGGTTTTTTTGAACGTTTTCATCAGAAAATATCCTTATTTTTAGCAATGGAACTTTTTACGTCTTTTTCAATTTCTACCTTTATACGGTGCTCGATATTGACGTTAAGATTAATTTCAATCGGCTTGTCGGGTGCCTGCACCTGCACTGTCGGAGTACAGGCAGACAGTGCCAATAATACCAACAATAATGGAGTATTATTTTTCATTGTTCACCTTGTTTCAAAAGCTGTTTTGGATCAGAAAACGCGGGTACGCTCTGCTGCAATAAACTTAGCACATCGCCTGTTAATTGCACGTTCAATTTAACCGGCTTTCCATTATACATTTGTGGATTTTGCCCCTCCACAATCATACGTGCGGAAAGTTTTTTATGCTCATCTGTACCTAGAGCAATAGACAGCGTGTCGTAATGAAAATTAGAAAGCACGCCTTTGAGCACAGCAATCTGATCATTTCCATCTGGCAATGCATCTTCAGCGACCTGAATGCGCCCCTCTCCGCCAGCAGACAACATCGCATTATGAACAAGCGGTGTTCCATCGTCTTCTATGATAATCGGTATGCGACCAGAAACCAACCCGCTACCACTTGCCTTCTCGCCCACCAGTGATTTAAGCAATGTATCAAGCTGCACATCCTTTACATCAATATTGCCACGAAAACGCTTTTTTCCGGAAAATTGTAGCCAACCATCATGAATAAAAATTTTTCCGTCATTCCAGGGCAATTCTAGGCTCGGTATGCTCATAATCGAAATGCCTGCATTAGGCTTAATATAATAATCAACAGAAAATGCGGTGTTATATCTTGAATCAAGGCTTTTCAAATTACCTTTTATGGTGAATTTATTGATATCAACAGCAAATGCCCCATCACCCGATACGGCAGGCACAGGAAACGGAAGTGGCTGTACCTCCATGTCTTTTGCGTACCAGTTACCTGCAATCGTATCCTTTAGATCGGTGGACTGAAACACGATAGTGCCTTGGCCTAAAGTGATAATCCTTTCCTGCTGGCGTATCACCACATCACGCAACTCAAGCTGATGAAGTTGGCCCAGCACAAAATCAACCAGTGAATATCCAATAGTTGTACGCTCAATAACCACATCTGTTTTTTTGGGCAGAGACACAGAGGTGAATGTAATGCCATTAAACCCAAGTGCCTCAACAGTGAGCTGGACATCTTGAAGCCCACGTGACACAAGCGAATTCCGGATAGTTTGCGTTGCCCAGTCTTTCCACGGCGCAACTACAATGAAGCCAAAAGCCAACAGGCAACCTAATACTACATACAAAGCTTTCTTACGCATCGTCATCTGCCCCAGCTGCCCGATAGGTTGCCAGAAAATCTTTTGTAAATTTTTCCAGTGTTCCACCTTCTATAGCATCGCGCAGGCCTTGCATTAAACGCTGGTAAAATGTCAGGTTGTGCCATGTCAGCAGCATTGGCCCGAGCATTTCATCGGCCTTGAACAGATGATGCAGGTAGGCACGGCTGTAGCTTTTGCAGGCAGGGCATGGGCAGCCTTCTTCTAAAGGTGCGGCATCATCCGCAAAGCGAGCATTTTTGATATTCCACTCACCCCATGGCGTATAGGCACGGGCAAAACGCCCAGCACGTGTGGGGATCACACAATCAAACATATCCACACCGCGTATCACTGCGCCAATAATATCATCCGGCTTGCCAACGCCCATAAGGTAGCGTGGCTTATCGTTCGGCATATGTGGCATGGTGAAATCCAGTGTAGAAAACATCACTTCCTGCCCCTCACCTACGGCAAGCCCGCCAATAGCATAGCCATCGAAACCAATTTCTTTTAGAGCATTGCAGGATTCTTCTCGCAGCGGCGGATACACACTGCCTTGTACGATGCCAAAAAGTGCGTAGCCATCTCGCACTTTGAACGCATCTTTGCTGCGCTGTGCCCAACGCATGGAAAGCCGCATGGATTCGGCGGCTTGCTGCTCAGTCGCGGGATACGGAGTGCACTCGTCAAACACCATAGTAATATCACTGCCCAGCAGATGCTGGATTTCAATGGAACGTTCCGGCGTGAGTTCATAGGTGGTTCCATCAAGATGCGATTGGAAAGTAACGCCCTGTTCATTGATTTTTCGTAGCTTGGACAGGGACATCACCTGAAACCCACCGGAATCGGTAAGTATCGGCTTGTTCCAGTTCATGAATTTATGGAGTCCACCGAGTTTTGCGATGCGCTCCGCCGTTGGGCGGAGCATCAGGTGATAGGTGTTGCCTAGTAAAATATCCGCACCCGTAGCCGCCACTGATTCCGGTAACATAGCCTTCACTGTGGCCGCCGTGCCCACAGGCATGAAGGCAGGCGTGCGTATATCACCATGCACGGTTTTGAGAATACCAGTACGGGCAGCACCATCTATGGAATAAATATGGAAATTAACGGGCATAATACGGAAATTATAGTTCGGTTCCGTATAATACACCACCTAGCCAAAGGCAAGGAAGGCTGCACTATTTCTTAAAATTTATCTTTTTCTGAAATGCCGGTATGCGGTCAAACCAACGTGAAAGCGCAATAGTGGTAAATACTGCCAAAACTGCCGCAACACTCTGCGACATTGGTGTATCAAACTGGCTTGCTGCTGCGATAGCAACCATTGGAAAAACCGGTATCGCCACGCATACTTTCGCCCAAAAGCAATAGTCAAAGCCTTCACTTGCACCGCATTTTTTCTGATTATCTTGTGTCATAGTTTCCCCCGTTTATTTTGCCAATATAGCATAAAATATCGTTAATTTCTATGATTGCCTGAATAAAAGACATGCATCGCCATAGGAATAAAACCGGTATTGCTGGTTTATGGCATGTTCATACGCCATTTTCATGGTCTCGAGCCCTGAAAAGGCAGAAACCAGCATAAACAGTGTGGATTTGGGCAGGTGGAAGTTGGTTAGCAGTAGATCCACCGCCCTAAACCGATAGCCGGGTGTTATGAAAATAGAGGTTTCTTGTGCCATGGGGTGTAGCAATCCCTGCGCGTCTGCGGCTGACTCCAGCGTCCGGAGCGCAGTCGTACCCACGGCTATTACCCTGCCCCCTGCCTGCTTTGCTGCATTAATGGCACTGGCAGCATCGGTCGAAATCTCCGCATATTCACTGTGCATGATGTGGTCTTTAGTATCGTCCGCTTTCACCGGCAGAAAGGTGCCGCCGCCTACATGCAGCGTGATATGTACACGTTTCACACCAATAGCATCAATGTCCGCCAATAGTTTCGGCGTAAAATGCAGCCCTGCTGTGGGTGCTGCTACCGAGCCTTCATGCTGCGCATAGACGGTCTGGTAACGTTCTTTATCCTCCGTATTATCAGCGCGCTCGATATATGGCGGCAGTGGCATGTGGCCATGCTTTGTAAGGCTTTCATAAAATGCTTCGCCTGATTGATTGAACGCGAGTACTACCTGGCCGTCATCCCGTTTTTCTATAACTTCGGCGGTAAAGTTCTCTCCAAAGTTTATAATATTGCAGTATTTAAGTTTCTTCGCAGGCTTGGCAAAGCATTGCCAGTTGCTTGATGATAATTTTTTATGCAGTAAAACTTCAATAGCTGCATCGCCACGCTTACCAAAGAGACGCGCTGGAATCACTTTGGTGTCATTAAACACCATTACATCGCCGGACTTAAGGAATGACGGCAAATCGCGCACACCCATGTCGCGCAAGCCATCTACCACCAGCATACGCGCCGCATCCCTCGGCTTTGCGGGATGCGTTGCAATCAATGATTCAGGAAGTTCAAAATCAAATAGGGCGGTTTTCAAGTGAATTCCAAATAGTCATTTATATGAGGCAAGTGCTAGGCGCGAACATTTTTAAAACCGCAGCGTACAAACTAATACGTGAGGATTTGAAAAATGCGAACAACAAGGCAATTGGCCATAGAAATGGCTATTCCTTCACGTCGGCAGCCACCTGCATCTTGATAATTTTATCAGGATTTTCTACTGCGCCATTTTCCATTTCGTCGCCTTTTTTGATTTTATCGACGAATTCCATACCAGAGGTCACTTTACCCCATACCGTATATTTTTTATTCAGGCTTGGCGCTTCTGAAAACACAATAAAGAACTGGCTGTCGGCACTGTTTACATCATTAGCACGCGCCATGGAGACCGCGCCACGGCTGTGCGGCTCTGCGCTGAATTCTGCTTTGAGTTTCTGGCCAGAACCACCTGTGCCGGTACCTGTTGGGTCACCGGTTTGCGCCATGAAGCCTTCAATCACGCGGTGAAACACCACGCCATCATAGAACTTACTACGCACCAACTCTTTGATACGCTTCACATGCTTTGGCGCAAGGTCTGGACGCATTTCAATCACCACACGGCCATCTTTCAGATCGAGGTATAATGTGTTTTCAAGGTCAGCAGCTTTGGCCATGGTGGTAACTCCTAAAATTGCAATAAATGTGGCTATGAATGTACGGATCATAAGTATTCCTTTCTGTTGTCATCCCTGCGAAGGCAGGGATCTCTCTATGCTACATCTGTGAATTTTGCAATAGAGATTCCCGCCTACGCGGGAATGACAGTGTTACAAGCTAAACTTGGGTTTGCAGGTATGCAGGAAGCCCCATCGCTTTGATAAGACCAAGTTGTGAGCGAATGAAAAGCACATGCTCCTCTTCGCTTTCTAAAATTTTATGCAGCATGTCGGCACTTGCAAAATCCTGACTTTCTTCACAGGCTATAATGGCGGCTTTAAGATCTTTTTTGCCGTTTTCTTCCAGCTTCATGTCAGAGGTAAGAATTTCTTCCACCGTTTCGCCAATCATAAGCTTGCCCAAATCCTGCAGATTAGGAATGCCTTCCAAAAATAGAATACGGTTCACCAGCAAATCCGCATGTTTCATCTCGTCAATGGATTCTTTATATTCATAATCCGCCAGTTTCATAAGCCCCATATGTTTGAGCATACGTGCGTGCAGAAAATACTGATTGATGCTGGTGAGCTCATTCTTAAGGATGATATTCAGGTGTTTAATAACATCTAGTGAGTTTGAAGACATTGCAATTCCATGTGTATTTGCGTGTGAGCAAGTGATGAATCAGCACGCAAAAAAAGTCAAGGAATCAATGGTAGCTTTAGCGGGAAACCTGCATCCGGCTTTCAACTGTATCCTGAATCATCGGCACGCACTGACCACACATGGGTTGGCACCCGAGTTTACGAAACGTATCTGCCACGCTGCACGCGCCACCAGCAACGGCAGATTCAATCTGTTTATCCTTTAGTCCATTACACAGGCAAATATACATAGCCCTTCATATAGTGCGAATCATTCGCAATTGCAAGCACTTTATCATGCCAAACGAAATTGGGGGAACTTTCTTGAATAAGATTTCGCAACTCGCTACGTTCGATCAGGATGATAACTTACGGAAATGCACATGAAAAAAATCGAAGCACTGATAAAACCCTTCAAGCTAGACGATGTGAAAGAAGCCCTTCAGGAAGTGGGTTTAAGCGGCATTACCATCACCGAGGCACGCGGCTTCGGAAAACAAAAAGGTCATAATGAGTTGTATCGCGGCACGGAATATGTGGTCGATTTCCTGCCTAAAATCAAAGTGGAAGTCGTAGTGGAAGATAAGATGGTGGAGCGCACGGTGGAAGCCATCATCAAAGCCGCCCGCACCGGAAAAATTGGTGATGGGAAGATTTTTATATTACCCGTAGATGATGCCATCCGCATCCGCACCGGCGAGCGTGGGGATGATGCGATTTAACACCCCTGTCATTTCGTAGAGAGTTTCAGAAGAAACTCGAGCACGGAATCTAGAATAGCCAAAAGAAAGCAGGCTTTTGGCGTTCTTAGTATGTTAAAATCAAAGCTGGATTCCCGCCTTCGCGGGAATGACAAGACATGAATTTCTGAGCCGGGAGATTGAATTTAACCCAGCTGGGTAAAAATGCAATGTGGTTTATTTGCATTTTTTGAAAATTTACCCTCTTTACAATCACACGCACGCCGCTATAACGCGAGCCAAATAGTTAATTTGATGCAGCGCAACTAAACAAAAAATAAGGGGATGATTATGAGTGCTCAAAACGTTTTATCCATGATTAAAGACAACGACATTCAGTTCGTTGATTTTCGCTTCACTGACCCAAAGGGCAAGTGGCAGCATACCTGCTATATTTCTACGCAGGTGAATGAAAGCTGCTTTGAAGACGGTATTATGTTCGATGGTTCATCCATCGCCGGTTGGAAATCCATCAATGAATCCGACATGATTTTGATGCCAGACCCAGCAACCGCATTTGTTGACCCATTCGCCGCACAGCCTACCATTGTGGTATTCTGCGATGTGATTGAGCCTTCCACCGGCCAGCCTTATGGCCGCGACCCGCGCTCAGTTGCCAAACGTGCCGAAGCCTATCTGCAATATACCGGCATTGGTGACACGGCGTATTTCGGCCCTGAACTCGAATTCTTCGTATTCGACGATGTGCGTTTCAAAACCGCTGGCAATTACAGCTTCCACCAGCTGGATTCTGAAGAACTGCCATGCAACTCAGACCGTACTTACCCTGCGGGTAACACTGGCCACCGCCCACCCACCAAAGGCGGTTACTTCCCTGTGCAGCCAGTAGATTCACTCGCTGATCTGCGCGGTGAAATGCTTGCCACCATGCGCACCGTGGGTGTAGAGCCTGTACTGCATCATCATGAAGTGGCTCCTGCACAATGCGAGCTGGGCACCGTGTTTTCTACACTGACGGCAACTGCCGACAACGTTCAGAAATATAAATACGTGGTGCATAATGTAGCGCATTCATACGGCAAAACCGCTACCTTTATGCCAAAGCCAATCTCTGGCGATAATGGCTCAGGCATGCACTGCCACCAGTCTATCTGGAAAGCAGGCAAGCCGCTGTTTGCTGGCAATGGCTATGCGGATTTGTCTGAAATGTGCCTGTATTACATTGGCGGCATCATCAAGCACGCCAAGGCGCTGAATGCGTTCACCAACGCCTCCACCAACAGCTACAAACGCCTGATACCAGGCTTTGAAGCTCCGGTGCTCTTGGCGTATTCCGCGCGCAACCGCTCGGCGTCTATCCGCATTCCTTATGTGGCTTCTCCGAAAGGCAAACGCATTGAGGTGCGCTTCCCAGACCCAACTGCCAACCCATATCTCGCTTTCACGGCGATGCTCATGGCTGGCCTTGATGGTATTGAAAACAAAATCCATCCGGGTGAAGCAATGGACAAAAACCTCTATGACCTGCCACCAGATGAGCTGAAAAACGTACCAACCGTGTGCGGCAGCCTGCGTGAAGCACTGGCAGCACTGGATGCCGACCGTGCATTCCTGAAAAAAGGTGATGTGATGACCGATGACCTCATCGACGCGTACATTGACCTGAAGATGCAGGATGTATACCGTTGGGAACACACACCAACGGCTGGTGAGTTTGAGTTGTATTATTCAGTGTAAATCCCCGCACTTGTTGCGGGGGTCGGTTAACTAAAAACCAGACCCCGCAATGCGCTTCGCTTATGCGGGGCTAAAAAAGGGAGCCAACTGGCTCCCTTTTTCGTACGTTCCTTCTGCGTCAGCTTACACTGCTGGCCCCTGCCCCTGCTTAACATCACGCTTTCTTTGCGCGGCAGCCTCTGTTGCTTCACCTATGGCTGGCTTGATGGCCTGTTCCGCCATGTGCCGTAAATCTACAATATGACTACGATTTTTTTTATCCAGCGGTACACTTTTTTGACCAGCGTAAGCTATACTTTCTGGGTCTGTATCTTCAACTTTTGATTGATGATCCTTGCATTTATCCATGAGTCCTCTAGCAGGCGCAGAATCCAGGAATGTAAATAGCTGCTTGGCATCTACCAACCCCTCGCCAATCAGAAGATCGCCGCCTTCACGTGATTTGGTATTTTTAATCTCAAATTCAAAAGCAACGCCATGCTTAGCAAAAGCATCTTTAACTGCCTGTAACTTTCCATTCATTTCATCTTTTTGACCGGACGGATCGTCTTTGCTAACACCGGTTTTGTGCCCCACCATAAGTTTGGGTGTCGGAGTTTCACCCTCCTGCGTTGCTTCGGCCTGATATACTTTTGGTTTTTGTTGTATATAATCTTCATCCAAAAGCCCTAAATATTGCAAGTCACCGGAGTTTACGCGTACTTGCAGGTATGTGAGAGCAAGCAGATCATCTGCCAAGGCTTGTTCCTGTGGTGTCAAACGGATGGGCTGCGCTTTGGGCATGCGCCTCTTTTTTGGCTCATCATCATCAGAACCATTGCCATCTACTTTACCACCTTGGAATTCACCAACCATATCACCTCTTAAAATAGAGAGAAATTATATTACATTGCTGGCTCCTGACCAGCTTCAGGATCATTTCTTTTTTCTTCTACGCGTGCAGTAAAGCTAGCCTGCGTACCCGGCACATGATGATTTCCACTGTGCTTACCTTTTGTGCGTCTTTCATCTTTTTGAACGTAACGCGACGCAGCATGTGGATCATGTTCAGCAAGGTCTTCTCTATCCGCCGGATCCATTCGGTTGTCGTATCTTTTTGGCATATATCCTCCCATAATTCGTTACAGGCATCATATTACCTAATATTAATCATGCTGTGCATTACAGTTTTATGACATTTCTATATTGCTGATTTATAACAAAAAACCCGCCAAACGGCGGGGTTTTTTGTTTCTGTAGATAACGTTATTCAACCAGTCTGAGTAGGCCGGCGGGCAATCTGTTGCCCTGAGCAGCAAGGCTCAGACTTGCCTCACGCTGCAAGTTCAGCAGGGAGTAAATAGTAGATTCTTCTGCAAAATCTGTATCCGCAAGTACCGAACGTGCTGCATCCTGATTAGCCACAGCCGTTTCAATGCTGGCCGCTAAATACCCAACGGATTGTTGGAACGCACCAATATCCGCACGTGCACCGGTTACCTTGCCTTGTGCTAATTCGAGAGCTTCTAAAGCGCGAGTTGCGCCATCAGCAGAAAATACGTTGAATGATTGGCCGGAGAATAAAGCACTCGAAGACAGACTATCTATAGCAAGTGCGTTACCTTCTTCGCCACTTTCACCTGAAAGCACCTCGCCTATCGAAAGTGAATTTGCGCCAGATACACTGCCATCAAGCAGTGTTTTTCCGCCAAATTTAGTATTGCCTGCAATACGGTCAATCTCTGCCACTACTTGCTGGAATTGTGTATTGAGCGCATCACGGTTTGCCTGATTAAGCGTGGGCGATTTTGCCTGAAGTGCAATGTCTCTAAGTTCCTGCACCAATCCGCCAATCTGCTCGGCACCACCATCCGCCACCTGCAATAAACTTGTAGCCTGCGCAGCGTTGCTTGAAATTTCTTTTAGGCTTGAAAGTTCTGCCTGCAACTGCGTGGCCACCGACAACGCGGCAATATCATCCGCAGCGCGGTTGATGCGCTTGCCACTGACTAAACTTGCAACCGCAAGCTGAAGCCTATCGCTGATGCGCTGCGAGTTCTGCTGATTTGATATACTGCCAAAACCTGAAAGTGGATTAATCGGCATAAGACCCTCCTGATAAAACCGGCTTGGAACCAGCTGGGCGTACATACCCAAAGATATTAATTCACACTATATTGTATATTATAATAGTTACCAGAATGTTAAACAATAAGATATTCTCTGAATTATGCGCTGATATCCATTAAATTCTCTGAAAATTCAATGGGCTTAAAGGAATCCATATCCTCAATACCCTCACCAACACCCACCGCATGGATAGGTAACCCAAACTGGCGAGCCAATGCCACCACCACCCCACCCTTGGCTGTTCCATCCAGTTTAGTGATAATAAGGCCAGTAACCTCGGCGGTTTCCTTAAATGCCTGCACCTGTGAAATGGCATTCTGCCCTGTGGTGGCATCCAACACCTGAATAATGTGATGCGGCGCAGAATCATCTATTTTCTTAAGCACCTTGGTAATCTTTTGCAATTCAGCCATCAGGTTTGCTTTGTTCTGCAACCTGCCAGCCGTGTCTACCAGAAGCACATCCACGGCTTCTGCTTTTGCCTGCTCCAGTGCCTTGAATACCACACTCGCCGGATCTGCCTCATGTTCGCCACATATGACAGGAATTCCCGCTCGCTGCCCCCAAACCTGTAATTGTTCAACGGCTGCGGCACGGAATGTATCACCCGCCGCCATCATCACCTTCAGGCCATCCAATTTATGACGATACGCTAATTTTCCAATTGTGGTGGTCTTACCATTGCCATTCACACCCACCATCAAAATCACGCATGGTTTTTTGGAAACATCCGGCACCAGTGGTTTGGCGTATGGCTCCAGTATCTTCGCCACTTCACCAGCAAGAAATCTCCTCACTTCTTGCGGAGAAATTTCTTTATCGAATCTTTCTTTGGCTAATGCTGCAGAAAGTTCAGCCGCCACTTTTGCACCCATGTCAGATTCAATCAGCAATTCTTCCAGTGATTCAATGGCGGTATCATCCAGTTTTGCCTTGGTAAAAATACCCGTAATGCCATCAGATAATTTGGTAGAGCTTTTAGACAGCCCCGATTTGAGTCGTGCAAAGAAACTCATGCGTCAATCCTGCCTGGATTGCTTCGCTTCGCTCGCAATGACGAGGCGGTTGCTCCAGTGATTACAACATCCACCAGACTCCCCGGTTCACAATCTTCACTCAACTCTACCACTGCAAAATGCTCGGTGCGCGCGATGCGCGGTTTTTCTA
The DNA here is from genome assembly GCA_046344715.1 of Alphaproteobacteria bacterium. GTDB lineage: Bacteria > Pseudomonadota > Alphaproteobacteria > Rickettsiales > SXRF01 > CAZAQK01. Next base: position 87,908 of record JBKDKX010000012.1, on the reverse strand, counting down.
CAATAACTGTATGTATCTTACTTACTTGAGATGCTAAATACACCTCTAATTGCTTTTCACCAGCCGCACGTAAACGTGCCGCGCGCTCCTTGCGAATATCTTTATTTACCTGCGGCATCTTCGCAGCCGGTGTGCCTGCGCGCGCCGAATATGGAAACACATGTAAATAGGTAAGTCCCACCTCATCCACCAGCCGCAACGTGTTTTCAAACATCTCATCGGTTTCGGTTGGGAAACCTGCAATAATATCCGCACCGAATACCATATCTGGGCGTAACTCACGCACTTTCTTGCAGAATGATACAATATCATCGCGCAGATGCCTGCGCTTCATCCGCTTGAGTACCATGTCATCACCCGCCTGTAGACTGATATGTATATGTGGCATCAGGCGTGGCTCTTCCGCCAGCAGTTTATATAAATCATCATCCACTTCCACCGCATCAATGGAAGAAAGGCGAAGGCGTGGCAACTCCGGCACCAGCGCAAGAAGCCTACGAATCATTTGCCCAAGCGTTGGCTCTCCTGGCAAATCCTTGCCATAATCGCTGATATCAACACCAGTAATCACCACTTCATTGAAGCCTGATTCCACCAGCATCCGTACCTGCGATACGATTTCACCCATTGGCACCGAACGGCTATTTCCACGGCCATAGGGAATAATACAGAACGTGCAGCGATGGTTGCAGCCATTCTGCACCTGCACAAACGCGCGCGCCCTGCCTTCAAATGACGTCACCATGTGTGATGCCGTTTCCTTCACCGACATGATGTCGTTTACAATCGCCTTTTCTTCCTGCACTAGCGCAAGCTGATAGGCTTTTTTTTCCAACTTTTCTTGATTGCCAAGCACATGGTTTACTTCACCCATTTCAGCGTACATCTCTGGGTGCACCTGCGCTGAACAGCCGGTGACAATAATTTTTGCCTGCGGGTTTTCCTTGCGCGCACGGCGAATCGCCTGACGCACCTGACGTTCGGCCTCTGCCGTTACCGCGCAGCTATTAAAGATAATAGCGTTTTGTACACCCGCTTCGGTGGCTTGTTGTTTGATGACCTCGCCTTCATAGCTGTTCAGGCGGCAACCGAAATTCACTACTTCAATACTCACAGCACAACAACTCCGGTAAAACTTACCGCTACATCACCGGTCATGAACACACGCTGTGTCGCTTTATTCCAGCTGATATGCAGCGTACCACCTGGCAGCTCAATATCTGCGGCAGACTCTACTAATCCCAAGGAGTGAAGCGCAACCAACGTTGCACACGCTGCTGTGCCACAAGCCAGTGTTTCCCCTGCCCCGCGTTCCCACACACGCAAACGCACATGGTTTTTATCTAATACTTGTGCCACGCTTACATTAGTGCGTTCAGGAAATAATGGGTGATGCTCAAGTATTGAGCCGGCGACGTGTAATGGTACCGCCTTGGCATCCGGTACCACAAACACAATGTGCGGATTACCCATGCTCACTGCAAATGGGTGTTTAAGTTCACCATTCACAATATCAAGTTTTTGTGTATTTGATTCCTTAGACAGCGGAATGTCCTGCCAACCAAATTTTGGCGCCCCCATATCCACGCAGATGCTTGCATTAGCCGCTTTCTTGGCGTGCATTACACCTGCACGGGTTTGTATGCTCACCGTATCTTTGCCGCTTTCCTGCATAAGCAGCCATGCCACGCAGCGCGTTGCGTTCCCACAGCTTGATGCCTCGCTACTATCCGGATTATAGATGCGCATAAAGACATCTGCCTGTGCAGATTTTTCCATCACAATCACCTGATCGCAGCCAATGCCAGTACGACGCGCGGCAAGTATTGCTATCTGCTCATGGCTGAGGCGAATAGCACCTTTACGGCCATCTAAAATGACAAAATCATTCCCGATGCCGTGCATTTTGATGAATGGTTGTTTCATGCCCGCGTTAATACCCTAAATCCACGCGATTTTACAGGGGTTTCTGTATATATTGATTTTATAATTCTCTATCAAATTCATCGCTATGCCCCCTATAGCCGCCACTTTGCCTTAATTCCCACTCTCTTCCTCTTTCCACTTCTTCACCTATTTCCTCTACCTGACGCGCTTTATGTTTTTCTTGATTACTTGCTTTTCTAAAGGCCAGATTAGTAAGCAATCCCCCCATTAACGCGCCCCCCGTTACTCGCTGCCACATGGGTATTTTTCTGCGATTATCTGGCTTATTTGTGCCTACTTTAGACTCATCCGGAGCCGTAGCCGCACCAACAGTACCGCCAGCAACGGCACCGGCGGCGAAACGATTCAGGAACGTTCTCCTGCTTACTTTTTCATCTTCGGACATATTTTTCTCTGTTTTTCAGTATGGCAAAATATTTATGATTTTTTTGCATTTTGTCACATTTCTGTCACAATACTGTGCTATCTTCAAATCAAGAATAACGGAGATGAATATGCCTATACAGCCAGTATCACCAAATGATCCAAACTTTCACTTTGCTGTAGTTGATCATGTTGAGCGTTTAGCCCCCATCAGGACATTTGCTGCTGCGCATGCTAAAAAGCCATCTTCCGGTCTTTCCCGTTAATTTCATGATGCTCCAAAGAAAAACCCCGCCTAGGCGGGGTTTTTTTATGTGTATCAGGTGCTTAATTATGCAGCATTTTTGCTTTCCTGAATTTCTTTGCGGCGTGCATCGCACATTTTCTTGATGTCCATCAGTGCTTTACGAGCACGGGTACCGGCAGCGTTGTTGCCGTTTGCAAATTTCTCGTCTTCTAACTGAAATTGTTGAACTAATTCCATAATTTTTGCACTGGTATTCGACATTAAAGCCTCCAAAAAGTGGTGTTAAACAAACAACTTATAGTAAACTAACAAAATACTGTCGTATTTTGACGCTGCCTAGGGCGCGGCCAGCATGGCTTTCAGCCTATGCTGGCATAGCCAATTAAATTTTATTGGCTATAGCGCCGCTACCCTAACCAGATTTTAGGGGCAGTTTCCAGTAAAAATTTATAAGCACCGACTGTCACAGATAATTCACATTTCAAACATGGATTAATTGGCAAATCACGCTTAAAATAGAGAATAGGTAGGTGTGTAAATGGCAGACATTGAAACAATCAATGACATGAAGGATGATGAGAAGCTCTCAGCACTAGCTGAACGCGCCTCGCAGATTGCCTCGCAAATTGGCAGCACTACGGATCCTGCTGCCCTCAGGGGGCTTGCAGCCGAAGCTCAATCTCTGCTTTCCGCCGTTCCGATCGGTGCCAACGGCAGCGGTTCAGTCATCAGCCGCATCGCCAGTGTTATATCAGAAGCAACCAGCAAAGAAGCCGCAGAATCTGAAATGGAGGAATCTCCCACTTCTCTCGGTGGCAGCCGTGGCTCAATGGGTCGTATGTCGATGGAATTCCAGAAGGCTATATATAACCAATTTATGTCTTCTGAAGAACGTGCTTATTATGACAAGTTCCAGGCTGGCACACAGTACAAAATGGCCAGCATTGATGAAAATGGTAACATCACCGAGAAACTGGTGGATGGCAAACAGGCCACCGTGGACGGCGCACAGCTTAAGGAAGATTTCGCCCGTGTAAAGGCGTACTCAGTTGATCCAGAAAAAGATGATCCAAATGGTAGGCCACTTACTACTCAACAGAAAGCCGCTCTCATTACCTCAGATGGCAAAAGAATGGCTGAACTAACTCCAGCAGAAGAGAAGAACGAGCTCAAGAAGCTGGAAAAATCCCTTGATAACCTTGAAGGCCAAAAAGCTCAGGAACTGTCTGAGATGGGCGGAGGTAAGGAAGAAGCAAAACGCGTGAGGGGCTCCTTCATGAAAGCGCGTGAACGCGTACGTGAACTAAAGAACAGCCTTGATGATGTAGAAAAAGCCAGAATGGGTGGCCTCGATAGCGCAAAAGAGCAAGCTGAAGGTACGGTAAGGCTTAAGAAAAGGCAGTTAGCGAAAACCCTTCAGGAAGATGTAATTGACGACGCGCTCACCGGCAAAAAACGCGGCGACCGCATGGGCCGCGATAAGGATGATATTGAAAATGAGATGGTGACACCCAATCAATCCAAAGCAGGCGGTGTGCGCGCCGAAACAGAAGAAGCCAAAAGAGCCGCAGACGGTGAGATCATGGGTGCTAAGGATGATGGCAAAACACCTGAGAAAACCACACAGATCACCGGCGGACAGAATATTGACCGTCAGGATATTGCCAACCTTTCTCCTGCTGCTGCCGGCGGTACCACACGCAGCACTTCCCGCGAGATGAGCTAGGCTCGTCATATACCGGCGCAAGCCAGTATCCAGTGTTATTATTCTTTGAAAACAATAAACTCCCGTAATTCTTCCACTATTATTTCTTTCAACCTATTGATATAGAATAGATACCGGCCTACGCCGGTATGACAATACTTAGTTGCACAACTAAATTTTGCTGCACTGCAATATAATTATTGTGCGGCGCAGCATTTTATGCTACTATAAAGATAGGTTAAAAGGCAATTTTTAACCTTTTTGTATGTAAGGGAGGAGGTTGAAGTTATGCTCCACAAAGTAGCAACGTTTCTGGTCATTTTAGGCGCAGCCAATATGGGTTTTTCCGCTTGGTTGCACGTTGACCTGATCGCGATGTTTGGTACGCTTAGTACCACCGTCACTACGCTGGTGGGCTTATCGGGTATCTATATGTTGCTCACAACATATACGACGCTGATTAAAACGAAATAATCGGCCGATAGCACTCAGTAAAACCGACTCCCCGTCGCCCTTAAAGAAGGCGGCGGGGTTTTTCTTTTCATCAAACCTTCATATTTCTGTATATTATTTGATGTTAATATAAGCCTACCTATAAACTACGGAGTATTCTTATGGCACATGATGAAGGCCAACCATATCGCACACATCTCACCTTTCAACTGGATGGCACAGGTAATGCTCCCCCAAGCAGCATTATTGTTGACGCTATGATTGCACTTAATTTCTCTGATGAACGCATACAAAAAATAGCTCCTGCTCTGGAGACAATGGCTAAAAGTATTGCCGATGGAACCGCACGTGGCGAACTGCGCGACAAGTTAATGCCACTGCCTGTTGTGACAGAAGCAAACGTCCAAACTTTAGTTGAAGCAATTAAAAACAGAGCAAAAGAAATTATGCAACAAGCGGTTGGATCCGTTCCTTTTGAACGCTGATAATAATAATTGAATAATAATGGGATAAGTTTTTATTCCCGTTCATGGGAAGTATCCGCATTGCGCTCTTTTGCTTTCTTAACGCGTCGGTTCCAGAGTGCCGCCGCCACTAGGCCAACTGCAGCTCCCAAACCTGTGGAAATCGCTGTAGTAGGCAACACATGGGCATTTATGGCTTTTATGTTATCCTGAACCGTTTGTGCATTTGATTGCCTGACAGCTTCATCGCTATTGCTGATAGCTCCATGCGCAGCATCCACCTTTTCCCAATATAGCTTGGTCAATTGGTCTTTTGTGAAGGGCTTTCCACTTTCCTTGAGCTCCGCAAGTGCTGCAGACATGGCATCTTCATGGAGCACGTCATCATCTACATACGGGAGATCACGGCGGGGTTTCGGGTTAGGCAATGTGCTGATGGTTGTAGCAACCCCGGTAATAAAACCTGTGGTAGTACCTGCTGCTACACCGACGATAAGCGGAACCTCTACAGCGCCACTTTGCCGCTTGTCGTCTGACCTTTCTACACTGCCGCTAACGGCTGTTTCATCTGCATCGGGCGTCATGTAATAATCTCTAATTCCATGGGTATAATGATACCATAATGGGAAAGAATTGAATATTACGTTTCAAAGAAACAAAAAAAATATCTGCATAACAAGATATTAACAAAAAAGCCCCGGCATGGAGTCCGGGGCTTTTTGTTTGCTTTGTGAAGAGGAGCATTTAAGCGCAACTGACGTCGCATTATGTAAGATGATTCGTTTAACGTCAGAGCTTTTAGATAATCCAAAAGATGCGAATAAACAAAATCCTTAGAAAGGAGGTAATCCAGCCGCAGGTTCCCCTACGGCTACCTTGTTACGACTTCACCCCAGTCACTGACCCTACCGTGGTCGGCTGCCTCCTTGCGGTTAGCACCCCGGCTTAAGGTAGAACCAACTCCCATGGTGTGACGGGCGGTGTGTACAAGACCCGGGAACGTATTCACCGTAGCGTTCTGATCTACGATTACTAGCGATTCCAACTTCATGTACTCGAGTTGCAGAGTACAATCTGAACTGAGGTGGCTTTTGGAGATTGGCTAACCCTCGCGGGATCGCTGCCCATTGTCACCACCATTGTAACACGTGTGTAGCCCAGGATGTAAGGGCCATGAGGACTTGACGTCATCCCCACCTTCCTCCGGCTTATCACCGGCAGTTTTCTCAGAGTTCTCAGCATTACCTGTTAGCAACAGAGAATGAGGGTTGCGCTCGTTGCGGGACTTAACCCAACATCTCACGACACGAGCTGACGACAGCCATGCAGCACCTGTGCTCCTCCCACCCGAAGTGAAGGATTCCTTTTCGGGAATCCATAGAGGGCATGTCGAATCCTGGTAAGGTTCTTCGCGTTGCCTCGAATTAAACCACATGTTCCACCGCTTGTGCGGGTCCCCGTCAATTTCTTTGAGTTTTAATCTTGCGACCGTACTCCCCAGGCGGGATGCTTAACGCGTTAGCTGCGCTACTGAGAGGTAACCCCCCAACAGCTAGCATCCATCGTTTACAGCGTGGACTACCAGGGTATCTAATCCTGTTTGATCCCCACGCTTTCGCACTTCAGCGTCAGTAATTGTCCAGATAGCCGCCTTCGCCACCGGTGTTCCTGCTAATATCTACGAATTTCACCTCTACATTAGCAATTCCGCTATCCCCTCCAATACTCCAGCTATACAGTTTCAAAGGCAATTCCCAGGTTGAGCCTGGGGATTTCACCTCTGACTTGAATAGCCGCCTACGCGCGCTTTACGCCCAGTGATTCCGAACAACGCTAGCACCCTTCGTATTACCGCGGCTGCTGGCACGAAGTTAGCCGGTGCTTATTCTTCAGGTACCGTCATCATCTTCCCTGACAAAAGAGCTTTACAACCCTAAGGCCTTCATCACTCACGCGGCATGGCTGGATCAGGGTTTCCCCCATTGTCCAATATTCCCCACTGCTGCCTCCCGTAGGAGTCTGGACCGTGTCTCAGTTCCAGTGTGGCGGATCGTCCTCTCAGACCCGCTACAGATCGTAGCCTTGGTGAGCCATTACCTCACCAACTAGCTAATCTGGCATGGGCCGATCTTTCAGCGATAAATCTTTCCTCCGTAGAGAATATTCAGTATTAGCGTCAGTTTCCCGACGTTATCCTGAACTGAAAGGCACGTTCCCATGTATTACTCACCCGTGCGCCACTGCTGTATTGCTACAACCGTTCGACTTGCATGTGTTAAGCCTGCCGCCAGCGTTCGTTCTGAGCCAGAATCAAACTCTCAAGTTTTGAGTATGATTCCTAAATCTCAAATTGAAATCTAGCTGCCCATCAGAATGGATGGGCTACATAATTTTCGGAAACACGCACAATATCACCAATACCAACTGCGCCTTGGACTTACGTTGGTAAGTTAGCGTATTATGCACACATAACCCGAAGGCTATGTGTTTATTACGCAGCGACATTGTGCTGTTAATTTCAACAACCTCTAATCATCCGAAAAAGATTAGAAGCTGCAACACGACGTCAGCTGCGCTTAAATGCTCTTCACTGTATCAAACTGCAGATTTTGAAAACCGAAATTTTGCAAAATCAAGGACTGGGCTGCTTAGTTAGCCCGTCAAAAGGAAGGCTGTTATGGCTTAAAGGATTGGCAGTGTCAACAGGAAAAAAACACTTTTTTGCATTTTTTTTATAACACCCTAAAAAGCCACGCCCGTAGGGGGTTTTAATGTCATCCAATTGTCATTTGAGTAGCCTAGTGCGATCACCTATTATGCCAGATTATAAAGTGCAGCACATACCCAGATAAAAATTGGGCATTTAGGAATCGAAGCATGAAGCTCCCAAGCAATGCAAAAGAGATGGAAAGCGTGCTAAACGCAGGCTTTAAAGCAGATCTCAAGATTGAAGACCTGAGCTGCAAGAGCATCACTGACTTTGTTCATGAATGCGCAAAATCATTAGGTAAGCCACCTCCCCAAATATATATAGCTGATAAATTTCCAGCCATGCTTGGCGGAAAGTTGCCTAATGCCTTGTCCATCCCTATGGGTGGGAAATCCGATGCGATCATTATTAATCGCGAAATGTTGCAACTACTCGGTCATCAGGAAAACGCCCAAACACTCCCTGCAGAACTGAAATTTGTCATCGGCCATGAAATGGGGCACCTCAAACAGGGCAGAAATTACATTACAAGCATCAGGTCATACCCACCACTTGTGGGATTAATTGGAGGCTTGGCGGCTGTATATCTGCTGGATCTAGCTGTTGAAAAGGCGCAAAAGAAGCAAAAAAAAGAAGCAGTTTCAGATAAAGTCATTACTCAGGCATTGGGCGAAACGGCTGAAGAGGAAAGAAAAAAATACAAAGACCTTCTGGAAAAAGCGGCAGATAGCCATAAAGTCGGCGGCACGGTAGGTGCACTGCACGATACAGTAAATGCCGCCATCAAAGCCGGAGAATATATTGCCGCCGCAGCAGTCGGCGGCATTACGGGTCTTCACACCACACGTCATCTGGTCAATAATCTGGAATATGATGCCGACCGAATGGGCGCAAAACTATGTGGCGATCCTAAAGCGGGCATACGTTTTATACAAAAACACGAAAGTCATATCAGAAGCCTGCCAAGGGCAGAATTAATACAGAAAAGCGGCAAATATACTGCCGCAGATGTATTAAAAGCCTATTTTTTCCACTCACACCCCACCAATGCCGAACGCATTAAAGCACTGGAAAAAATGGCCTTGGATGTGGAAAAGCACGGCATTGACGCTATCAAACTCATCAGCAGCACCGCACAGCATGTGCATATTTAAGCACAAAAAATATTCCGCCCAATGAGTGATTTTCGTCGATTACAGCTGAAGCATCAAATATCAGCGGATATTGCAGGAACTTCCATTTTCTTTCATTTGCTGCAATACATGCTTACTTAATGTTTGAGAATCTAAATATGGTGTTGTAGCACCGAATTCGATGGTTTTACCAGTTACCGCCTCTTCCACTCCACGCGATTGAATATCCTTAGCCGTAACATGTGTAGAAAGATAATCTGCCAGTTGTTTACGCAGTTCAGGATCCTTTTCCAGCACATCGGCAAATGCATTAATTTTCTTAAAAAGTTCGGGCATAAGGTGCTGTCCAAGACAGACAACTTCATCTAATTTTTTACCCATATACAATCCAACTGCCAGCGATCCAACTGCCGTCGCACCAGTTGCCCATTTCCAGCCACCGCGAACCCATTTGGTAAGCGTCGCAGCTCCAAGTACCGCACCCAGTGTAACGCCAGCGGTTTTGTACGGATTACCATAAGGCGGCATAGCATTAAACTCTAACATCATTTTTTGGACATTTGCGCGTAATATCTCTGGTGCCTTATCAGCCCATTCGCTCCAAAAATCCATTTCGGCTTTAGAGGTATTATTTGTGGGTTTAGCGTCCATATCATCACATAGTAGGGGATTTATAGCACTTTAGAAGTGACGTTTTGGTTACACTACCTTTTTCTTAGGCAAAAACGCCGTCCACCGGCCATTTTTAGCTTTTTCGCCTATGGTATTATTGTTCAGGTCAATATCGGTAAATTCCCAGTATTCCTTGAGTGTTCGCACTTTTCCCATGCCGTATTTCTCGATTTCCACCAATGCTTCAGAATCCTGCGTTTCTTCTACCCCCAGCAAATGGCGTACCCTTTTCAGTGCTAATTTTGGCCGGTTTGAAGCTTGTACATCGTTGTTTGCTTTATAATGTGCTCCGCCTTTATCACGGCTGGGAGATTCCCAGTAATGGTAGATAAGTGTGGTATTTGGCTGGTATAAATCCCAGCCATGCGTCCACAAACGTGCAGAATATACGGGTTCCTGACCACGGAAGAAAATATGCGGATCAAAAGGCACTTCATCAAACATACGTGCTGTTCCAAACAGGAAATTACCCACCAATATTGGCGTATACGCTGGTGTTTTCTGCCAATGTTCTTTTTTATAAATCCATCCGCTCAGCGATATGGGCTGGAAACCATCATGCTGCCAAAGCGCGCCCACATACATCACTGAAATGCTGTTTTCGCAGGGTTGCAGCTTATCCGGCGGATCATAATTAGGTGGAGGAGCGGTGATAGCGGCTTTACTGCTGGGGCACATGGAAAGAGCCCGTAACATCTCATCATCCCAATTTGGCACAAAGCGCATATGCGCATCAATCATCAGTACAAAATCTTCATTTTGCTTTAGTGACAATGCTTCTGCGCGCGCCCAACACCCGCCCTTAGACTGCGAGGCATGGTATTGAATTATCCTCACCTGCTCAGGGTATTGCGACGGATATTCAAAGCAATCCGCATCTAAAATGGGGTCAAATTGCCAGCAAATACCGACAAAAATGCGCTCAGGATGCTTAGCTTTTGCGAATAAATCACGCAACGTGTGCTGGCATTCCGGATCACGATAACTGGCAATCGCCACAAATATCTTAGGCAGCGTAATCGAGGCCGTAACATTGACGTTTGTGCTATAAGCTGATTTTTGCATTAGAAATATATGCCAAAATATAAGGAATTTAGCAATTCACAAAAGAAAGCTAATGCGAATTAATAAATCATCCGCTAGCACTATTACCACACATAAAAAAGGTGATTATGAAAAAAACGGGTGACGAGTCCATAAAACAGTTACTTGGCGAATCTTCTTCCTCGCTAAAGATGACGCCTATCCGCCATATTGGCCGCGCTATTGCTGATTTACGGAATGAAATGAGTGTGGTGGGCTCTATCATGGGCGAGCCAGACCACGCAGTTTTTTCTGAAGGCCTGCTGGCTGCCATACGCTCTAAAGCACAACTGCTTAACTATGAGCAGGTGAAAGCTATTTTCCAAGCAGAAGAAAAAGCAAAGGGAAATGTCTCATCAATCATGACAGCGGAATTCAGGGCAAATGCACTGTTTGAAGCATTGGGATTATCGAAAGATCAAAAAAGCCGCGCCGGTGGTTATGGCATGACGCAGGGCGAAGCGGATGTTCTAAAAACTATAACAGACATAGAATCCAAACGCTTTAACACACAAGTCCATACTGAAAATGTGATGATATGCAATGGTGGCAACCATGGCATGTACTGCACCCTAGCCGCACTTGCCAGCAAAGCCCGCCCCATCGTGGTGCATGAACCATGCTTCCCCGTATATAAAGATTTTGCACAAGTGTTAGATGTGCCGATGACTGCCATTGATACATCCAAAACCAATTTTGTGCTGCGGGCGGAAGATTTAGAAAATACGGTAAACGCCACAAATGGCGGCAAATGTATCGCGGTTATTAATTATCCAAATAACCCAACCAGCAAACATCCTGATGAGACCATATTAAAGTCTTATGCCGATGTCATTGAACGCTGCAAGGATGCTTTCTTCATTGATGATGCAATATATGCTGGCCTTGCACATAATGGCAGGCCAGTCACCGTTTCTGATTTCCTTTCTGAAGAAGCGCGTGAACGCGTTATCACCATTCGTGCCTCCACCAAGGAACACAGCCATGCTGATGCCCGCGTCGGGCATGTAATTGCCAATACCGATGTAATTCAAAAAATGCTCCCACATGCAGTATATACTGGTGTGCATGCAAACCGCGATGCACAAAGGCAATATGCTGCAGATATGGCAGTATTCCCAGAACGACAGCAGGACATTGCAAAACATTATCGTGATAAAGTCACGTCTATCCAGGAAAGACTTAAAAATGCAGGCTTGGTAGAAGTTGGCCGCGAGCCGGAAGGCGGTTTCTTTATTACCCTGAATCTTGCCGCCGCAAAAAACAAAACGCTGGATAACAAGGCCAAAAAATTCTTGCGTACCATTGGTTCAGAAATTCCATTTGCAGATGCCGAAAACTCAACCAATGTGCAGAATGATTATCAGGCCGCCGCGCTACTTGCCACCAAAGCCGGCGTGCCTTCCGTGCCGCTTTCAGCGTTTTATGTAAATAAGCCTGAAGAACACGCCAAAGATATGCGCGTGCGCCTGACAGTAACCGGTGAGATTGAACAATTGCAGGAAATCGCCACACGCCTTGAAGCTTTCCAACGCTGGGCACAGGGGCAAGCAACACCGCTTGATAGCCAACTGTTTGAGCGCGTGGCGCAAAAGCCTGCAAAGTCTGCGGTGAGATAACTATCTTACTCTACTTACTTCGCGATGCTCCTCGCGAGTAGCTGATTCATATTCTTTCATAAAAAGCTGAAGCAGCAGTCTGGCTGCTTCTCCGCGTGGACTTTTTAATTCAGGGTCTTGTTCGAGCAATGCAAAGGCATCATCCCGCGCCTGCTCCAGCAATTCCTGATGATACAATAAATCCATAAAAATGGTTTTTGGTAATCCGCTTTGCCGCACACCTATTGTGTCGCCCTCGCCGCGAATGGCAAGATCTGCTTCAGCAATTTTGAACCCGTCTTCGGTTTCTCTAAGCACAGAAAGACGCTGGATGGTGGACGGTGGATGGTGAACGGAATTATCACCATTTCCTTCGGTATAAAGCAGCACACACGCGCTCTGCTTGTTACCACGCCCCACACGACCACGCAGCTGGTGTAGCTGTGCAAGCCCGAAGCGTTCTGCTTTTTCTATCACAATGATGGTGGCGTCTTTTATATCCACACCAACTTCCACCACGGTGGTAGCAACCAGTAAACGTGTTTCTCCTGCGGTGAATTTTTGCATTTCAGCATTACGCTCATCCGTTTTCATGCGCCCATGTACAAGGCCAACCATATTGCCGAATCGTGCGGTGAATTCTTTATGACGTAACGTAGCTGCTGCTATATCTGTCTGTAATTGCTCATCACCGATAGTATGATCGTCAATCAAGGGACATATCCAATACGCCTTCTCGCCCCTGTCCAGTGCCGCTTTGAGGCGCTCCATAATTTCATTATAACGCGAAAGCGGAATAAGACGTGTGGTAATCGGCTGGCGGCCTGCCGGTTTTTCGGTAAGCTTTGAGGAATCCATATCGCCATACAGCGTCATGGAAAGTGAGCGCGGAATCGGCGTTGCCGTAAGATGTAACAAGTGCGGATTATTCCCCTTGTGGCTCAGTGCCATGCGTTGCTCCACACCAAAGCGGTGCTGCTCATCAATCACTACCAGCGCAAGATTTTTGAATTCAACATGTTCCTGAAATAGCGCGTGCGTGCCGATGATAATTCCGGCATCACCGTTTTTAATGGCCTCCAACGCATCCTTGCGTGCTTTGCCTTTTACACTGCCTGTGAGGAGTACTACATTAGAATTATTCAACAAGGATCTGATATTCTCATAATGCTGCTGGGCAATGAGTTCGGTGGGTACCATCAGCGCTGCCTGCGCACCCTGCTCTACTGCACGCAGCATCGCAAATAATGCAACGATTGTTTTACCGCTGCCAACATCACCTTGCAAAAGCCGTGTCATGCGGTGGCCGGATTCCATATCTTTATAAATTTCAGAAAGCACTGCTTCCTGTCCATCAGTGAGCATGTAGGGCAGTGATTTTTTGAGCGGCTCAATCAGTTTACCAGTTCCCTTCAGCACTTCACCATTCTGTCGTTTGGTCTGACGACGCAGGATGGCAAGATGTAACTGGTTTGCGAACATCTCATCATACGCAAGCCGCGCACGTGCCGGCGATACGGGTGACAAATCATCTTCACATTCCGGGTTATGAGCAAGCTGTAACGCTTGTTTCCATGAAAGCCATTTGGAATTGACAATCCATTCCGGCAATTCTGGCATTTTAGACAACGCATCCATCACAATATTATGGATACGCCGTGAGGTAAGGCCAACGGTGAGCGGATATACCGCTTCAGGTTTTTGCACATCTGCTAGTTTATCTAGTGGTGCAATCACATCCGGATGCGTCATCTGCAACTGGAAATCAAAATGTTCCACCTTGCCGCTGATTACGCGCTTTTTACCGACAGGCAGCGCCTGTTTCAAATAATCATCACGCGCATGGAAAAACACCAGCGTGAGTGTTCCGGTGTCATTGGAGCATAATATTTTATAAGGCTGCTTGCCATAACGTTTCTGCTTTGGTGGAATATGTTCATCTACCTCCACCACAAATGTGGCAACCACCGGTTCCTTAGGTATCTGCGACAATGGAAAAGTAAGCCTTCTGTCCACCAACCCCACAGGCAGATGAAATAATATATCACGCACGGTAGGCAGGCCGCCTGTTGTGGTTGCAGGCGGCAGCAAACGCTCCAGCGCTTTGGCCGTGGCACCACCTACGCCCTTAATACGCGTTATCTGTGAGAACAGGAAAAACAACAGTTCGTGCCGCATGCATACAGCATAACGTATAAAATGCTGATGTCAGCTAATTAGAACTTAGCACTGCGTTTATCCGCCTCGTCGATTTCAACAAGCGCATTGGCGGTATCTGCACCCAGTGAATCCATAGCCGCCGTGCAATCATCTATCAAATTGCGATCAGCAATCACACCACCCACACGGGCGAATGTAATGCTCACGGAAAGCCCAAGCGTGGTTTTATTTGGCAGGTCAAAAGGGTTGGCGGCAATCTGCCAACGCAGACGGTTAAACACCATGCGGGCAGATTCCGGTGTGGTATCCAGCAGCAACACGCCAAGACGTTTGGCGGCTACACTACCCACCACGTCATCTGGGCGCAGATTTTGCCTGCAAATCATTGCCATATGCTTCACAATGGAAATGCAGATATTATTGCCATATTGCGAAAAATAATCATCAAAATGATCAATCTGTAAAACGGCGAAGCAAGTACGCAGATCGCTCTTGCTGTTATAGTAGCCCATCAACTCAATATCTTTACCGAGTGAGTATTTATCCGGCAGATGCGTGATGGGATCCAGCACCTCATGCCCCTTGAAATTTTCCTGAATGGCCTGACGCAGTGCTTCATTCTTGCGCAACCCCATACGATCTTGCAACACCAGCTTGAAATTGATGGTATTACCACTGGATTCAGCACGTACAACCTTCAGACGGTAGCCGGTTTCCTTGCCGTTTTTATCAATAACCGCAAAACTTTGTACTTTAGAAAGTACTTCACCCACATCATTGGCATCAGCGGCGTATTCCACATACTCGCCCATCATTTCTGCAATGCGCGGTGGCAGGATGCTCCCTAAATTTTTGCCGGTAAGATCCCCATGGCTGTAGCCCAGCATACTTTCGGCAATCTTGTTGACGTCGGTAATTTCTATCGACTTTTTAGCGTTATTCTGGCAGATGGTGACAACGGCGTCGTCGCTTCGGTAGCCGAGTAGCATATATGTATCCGGATTTGTTACGGTTTCTGAGTTTAAGTATAGACCCGGAATGATAAAAAAATGATTAATTTGAAGGTTTTGGATTAATAACTTGGAACAGGATGTACGCCTTAAGCGCTTGTTATACCGTAGCTGGCACCGTGGCTGTAAGGAAACAGACATAGTGCTGGGCAATTTTGCTGAGGAAAATCTAGTAAAAATGACCGCTGCCCAGCTTGATACCTATGAAAAACTACTAGACGAGCAGGATTGGGATATATGGAACTGGCTTACCGGCAAAGACACGCCTAAAAATGAATATATCCCCTTCCTGGACATGCTAAGGGCGTATAACCTCACCAAGCAATGACCTCAGAACCATTTAAGCAATCCAATACCATCAATCACCGTATACTGAGCGGCCTTCCCGCCAGTGCAGAGGGTCTTGCCATTGCCGAACTGATGGCTGGCAAATATGGTGATGCCCCCTCTTCCCTCGTGCATGTGGCGGTGAATGACCGTTCGCTTAGCACACTCGCCGCATCATTAGAATTCTTTGCACCAGATTTAAAGGTGCTGCATTTCCCAGCGTGGGATTGCATGCCGTATGACCGCGTTTCCCCACATGCCTCCCTCATGGCAGAGCGCATGCAGGTGCTTAGCCAGTTGGCAGATGGCAGCGTAAAAAAACCATTTGTAATCCTCACCACTGTCTCCGCCGCCATTCAGAAATTGCCGCCTAAAAGCCTGATGCGCGCGGTAACACTCCACATCAAGCAATCACAGCACATATCGCAGGACAGAATCGTGGCATTCCTTGCCACTGCCGGTTACCGCCGCGTGGGAAAAGCCATAGAACCCGGTGAATTTGCCCTGCGCGGCAGCATCATGGATATTGTGCCGCCAGCACTCGGCGAAGGCCTGCGGCTGGACTGGTTTGGTGATGAGATTGAATCCATCCGCCGCTATGATTTGCTCTCACAAATAACCACTACGAATACAGAAAGCGTTGCGCTGCATCCGGTAAGCGAAGTGATTTTGAATGATGACACGGTGCGCCTGTTCCGTGAAAATTACCGCGAGATGTTCGGCGCGATCAGCAAGGAAGATCCGCTATATGAAGCGGTATCATCACTGCACAATTACCCAGGCGTGGAGCACTGGCTGCCCCTGTTTTACAGCGAAACCCAAACAATTCTTGATTACTGCCAGAGTGCAGCCATCAGCATGGATATGGAGGCAAGCAAAACGCTGGAAGAACGCCATGAAAGCATCCGCGATTATTATAATGCACGCGTAGAAGCCCTGAGCATGAGCAGTAAAAAAACAAGTTTTGCAGCAGGCGCTGTATACCATCCCATCCAGCCGGAACTTGGATTTGTGATGGAAAAAGAATGGCAATCAATCACACTTAAAAATTCCTGCATACAGTTTGATACATTTAATACACCTGATAATACGCCACTGTTTCGCTCTGCCATCCGCTTTACACAGAACCAGCCGGACTATACCCCCTTTGACCAGTTAAAGGAGCGTGTAAGCAATGCCTCTGAACAAGGCAAGAATGTACTTCTTGCATGTTTTACGAGTGGTTCACGTGAACGTCTGCAAACATTGCTTTCCGAACGTGGGTTTCATGTGGTTCGTATTGAATCATGGAAAGACAAAAAAGATGTACGTGGCAAAACCATAGGCCTCGCCGTGCTTCCGCTGGAAAATGGATTTGAGACAGAATCCACACTAATTCTAAGTGAACAGGATGTACTCGGCGAGCGCATTGCCCGCAGCAAAACACCAAAACGCAAATCAGAAGTATTTTTGCAGGAAGCATCCAACTTTAACGAAGGTGAGTTGCTGGTGCACAAAGAGCATGGCATTGGTCGGTTTGAGGGATTAGTTGCCATCACCGTATCCGGCGCAGCGCATGACTGTTTGAAATTGATTTATGACGGCGGCGATAAACTTTTCCTGCCGGTAGAGAATATCGACCTCGTGTCTAAATTCGGCATGGATGAGGAAGATGCCAAGCTCGATAAACTTGGCGGTGCATCATGGCAGGCACGCAAAGCAAAACTTAAAGAAAAAATCCTGATTGCCGCAGAAGCATTGCTTAAGATTGCGGCCGAACGCCAAATTAAACCAGGTGTAGTGATTGATACACCCGCAGGCACCTATGATGATTTTGTATCACGTTTCCCTTACGCCGAAACGGAAGATCAGGACCGTGCAATCAGCGAAACGCTGGAAGATTTACACTCCGGCAAACCGATGGATAGACTTATTTGCGGCGATGTTGGCTTTGGCAAAACCGAAGTGGCGCTCAGGGCAGCATTTGTTGCTGCTATGGGCGACAGTGCTGCAAAAATGCAAGTTGCGGTCATCACTCCAACCACCCTACTCGCCCGCCAGCATTATAAAAACTTCAGCAAACGCTTTGAAGGTTTCCCCGTAAAGATCCGCCAACTTTCCCGTATGGTTCCTGCCAAAGAACAAAAAGAAACCAAAGAGCAACTGGCGAGTGGTGAGGTGGATATTGTCATCGGCACCCATGCCCTGCTTTCCAAGCAAGTGCAGTTCAAAAATTTAGGGCTTGTGATTGTAGATGAAGAGCAGCATTTCGGTGTTGGCCAGAAAGAAAAACTAAAAGAGCTAAAAAGCAATGTGCATGTGCTCACACTTTCTGCCACCCCTATTCCCCGCACGCTGCAAATGGCACTCACTGGCGTGCGCGACCTGAGCCTCATCACCACTCCACCGGTAGACAGGCTCGCCATCCGCAGCTTCGTGATGCCATTTGATCCGGTGGTAATCCGTGAAGCGGTACTGCGCGAAATGCACCGTGGTGGCCAGACATTCCTCGTCACGCCACGCATCAAAGACATTGCCGAACTCAAAGTGCATATGAAAGAAATTGTGCCGGAAGCACGCATTGCAGTGGGGCATGGGCAAATGCCAGCGGCAGAACTTGATCAGGTCATGAATGATTTTTATGACGGAAAATATGACATTCTGCTTTCCACCGCCATCATCGAATCCGGCCTTGATATACCGACTGCCAACACCATGATTATCCATAAAGCCCATTTGTTCGGCCTTGCACAGCTATACCAGATGCGTGGCCGCGTCGGGCGTGGCAAGCTGCGCGCTTACGCGTATTTCCTACTGCCACACCACAAGCTGCTCACCAAGAATGCCACACGCCGGCTGGAGGTAATGAGTACGCTTGATACTCTGGGTGCAGGCTTCACCCTCGCCTCGCATGATATGGATATCCGTGGTTTTGGGAATCTGGTTGGCGAGGAACAATCCGGCCATATCCGCGAAGTGGGCGTGGAATTATATCAACAAATGTTGGAGGAAGCAGTTGCTAGCTTGAAGAATAATGTCATCCTGAGCAAAGCGAAGGATCTTAAAGATTCTTCGGCTATGCCTCAGAATGACAGCACTGACTGGTCACCACAAATCAATCTCGGCCTATCTGTATTAATCCCGGAAACCTACATAGAGGATTTATCACTGCGCTTAGGCCTGTATCGCCGCGCGGCAGATTTGAAAACAGCCGATGACATCAGTGCTTTTGCCTCTGAGCTGGTGGACAGGTTTGGTGATATGCCGGAGGAAACAAAAACCCTCATCGCCACGCTCGACCTGAAAACACTCTGTAAAAAAGCAGGCATTGACCGTATCGATACCGGCCCTAAGGGCGCAGTATTTTCGTTCCATAATAATACATTTTCTAATCCCGATGCGCTGCTTACCTACATCGCAAAAAATGTACGAAACCTAAAAGCCCGGCCAGACCAAAAGGTGGTATTCACCCATGAGTGGAAACCGTCTGATGATAAAATTGGGCTGGTGAAGAAGATCATTGGGGATATTGCGGGCTTTGCAAATCGTTAGCCGAGATCTTCATACCACCGGTCATTAGCCACACTGTTAAGCCCATTCATTGGGAAAGACCGGTATAACATATTGTTATATATATATTATTTCTGTCATCATTTTGTAACACTACCATGGTAAAATGTGCTCATACATCAGGAGTATATTATTATGACCAAAAGAACAAAAAATATACAACAGGGATTGCTTCTTACGACAGCACTTACACTTGCCAGCCTTATTTTTTCCGGATCCGGTGCCGATGCGCGCTCAATAAAGGAAAGAAACTATAAGGCAATGTTTGAAACTAAGCCTTACGTTAAATGTCAAAATCCAGAACCAGCACCCTTTCCTGAGCCTGAACATTTCCCTGAGCCTGAGCCTGAATATTTCCCTGAGCCTGAGCCATGCCCAGAGGTTATCGGTTACGACGCACTTGGCCTGTAACCGCTAATATCTCCGCAGTTTCCAATCCTGCTCGTTCTGCTTCATCTGCTCATATTCACGGCGTTGCTGCTCCATGACTCTTGCAGCACTTTCCTCACGCACGCAGGTGTCATATTCGGCCGTGCCTGGTGCGTTGCCCATACCCTGACATTTTGCGATTGCCGCACGGTCGGGCTCTACAGCACATGCAGCAAGCAATGGTAACAGTATCAATAATGCGCGCATACTCAGTCTTCCTTTCGTATGATTTCCGTATATTCCGCTTCAATGATTCGCACAACACCTTCTGACTGCGCGGCATTGCGCTTGAATCTCCAGCGACTCCACATCTGCTTGCCATAAAAAATTGCGGCGGTGGTGAACGCAACAATGAGCAATGCCCCCATCAACGCAAGGCCAAAGGTCAGCGCCACCGCAACCAGTAGTGCGATAAACAGCCCTGAAAAAATTGCTCCAAGAAAATGCATTATACCGTTCCAAAACTTTTAATCAGACTACCGCAAATCATATACCAGCCATCTACCAGCACAAAGAAAATCAGCTTGAACGGCAAGGAAATCATCACCGGTGGCAACATCATCATACCCATCGCCATCAGGATGGAGGAAATAAGCATATCAATCACCACAAACGGAATAAATATTAGAAACCCAATTTCAAAGGCACGCTTCAGCTCGCTTATCATGAAGGCAGGAATTAATATACGAAATGGCGTATCCTCCGGTTTTTCTATTTCCACATCCTTCGACATACTGACAAAAAGCTCAAGGTCTTTCTCGCGCACATGCGCCATCATGAATTCGTGAAACGGCGCGCCGATGCGCTCCAGCGCCTGCTTTTCATCAATTTCTTCTTCCAAGAGCGGCTGCACTCCATCATTATAGGCCTGCTCAAACGCTGGCGCCATGATGAATGCCGTAAGGAATAATGCCAGCGAAACAAGCACCGCATTCGGCGGCGTTTGCTGCAAACCCAACGCGCTGCGCAGGAAGGAAAGCACAATCACGATACGCATGAATGACGTCATCATGATGAGAATCGAAGGAGCCAAGGAGATAATCGTCATCACCGCGATAAGCTGAATCAGCCGTGCTGATGCCGTGCCACCGCTAGTATTGGCAAGATCGACGGTCATGGATTGCGCGAGGGCATCGTGAGGAATGAATGAAATGAAAGAGATGAAGAGGATAAATGATACAAAAGTAGCCAAGCCTTTTATCTTTTTCATCTCTTTCATCCTACTCATCTTGCTTACTCTGAATCCCTGCCTCAATCACCGTCTCCTTGCCATCACCCAGCAGGAGCAAATGCTCCACATCATCTCGCCGCACCAGCATCAACTTTCTGCGTGCATCAATATAACGTGACTCTATAACCTCAATACGGCTGGCTTGACCTTCTTTTGCTTTATACACTTTATATGCGCTGCCATAGCGTTTCACCACCACGGAAAACAGGCCAATCAGCCCAAGTACAAAAACAAACGCCAGTATAAAACGGCTATAATCAACCGTTTCCATTATCTTCTTTCTTTTTTCCGAAATCATCGGTGGCATCAGCCGTGCTGTATGCCACATGCGCCTTGCGATATTGATTCAGCCCGCGCATTTCAGATACCACCGCATCACGCTGCTTTGCCATCTCATCACCCAGCGCAGAAAGGCCTTTCATCAGCACCTGTAATTTATCCGCATACACAATGCGCTGCTCCTGTGAAAGCCCAAGCACAGCATCACACAGCCTTCTTACTTCAGCATCCAGACCGTCAAGTTCCATCACTGCGCCTTTTTCTAACAAGGTACGACTTTCCGAAATGAAAGCGGATACATCCTGAAACAGTTTTTCTGGTGACTCAGCACTCATGAAGCCCCCTTCATCGCGTCATTCTTGCGGTAGATATAGGTAAGAATTTCTGCCACCGCCGCATAGGCTTCCAGTGGGATTGGCGTATCAAGATCAAGCTTTGAAAGCATGGTTGCCAAGTCAGAATCATGGCGTATTTCAACACCACTAGCTCTGGCAATGGCGATAATCTGCTCTGCCATATAGCCCTTGCCCTTGGCAGAAAGCTTAGGCGCCGCATCTTTCTCCTTGTCATAGGTCAGGGCTACGGCGAGCTTATTCTTATCAAACTCCGGCGGAGTGTTATTCTCCATTGCCTTCCCCATCTTTCTTAGCCGGAGTCTTGCCTACATTGACGCTAAAATCCATATCGACAAAATCACTCAAGCCTCCACTGGCAGCCGCAAGGTTCTGTTCAGTGATTTTCTCATGCAGTTCCTTGCGTAATATGGTGGCTTCCTTAGGGAATACAAAGCCGAGCTTCACCGTTTTACCGCGCACTTCCACCACGGTAAGCTCTATATTGTTGTTTATGATAATCGATTCGCCGATTTTTCTTGTCAAATAAAGCATTTAGGCGAAACCCCGCGATAACTTCCTGTTAAGTGCACTTGCAGTTTTGCCGCAAAAATCTCCGAAAAGCAAATTTTTGTTGGCACAATTCTTGTTGGTATTAGATGTAGAATAATGTATTCTATATCTACAAACTAGGCAATTATTTCCTACTCGGGACTTTACATGAATTATAGTGATATATCTCTCCTCAATGTAATGAAAAGCAAATTGGGTTATCTCTCTGCCCGCCAGAGCGCTATTGCCCAAAACGTTGCCAACGCAGACACGCCGGATTACCGCGCTCGTGATATTGCCGAACCTGATTTCAAGAAAATGGCCATGCTGGCAGGCAGCTCTTCGGCACAGAAGTTGCCTATGCACACCACAAATGCCAACCACATGATCGTCGCAGGCCATGTGGCGGCATTTGAGGCTACGGAACGTAAAAATACCTATGAGCTTAATCCCGATGGCAACAATGTAACCATTGAAGAAGAAATGATGAAGGCAGCAGAAAATCAGGCGGAATATACCAAGGTGCTGAACCTCTACCGCAAAACGGTGGACATGTTCAAAATCGCCATTGGTCGTCCGGGTGGCGGCGGTTAAATTAAGAGATGGGGAATAGATTATGCAACTTTCTGACACATTAAAAATCGCTGCCTCCGGCATGAAAGCGCAAGGCGACCGCCTACGTGTTGTGGCAGAAAATATCGCCAATGCCGATTCCACCGGTGCAACACCCGGCTCGGAACCCTACCGCCGCAAAATTGTAATGTTCCAGAATGTTCTGGATAGAGAAATGGGCGTGGAACGCGTTAAAGTAGTTAAGCGCACGCACGATCAGTCAGACTTCAATAAAGAGTTCAATCCCACACATCCGGCCGCCGATGAACAGGGATATGTACTTTATCCAAATGTTAACACTATTGTGGAAATGATGGATATGCGTGAAGCACGTCGTGGCTATGAAGCAAACCTCAACATGATTGAGATTTCAAAAGCCATGTTAACACGGACGATTGATTTATTAAGAGGATAATAACCTATGGATGCTGCTCAGCTAGGTGCTGTAAATGCCTATAAAAACCAGCTCAAGCTCCAACAGGAGGCACAGGCTGCGCCGCTTCAGGAAGAAGTGCCTGGCGCGTCATTCTCGCAATTTCTGAAATCCACCGTAGATGACGCCATCAACAACCAATATAAATCAGAAGCCATCCAGATGGATGCCCTTACCGGCAAAGTAGAGCTGGCAGACTTAGTGACTGCGGTGTCTAATGCGGAACTCACACTCAACACGGTGGTTGCCGTGCGTGACCGCGTCATCAACGCCTACCAAGAAATCATCCGAATGCCGATTTAGGTATAACCTATAGATAATTATCGGCGGGTATTGCGTTTCGCACGCATAGCTTCTTCCTCAGAAGATTCCACGCTTTCACCTGCATTAAAATAATTCATCGGTGAGAACATGCTCATCGCTTTTTCAAAGAGTGCTACGTTATTACGGGTCATTTCTTCCAGCGGAGCAAAAGGCGATGCGCCATCTATAGCCTTGCCCATTATGCCGCGCATCTTATCCTGGTTACCCACGAAGGTCTTCATGCTCGCTTCAAGATAATGCTGCATCACACCATTCATATTATCGTCATAAAAACGAATGGCAGAGCGCAAAAAATTGGTAGGAAGCAGGTGAAAACCCTTGGTTTCCTGCTCAAATATAATCTGGGTGAGCACCTGACGGGTAATGTCCTGCCCAGTTTTAGCATCAACCACCACGAAATCCTTGCCGTCCTTAACGCGCTGACAAAGATCTTCCAAAGTGATATATGCACTGGTTCCAGTGTCATACAGGCGGCGGTTCGCATATTTTTTAATTACAACAGCTTCTTGTGCTTCTGCCTGCATAAACATCCGTTTCTTGTCAAAAGGGCTATAACCATATAAAATACAGTCACTTTTTGTACCATTATTATGCTAATCTGGCAAGAACATTAACGGATGATAATACAATTATGAGCAACAACACTTATCAGCAACTGGCCAAAGAAATGCTGGATTTATGGCAGAAACAACTATCCTCGGTGGTGAGTGACAAACAATTTATTCACGCTATGCTGGACATGATTCAATCCATGCAAAAAGGCACCTATGGCCAATCCGGTGAAAAATCAGCATATTCCAACGCTTCCGCTGCACCTGATGATGCTAACAGGCTGTCTGAACTCGCTTTCCGCGTGGCAATGTGCGAAAAACGCCTTGCCGCACTGGAATCAGCCGCTAGCAACAAAAAACCCAAAACTAAACCCCGAGCAGTTCGAAAAAGCCCTGCAAAACGAAGTGCAAAACCACGCCGCTGATGTAATTTCCGGCATAAAACGTTATTGCAATACGGCATATAAGCGTGAGGTTCCTGAGCCACCATCCATATGGCAGAAGGGTGCTGCACGCCTGTTGGATTATGGGATTAATGCTACCACTGCCCATAACGGCGCAGTGGTGCTTTTTATTCCTTCCCTTATCAATCGCTATTATATTCTCGACTTAGAGGAAGAACGTAGCCTACTGCGATTTTTGGCATCTGAAGGGCATTACCCGCTAGTGCTGGATTGGGGTAAACCCGCAGATACCGAGAAAGATTATAACTGCGAGGATTACATTGCCCATATCCTCATTCCAGCCATAAAATATCTTGCTGAAAAAACCGGCGGGAAAATTGCACTGGCTGGATATTGCATGGGCGGCGTACTCTCGCTGGCAGCAGCACATATTGCAGTAAAACATGTAGGCGCACTTGCCCTACTTGCCACGCCGTGGAACTTCCATTGCGATAATTTTAAACCACTCATATTGGATGATGCATATAAGCAAAAGATGGCTGAAATACTGGCCTCAGGCGACACTGTTCCGGCCGAGATTATACAGGCCTTGTTTTACCTCACTGATCCATGGGTGTTTGAGCAGAAGTTCAAGCGCTTTGCTAGTCTGGAAGAACATGGCCGCGCCGCAAAGGATTTTATTGCGCTGGAGCACTGGGTAAATGATGGTGTACCGATGACCTCGCGCATGGCGCATGATTGTTTGATTGACTGGGCGCAGGAGAATCAGTTGGCGGTTGGCGGTTGGCAGATAGCAAACAAAATTATCAATCCAAAAGAATTAAAGCTTCCCACCTTCATCGCCATGCCTAAAAATGATCATGTCGTGCCTTTTGATTGCGCGCTGCCGCTTGCTAAAGCAATTAAACACGCCAAAATAATTTATCCCGCTGCCGGACATGTAAGCATGATTGTTGGATCACAAGCAAAGCGTGAACTATGGCAACCTTTGAGCCATTGGCTTGCTTCGCTTTCTTAATATTGTGCGTTGCGGAATAAATACATTATTGAACCGAATATCTCTGGACATTCTGCCTCCCGCTCCCTACATACAAATTCCGCATAAATTTTTCCGAAGGAGTTCTCATGACCGCCGCCAATGATGTTGTAATTGTAAGTGCACTTCGTACCGCTATCGGAACATTTAACGGCGTGTTCGGCACACTCCATGCCCACAAGCTCGGCGAAACTATTATCAAGGAAACTCTGGCGCGTACTAAAGTGAATGGTGCCGATGTATCAGAAGTTATTCTAGGACAGATCCTCACCGCAGGTTGTGGCCCAAACCCTGCACGTCAAGCATCACTAAATGCCGGCGTACCGAAGGAAACTCCGGCATGGGGTATCAATCAGCTTTGTGGCTCTGGCCTGCGCGCCGTATGCCTCGGCTATCAGGCCATTAAAAATGGGGATAGCAGCATCGTAATTGCCGGTGGTCAGGAAAGCATGAGCATGGCACCGCACGCACTCAACCTGCGTACACCAACCAAAATGGGTAATGCTGCAATGGTGGATACGATGATTTTTGACGCGCTGCTTGACCCGTTCCATAATATCCATATGGGCGTTACCGCAGAAAATATCGCCAAGCAGTTTGGCATCAGCCGCAGTGAACAGGATGAATTCGCCCTTGCTTCACAACAAAAAGCTGGTGCAGCCATGAAAGAAGGCAAGTTCAAGGATGAAATCGTGCCAGTGGTCATCAAAGGTAAAAAAGGTGACACCACTATTGATAGTGATGAACACCCAAAACCAGAAACCACTATGGAATCCTTGGGAAAACTTCGTGCAGCATTTGACAAAGAAGGTACCGTTACTGCAGGCAATGCCTCCGGTATCAATGACGGGGCGGCGATGGTGATGCTCATGACGCGCGCAGAAGCAGATAAACGTGGTCTTAAACCGCTAGCCACCATCAAATCCTGGGCACATGCTGGTGTTGCACCGGAAATCATGGGCACAGGCCCAATCCCTGCGAGCAAGAAAGCACTGGAAAAAGCTGGATGGAGCGTAAAAGATTTAGACCTGATCGAAGCGAATGAGGCATTTGCAGCGCAGGCTATTTCTGTGAACCGTGAAATGGGTTGGGATTTGACCAAGGTCAATGTCAATGGCGGCGCAATAGCGTTAGGTCATCCTGTAGGTGCTTCCGGTGCGCGCGTGCTAACTACGCTGCTGCATGAGATGCACCGTAGAAATGTTAAAAAAGGTCTGGCCACGCTGTGTATCGGCGGCGGTATGGGCGTTGCAATGTGTGTTGAAAGGTAAAACGATGTCGAGAATTGCTTTAGTAACCGGTGGAACACGCGGCATTGGCGCAGCCATTTCACTTGCACTCAAAAATGCTGGATACAAGGTTGTAGCCAATTATGCCTCTCGTGATGATGTGGCGCAGGCCTTCACCAAAGAGCATGGCATTCCTGCTTATAAGTGGGATATCAGCAATTTTGATTCCTGCAAAAAAGGCATAGAAAAAATTTTGGCTGATGTTGGGCCTATTGATATTCTGGTAAATAACGCCGGCATCACCCGTGACGCCGCCATGCATAAAATGGATGCGGAAGGCTGGGATCATGTAATTGATACTAACCTGAACTCTTGCTTTTACATGTCGCGCGCGGTGATCGAATCCATGCGTGAGCGCAAGTTTGGACGTATTATTAATATCAGCTCGCTCAATGGCCAACTTGGGCAATTTGGGCAAACCAATTATTCCGCTGCAAAATCCGGTATTTTTGGGTTTACCAAAGCACTTGCGCGTGAAACGGCTTCCCGCGGTATTACTGTAAATGCCGTTGCTCCTGGTTATATCGAAACGGATATGACAAAGACGGTGAAAGAAGATATACTCAAAGCCATTGTTGCTAATATCCCCGTTGGGCGTATGGGTAAACCTGAAGAGATTGCGCGCGCAGTACTGTTTCTAGCCGCTGACGAAGCCGCTTTCATTACAGGTGAGACCCTCTCCGTCAACGGCGGCCAGCATATGGAGTGAGTATTTACAGCAATTTTCTGAGTGTATTTTGTAGGCGCTGCGTACAACACTTTCTGGCTGCATTCATAGTCACGCTGCTTGCGCGTGCTCTTTCGTATTATCACTTGGATTTGTTACCAAGTATATTTTCAGTCACGGTAATCGGAAGAAGCCTGGTTTCTGATATCTCATGCGCTCTGATATTTGCGCTGGTAATCTCATTACTGCCACAAAAACGCATATTGATATCTATACTGGTATTTTTGTATTCACTGGCGTATGCCTCCAATATCGCCAATCTTGGAATCAATTTTTCTAACCTGCATATTGCAGACAGCCGATTCCTGACAGAAGAAGAATTCCTCAGCAAATCACTCGCCAGCCCCTTAATTATAGGGGCGTGGCTAGTATTATTTATCAGCTATTATGGCACGTTATATACCACTAAGAAAAAGCTTCATACGCTACATTATCGATATGTTTTGCTGGCCTTGTTATTTCCTGTATCATTATTTTTCTTACCACTGGATGCCAGCAAGCCATTCTGGCAGCAATACAATGTGTTTGAAGAAAATATTACGGCAATTTTTGAAACTATCGAAGAAAAGCCATATAAATATTTTCTAGAGACCAATCGGGAATATGCTCGCTTCATGCAGCTAAATCTGCCTGATAATGAAATTTCCAAAGGCATTACGAAAAAAGAAAGACAGCCTAATATTTTAATTGTCACTATTGAAGGCCTTTCCGAACAATTTTTGCGTGATGGAGCCATGCCCAATCTGCAAAAACTGGCGGAAAATAATATCCATTACACTAATTTCATTTACCACCAACGTTTTACTGAAAATGGCTTATACAGCATACTATGCGGTGATATGCCAACTCTATACCGGCGAGTTCTAATACTCTCCACTACTCCAGGCGCATTACCAAGCAGTGCTATCGTTGGCCGTAAGAACAGCCCAAATAAATGGGGCAATATTGTATACGGCACAAAAAATAATTGCCTGCCAAAAATTTTGGGTAAACTAGGCTATAAAACTGCTTTCTTTCAAGCAAGCAATATCCATTTTTCTAAGAAAAATTTATTCATGAAAAATGTTGGAATACAATCGCAATATGGCCATAAATTACTGCGTAAATTATACCCAGATATTAAAGAAGGAAAAAAAGGGCTTACATATGGAATGCCGGATCACACTTTTTATCCTCGCGTACAGAAAGAACTTCATAAAATCAATGCAGGTGACAAGCCATGGTTTGCCGCATTAATGACAACCTCAACACATTTTCCTCTATTTGTAAAAGATGAGTTCAAAGGGAAATTTAATAGCAGTTTAAAGGATGCATTTCATACAGCAGATCATGCCCTAAATGAATTTTTAACATCATTGGAAGCTGAGGGCCTTCTCAATAATACATTGCTTATCGTAACCGGTGATGAATCCGGCGCGATGGTAAAAAAAGGAGATATTGCGTCAATGCTTGCTTCAAACTGGGGTGCACTCGTCATTAAAACTCCGGATAATATCAATTATTCATCAAAAGATTATTTCGTCCACTCAGACCTTATGACCAGCATTCTGGATTATATCGGTCATGTAGATAAGGCAATTCGTGGACGCAGTGTGTTCAGGAAATATGAGGGATTTCGGCCAGTTATGTTTGCTAATATCAGGACAGACCGCTGGTTTACATGGTACGAGAGAAATAAACTAATCGTCTGCGCTAATTATTTTAAGATATGCCAGAATCTAAAAATTGAAGGTGATTTATTTAACGCAACACTTTCTGATGATACCCCAAACCGCAACGCTATAGATCTTTATATCTCCGTAGCTCGCAAAAATGATTATTTATATACAACGGATCAATCAAAGAAAAAACGAAATCTAAAATCTGTTGATAAACCAAAAAAACCTAAGAAACGTGCTAAGAAGATAAAGCGCAACAATTACGACTTCTTCGCACCAGCTATATAGGCGATATCATATCAGAATTGCATCGGCCCATCTGTTCTAGGGGAAATGTGCACGCTGTTGCCCGCGCGACCTTCTAACCTGCTTGTATGAGGTAATAACGCACGGCCATTTCTACCTACCGTACCGTTCTGTGCATGTATCCCTAAATCCCGCGCCAATTCGCGCATGGCGGCGGCGAAGGGTTGATCATTTAGAAACCGATGATGAGTATCGCCAGATGCACAGGAAGAATCTACATAACCATTCGGAATATGCTGGTGCCTATCAGAATGAAGGTCTTTTCGATTTGTAATAATATCTAATTTCATACTCTGGAAAGGGACGCTTGGTTTGATGCCAACCATTTCAATAACGCCACTCTCTGTTAGGGCACGCATGAATCCCGTAGTATCAAGAAGTTTTATATTAGGATGGTTTTCATGTGCCGATTCCATCGCATGTTCAAAATGCCTATCTGTGCTTAAAAGATATATGTTGCCATCTTGGGCAGGCATAGTTGCAAAGCGATTCAAATGTTTAGCAAGCACTTTATCTGAAAGATTGTGTAACTTATCCATATGAGGAGCAATGGCTCTTTTGGATGTTGCATCTGGTTCTGGGTGTTTTTGCATAATCTTGCGGATGGTACGCAATTTCACGGTAGCCGGACATTCCAGTAACTGCAAAGAAGATAGTATATGCACTCCCGAAACCTTATCCTCAAGAATTTGCCGAAATACAGGTACTAACCCCATATCTCCAACAAATCCATCATGTGGAGGAGTAAGATAAGGCATTGCACTCTTTAGTGTCTTTCCATCCTCCATTACAACATGTCTTGTGGTTTCAAACACCGCTTCTTCTGGTATCAGAATGCTAAATCCTTGCTTACCAAGCGCACGCAGTATCTCGAAGTAACGTTTTTTCTTATCATTATCTTGGATAAAATCTTGATTTACAGCCACCCGCAAATCAAACAACGCATTTGAATCAACAATAATCGTGCCGCGGTGTTTTGGTGTTTCGGTAGGTTTATCCATACTCTAAATCCCCGTTCATAGAGAGTATGGCGTAGTTATGCGTTGAAACAACGGTTTATAAATGAAGGTTTTATGACAAAAATCAGCTAACCGGCTGAGTTTGCTTCATTGACGGGCGGGCGGAGAACATCTTGTGCCATGCAGCAAGCGCTGCATATGTTTGTTCCCAGCCCAGCTGCGGCTGGCGGAAGCTGATGTATGAAAGCGCCACAGCAAGGCTGATGGTTGCCATGCTCAACGGTTCATCATCTTCCGGTGGATGTTGCGAAAGCAAATTCAGCGTGCGTTTGATAGAATCAACTTTACGGTTTATCCAATCCTCACTGCGCGTGCCTTCCGGTTTACGGTTTTCCAGCACGCATTGAACAGCAGCATCCATGATGCCATCCGCGAGTGCGGCAATGCCCAGCACCATGTATCGCGGCATACCTTCTTTGGGTATAAGATATGGCTTCGCCAGCGAATCCAGATAATCACAAATCACAGAGCTTTCGGTGAGTGACATGCCCTCATCCGTAACCAACACTGGCACGCGGCCAAGCGGGTTTGCCGCAAGTAAATCTGCCGGAATAGGATTATCTAACGGGAAGCGGTTGATGAACTCAACACTGCCCTGAAGGCCTTTTTCCAGCACAAATACGCGGCACTTGCGTGCATAAGGTGAGTTTGTGGAGTAAAATAGCTGCATATTAGAAACTCAGTAGCTTTACCTGCCTAACGTTTGGCAACTTTTCAATTTCCTTCAGCACATCTGCAGGAATGGTATTATCTACCTCCACCAGCGCGATGGCTTCATTATGCGAGTCGTTACGACCCAAATGGAAATTTGCCACGTTGATGCCAGCTTTGCCAAGAATAGTGCCGACACCGCCGATGAGGCCTGGTTTATCATCATTATTCACATACAGCATGATTTTGCCAAGGCCAGCTTCCAAGCGGATCCCGCTGACTTCTACCACGCGTGGCTTATCGGCAAAGAGTGTGCCTGCAACGGTGCGCGTACCTTTTTCCGTTACCACGGTGATGCGGATAAGCGTGCTATAATCACCCTTACGCTCAACGCTGGCACCACTTACTTCAATGTTGCGCTCTTTGGCTACCACAGGTGCGTTCACCATATTCACGCCTTCCATCTGCGGTGCAAGGATACCTTTGAGGATAACCGCCGTAAGTGGCTTGTTGTTGAGTTTGCTTGCCGCGCCTTCATATTCCACTTTTATCTGCTTTAAGCCAGTTTCAGTAAGCTGGCCGGTGAAGCTACCCAACTGATCGGCAAGCGTCAGGTATGGCTTCAGTTTTGCAGCATCTTCCGCTGACATGGATGGAATATTCAGCGCATTGCTTACTGCACCACTAGTTAAATAATCTGCCATCTGCTCGGCCACCTGAACAGCCACATTCTCCTGTGCCTCCGTAGTGGACGCGCCAAGATGCGGCGTGCAGACAATTTGTGGCATGCCAAACAAAATATTGCTCTTCGCAGGTTCTTCCTCAAACACATCCAGCGCCGCACCGGCCACCTGCCCGGATTCTATAGCCGCCTTAAGGTCTGCCTCATTCACCAGCCCGCCACGCGCGCAGTTGATAATCCGTACGCCCTTTTTACACATGGCGAGTGTGTTTTTATTCAGGATATTTTTGGTAGTTTCGGTCATCGGTGTGTGCAGACTGATGAAATCGGCACGTTCTAAAAGTGTATCCAACTCTACTTTTTCTACGTTGATGGCTTCTGCACGATCCTGTGAAAGATATGGGTCATACACCACGACTTTCATTTTTAAGCCCTGAGCACGATCGGCCACGATAGAGCCGATATTGCCACAGCCAATAAGCCCAAGCGTTTTGCCGGAAAGCTCAACGCCCATAAATTTATTCTTTTCCCATTTCCCGGCATGAGTGGAGGCATTCGCCTCCGGAATCTGGCGAGCGAGTGACATCATAAGTGCAATACTGTGCTCAGCAGTTGTGATAGAATTGCCAAAAGGTGTATTCATCACCACCACGCCACTAGCTGTCGCCGCCGGAATATCCACGTTATCAACACCAATACCCGCACGGCCAACCACTTTGAGTTTTTTGGCTGCAGCCAGAACTTCCTTGGTTATTTTGGTGGCAGAACGAATGGCCACGCCATCATACTCACCCACGATTTTGAGGAGATCTTCTACGGCAAGGCCAGTCTTCACATCGGCTTTAACCCCGCGCTTTTCAAACTCTTCAATGGCTTGCTGGCTTAACTTATCGGCTATTAAAACTTTTGGCATTATATTTCCTCTTAATTTAACGATACGGCTTGTTGTTTTGAGTAGGCAGGCTAACGCCTAAATCTTTTGCTAAGCCTGCGACTAGCCCCATCACTTGTTTGAGAACAAGGATATTACCTTCATGACACTCAAATTCTTTTTGTTTTACTGATGTTTCCTTTGCCAAGACGTCTGCAGGCACTTGAGTGTGTTTTTCACCCGCCAATCTTTTCTGCATGTCTGCCAAATCTTCATCAGAAGCTCGTATTTCACCCTGTAGCATTTCTAAGGCTGCAATACTATCCAACCGTTTTCTAACACTTTCTAATTTATCATCAGCAGGTTTATCCAACCATTTCTTTATTTTTGCAGAAGTATAATGGTGGTAATCTATCATATCATCAAGAATTGTGTATGCATCCTTCAGAATTTTTGGGTCTATTTTTCCGCTTTCTGCCGCTTGAAATTGTATGTTTAAGTTTTTCAATATTGAAAGTGGGTCCTCATAGCCCAATGCATCTTTATTAATTTCCTTGTTATCACTAATAGTATCTTGAACATCTGCACTAGGGTCATCTTTAACAACAGCTTCAACCGTTACTGGCCTGAAAAGATCGATATTTATGCTTTCCAATACTGTGCTGCTTGTAAATACACCGTGTATGTTTTTGTCTAAGCCATCCAAGTCTTGAGTAAAAAAATTATGGTATGCATGTGGCAAAACCTCTTCTTTCCAACGCTGCACAAGCTTCGATATCCGTTCTTTCTTAGGATCAATGGACATACAATTACGCCGCCTTCGCCATGGTTTGCTTCACTTCGTTCCACGCCCAGTCGAGCCATGGCAGGAGGGCTTCGATATCAGAGGTTTCAACCGTTGCACCACCCCAGATACGCAGGCCGGCAGGAGCATCACGGTATGCGCCGATATCAAACGCTACACCTTCTTTTTCGAGCATGGAAGGGACTTTCTTAGCAGCATCGGCTTTTGCTTCATCCGAAAGCCCCTGATACCATGCGTCAACGATTTTAAGGCAAATAGAGGTGCAGGAGCGCGTTGCCTTGTCTTCCGCAAGGAAATCCGCCCAGCCACATTTTTCCACCCAGTTTTCAATGGCTTTCAGGTTCGCTTCAGAGCGCTTGATAAGGCCGGAAACATTACCGCATGATTGCGCCCAGCGCAGGCTGTCCAGCACGTCTTCCACGCACATCATAGAAGGGGTATTGATGGTTTCTCCTTTGAAGATACCTTCAATCAGCTTGCCACCCTTGGTCATCTGGAAAATCTTCGGCAGCGGCCAGCTTGGGCTGTAGGTTTGCAGGCGTTCTACTGCGCGCGGAGAAAGTGCCAGCATGCCATGCGCCGCCTCACCACCCAGCACCTTCTGCCAAGACCATGTCACCACATCCAGCTTCTTCCATGGTAGTTCCATGGCGAATACAGCTGATGTGGCATCGCAGATAGTCAGGCCTTCGCGGTTATCCGGTATCCAGTCACCATTTGGCACACGCACGCCGGAGGTTGTGCCGTTCCATGCAAACACCACATCGCGATTACAATCTACTTTGCTTAAATCCGGCAGCTTGCCGAAATCGGCCTTGTATACATTCAGATCTTTTAGCTTAAGCTGGTTTTTACAGTCTGATGCCCAGATAGAGCTAAAACTCTCCCACGCCAGCACGTCTACACCACGTGCGCCAAGCATAGACCACATGGCCATTTCCACCGCGCCAGTATCCGATGCAGGCACAACGCCAAGAAGGTAATCAGAAGGCATACCCAGCACTTTTTTGCTGAGTTCTATAGCTTCGGCCAGTTTATCCTTACCGATTTTGGCACGGTGAGAACGGCCAAGAGCTGCGCCTTTCAAGGTATCCAGCGACCAGCCGGGGCGTTTAGAGCAAGGGCCTGAGGAAAAATTCGGATTTTTGGGTTTAGTGGTGGGTTTCATTATCAATCCTTTTACAAAGGCTGCAGATTCTAATATAAAATTTACTGTGAAGCAAAATGTAATGCCTGGACAGCATAATATTATTGACTCACAGTAAAAATATCGGAGCAACTTGATGAATAATATTGATTGGTTGTTAAAGTCGTTTTTTATTATTTCATTTCTGATACTTAGCTTTCTTTCTGGTGCGATTCTCACTTATTTTAAGTATTTTCCATACCAACTAATAAACAAATCAGAACTTGCCTACATTGCTAATAAACAAAAGAATAAAGCATTCGAGGACGCAAAAAAATCTACTCTTGTGAAGAAAAATACGCGTCCAATGTCTGTTTTGAAGAAAAATTACGACGGTTATGTATTATACACTCCACATCGCACGATGGCTCTGCTTATAGATAAACAAGGAAATGAATTACATAGATGGCAAATGTCATTTAATGAAGCATGGAAGGATGGAGCTCCGCATGTTAACAAACCGTTACCAGACACATTTGTTCTATGGTACGGCCTGCACGTTTATCCTAACGGAGATTTGCTCGCTACCTACCATGGTAGAATTGATACACCATATGGATATGGTTTAGTAAAATTAGACAAAAATTCAAATTTATTGTGGAAAATAGACGATAATTTTCATCACAAAATTGAAGTACAGCCAGATGGTACAATTTATGCCCTAAGCCAGAAAATAAAGGTGCCGCAGATAAGCGGTATGGAATTCCATGATACCTTAATTCAAGAAGATTTTTTTGTTATTCTAGATCCATCAGGGAATGAATTGAAACGAATTTCTCTGCTTGAAGCACTTGCCAATTCCGATTTCCGGGACGAATTAGCTACGCATGTCGCTAAACCGGTATGGAAAGCCGATATTATGCATGCCAACTCGATTATGGCGTTACCTGAGAATTACGCTAAACTTTTTCCCGAAATAAAACCCAATAATATACTGATCTCAATGCCCACAATGAATGCCATAGGGATACTGGACATTCCAACAGAAAAATTTGTCTGGTTCAAGATTGGGCCATGGCAATTTCAACATGATGCTCAATTTACAGAACATGGTACGATTATCGCCTTTGACAATAGGGGTAGTAAACAAAAATACTCCAGAATTTTAGAATATGATTTTAAAACAAAAAAGATAACTAGCCTCTTCAGCAAAAAGACTAACGTAAGCTTTTATGCAGAATTTTTGGGTGCGCAACAAAAATTACCTAATGGACATTGGATGATTGTCTCAGGTATGGAAGGAAAAATTCTTGAAGTAACTAATCAGGGAAAATTGGTTTGGGAATTCAGAAATCCCTATTATGACGCAAGCTATTACAATGGAAAAAAACGTTTGCCCATAGTATGGGCAAGAATATTACCAGCAAGTGCAATTCAATTTCTACCGACGCAGTAGAATAGACATTTGATCAGTAATGATTTCCAGATGTTCCGGATCGGATAATCTGTGCCCGCCATTTTTAATATATTTTACATGGACATCATTACTTTCAAGGCACTCCGCCAGCCTTACCGAGAACTGCCACGGCACATCCTCGTCTTTCAGGCCATGAATAAGGCGCACCGGCACATTGATGGGTATAGGAGAATCCAGCAGCAAATGCTTTCTACCATCATCTATCAGCTGTTTAGTAATAGGATATGGATCTTCACCATAGCAGGAAGGCAGCAGTACCTCCCCCTGCTCACTCATGGTTTGTTTTTGCTCTTTGGAAAGCTGTTCCCATATGAGCTTTTCGGTAAAATCCGGCGCGCTGGCAATGCCCACCAGTGCTATTATTTTTTCTGGCCGCGCCTTTGCCGCCAGCAGCATCTGCCACGCGCCCATGCTGGAACCGACCAGAATATTTTTCTCTGAACCAAGCTTATCAAGCACAGCAAGCACATCTTGTTGCCATGAACCAATGGTTCCATCGCGGAAATTACCGCTAGACTGTCCATGCCCGGTATAATCAAAGCGTATAAACCGCTGTCCACGCTGCTTGCACAGGTTTTCCAATGCCAACGCTTTTGACCCTGTCATATCTGATTTGAAGCCGCCCATAAATATCACGCAGGGCAAAAGGCCTTCTGTAAGATGATATGCAAGCCGCTTGCCATCTTGTAAACTCAGGACAGACGGGGTTTTATGCTTGACGGATTCCGTGTTCATCTCTACAGCCTTTAGTGCCACATACCTCTATTCGAAGCATGTATAAAACGCAATTAAAACCGAAGATAGTCAAACAGCCCGTTATCTTGCAGGTATTGCCTGAAATGCGCAGTGGCGGGGTTGAACGCGGCACGGTTGAAATCGCCCGCGCCATTACTCAGGCTGGCTGGAAAGCGCTTGTTGCTTCAGAAGGTGGCGCGATGACGACGCCTCTGGCACGAGTCGGTGCAACCCATATCACCCTGCCGCTTGCCACCAAGAATCCTCTAAAAATATGGTTAAATGCGCGAAGGCTGGAGAAACTGATACGCAAGCATAAAGTGGACATCATCCATGCGCGCTCACGCGCACCAGCATGGT
This sequence comes from Alphaproteobacteria bacterium, assembly GCA_046344715.1. Taxonomy (GTDB): domain Bacteria; phylum Pseudomonadota; class Alphaproteobacteria; order Rickettsiales; family SXRF01; genus CAZAQK01. Next base: position 50,598 of record JBKDKX010000012.1, on the reverse strand, counting down.
CGGCGTGGCTGGCAGCAAAACGTACTGGCTGCCACTTTGTAACCACTTTCCACGGCACCTACAACATTCAGAACGAATGGAAACGAAAATACAACGCCATCATGACCAAAGGTGAGCGCGTTATCGCCATTTCTAATTTCATCGCCGATCATATCCAGAAAAATTATTCCATGATGTTTGGCAACCTGAGAATCATCCACCGTGGTGTGGATTTGAACCTGTTTAATCCAGCTAATTATTCCTCGGCGCGTATGATTGAGCTAAGCAAGGAGTGGAACCTACCGGAATCGCTGCCGCTGTTGTTGTTCCCTGCGCGCATCACACGCTGGAAAGGACAGCATATTTTCCTGCAAGCCCTTGCCAGCCTACCACATCGTAATTTCTTTGCTGTACTGCTGGGCGATGATAAAGGCCGTGAAGCATACCGCGAGGAACTTGAAAATTTTATCATGGCTAATGATCTCGCTGGCCATGTACGCATTGTGCCACATACCTACAACATGCCGGAAGCTTATATGCTGGCCAAGCTGGTGGTTGCCGCATCGCTTGATCCGGAAGCCTTTGGCCGCGTGGTGCTGGAAGCGCAGGCGATGGGCAGGCCGATTGTTGCCACCAACCATGGCGGACCAATGGAAACGGTGATACCTGATGTAACTGGCTGGCTAGTGCCCCCAGGAGATGTTGCTGCACTCGCCCGTGTGATAGAGCACGCGCTTTCACTGACGGAAGAAGAAATGTATAACGTAGCCTACCACTCTACCTATAACGCCCAGCATTTTTCAACAGACACAATGTGCCAGAAGACACTGGAAGTGTATCGGGAGCTGTTGCCTTAATTTCTTGAGATCTTTACTGACATTTTAAGCATTCTATCCAGTGGTTCTTTTGCCTTTTCTATGAGATCTGCGCTCAATTCCAGCGTTGGGTTGTTGTTTTTCATACAGAGATAGATTTTCTCTAGTGTATTCAGCTTCATATACGGACAATTATTACAGGAAATACAGCTACCTTCTGCTACACCAGGCACAGGATAAAACTGGCTGCCTGGCGAGCGTTTTTTCATTTCATGGAATATCCCAGGCTCTGTAAGTACAATAAATTCTGCACCTGCATGTTGCTCGGTATAGCGGATGAGCGATGATGTGGAACCTATATGTTTAGCATATTGCAGCAAGGCAGCAGGACATTCCGGATGTGCGATGATATATGCATTCGGGTAGCGCGTTTTTAACTTCACAAGCTCCTGCTCTGAGAATCGCTCATGTACCATGCAGGTACCATTCCACAGCAGCATGTTGCGGCCAGTTTTTTTGTTCAGGTAATCACCCAGATATTTATCAGGCGCAAAGATGATTTGCTCATCCTGCGGCAGTTGATTGATAATTGATTCTGCATTGCTGGAAGTCACAATAATATCAGACAGCGCCTTCACTTCTGCCGAGCAATTAATATACGTCACCACGGTATGATTCGGATGTGCCTGCGTAAATTTTCTGAATTCAGCAGGCGGGCATGAATCTTCAAGTGAGCAGCCTGCATTCATATCCGGTATAAGTACTTTTTTGTTAGGATTCAGGATCTTTGCGCCTTCAGCCATAAAGCGTACACCTGAAAATACAATAACATCGGCGTTAGTTTCAGCAGCACGGCGTGCTAACTCCAGCGAATCACCTACAAAATCTGCAATATCCTGTATCTCATCATCTTGATAATAATGCGCGAGAATTACTGCATTCATGCTCCTGCGCAGAGTATTTATTTCATGTTCAAAATCGGTTGGCATAATTATACCCCTTCATATGCGAAGGGGCGCTCCAATAAACTTTCAATCACCTGATCCAGTGGCGCATTTTCATACAATATCCGGTACACTGAATCGCAAATAGGCATGGTCACATCAAATTTCTTTGCAAGTTTTGATACTGATTCCGCGGCAATGACTCCTTCTGTTGCCGTGCGCCCGCGCGACTGCAGTATTTCGTCCTTACTTTTTCCCTGTCCAATTGCCATGCCAAACGACATGTTTCGTGACTTCGGGCTGCCGCTGGTAAGGATCAAATCACCCAGTCCCGAAAGCCCCATCAGCGTTTCATATTTACCGCCCTTTGCGATTGCCAGCCTCGCAATTTCAGCAAATCCTCTTGTGATAAGAGCGGCTCTGGCATTCTCCCCCATCTGACGCCCCAGAGCTATGCCACACGCGATTGCAACCACATTCTTTACTGCTCCGCCAACCTGCGCGCCAATGATATCATTAGTTGCGTATGGCCTGAACAGGCGTCCGCCAATAGCATAGGTCAATGTATCTAATACGGCATTATCCGTACTGGCTATTGTCGTCGCTGTTGGCTGCCCTTTTGCAGCCTCATCGGCAAAATTTGGCCCTGAAATGATACCAATCGGGTTTTTAGGCAAAATAGATGCCGCCACTTCGCTCATGAGCATCAAGCTACCGCGCTCAATTCCTTTGCTCGCAATCACCACAGGAACTTTTGGATCCAGCATGTCTGATATGTGTATGCAGGCAGACCTCAAAACATTTGCAGGCACCGCCATAATCAATATATCGCTGCGGCATACATCCGCTAATTTATCGGTAACCTTGATATTGGGGTCTATAAATACAGAAGGTAAATATACCTCATTCGTGCGTTTTTCCAAAATAGACTGAACAACACTGGTGTTGCGCGTCCCAAGCGTCACCGAACTACCAGCCCTGTTTGCCACAATGCTGAGTGCCGTGCCCCAAGCACCACTTCCAACCACGCCAACTCTATAATTACTTTCCATTATAGTTAGTTATTTTGCGCTCGCCAGCCGTGCTTCATTAAATACGCACACAATATCACGGCCATGCCTCAGCGTGTATCTGTTGGCCACACGCTCAACTACGATATAGTCGCCGCGTGTGCGATAGTTTATCAGCGATTCGTTGCCATCACTGTCAACCCAGAAAAAGGCCGGCACCTCAGCGTTTTTATCCCTGAATTCAAAATAGGTAAACTCACCATCATCAAAAATACGTATCGGCGCAATTTCATCCGTACCCGAAATGCTATAATTAAAATTATACCTATCCATGTCTTTGGTTAAATCCGGAATGGGCACAGAATCCAGATACCTGCTTACCGTTAAGTTATCTTCATCCGGATACACAAAGCGCATCACAAATATCATGTCCTTGTCGTTAATATCATCCGTTTCTCTTGCGTGCAGTTCAAAAAGATAGATGCGCTTATTGGTGATAAGCGTCATATTAGTCGTGGCATCCTGCTCTATTGGCTTCAAGAAAAGCCTGTTCCCTGAGGGGTTCAACATCCATCCGGTGGAATCTCCCATCGAAATAGTACCAATTACCTCGTCAGGAGCAAACTCAATCGACGTTTGGTAACGATAATGACCGGTGTATTTATATACCTCGTCAGGCTGATACATAATGGTGCGTACACGGTGATCTATTTTGATTGGCTTGGCTTCACGCGCAGCTAAAACCTCAAAAGGCACACAAAGTATGCCAGACAGCAACGCAACAATGATAAATGTACGTGTTATGCTCATTGAATATCCTGTAAAATCTTATTGCTATAACCAGTCACAAGAAAACTGGAAGGTTTAACTTTTCCGGTATCTCCATCTAACCCAATGCCACTATAGTTGAAAGAAATATTTGCTTGCCAGCGTGATTTTTTTGCCGCTGCCTTACCTTCAACCTTCGCTTCAAAAAGCACTTCCGCTTCATAAGTATCATCAACGGATTGTATATTTATGGCTAACACGCTGATTTTTCTAATGGAGTGTCTCTGGAAAATTTTGATAGGACTTTGAGGATTACTCGGATTTATAATATTCTGAAATTTAACAAAGACCTCTGGACTACTCTGCGACTTAACGCCGTTAACATTCCTGTCTAGTTTATCAATGCTATACTCTTCCCGGATAGTGATGTAGTTCGATAAATAAAACTTCATTAAAGCAAGATTAGCATCATCACCCTTATCATTTAATAAGCTTGTTATGCGCGGCACATCTTCCACTAAATCTTCCGCTGCAACAATGAAGGGTAAAGATTTCTGCAAGGGATAAATCCCCTGAACTGCAAGCAATGCAATTAAAAGAATGGCACAGGAAGTAATCGTAATGAGCACATAAAGATACCGCTCAGACATGGTATCGTGCACAAACGCATCATACATGCTTCGTGATTCACGATAATACTCCCCAGATTTAACTTTATCCGAGATTTCAGCAAGTTCCTCTGTAGATATTGGGGGATGGCTCACTTCAGAAATATTGATTGTTGCAACTAATGACCGTAAACAGTATAGCAAAGCACTTTTTGAAATCAAGCGTAAAAATATATTATAATATTGAAATTCATAAATTTTTTACTATTGACTCTTGAATACAACCTTGGCAGATGATGAGCATGGGAGTGCAACTATGAATAGTATCAATGAATGGCTTAACATGAACGGGTATTCGTATTATATCTGGCCGTCATATGTTATCGCTGCAAGTATAATGCTATACATGGTTTTCATCACCATACGGTCATTAAGATGCGCTCAAAAAACGTTATTGAATACACCCCGTAATGAAACCTAAACACCAGCGATTATTATTTATCATCGCCAGCATGATCTTTCTGATTGCTGCGGCGCTTCTTACCATGCAGGCCTTCAAGGAAAATTTAGTGTTCTTTTTCAGCCCGTCTGAACTTGCAGCGCAATCCACACTTTCAACCTCTCTTATACGCGTTGGCGGTTTGGTGGAAACAGGCAGCATCAAAAAAACAGGGACAGACACCATTGTATTTACCATAACCGATGGGAAAGAGTCTCTGGCAGTGCAATACACCGGATTACTGCCAACGTTATTCCGTGAAGGTCAAGGTGTGGTTGCAGAAGGGCACAGCGTCGATAAGACGCGCTTTAATGCCACCCGCGTGCTCACCAAGCATGATGAAAACTATATGCCCAAAGAAGTAGTAGACAGCCTTAAGAAAACCGGCCACTGGCAGAAAACCCAATGACCGCCGAATTTGGCATAATGTGCTTGGTGCTGGCATTGCTGGTTGCAACAGCTCAGTCCATTTTTTTATTCAGTGCATCGCATCGCTTAACACTAGCCACGCTGATGCAGCGCGCATCATGGTTGCAGGCGCTTCTGGTATCACTTGCGTTAGCCAGCCTTGTAATATTGCGGCTTGAATCCGATTTCAGCATTCAGAATGTGGCAGATCATTCAAACCTGCATTTGCCAGTATTATACAAGATCGTTGGCACCTGGGGAAACCATGAAGGTTCGATGTTATTATGGCTCTGGGTGCTTTCCATATTCGGCGCGTTAATTTTATCAAAATCCAGCAACGATCACCCTCTATTGTTAACTGCAAATGCAGTGCAGTCACTACTCGCCGTTGGCGTAACGGCATTTATTCTTTACACCTCAAATCCATTTGACCGTATTTTCCCACCACCAGCAGATGGTAAGGCTCTAAATCCACTGTTACAGGATATTGGCTTAGCTCTACATCCACCTTTGCTTTATTTGGGGTATGTTGGATTTTCTATCGTGTTTTCGCTGGCAGTGGCATCACTCATTACAGGCAAATCCGGCAGGCAGTGGGCATATCTGGCACATCCATGGATATTGGTAGCATGGAGTACGCTGACGATTGGCATCGGCCTTGGCAGTTGGTGGGCATATCGTGAGCTGGGCTGGGGAGGCTGGTGGTTCTGGGATCCGGTGGAAAACGCATCGTTGCTGCCTTGGCTTTCGGGTACTGCTCTGCTACACGCTAATGCGGTACTGAAAAAACGCGGGTTATTGGCACAATGGGTATGCGTACTTTCCATCGTCACCTTTGCGCTCAGCATGATTGGTACATTTCTGGTGCGCTCCGGTGCGCTTACCTCCGTGCATAGTTTTGCCAGCGACCCTGAACGTGGCGTATTTATTCTAGCCTATATCGTCATCACTGTGGGTGGCGCATTGCTGTTATTTGCGATTCGCGCAAATACTATTCAGTCTGTTGAGGCTGCCACACCACAATCCCGCGAGGGCCTGATTGTTCTGAACAATCTCTTTTTAATAACCGCGTGCGTCAGCGTACTCATCGGCACACTCTATCCTCTGATTGCTGAATGGCTGCATGATGCCAAGCTGACTGTTGGCGCCCCCTACTTTAACCTGACTTTTATTCCGTTGATGATTTTGCCCATATTTTTTGCGGGCCTTGCACCTTATATGCCTTGGAAGAAAGCCAGCATCACAGAGGCTCTACGCACTGCAAAACCAGCAATACTCGCCGCCATCGCTGCAATGATTATTATAACCGCTGTGGTTAAAACCCATCTGGCGTATGCTTTGCTTGGCTTCAGCCTTGGCGCATGGCTTTGCGCTGCAAGCATTACCCTTCTGGTCAAAAGAAATGTAAAAGCAAATCTTGCCGTATCCGTGGCGCATATCGGCGTTGCGATATTGGTATGCGGCATTACGGGAGCAAGCCTGTTCAAATCAGAAAAAGAGCAATGGCTGCGTAAAGGCGAAACACTTGCAATAGGCGGATATAGTGTAGAATTTTCTGATACCTCATCAACGCAAGGCAATAATTATAATGCGGAAATGGCAACGCTGAAATTGAACTATAAGGGTGGTTTTCTGGATATGCTTATACCTGAATATCGACACTACCTGATAAGCAATGCAAAAACGAGTGAAACTGCTATATATGCTCATCTTGGTGGTGACGTATATGCCGTAATTGGTGAAACTACAGAGCAAGGTACCGCTACCCGCCTTTATCATATCCCAATGATTCATTTTATTTGGGCAGGATTTGTGTTAATGGCATTGGGTGGTATCATTGCATTACTAAGGAAAAGGGAACATCTTGACGCTTCGTTTTAGTTCACCGCTTAGCTGGCCTGAGTGGATTCCGGTAACATCGCGTGTCAATCAGCGTACGGATCGCAACTTTGCACCAGCAATGAAACTGGAAGAAAGCATCGCTTTTCTTGAAGAAGAGATTCAGGCTATAAATTGTAATGCCATCCTTTCGCTGGATATTGAACAGCCAACCAGTGAACGAAACAGGAAAAAAGTAGGAAGCCGTACCGGTGCTGCACTTCAACTACGTTTTCCTTTCGGCAATTATGTACTGGCCTGCGACACATGGCTTACCATGGAGAATAATATTTACGCCCTGCATCTGGCCATGCGCCAATGGAGAAACATGGAACGCTGGGGCGTTGGTACATTACCGGTTTTACTTAAAGGTTTTGAGCCAGGCGTGCAGACTGTAGTGTCATCACAAGCACCCGAATGGAACATGCCGGACTGGATGGAATATTTTGGCCTTGGCCCCACCGCAACGCTCGAAGATGCGCAGGCTATTTACCACAAGCGCGCAAAACAATTTACGCAAGATACGAATGCCCTGACTAAACTCAACGTAACCATGGAAGAAGCTCGTGCGCATTTCTCTAAAAGAACTTAGCAAAAATCCTCAATTTTTTCGTGTTTTGCCATTGCTTGCGCTGTTGCTTCTCGTGCTTCTCCTTGCTAGTGGCCTGTTTGACAACAGCGATGATGAACCAAAGAAATCCCGTGTTGTCGGCCTGAATGTTGGTGATTTTACCATTCCCACACTCGATGGTAAAGCAACCATCAGCCCTCAACACTGGTCAGGCAAAGTGGTGGTGGTGAATATTTTTGCTTCATGGTGCGAGCCTTGTGTGATTGAGCATCCGGTACTGATGCGCCTTGCAAAAACAGGTAAAGTTGAGATCGTAGGCGTTGCGTGGAAAGACAAACCAGAAAATACCGCAGGATTCCTAAAAAAATATGGCGTGCCGTTTCATCAGATAGGTACGGATACCAGCGGTGATACTACATTTGCCTTCGCGCTTACGGGCGTGCCGGAAACCTACATTATCGATAAGGAAGGTAAAATCGCCTATAATTACAAAGCACCGATTACTGATGAAATAGTGGACACAATCATTCTGCCTATGGTGGATTATTTAAAAAAAGCCAATGCTCCAGCGGATACTGATTCTTAGCGCATGGCTACTAGCCGCGCCTGCCCTTGCCCTCACGCTGGACGCCCCCCTGCCCGACGTAGCCGCTGAAGCGCGTGCAAAAGCCATTTTCACTCAGATTCGTTGTGTAGTCTGCCAGAGTGAGTCGATTGCGGATTCTCCGGCTGATATCGCCAAAGACATGCGCGCCGAAATTCGCAAACAAGTTGCAGCAGGCATTACAGATGAGGCAATCATAGCATCTCTCACGGAACGTTACGGCGATATGGTATTGATGCGCCCGCCTCTCAATAAAAATACGGCACTGCTCTGGCTTGCGCCGTTACTATTGCTTGTGGCGGGCAGTGGCATATTGCGAATATATTTCAGGAAAAACCCTCGCGTATGACACCGTATCTTCTGGTTACAATTCTGGCACTTGTCACTACCACTGTTTTATTCTGGCAGGTACGCCATAAGCGTGTTTTCTGCGCGGCTATCGCCATGATATTTTTAATGGCATCCCTCGCGCTGTATCACCAGTTTGGCAATCCGGATATTTTGCCGCTGCTGGATGACTATAAAAACAATCAGGAAAAAGCCAGAGCAACGGTTACTTCAGAATCTGAAACCATCAAAAAAGACCCAAAAAATCTGGAAGCATGGATAAGGCTTGGACAGGCCTTTGCCGAACTGCGACAGTGGAAACCCGCCGCCAATGCGTTTAAGCAAACAGTACTGCTCTCTGAAGGTCACCCCGATCTTATCATGTCTTATGCCCGCGCAATGATTATGGATGAAGATGGCAAGGTGAGCGATGCCAGCAAAAAAAGCCTTGAAATGGTGTTGCTGCAAAAACCGGAACACCCCGAAGCACGTTATTACATGAATGTACGCCTGCTACAGGATGGCAAAACCGAAGATGCGATGACGGCGATGAAAGCCCTCTATAAATCCCTGCCAGATGATTCACCCGTGAAGGCTATGATAAACGCGCAGATCGGGAGACGTTGAGATCCCCCGATCTGTAGAGAGTGAATGTATTTATTTAGTTAGAAATAATTACCGAAATGTCTTACAGGATCTAACTGGATCACTAGAAAGCATTACACCCAGCATTGGGGTAAATTCCCAATATGTTTGACGTACAAATGTATTGGACAAATCTCTTCCGGGATTGTCATTTATAAATTTTTGACATGCCGTTTTTATGTGTTCATGGCGTTGTACAATAAAAGGATAATAACCTAACCCATTAGGGAAAAATCCTTGCTCATGATAATAAACGTAGCCGCCATGCCCGCTTATCAGATACTCTGACTCAACATCATGTGAATCATTTGTGTTTGTTGAAGACATTGCCATAATATCTGGCACTTGTGCATTAGCTATTGAGATTGGAAGAACAAGCGTGGCAATGATACCGCTTAACACTGCTGTCTTAAGTTTTTTCATAGTATTTTCCTTTATTATTGTTGTTTTTGTAGTGTTGAAAAGGTGCCTGTTGGACATTGTAAATCCTTACAAGCAACATAACAATAACAGGTCTTTGTTACAGTTTGATGACGGAATCGCCTTCAAACTGACAATTTCTTATACTCATAAATCAATTACAAAAACCGTTCCGGATCCGCAGGATATACACCCAAAATTCGCACCTGCTTGCAGAAAAAATTAAGTTCTTCCAATGCGTTCTGCACAGCAGGCTGGTTGGGGTGGCCTTCAAAGGTAACGAAGAATTGCGCGGCATCGCGCTTGGAGCCGCTGATATAGCTTTCCAGCTTCACGATATTGATATTGTTGGTGGCAAATCCGCCCATCACCTTATACAGCGCAGAAGGAATATTCCGCACAGCAAAAAGCAGACTGGTAAGCACATGCGGTTCATGCTCAGGCGGTGACATTGGCTCACGCGCAATCATGATAAACACTGTCACGTTATCATCGCTGTCCTGCATGTGGGTTTTGAGTATATCCAGCCCGTAAAGCTGCGCGGCCAATGGTGATGCAATGGCGGCTTTGGAGGTGTCATTCCACTGCGCCACATCGGCTGCCGCCTGTGCGGTATTGGAATAGGCGTGGGTCACCAGCCCGATGCCACGGATATTCTCGCGACACTGCATCAGCCCTTGCGGGTGGGAATATACATGTTTTACGGTGTCCAGCGTGGCACCTTTTGGTGCAACAAGGCAATGCTCAATATGCTGGAAATACTCGCCCACAATGTGCAGCTTGCTGCCCGGTAATATCTGGTGGATCTCTGCCACGCGGCCGGCCTGTGAATTTTCAATAGGAATCATACCCAGCGCAGCCTTGCCGGATTCCACCACATCAAACACATCTTCAAACGATGGGCATGGCAGCGTATGCATATACGGGCAGGCCTGACGGCACGCCAAGTCAGCATTTGCCCCTTCCAGCCCCATGAAGGCAATGGTATTCTCTGGGTCAATGATATTCGCGGTTATGCTGGACATATGCTGCGTAAAACCTTAAATAAGTAGCTTCATAAAAAGGACAGCCTGCATAGCAGGTTTTTTGAGAGTTTGCAAAGTCATGAACAATAAAAATTGGTCTATTGATAGCTGGCGCGCACTTCCCATCAAGCAGCAACCAGATTATCCCAACGCCAAACAACTGGCTGATGTGGAAGCAGAATTGAGCACCATGCCTCCACTTACCACGCCCAGTGAGGCGCGTGCACTCAAAGCCGAGCTGGCCGATGTTGCGCATGGCAAGGCGTTCCTGCTGCAAGGCGGTGACTGCGCCGAGAGCTTTGCCGAATTTTCAGAAGAAAATCTACGCAATCTCTTCCGCGTGCTCCTGCAAATGACCATGGCGCTTATGTATGGGGCAGGATCTCCAGTAGTGAAAGTTGGGCGCGTTGCTGGCCAGTTTGCCAAACCACGTTCAGAAGCTACCGAGAAAAAAGATGGCAAGGAGCTGCCAAGCTATCGTGGTGACATGGTGAATTCCATGGAATTTGATGATACTGGACGCCAGCCAGACCCTGCCCGCCTGCTAAAAGTATATCACCAGTCTGCTGCCACGCTGAATTACCTGCGCACGCTGGCGGATGGTGGCTATGCCTCGCTTTCACACATCAATAGCTGGAACATGGAATTCATGAAAAATTCCACGCAGGGCAAACGTTTTGGCGAGTTGATTGCACGCATCAATGAATGCGTGGATTTTATCGGCGCATGTCGCCTGTCGCTGGAAAGTGTGCAGGAATTTTCTAAAGCCAGCTTCTTTTCATCGCATGAGGCATTGCTTCTGGGATATGAAGCCGCCCTCACCCGCCTCGACCCTGTGGATGGCAAGCATTATGCCTGCTCTGCTCACATGCTGTGGATTGGTGACCGCACGCGTGACCCCGAAGGCGCGCACGTGGAATTCATGCGCGGCATTGCCAATCCCATCGGCATGAAGGTTGGCCCAAGCATGAAGCCGGATGCGCTGCTAAAGCTCATCGAAACACTTAATCCAGAAAATGAAGCGGGCAAGTTAACCCTCATTTCCCGCATGGGCTGCACCAAGATTGGTGAACTTCTGCCACCGCTGGTGCGCGTGGTGAAAGATGCAGGATTAAACGTTGTATGGTCGTGCGATCCTATGCATGGCAACACCATTAAAGCCCCGGGCGGCTACAAAACCCGCAAATTTACCGACATTCTGGCTGAAGTGCGCCAGTTCTTTGCCATCCATAAAGCAGAAGGCACCTTCGCGGGCGGTGTGCATTTTGAAATGACGGGACAGGATGTCACCGAATGTTTAGGCGGCGCACAAGCAATTTCAGAAATGAATTTATCTGACCGCTACCACACGCACTGCGACCCACGGCTCAATTCATCGCAGGCATTGGAATTGGCGTTCTTGATTGCGGAGACGCTGAAGAAGCAGAAATTATAATTGTCGTTCCGGCGAAGGCCAGAATCCACGTCAACATGCTTGACAAGACGATTCAATTTCTGCTGAATGAGCGACCTTATATTTATAAGAAACATAGATTCCGGCCTCCGCCGGAATGACAGACTGGGGAGAGACTATGACCAAAAAAAATCGAGTAGGCGGCGTTGCCGTTGATCAATTGAAAAGCATCATTGGCCGTGTAGAAAAATTGGAAGAAGAAAAAACCAGCATTGCCGCTGACATACGTGATGTATTCGCTGAAGCCAAAGGCAACGGCTTTGATGTAAAAGCCATTCGCTCTATCATCAAACTGCGTAAGCTGGATGCTCAGGAACTGGAAGAACAGGAAACCATTCTGGATACCTACCGCCGCGCGCTGGGCATGCTGCCAGAACTGGATGAGGAATCAGAAGACGAGTTTGAAGCGGCTTAATTTTTCCGCCCCACTATCGCTGCGACTTTGTAGTTATTAAACAGCCAGTAGAGCTTGCGCATGGAGCGTTTCCATTTTTCGATGCCAAGGAACGGCACGAAGAAGCGGAAGAAATGCCGGAAAAATAATGTCAGCGGGCGTTTTTTGATGTGCGACCAGTAGGTTTCTCCCACCAGCACCTCTTTTTCCAGAATTTTCTGGCCGGCAAATAAACTGCCGAGCCCGTCCGGATCGGGACGATACATGGTGTCAATAGGGTCGGCATGGTAATGGTAACTCATCGGCACGGTGATGAAAAAAAGCCCCCCCTCCGGCAGCAGCGCCATCAGGCGGTTGGCGAGCAGTTCCCTATCGGTCACATGCTCGAACATATGGGTGCAGATGAGCGCTTTGGGCTTTAAGGCTTTGAGTTTTTCAAGGCCTGTATCATCAAAAATATCGCAGCTGATATCCACCCCCTCACCCGCCTTGATATCGCTATGGATAATGTTCACCCCCCGCGCCATAAGCGGTGCAAATACCTGCTGGTGCACGAAGGGCTGTACCACTTCGCGGAAATGTTTGGTGGAGCTGCCGATATTGACGATGGGCGACAATTCCTCATTAGAATAACGTGCCAGTGTTTTTCCCAGCCAATCGGCATCACAACGCATCATGGCTTTTTGTCTTTCATCTGGTGCATTTCATGCAGCTTGGCAAGGCGGGCAAAGCGCATGAAGGCATAAAGCATCGCATAACTAAAACCTCGCGCACCACGGAAAATATATTTTCTGAAAAAATACGCCTTAATAAAGGCTGCGGGAAATTCTACCAGCAGCCTGACAAACGAAATGGTTTTGCCGCGCGTCATCAGGTCTTGCGCCTGCATGGTAGAATAGCGGTTTAGCTTATCAACCGCATGGTCAAGCGAGCGAAAGGATGGGTGATACACGGGAGATTTGAGTGCCGCCACCGTGCCACTCCCTACAATCACCGAATCATGCACTGGACTATCCGAGAACCGCGCAAAGTTTTTATTATACAGACGAAGACAGGTATTCATCTGCGTGTAAGGAGGAATTTTTGTTTCGCCCGCCAGCATATTATATATACGCATGGTATAGCCTGTGTGCTCCTCGGGATTGCCTTTGAAAACAGTGCGGATTTCATCAGCCAATTCATCACTCAAAATTTCATCGGCATCGAGGTTTAGAAGCCATGTGTGTTTGCATTGCTCCTCGGCAAAGCGTTTCTGCAGACCATAGCCCTGCCACGGATGGTAAAATACTTTTGCACCGTGGGTTTCGGCCACTTGCTGCGTGCCATCAATACTGCCACTATCCACCACAATCACCTCATCCGCCACCTGCTTAAGGCTGCGGATAGTAAGCGCAATGCGGTCTGCCTCATTCAAGGCGATGATAAAGGCGGAAATAGGCAGTGGTTGCAAGGTCATACAAAGGATTGTGTAAACTCTCAAAAACAGCTAAGAACTAGAGCATAAATATTAAAGGATAATTAGCAATGCACATTGTGAATATTATGTTTAGCCGTGGCGGCGGTGGGATTGAACAGGCGTTTGTGGATTATTGCGTCGGTCTTTCCGAGCGCGGCCACAAAGTCACGGCCATTGTATACCCAGGCGCAGTTGCTGAAGATTTGCTGCACCAGACCCATGCGGCAGTGGATATTGTGCCGATGAAGAACTGGAGTGAGTGGGATATTTTTGCCATGTTCCGCCTGCGGAAAATTCTTACTCAACTTGCACCAGATTGTATTATCGCCCATGCTAACCGCGCCTATTCACTGGCCGAGAAAGCAATCAAAGGTAAAATACCTCTGGTGGCAGTGGCACAGAATTACAGCACACGCCGGTTCACCGATGCTGATGCGGTATTCACCACCACCCACGATCTTATCTCTCACCTTGTGCAACAAGGTGTTGCGGAAGAGCGCGTATTCCATATCCCGAATATGATCCGCTGCACAGAGTTGCCACACCGTCCGGTGCGCCGTGACCCGCCGATTATTGGCACAATGGGAAGATTTGTGGCGAAAAAAGGATTTGATACCTACATCGCTGCACTCGAAATCCTGAAAAACCGCGGTTATGAATTCAAGGCCATTCTTGGCGGCAGCGGCGATGAAGATGCAAAACTCAAGGAACAGGCGCGCACTTCCGGCCTTAGCGACATCCTTTCTTTCCCAGGTTGGGTACAAGATAAAAAGGCTTTTTATACTGGTATAGATATTTTTTGCCTACCTTCACTGCATGAACCGTTTGGTATTGTATTACTGGAAGCGTTTACCCATGGCGCGGCTGTTATAAGTACTGACAGTGAAGGACCGCGTGACATCATCACCCCAAATTATGATGCGTTGATGATTGAAAAAGCAAATCCCGAAGCCCTCGCCAACGCGCTCGAGCAATTATTACGTGATCCTGCCTTGGCGGATAAGCTGGCAGCGAATGCGTTTGCAAAAACTAAAACACGCTACACGATTGAAGTCGTGTGCGAACGCATTGAACAGGCCGTGCAGAAAATCTTAATCTCACAAATGGTTTTAAATACAAGAAAAGCTGCCTAACTCAATGTACGCAAGATAGACTCTGCAGCAGCACGCGGATCATCTTCACCCGTGATAGGCCTGCCAATCACTATGTAATTTGCACCTTCTTCTAGTGCCTCTCTGGGCGTCATCACCCGTTTTTGATCGCCTTTTGCGCTACCTGCCGGCCTGATACCAGGCACAACCAGCGTAAAATCATCACCGCAATGCTCACGCAGCAGCTTGATTTCATACGGTGAGCACACCACACCATCCAGCCCAGCACTTTCCGCAAGGTCAGCAAGGCGTTTCACTTGATCATGCAGCGGTGAATTGATCCCCACCATACTCAAATCATCCTGATCTAAACTGGTCAGTACGGTAACACCAATAATCAATGGGCGTTCCTTACCCGTCATATCTGCAACTTCCATGGATGCATCAATCGCTGCACGCAGCATAGCTCGGCCACCGGCGGTGTGCACCGTCATCATAAATGTGTCTATACCTGCCGTCGCCTTGATGGCTTTTGCCACCGTGTTCGGAATATCATGAAATTTTAGGTCTAAAAAAATCGGGAAACGGTGGCGGGCAATATGCTGTACACCTGCCGCACCATTGGCCGTAAAATATTCGAGCCCCAGCTTGAGTGCCCCTACAGAGCCTTCCAGCTTGCTGGCAAGATCCGACGCGTAGGATATATCCTGCGTATCAACGGCACAAATGATGGGGTTGGTGTTATGGAACATGTTTTATCTTCTCACAGGCCGTTTAATAATCCATGAAAAATAGCTTGGGTTTTACGAAAATTCTAAAAAGCGGATTATTCAAGTGTATACACCGTATCACCACCTACCACCGTGCGAATGGCGCGGCCTTTGGTTGCCCAGTCATCAAATGGTGAGTTCAGTGATTTGCTGTTGAATTGTTTTGGGTCAATGCTCCATTCCATGCTGAGGTCGATCAATGTGAGGTCTGCACGCGCGCCTTTTTTCAGGCGGCCAGCAGGCACATGAATGATATCCGCCGGTTTATACGTCATCGCCGCGATGATGTCGCGCAGCGGCATAATTTTATTGTGATACAATGAGAGTGACAGCGGCAACATGGTCTCTAACCCAACAATACCAAAAGATGCGGAAGAAAGCGGCACACGTTTACTTTCCTGGTCATGTGGTGCATGGTCGGTGGCGATGGCATCGATTGTGCCGTCTTTCAAGCCTTCAATCACCGCTATACGGTCACGCTCGGCGCGTAGCGGCGGGTTCATTTTGCTGAAGGTGCGGTATTCAAGCACGGCTTCATCTGTTAGAATAAAGTGATGAGGCGCAGCCTCCGCCGTCACTTTTAGGCCTTTTTTCTTGGCACGACGCACGGCATCAATTGCCTCGGCCGTTGAGATATGCAGCACATGGTATTGCCCGCCTGTAAGTTCCGCGAGCAGGATATCACGCTCCACCATCACCGCTTCGGCGGCGTTAGGAATTCCGCCGACACCAAGCTGCGCTGATATTTTTCCTTCATTCATGCAGCCACCACATGAGAGATTCAAATCTTCTGCATGTTGCGCCACAGGCAGGCCAAGCTCCCGTGCATAGGCCAAGGCTTTACGCATCACACCAGCATTCATTACGGGAAGCCCGTCATCCGTAAAGCCCACGGCACCTTCCTGTGCCAGCAAGCCCATCTCCGTTATTTCATCACCTTTTTGCCCTTTGGTGATGGCGGCATAGGTACGCACATTCACATAAGCCGTTTCGCGCGCACGCTTGTGCACAAAGGCTACCACCGCCGGATCATCAATCACCGGCTTGGTATTGGGCATACAGGCAACAGTGGTTACACCACCCGCTGCTGCAGATTTACTGCCAGTTGCAATCGTTTCCTTATATTCCTGCCCGGGCTCGCGGAAATGCACCTGAATATCAAGCAGACCTGGAGTGAGCAAATGCCCTTTGCAATCCACCACTTCTGCACCTGCTGGTACACCATCCTTAAACAGGTTTGCACCGAAATCCGCAATCTCACTGCCGATGGTGAGCAGGCCGCCTTTTACATCAAGGCCAGATTCTGCATCGAACAAGCGCGCATTCGTGTAGGCCACTTTTTTGCTGGAGTTATTCTGGTGTGTTGGCAGTGTAAAGTGTTGTTTCACAAAGAGCCTTTCATAATTTTCGCGGCGATGATGGCAGATTTTATACAGACTATCAACAATCGATACCGTTATTTATCCAGTCTAGGGACAAAGATTCGTGCTTTATTAAAATATACACCGCCAGTTACGAATTCTTGTGGATTATCAATTGTCTTAAGTAACTGATAGTGCCCGCGCAACTCTCCAAGCCTGATAAAATATCCCACAACAATTGCAGAAAATTTCTTATTCTTAATCGCATTTGCTATGGATTGCACATATTCAGTTTTCACTTGATTTCTGCCCTTTAGGTCAGCACGCATTAAATCAAAACCTGCCATGCCCACCGTATATGTTTTTTTTCCTACTCTTGGCTGTACATATTGTAGCTCAGAAACCAAAACTTCACCTTCTATGTTGCGTATTTCTTCTAATAATGCGTTTCCCCGTGCAATAGCATCTTGGTTTGGAACAAAACGTTGTGGGTCATAGATCAGGCTATAAAACTGATAGATCAACGCGAAACACGCAACAATATTGATAATTTTATATTTTCCTGCGCTATGCATAAGTAGCAGTCCACTGAGTAGTGCCAGCGCAAAATGTGCTGGCATAATCACGTTTGAATGCCCGTATGAATGGATACGTGAAAGATAGGCGCTGCCAATAAAACCCAATGCAATTGACGCGTACCATAACAGTGCTTTATGCCCGTTCTTATAAGTGGAAAGCCATCCGAATACCGCAACCACCACCATCATTGCACAATGAGGTATAAGATCTTCTGTCCAGAATGTGAGTATTTTACGCCCATCATTCACATGACCAGCCGGTACATGATATACAAAGAAACTGAACCATGCGTTAGAGTTATATTCCAGCAATAAACAGCCAACTAAAATGATTACTGCCGTCACAGATCCTGCAATCAACGCTGCTCTTGGGCGTATATACAGCGCCGCAAGGAAACATGGTATCAATGCAAGTAGTGCGGATTGTTTTGTAAAAAACGCTGCGGCAAATATGCAGCCAGATACCAGACCAACATATTTCGAACGATCAAAATAAAACACATACAGGCCGCTGGCCATTAGCAGTAAATACAAACTGTCTACGCGTGCCACATCAAACCAGCGGGCGCTAAGTACATAAGTGGAAAGGTAAAGCCCCGCCGCTACCCATGACAATAATTTATCCCCACCCTCCTTACGCATCCACGCATAAAGAAGCCAAACAAGGCAAAAGGTTGACAGCAATGAAACCAACCTGCCCGCAAGAAAATCCACACCAGTAAAAAATGAAACAAATGTGGCTACATAGAAATAATATGGAGTGTATATATAGGGCACGTATTCCAGTGTAGGCTTTGTATAAAAAGGTAATCCTTCACGCAGCCTTAGGATGATGTCTACCGTGTGCCCCTCCATCCATTCCAGATGGAACGGATAATTTACACTCAGTATTGCTACATATGCAAATACACCGATAAACCAGAAGGCAAATGCAACACACGCATATTGCACAGCGCGATTTGTATAAACCAGAAAGCTCATTCGATATGGGTTGCCAGCAATTCCAGTACGGCCTGCCGTACGGCAACTCCCATTTCCACCTGATCGAGTATCACACTGCGTTCAATGTCATCGGCCAGTTCAGAATCAATCTGCACACCGCGCATAATAGGGCCTGGGTCAAGCACAATGGCATCTTTTTTAGCATGAGAGAGTTTCTCCCTATCCAGCCCCCAGAAATGGAAATACTCACGCACGGAGGGTACAAACGAGCTATTCATACGCTCGGTTTGCAGGCGCAGCGTCATCACCACGTCGCAGCCTTCAATGCCTTTGCGCATATCATGGAAGGGCTTCACGCCAAACTGTTCAGGGCAGGCAATCATCAGCGTAGGTGGTGCAATCACGCGCACTTCCGCCCCCAGAAGCGTAAGTAATTTCATGTTGGAGCGTGCCACGCGGCTATGCAGTATATCGCCGCATATCGCCACTTTCAGACCTTCAATTTTCTTTTTATGCTGCAAAATGGTCAGAGCATCCAGCAAAGCCTGTGTTGGGTGCTCATGGCTGCCGTCGCCAGCATTGATCACCGAGCAGTTCACTTTGCGGGCAAGCAGGTGCACCGCGCCAGATTCCGCATGCCGCACCGTGATAAAATCTGGGTGCATGGCGTTCAGCGTCATAGCAGTATCAATGAGCGTCTCGCCCTTCTTCACCGAAGAGGAAGAAGCCGACATGTTAATTACATCCGCGCCAAGGCGTTTGCCAGCAAGCTCAAAAGACGTGCGCGTACGGGTGGAATTTTCAAAGAACAGGTTGATGACAGTGCGACCACGCAATATAGGGTGCTTCTTATCCACTTGCCGGTTGCGATCAATATACCCCTTGGCGCAGTCCAAGATGGCATATACATCATCGCGGGAAAGACCATCGATTCCAAGCAAATGCTTGTGTGGGAATCGCTTATCAGAGGTCTTTGTAGATTTCATGGTTTCCGAACATAACCACTGTTTATATGATTGGCAATGTGAGAAATACACTTGCAGCAAAATGATTTAAGAGTAACTTCTACCCCACATTTAAGAGGTACTTTATGCGTAAATACGTGTTTTTATTACCAATTATTCTACTTGCGGCATGTGATAATGCAGGACAACCCATTGACGCACAGAAATTTTTATCTGATTTGGAAGGCCCTAAAGTACCAACCGTTAAGGATACCATACTTGAGAACGCCAAAAGCGCAGAAGCCGCAGGTGAATGGGTTACAGCCAATCAGCTCTACCAGCAGGTTATGGTAAAAAATCCAGAAAATACCGACATCATGATTGCGTTGGCAGAAACCTACCGCCGCATTGGCGAATTTGATAAAGCCATTTCGCTTTACGATGCCGCTATTGATAAAAACAGCAGCCTTATTGCCGCCAAGGAAGGTAAAGCTCTCGCCCTGCTGTCCAAAGGGGATTTTGATACGCCGGCACCACTGTTCGAAGATGTGCTAAAGACAGATGCTACACGCTGGAAAACACTCAATGGCCTTGGCATTCTTTTTACCACTCGCGGAATGCATCCGGAAGCACAGCAATATTTTAGGGAAGCCCTAAAATATAATCCGGGCAACACATCAATACTCAACAATTTAGGTTTATCGCAGGCACTTACCAGAGAATATGATGTGGCATCCGATACACTCCTTCAGGCAGGGGCACTGGCGGCGGCAGGTGGAAATGACCGCAAGCGCATCGATTTGAATCTTGCGCTGGTATATGCCGTTGCAGGCCGAATCGAAGATGCTCGCATGGTAGCAGAACATTATTACAGCGGTGCCATCCTGAATAATAATATGGGATTATACGCGCATCTTGCGAAAGATAATGCGCTCGCTAAAGACTATCTGAATATGGCACTCACCGATAGTAAAACCTATTATGATAAAGCATGGCAGAATCTGCAAACCATAAGCACCAGTGGTAGCGGTGGAAGTCAGGCATCTTCAGCTCAGCCAGTGGCATTGCAGGAAAAGCCTGCGGCTAAAAAACCAAAAACAAAGAAAAAAGTAGAGGCGGCACCGGAAATTGAACCGATCTCTCCACCTTCTTCACCACCGATTGATGATATTTCAAATATACTTCTGGAATCAGAGCAGGAGTAATTTTTTTCACTCCCGTGAAGGTGGGGATCTTAAACTCGCCGCTATGCCGTGCTGTCTGTCTTGTCACTCCTGCGCAGGCAGTAGTCTTTTTTTAACATAATTAGTAAATCTCCCGCGTTCGCAGGAGTGACAAAAATAAATACGGATTTAGAAAAACCCCTTGCCTATCTTAGCCAGTAATCGCTCGCCAAGTGCTGCGCCCATTGCCTCAGCATCCACTAAATTACTTTCCGCCATATCCGCGTAATATTCGCTGCCGTCCGGCTTTGCCACCAGGCCTTTAAGTATAATTTTACTGCCGGAGATATTGGCATAGCCAGCAATCGGCGTGCGGCATGAACCATCCAGAACTTTAAGAAATACCCGCTCACAGCGCACAGCAATATCTGTTTCACTATGGTTCAGCAACGCTAGCAGCTCTAATATTGCGGCATCATTTTCACGGCATTCAATGCTCACTGCCCCTTGTGCTACGGCTGGCAAAAATTCATCTATTGGCAACGCAACACCTGGCACACTAAGCCTGAGGCGGTTAAGGCCTGCACAGGCCAGTATCGTCGCCCGTACCTCGCGATTTTCCAGCTTGGCGAGCCGCGTTTGCACATTCCCACGGAATGGCACAATTTTTAAATCCGGCCTGCGTATTAAAAGCTGTGCGGAACGGCGAAGGGAGGATGTTCCCACCACTGCCCCCTGCCCTATATCATCCAACGAGGCAATACCCTGCCCCACCAGCATGTCCCGCGCATCTTCGCGTGGCAGCATCGCGCCGATTACCAGCCCATCTGGCAGCATGGTTGCCATATCTTTCATGGAATGCACGGCAATATCCACACTGTTATCTAGCAGCGCTTCCTCAATTTCCTTCGTAAACAGCCCTTTCCCGCCGATTTCAGACAGAGGCCTATCTACAAACCGGTCGCCGCTGGTGCTCATGGAAACCACCTCGATATAGCCGGAAAGCTCCGGTTTTGCCTGCGTAAGCGCGGCCTTAACCATCTCGGCCTGAACCAGAGCCAGTGCGCTTTTTCTTGTGCCAATGCGGATTTTCGCTAGTGTAGCCATGTGATAAACAAGTTGTTGTCATTGCGAGCGTAGCGAAGCAATCCAGTTACTTCAAACATATTTTCTGGATTGTGGAGCCTGCCCCGGCGAAGGCCGGGGTCGTTTCACTCCTCGCAATGACAAGGAAAAATCTAATGCTAGTACTAGGAATCGAAAGCAGTTGTGATGAAACCGCCGCCGCTGTGATAAGTGACGATAGGCGGATATTATCCAACGTTATCCTCTCACAAACGAATGAGCACACGGCCTATGGCGGCGTGGTGCCGGAAGTTGCTGCACGCGCTCACATCAACCATATCGAGGACGTCATTGATAAAGCACTGGCTGAGGCTAACACAACTCTTGAAAGAATTGATGCCATTGCTGTCACTGGCGGGCCTGGCCTGATTGGTGGTGTCATTGTGGGAGTGATGACCGCCAAAGCCCTCTCCTCAGTACATAAAAAACCATACATCGCGGTCAACCATCTGGAAGGCCATGCACTCACGGTGCGCTTAACCAATGACATTCCTTTCCCTTATTTATTACTTTTAGTATCCGGCGGGCACTGCCAGTTTTTGGCAGTGGAAGGTGTTGGGAAATACAAAAAACTTGGTGGCACGGTGGATGATGCGCTCGGTGAAGCCTTCGACAAAGTGGCAAAAATGCTTGGCCTTGGGTATCCCGGTGGCCCTGCGGTTGAACAACTGGCACGCAGCGGCAATGAAACCGCTTATAAATTCCCCGTGCCTATGAAAGGCCGGGAGGGATGCGATTTTTCATTCTCCGGCCTAAAAACAGCTGTGCGGAAATGCGTTATGGAATTGGAAGCATCTGGTACACTTACAGAACAAGCCAAGGCCGATATCTGCGCGTCTTTCCAATACACGGTTGTTCAAAGCCTGACTGACAGGGCGCACCACGCCATACAAACCTTCAGAGCATTACATCCGGAAGGAAAACATTTTGTGCTGGCGGGTGGTGTGGCGGCGAACCAATATATACGCGGCGCATTGCAGGAAGTTATCAGCAGCTACGGCTTGGAGCTCGTCGCCCCACCCATCAAACTCTGCACCGATAACGCCGCCATGATCGCTTGGGCAGGCATCGAGCACCTTAAACTAGGAAATACCAGCGATATGGCATTTGAGCCAAAGGCCAGATGGCCTTTAGCACACGGGTGAGAGTGGTGAAAGATCGCAAATACCTGCATCATCGACAGGAACCGGCTTAACTGGAGCTGGTTTTTTCTTCTTTTTCCTGCCTTCTGGATTGGGCTTATTTGCAGCATTTATAGCATCACACGCGGCTTGACATTTCTTCTTACAATCCTCTTCGCTCGATGCAGGAATGGTAGAACTTGGGAATTTAGTAGTACGATGCTCCATCAGGTCAATTTCAAGAACTTCTAATTTGCAAAAACACTTGTCTGGAGGAGTGAAACTAGCATTGATAATGTTTATGCAACTACGTCTGGTTATTGTATAGCCCTCATCAGAAACCTGAGCTGAAGCAGAACCGTATATACCAAATGCTACTATCGCTGTAAAAGTAAATGCAATATTTTTCATAACAATCCTCAAAAATTAATCTCTTAGGTCTGATTGTAACATCTTATTATTACGGAATTATTACGGTTTAAGAAAATTAATTAATTCACCACATAACCATTATTTATCAATAGCCTTCGCGATTCTTTGGATCTAAGGTAATCCATGAATTTGCGCGCCTCATCCATATTATTACCGGCAATCACCACGGCGTAATACTGCATGGGCTGGTGCAATTCTTCCGGCAACACATCAAGCACCTTTACTCCTTCCATATCACGTACAGTAGATTGGAAAAACACGCCATACGCCCCCCTGCCACGCACCATGCCCGCAATCTGGTCTGGGCGTTTGATGTATAATGTGTATTGCTCCAAATCCTCCGAAGCATTCATATTGCGCAGTGCATCTTTTGCATAGGCGCCATCCGCCATATATTGCGGATTACCCACCATAAACCCCTGCTCCCAGCCAATCGCACGGATAATGCTGGCGGTGGGAAAACCAATGGTCAGGTTCGGTGCAATCGCACTATCCATTGGGCCTATAAACACCAGCCGGTTTTTTGCCAGTTCCATCTGGGAATAAATATCAAGCAGACCCTGCAATTTGAGTTCTTCAATCCATTCCACGCGGGGTGTGATTAAAATATCTGCCGCGCCACCCTCGAGAATCTGGGCTTCCTGCTGCTCAGGCGATACAAACGAGGTATTCACCACCACATTCTTCGATGCAGAATACTCACGAGCTATTTTTACAATCGCCATATTCATGCTTTTATCGCCCAGCACGGTCACCGAGTTCAGCGCAAATGCTGGAAAGGCCACCAGGCCAGAAATAAAAAAAGTAATGATGCTGCTACGAACTCTTTGCATGGTGTATGCGGTCAAAACGGGCGATGTTATCGGGTGCGAGTTGCACTATAACCTGAATATACTCATCTTCCACCGTTTGTTCCACCACTTTGCCATGCGCATGCAACCATGCTAACGCCTTGCCATCATCAAGACGTAACTGATAAGAAACTTCCGTGTAAAATTGTTTGGCAAGTAGTGCTTCAACTATTTTCAGCAAGGCATCAATGCCTTCACCAGTATGCGCAGATACGCGAATTACATCTGGCTTTGCTTCGCTTCCATGCTCCAGCAAATCTATCTTGTTATGCACCTCCACCAGATTCTCAGGCAAAGTATCTTGCACAAATAAACTTCTTAGCACCTGCTCAACATCCTGCTTTTGCGCTTCAGAATCTGGGTACGATATATCGCGCACATGTAGCAACACATCAGCCTCTAATACTTCTTCCAATGTTGCGCGGAAAGCGGCCACCAGTTGTGTGGGCAAGTCAGACACAAACCCCACCGTATCAGACAAAATAATTTTTGTGCCACCAGGTAACACGCAGCTGCGCATTGTCGGGTCGAGTGTAGCAAACAACTTATCCATGGAGAGCACATTTGCGCCGGTCAGGCGGTTAAACAGCGTGGATTTCCCTGCGTTGGTATATCCCACCAGTGCTACCACAGGATAAGGCACATCGCGCCGCACCTTGCGGTGCAGGTTGCGCGTGCGGGTTACATCCTCCAACTGTTTTTTGATTTTTGAAATGCGATCACGAATGAGACGCCTGTCTATTTCGATTTGCGATTCACCTGGGCCGCCTAGAAATCCGAAACCACCGCGTTGCCGCTCTAAGTGCGTCCATGAGCGCACCAGACGGCTTTTCTGATATTCCAGTGCCGCCAGCTCCACCTGCAATTTACCTTCATGCGTGCGGGCACGGGCACCAAAAATTTCCAGAATCAGCGCGGTGCGATCAATCACCTTGCAGTTCCATGCTTTCTCTAAATTGCGCTGCTGTACTGGGCTTACCGTATGATTCACAATCACCAAGCCAGCTGCCGCCGCTTCCACCCGCGCCTTGATTTCTTCTACCTTGCCGCTGCCAATAAGTGTGGAGGGTTTGATATTGCTCATGGCCACAATCACCGTATCAACCACTTCCAGATCAATCGCATGGCCAAGGCGCACGGCCTCTTCAAGAGAGGCTTCCGGCGAGCGGACAGCACCATCCGTTCGCCCCTTAAGCCAAGGATGGATAACCAGCGCGCGTTTATGAGATGTCATTTATAATGAATACAGCGAATCAGTGCTCGGCTGCATGGCCTTGCATATCATCATGAGAAGCAGCGTCCACACCTTCTTCTTCATGCAGTACAACCGCAGCGGCAGGCACCACAGTCGCAATCGTGTGCTTGTATACTAACTGTACTTGAGGACCACGACGAAGCAGCACCGAAAAATTATCAAATCCGGTAATATTACCCTGCAACTTCACGCCGTTAGACAAGAAAATCGTCACGGGAACTTTTTTCTTGCGGAGTGTGTTCAGAAACACATCTTGTATGTTTTGTTGTTTTTCAGCCATAACGCCCCCCTATTAGCCTAAATAGGCGTATATATCAACAGTTGTTATGGACTATAGCTCTTAACCTGTTTGCCTGTGACAATTTTCCCATGCTCCACAAACGCCTCATGGTTATCGTCAATTTCATCTAATTTATAGTGATAATTCACCATGATACCTGCCGATTGCTTCATGCCTTTGGGCGAAACATCCGCCAACCAGTTAATTTTTTCAAGCCGTGCACCATTAAACAAATGGAATTTAGCCACCGGATCCAACGGCCAGTTGCCACGCTTTTCTTCGGTCAGAAAATGCACACAAAGTCTGAGTAATATCGGTTTGATGGTAGCACCAGCAGCTGCATCCTTTGCCCATTCCACGGAAAGAATATGCTCTAACGCTTCAGCCGCAGAGAGTTCTGGCCTCAGCTTACGTAAGGCATCTATCTCATTGGGCAGGAAAATGTCCTGTTTTCGCGCTTTCAGCAGCGGGTCTAGCCAGCCACGGAATCCCGGCACGGGTGAAAGCGTTGCGTAGGTATCAATCTGGTGCATTTCATCGGTAAGCTGGCTTACCACACGCTTAATCAGGAAATTGCCAAAGCTGATACCCGCCAGCCCCTTCTGGGCATTGGAGATAGAATAAAAAATAGCGGTATTAGCGTCTTTTATATCGAATGCAGGTGCTTTTTCATCCAGCAGCCGCTGGATATTATCGCTCATCTCCGGCACCAGCGCCACATGCACAAATATCAAAGGTTCATACGGCATTTTATTATGCAGGAATGCAAATACGCGGCGATCAGAATCCAGCCGGTTTTTCAAATCATCCCACGATGCCACTTTGTGCACCGCCTCATATTCAATGAGCTTTTCAAGCAGCGCCGCCGGTGATTTCCATGTGATTTCCACCAAATCAAGCAACCCAACATCAAACCACGCAGAAAGTATCTCTTTCAATTCATATTCAAGGCTTTTAAGTGATGCATCTGAGCCCACCAGCGGTAATAAATCTGCCCGCATATCCACCAGGAATTTGAATCCGTCCGGTAGCGCTGTAAATTGCTTCAGGATAATGCTTCTTGGCGTTACCATCGCCTCACGCAGCGCGATTTCCAGCTTATGGCGCTTGCCTTCATCATCACAACCAATATAGGCCTGCGCGGATTCCACCACTTCATTAGGCTTCAGGCCAAAATCACCGGCTAGCAGATGCAAAAAGCGATACCTTCCCTGCTCATCCAGCTGCAAATAGGTTCGGCCAAGATTGGCGGTATGTGCCCTTTCTGTAACCTCGCCGCCGCGAGAATCAAGGCAAAGCTCCATCTGTTTTTTGAGGAAAACCACATCATCAGATACGATGTTGGTAATATTTTCGCCTTTGATTGCGTATAAAGCCGAGGTTTTTATCTCACGCCATGCTTTAAGCAGGCTACTGGCGGTTTTCCGCTTAATATGCGAGAAACCAACGCTATTTTGGGTGTGTTCTGCTGCTTGTGTCATACAATTTATATAAAGCGATGCTTGTGCTCGGGCAACAGTTGATATATAGCCACAGCAAAATTATTGGGTGCTTATGAAACAGAAAATCAAAAAAGTAGTTCTCGCTTATTCTGGCGGGCTTGATACCTCGGTTATCCTACGCTGGTTGCAGGAAACCTATGAGTGCGAAGTTGTTACCTTCACGGCTGATTTAGGTCAGGGTGGCGAGCTTGAACCTGCGCGCAAAAAAGCTGAAGCCATGGGCGTCAAAGAAATCTACATCGAAGATTTGCGCGAAGAATTTGTGCGCGATTATGTATTCCCGATGTTCCGCGCTAACACCTTATATGAAGGCACATATCTGCTAGGCACCTCCATCGCCCGCCCGCTCATCGCCAAACGCCAGATAGAGATTGCCATTAAAACTGGTGCCGATGCCGTATCACACGGCGCAACTGGCAAAGGTAACGATCAGGTGCGTTTCGAGCTTGGTTATTATGCATTGAAACCAGATATCAAAGTGATCGCCCCGTGGCGCGAATGGGATTTGACCAGCCGTACCAAACTTATTGAGTACGCAGAAAAACACCAAATCCAAATTGCGAATGACAAACGTGGCGAAGCTCCCTACTCCACCGATGCGAATTTGCTGCATATTTCCTATGAAGGTAAAGTGCTGGAAGACCCGTGGGTCGCCCCGCATGAGGATATGTTCACTCGTTCTGTTGCTCCAGAAAAAGCACCGAATGATCCAGAATTCATCGAAGTGGAATTTGAGCGTGGCGATGCCATTGCAGTAAATGGAAAAAAACTTTCTCCTGCTTCACTCCTCACCGCTCTCAATGAGCTCGGTGGCAAGCACGGCATTGGCCGCCTTGACCTTGTGGAAAACCGTTATGTGGGCATGAAATCCCGCGGTGTATATGAAACACCGGGTGGCACCGTGTTGCTGGCGGCACACCGCGCCATGGAATCCCTCACGTTAGACAGAGGCGCAGGGCACTTGAAAGATGACCTCATGCCGCGCTACGCCGAACTGATTTATAATGGGTACTGGTGGAGCCCAGAGCGCGAAATGCTGCAAGCCCTTATTGATAAATCGCAGGAAAATGTAACCGGCACGGTGCGCCTTAAACTCTTTAAAGGCAGTGTATCAGTAGACGGGCGCAAATCACCAAAATCGCTCTACAGCGAAAAAATGGTGACGTTTGAAGATGACAAAGGAGCGTATGACCAAAAAGACGCCGCCGGATTCATCAAACTGAATGCGCTGCGGCTTAGGTTGCTTAAGCGCTAAGCTGCGGCCTTCTTCATTATCCCGAAGCCCTGCTCTAAATCCCTGATGAGATCATCCGGATGCTCAAGGCCGATATGCAGGCGCACGCCCGGGCCGGAATATTTCCACTTCGTTGCCACACGACCGCTTAAGTTGTTAGGCATCACGAGGCTTTCAAAACCACCCCAGCTATATCCAAGGCCAAACAGCTCAAGATTATCTACAAACGCGCACATCTGATGTTTGTTTGCGCCTTTGAGCACGAAGGCAAACAGGCTGGCGCCGCCGGTGAAATCGCGTTTCCATAAATCATGACCAGGAGCACCGGGAAGTGCAGGATACAGCACTTCTTCCACTTCAGGACGTGACTTAAGCCACTTTGCCACCACCAACGCATTTTCCATCTGTTGGTGCATACGCACCGCCATGGTGTGCAAACCGCGCTGTGCGAGATAGCAGTTATCCGCGCTTGGACTGGCACCCAATGTGCGGTAGGTCAGCAGCAATACCTTATAACGATCTTTTTTGCAGGTAACGGAACCCATCACCAGATCTGAATGCCCAGCTATATACTTGGTCATGGAATGAATGGAAATATCAATGCCCAATTCAAACGGCTTGTAAAACAGCGGCGTGCCCCATGTGTTATCGCCTATCACCGTGATGCCCTTGGCGTGCGCCACTTTTGCAATGGCTGGCACATCCTGCACCTCAAACGTAAGCGAACCCGGACTTTCCACATAAATCACTTTGGTGTTTGGCTTTACCAATTTTACAATGTCAGCACCAATCACGGGGTCATAATAAGTGGTTTCTACACCATAGGATTTAAGCACACGGTCGCAGAAACGGCGCGTTGGACCATAAGCGGAATCCACCATCAATAGATGATCTCCACCCTTCAAGCACGCGGTGAGTGCTACCACAATCGCAGAAAGGCCGGATGCGGTTACAATCGCATGATCAGCGCCTTCAATCTGCGCCATGGCGGTTTCCAGCGAGGCAGAGCTTGGCGTGCCATAACGACCATACGTCGCGCCCGGAATATTTGATGTTTCCGCAGCTTCCAGCGCGGCTACGGTCTGGAATAAAATGGTCGATGCACGATGCGGTGGCTGATTTACGATGCCACCAACGCTGCTGGCATGGCTGCCGAGTGTGGCAAGGAGTGTTTCTTTTTTCATGTTTGGATTCTTTGGTGAGTTCAAGGCGGTGATTGAACACAGCGCAGGCTTTAGTGTCAATCAGAAATAGCGGAAAGAAACACCACAAAGAATATGGGTAAGGCCGTCTTTTTCGTTACCCATAGGCAGCAGGCAGGCACGATAGCGGATGATTTTGCCATCATAATTAATCATATGCCCATTATCCTGCATAGGTTTTGGGGTATGCACGATATTCTCAAGGCGGCGGTGCAACACAGAGCCCGGAAAGAAAGACATGCGAGGATCAACCGTCATACCGGTTAAATCTTTGCCATAGGCTGTGGCCACCTGCTCGCCCATATATTCGTAAGTAAACTTGGTGGGATGCCCTTTGCCAATCGCCACGCGGAAGCAATTTGGCCATATATCCTCAATCGCAGAAGCGTCAAACTTGCGGGCATCGGGGAATTGCTTGTCTTTTTTGAGCAAATCCCAATAACTCTGTAACCTGAATGTTAAGCGTTGTTCCTGCATAATCACCTTGATGCTTGTTGGTTATTGCAACGCGCACCTAAAAAGGTTAAAACTCCTGCACCTGAAACTAGAGAATAACCGTTAACAGTCAATTAATTATGTCGCAAAAACCCGCCAGCCATTACCCTGAAGTAAACCCCAATCCGGATTTCCCGAAGATAGAAGAGGCCGTACTGGCTGGCTGGAAGGCCACAAATGCCTTCAAAAAATCTATTGAAAATCGCAAGGATTCTAAGGAATTCATTTTTTACGATGGCCCGCCCTTTGCCAACGGCCTGCCGCATTATGGACATTTGCTGACTGGTTATGTGAAAGATTTATACGCCCGCTACCAGACCATGCGCGGCAAACGCGTAGACCGCAGGTTTGGTTGGGACTGTCACGGCCTGCCCGCAGAAATGGGCAGCGAAAAAGAACTGGGTATCTCCGGACGTGCCGCCATTGAGAAATTCGGCATCGACAAATTCAATGAGCATTGCCGCACCAGCGTGATGAAATACACGCAGGAATGGGAAGATTACGTCACCCGGCAGGCGCGCTGGGTGGATTTTAAGAACGACTACAAAACCATGGATGTGAATTTCATGGAATCCGTCCTCTGGGCATTCAAGCAGCTCTACGATAAAGGGCTGGTGTATGAAGCCCACCGCGTGATGCCCTATTCATGGGCAGCCGAAACCCCGCTTTCGAATTTCGAGACCAAGCTGGATAACTCCTACCGCGAGCGCGAGGACAAGGCGATTTATGTTGCTTTTGAAATAGTCAATCCGCCACAAAACTTTCCAAAAGCTAATAAACATTTCATTGTAGCTTGGACAACGACACCTTGGACATTACCGAGTAACCTTGCCTTGGCAGTTAATAAGGAGATGGAATACGAAGCTGTTTTGAAAGATGGAAATTGTTATATTTTAACACATAACGCCGCAGATAAACTGCGCAATGAGTTGGGAGTTAAGTTAGATGAAAATTCCCCTCCTCAACTTACAGTCAATGCGCGTTTTAGAGGAAATGAACTTGTAGGTCGCTATTACAAACCTCTTTTTCCATATTTCTGGGAAAAATTTAAAGATAAATCTGAAACATTCCAAATCATAGCAGCAGATTTCGTCACCGATGGTGACGGCACGGGCATTGTGCATATTGCGCCGGGCTTTGGTGAAGATGACCAGCGCGTCGCCGCTGCAAATGGCATCGAGGTTGTTGTTCCAGTTGATGAAAAAGGCCGCTACACGGATGAGATATTTGATATCGAATATTCCTCCCCCCTCGCGGGGGAGGATAAAGGTGGGGGGGCGGGCGATAGTTCGCAGCACTCAACTAATGCTCCCCATCCAACCTTCCCCCGCGAGGGGGGAAGGCTCTCCCTCCGCGGCCTCAACGTCATCGCTGATACGCGCAAAGATGAACATGAGCCGTATAAAGAAGAACAACTGAAAAAGTTCGGCCTCGCGAATTTGCGCATTATCGCGTACCTCAAAAAAACTGGCCAGCTCATCAAAGAAGAGCAAATCAAACACAACTACCCGCATTGCTGGCGCACGGACCAGCCGTTGATCTACCGCGCCATGCCGAGCTGGTATGTGGAGGTGACGAAATTCCGCGACCGCGCGGTGGAACTCAACAAACAAATCAACTGGATTCCCGAACATATCCGCGACGGGCAGATGGGCCATATGCTGGCCACCGCGCCAGACTGGAGCATCAGCCGCAACCGCTTCTGGGGCACACCCATTCCCGTGTGGCGCAGCAAATCCGGCAAGGTCGTGGTCTGCGGCTCAATCGCCGAAATTGAAAAACTCAGCGGCAAAAAGGTCAAAGACCTGCACCGCCCGTATATTGATGAGATAACCTTCAATATAGATGGCGAAGAATATACCCGCGTCACCGATGTATTCGATTGCTGGTTTGAATCCGGCAGCATGCCGTTCGCGCAGGTGCATTACCCGTTTGAGAACAAGGAATGGTTCGAGAGCCATTTTCCCGCCGATTTCATCACCGAATATGTCGGGCAGACGCGCGGCTGGTTCAACACGCTCATCATGCTTTCCACCGCACTCTTTGATAAAGCGCCGTTCAAAAACTGCATCTGCCACGGCGTGGTGCTGGATTCTGAGACAGGCCTGAAATACTCCAAACGCCTCAAAAATTACAAAGACCCGATGGAGGTGATGGACAAGTTCGGCGCCGATGCCCTGCGCTGGCTGATGATCTCAAGCCCCGTGATGCGCGGGCAAGACCTTGCCGTTGACCCGGAAGGAAAATTCATCCGCGATGTCGTGCGCCTTGCAATTAAGCCGATCTGGAACGCCTATAATTTCTTCACGCTCTATGCGAATGCGGATGGGGTTAAGGCTGTCATCCTGAGCGAAAGCGAAGGATCTCCATCCGCATCACGAGATTCTTCGGCTGCGCCTCAGAATGACAATGTCATGGATCGCTACATCCTTGCCAAATGCAAACAGGCGGTGGAAACTATACAAAAATCGCTGGATGCGTATGACACACCGGCCGCGTGTGACGCGGTGATGCAGTTCTTCGAAGTGCTGAACAACTGGTATATCCGGCGTAATAAGGAACGTTTCTGGGCAGAAGAAAAGACAGCCGATAAACAGGCCGCGTATGACACATTATATACCGTACTGGAAACTATGTGCCGCGCTGCTGCGCCACTGCTGCCGCTGACGCTGGATGATATCTACAAAGGCCTGACGGGTGAGGAGAGTGTGCATTTGCAGGATTATCCCACCCCCTCCCTAACCCTCCCCCGCTACGCGGGAGAGGGAAAAGAACATCCTCTCTCCCCGAAGGGGGGAGAGTTAGAGAGGGGGGCTAATGATGATGCAGAACTAATCGCCCAAATGGACTGGGTGCGCGATGTGTGTAATGCGGCACTTGCAATACGCAGTAAAAATAATATTCGTGTAAGGCAGCCGCTTAAAGATTTAAAAGTTGTTTGGGAAGAAAAAACAAGAATTAAATTTGCACAACTTGCAAAAACAGAAGCTCATTTATTATTAGATGTAATCAAAGATGAGGTGAACGTTAAAGAAATTACTTTATCTGACCAAAGCAATAACCCTCTCAGGGCGTTGGCTGATTTCAAACTCTCCATCAACAGCCCTGCGCTTGGCAAGCGTTTGCCTGCGCTGATGAAACAAATTCTGCCAGCATCCAAAAAAGGAGAGTGGAAACCTGCACCCAATAATGCTGTAGAAATATGTGGTGAAGTATTGAGATTAGATGAATTTTCTATCCAGCTCGAACCAAAACCCGAATATAAAGACCGCGCACAGGCACTTTCCACCAACGATGCCTTGGTCATTCTGGATACCACCGTAACGCCTGAACTCGAAGCTGAAGGCATCGCGCGCGATATGGTTCGCGCCATTCAGCAGGCGCGCAAAGACGGCGGGCTGAATGTGTCTGACCGTATCCGCCTGCATCTGGATGCACCGGCGGATATTGCAAGTGCCATCAGCACCCATAGCGCCTATATATTAGAGCAAACACTTTCCACAGAACTGCTGGACAAGCTGCCAACAGACAAGATATTTTCTGCTGAAAGTGCCATTGATGAGAAAAAAGTGATTATCACTTTGGCAAAAGCGGCGTAATAAGCCCCGCCGAATGGCGGGGTTCGGTCGTCATTGTGAGCAAAGCGAAGCAATCCAGTTCCGGATCGCCACATCGCTTAATATCCTCGCGATGACAGAAATATAACCAGACCCCGCAACAAGTGCGGGGATTAGGAGAAACTATGTACCCCACGTCTTCGCAATCCATGAATATGATTTTAGGCCAGATACTCACCAACGATGTATTGGACAAGCGTATTTTGACCGCGCTGAACACCATAAAACGCGAGGATTTTCTGCCCGCACACCTGCATGGCTGCGCCTACGTGGATGAAGATTTAGATGTAGGAAATGGCCGCTTCCTGCTTGAGCCCCTTACCTTTGCACGCATGTTGCAACTTTCTGAAATCACGCCTGCCTGCCGTGTGCTTTGCGTGGGCGCGCTTTCGGGCTATTCTGCCGCCGTGCTTGCATGGCTTGCCTCCCACATCGTGACCACGGAAATTGATGCCGAATATGTCAAACAGATTCGCACCAACCTCGCAAAACTGCACCTCACCAATGTAGATGTGCAGCAGGTGAAATCACTGGCTGATGGTTATGCGCTTTCCGCGCCTTACGATGTAATTCTGGTAAATGGCGCGATTGATTTTGTACCGGAAGATTTAGCATCGCAACTTGCTATCAATGGTCGCCTTGTTGCAGTGCATCGCAAATCACTGCGCCCGGGTTCGAATATGGGGCTTGGGAAATTATTACTGGTAAAACGTGTGGGCAATCAGCTGCAATCACGCGAGTATTTTGACTGTGGCGCTGCGCTTCTGCCGAATTTTGAACGCAATGCTTCCTTCAAATTTTAACCATCACCTGTAATCATTCTGCATCAACATTTTGCAAAATGTTGTTGCTTGGTACATATAAATAGTTTTTTAATACAACATCATTTATGTTCAGTAGGATAATCTACAACATATAGTGTTCAGGACAGGGATGGAATCACCCACACCGCAGGAAGCCAAAGGTACTGGCGCAGAGCAAGATCCTTCGATGGAGGAAATCCTCCAATCGATAAAGAAGATCATTGCTGAGGATGGCACGGAGGTAACGCCTGCCAATGGTGCTGCTTCCTCTACGTCTGACGAGGATGTGCCGGGTTCAGATGTGCTAGAACTTACTGAAATGTTGCCTGATGAAACACCGACTGCGGCTACCGCCGCGTCAAACGATGTATTGAGCCAGATTGATGATGCCGTGGGTGCCGAAAAAACCGCACCTCCTGCTCCGGTAAGTCCGGCGGCCGCACCTGCTGCAAAACCTACGACACCCGCATCTTCTGCACCGTCCGACCCCATGCTTTCCGAGTCGGCATCAGCCGCTGCCGCTGCTTCTTTCAACAAACTAAAAAGGGATGATGAATTGCCACCAGTAGTTACAACTCCCTCTCCAGCTTTTAAGTCTGGTACGAGCGTAGAGGATATGGTTGCGGCTATGCTCCGCCCCATGATTAAAGAATGGCTGGATACCAATCTCCCCGCCATCGTAGAACGTATTGTAGACCGCGAAGTAAAAAGGCTGACGAAATAAGCGGCACGTCTTGGTGTATCGTCCACATGTAAGGCAAACCCGAGACAAGCGTCTCTGTGAATATTTAACTAACCCACTTTTTCTTCTGCATCATCATTAATGCCAAGCATCTTGAGCTTGCGATGCAACGCAGAACGCTCCATACCCACAAACGATGATGTTTTGGAAATGTTGCCGCCAAAACGATCAATCTGCGCCGCCAGATATTGTTTTTCAAAAAGCTCCCGCGCGTCGCGCAATGCCATAGACATAATATCTGCATTCGTCTCTGGCCTTGCCAGCACAGGACTAGACGATAAAATTTCCGGCGGCAGTTCTGATGCTGCAATCGGTTCTTTATTGCCGGATGTCATGATAAGCAACCACTCCATCATATTTCTCAGTTGGCGAACATTTCCAGGCCAGTGATAGGCCTGAAGCATCACCACAGCATCTTCTGCGAGTTCACGCACCGGAAGCCCCGCAGTTTCTGATGAGCGTTTAAGGAAATAGCGGCATAATTCCGGAATATCCTCGCGCCTGTCTTTGAGCGACGGCATACGCAGAGGCACAACATTCAAGCGGTAATATAATTCCTCACGGAAGCGGCCAGCGGCAATTTCGGATTCTAAATCACGGTTGCTGGCGGCAATAACACGCACGTCTACTTCCACCTTACGGTTACCACGAATACGCGTAAAACTCTGTTCTTGCAATGCACGCAGTACTTTACCCTGTGTCTCAAGCGGCATGTCCGCCACTTCATCAATAAAAAGTGTACCATTATGGGCGCGTTCAAAGAGGCCAAGTTTTTCAGCACCCCCGTTTGGGTTGCTGTCTTCAACACCGAATAGCTCTGCTTCCACACGGTCTGGCGTAAGACCAGCGGCATTCATCACCACAAAGTTAGCACTGGCACGGCCAGATTTTGCATGAATCATCCGCGCCAACATCTCTTTACCCGTACCAGGCGCACCGGTAATGAGTACACGGCTGGAAGTAGGTGCTATCTTCTCAATGGCCTGCCGTATTTGCTGGATAGCGTTTGACACACCATTTAATTGAGTTTCCTGCTTACCGCGTGTCTTTAATTCCTGATTCTCATTGCTGAGTCTTGCGTGTTCCAGTGCCCGTGCAACGATAAGCAACAACCTGTCTTCCTTGAAGGGCTTCTCGATAAAGTCGTAAGCACCGATTTTGATGGCAGAAACAGCTGTTTCAATATTACCATGCCCGCTTATCATAATAATGGGCAGGTTAGGATGTTTCTTCTTAACCATTTCAAGAATACCAAGCCCGTCCAGCTCGCTGCCCTGAAGCCAGATATCCAGAATAATGGCGGATGGCACACGCTCCGCTATAGCACGAAAAGCCGCATCGC
This sequence comes from Alphaproteobacteria bacterium, assembly GCA_046344715.1. Taxonomy (GTDB): domain Bacteria; phylum Pseudomonadota; class Alphaproteobacteria; order Rickettsiales; family SXRF01; genus CAZAQK01. Next base: position 13,944 of record JBKDKX010000012.1, on the reverse strand, counting down.
TACTTCCAGCAGTTCTTGTCGAATATTTTGCGTCTTTTAATATATCGGATACGAGATCGCGGATGTCCGCTTCATCATCTATTATGAGTATATCAGAGGTCATATAGTCCCTAGCTAGCCACTAATTTGCGGCATTTATATCACAGTGTTGCAAAAAAGAAAGCGTTACTCGCGCTCCGCCAGAAGAAATATTCTCGAGTATTATCTTACCCTTATGATCTTCAATAATTTTTTTAACAATAGCCAGACCTAGGCCGGTTCCCTTACTGCGGGTAGTAACATAGGGTTCAAACATTTTTTGCGCGTCGCCCACTGGAAAACCCGTGCCGTTATCCTCAATAATGATGTGTATCTGACCGTTGTCTATAGCCAAAGATGTAGAAATACGCCCCTGCATACCTTCATTTTTTGCCAATGAAAGCTTGGTTTCCACCGATTCTGCTGCATTCTTCAATAAGTTGGTAAACACCTGGCTCATCTGGCGTTCGTCCATATTCATTGCAATCGCCGATTCAGGCATAGTCTGAATAAATTCAATTGCAGGATTGGCTACCTGTGCAGAAAACAGAGCCTTCTTGAGTATACTGGCCACATCTTCATCAACAAACACAGGCGTTGGCATACGGGCAAACGATACGAACTCTTCCACCATTTTGCCAATATCACCGGCGTGCTTGGCAATGGTATCGATATATTTTACGTAATTATCCTCATCCTCAGTAATAAATTTGAGGTATTTTTTCTTGAGCCGCTCAGTTGCCAGCTGAATAGGTGTGAGCGGGTTTTTTATTTCATGAGCCACACGCCGTGCCACATCTGCCCACGCTGCCGTGCGCTGGGCTGATACCAACATGGTGATATCATCAAACGTTACAATGAAGCCTTCAATTTCTTCGCCCAGTTTTTCAACCGTTACCCGCACATGAAGCGTGAGTATCTTATTGTTCTTTTCAAGTGTAAGTGTGTTATCAGCCACTTCACCTGAAAGATGTTCCGCGTGTGCAAGCATTTCACTGATGCCTGGCAACACTTCTTCAATCGCCAGATCCGTACTGACTGCCTGATCCAAACCGGCAAGAATGCTGGAAGATGACCGATTAAATAACGTGATCCGCTTATTACGATCCAGCGCAATAACACCAGCAGACACACCGGAAAGCACCGCCTCGGTAAACCGCCTGCGCTCATCCAACCTTCGGTTTGCCTCAATTAATTCCGTGCGCTGGCTTTGCAATTGTTCGGTCATGCGGTTAAACGCACGCCCTAACATTCCTACCTCATCCTTGGTTTCTGGAACCTGCACACGTGCGCTGTAATCCCCGCCACGGATACGCTCTGCCGCCCCCACAAGACCAGAAATCGGTTTTGTCAAATTAGCGGCAAACACCATCCCATAGCCAATAGAAGAAAGCAAAAGTAGCAATGCCAACGTAACAAAAACAACCGAGAAGATAATCTGCAACTGATCCAATTGTGTTTTCAGTTTGCCATACGCATTCACTGCTCCCTGTGAATTCTGCATATGCATAAGCACTTTGCTATCAATCAACCGCCCAACCATAAGATATGCATCCGGTAGAGCATCCAGCCGCACCAGTGCCCGCACCTTGTCGCTATCCTTCTCCGCCATAATGACCACGTCGCCCTTACCGGCGCGTTCCATCACATTCTGCGGAACTGTTTCAAATGCCAAGGCAAAACTGAAACGCCCCTGTGCCAAAATTTTATCACGCTGGAATACAATAGCCTCTGCCAGTTCACGCAGCGTTGATTGTGTAGCAACAATCTGGTTGAACTCCGCCGGATTCACAAATGCCAGATGCGCCGACTGATTTAAGTCGTTCGCCATCGCCACCACATCGCCACGAATATTTTCCTGATGCTCTTTAAGATATGCCTCGGCTACCGCTAGCGATTCATTGACTGCGGTTTGCACCCTGTCGTCAAACCATGTCTGGATACCGAGATTAAAAAACATGGCAGAAAATATTGAAACCGCAATCGTGGGCAGAATGGCAACCAAACTGAATAATACAACAATTCGCCTTTGCAGCTGTGAACCGGCGATACCGCTGCGTACCGCGCTCCATAGCTTGACCACACGCATTGCCACAACGCCAATCAGTGCAACAAGCAACGCAAGATTGAGTGTAACCAGAAAATTGATTTTCTTAGGCTTCAGGCCAAGCGGTTCATTCTGGCCGGTGATAATTACATAGGTATATATTGCAGAAACAAATGCCGCGAGAGTAAGCACCGGCACGAGGTTACGACCGATCCAGCTATTAATGATGCTATGTTTGAGAGATGCCTGCATCACTTATTATCCGGCATGACTATATTTAATTCGGTAATCTTTTTACGTAACGTATTGCGGTTTATCCCAAGCAGACGCGCCGCCTTGATCTGATTATACCCTGTTGCCTGCAGCGCAATCTCAAGTAAAGGGCGTTCAAATAACGGCAAAGTGCGCCAGTAAAGGCCGGAAGGAGGTAATCCACCAGCGCTATGGGCAGCAAAGTACTGACGCATATGCCGCTCAACGCTTTTTTCCAGCGTATCCTGCGGTACATTACTTTGGGCAGGATGATTGCTCATATCACCGCCTAAGCCGCCTGTTTCAACGCAGCAGCATTAATATTCATTACTTTTGTATAGAAATTCTTTATTTCCTGCTTCACTTCATCAGGGTTAGTCAATGTATTCACATGCTGGCGGAACGCCGCCGATTCATGCAATCCAGCCGAATACCAGCCAATATGTTTACGCGCCACCATGGCGCCATTCTCCACGCCATAAACACTCAGCATATCGTCATAATGCTTCAGGATAATATCGAGTTGCTCGACAAGTGATGGATTTTCAGGCCTTACACCGGTTTTAAGATATTGCGCCACCTGCGATACAAACCACGGGCGGCCATAGGCTCCACGACCAATCATCACGCCATCGGCGCCGGATTCCAACAACGCCCTGTCCACATCATCAAACGTAGTAATGTCTCCATTGGCGATAACTGGTAGTTTCACTGCCTCTTTCACCTGACGAATAAACTTCCAGTCAGCATGGCCTTTATACATCTGACAGCGCGTGCGCCCATGCACGGTAAGTAGCGTAATCCCTGCATCTTCGGCAATGCGCGCCATTTCCGGCGCATTACGGCTGGCATCATCCCAGCCAGTACGCATCTTAAGCGTCACCGGAATTTTTACGGCTTTCACCACCGCCTGCAAAATTTTGGTGGCCAGAGGCACCTCACGCATGAGAGCAGAACCCGCGTAGCTCCCCACCACTTTTTTTACCGGACAACCGAAATTTATATCAATAATCTGCGCACCACGATCTTCATTCAGCTTCGCAGCTTCAGCCATAATCTCAGGGTCACAGCCCGCAAGCTGAATGGCAAACGGATATTCATCCGGCGAAAAACTGCTCATGCGCTTGAAGTTATGGTTATCGATTAGGGCAGCACGCGAAGCAATCATTTCAGATACCACCTGCCCTGCACCAAAACTTTTTACCAAACGGCGGAATGGCAAGTCAGATACCCCCGTCATCGGCGCAAGCCAGACAGGTGCTTCTATCTGCACACCACCAACCGAAATATTATGGTTTGAATTTGCCATTGAATTTACTACCACACTCACGTTAGATTAGGCGGGACAAATACCTCAAAATTCCTTTTTTTTCAAGGATTACCACCTGAATTATGAAAGATAACCCCACTATTGCCTTACTGGTTGCTGCCGGGTTTAGCGAGCGGATGAATGCGGGCATCCCCAAACCATATCTGCCGATTGGCGATGAAACCGTTATGAAACGGGCGGTTAAAGTGTTTTTGAACCATCCTGACATTGATGGGGTACGGGTAGTGATCCGCCGTGAGCACCACCCGATGTATAGGAAGGCCATCGAAGGGCTTACCCTGTTTCCCTGCGTGATTGGCGGCAAAACACGGCAGGAATCGGTGCGGCTTGGCCTTGAAAGCCTAATCTACCACAAGCCTGCCCGTATCCTTATCCATGATGTGGCAAGACCATTGGTGAATAAGGCACTCATCAGCCGCGTGATAGAAAAAATAGCACTAGGTACAGCCGTTATCACTGCCCTCAGCATTAATGATACAGTAAAACGCATCACCAAAGATGCATCTGCGGAAACGGTAAATCGTGAACATTTATACGCGGTGCAAACACCTCAAGGGTTCATGTTTGATGAATTACTGACTCTCCACCGCGAATATGCAAGCGAATCACTCACGGATGATGCCGGGCTGTATGAAAAAGCCAGCCGCAACCTCACGCTGGTTGAGGGCAACGCTAATAATATTAAAATTACGACTGAAAAGGATTTGGAACGTATGCATGGTTCACTTGGCCTGTTATTTGAAACACGCACCGGCATGGGATATGACGTGCACCCCTTAAGACCACACGACCCCGACACCCATATTCAACAGCAAAACATCAAACTCTGCGGCGTAAAAATTCCTCACACGCATTATCTAAGAGGTTTTTCTGATGCCGATGTGGGGCTGCACGCCATTGTGGATGCCATACTTGGCTCCATCAGCGCAGGGGATATTGGCCAGCATTTTCCGCCCGATGATTTAAAATGGCAGGGCGCGGATTCATCACGTTTCTTGATGCACGCCTATGAAATGCTGCGTGGGCGCGGCGGCGAGCTTGTTAATATAGACGTTACACTGATTTGCGAGCGCCCCAAAATTGCGCCATACCGCAACCAGATGATACATCACATTGCGCAATTACTGAAAGTGCCTGAAGAGCGCATCAGCATCAAAGCCACGACCACGGAAAAACTTGGTTTTGAGGGCCGCAGCGAAGGCATCGCAGCACAAGCGATCGTTTCTGTACGTATGCCGATTAAGGAAGCTGCGTGATAAAAAAACCTGTCTGGTGGTATATTGCTACATGGTTTGGCGCAGGCACGTCACCCATCGTAAGCGGTACGGTAGGTTCACTTGCCGCACTGCCCTTTGCTTATGCCATACAAATCACATTGGGTAGCTGGGCGTTATTATTTGCCGCCATCGCCATATTTATCGTCGGCTGCTGGGCTTCAGAGCAATTTGTAAAACATTCCGGCAAAGAAGATCCGGGCGAAATCGTGGTAGATGAAGTGGCAGGGCAATGGCTGCTGCTTTCCGTATTGTTCCCCACATGGCAATCATACCTTGTTGGATTCATCCTGTTTCGCATTTTTGATATTATAAAACCGTGGCCGGTATGCGTGGCAGATCGCAAGGTAAAGGGCGGGTTTGGCGTGATGCTGGATGACATACTGGCGGCGTTTTACCCTATATTGCTTTATGTAGTGCTTATTCTCGAGTCTTTGCTGTTTAACTCACAACATCTGTTGCAGCCACTGATGACCTTCCTGATTGGTAATTATGTTCCGTGATGAACTCATAATACAAGCCTCTGAAATATTAGATGTATACAAGGCAAAAGGCCTAAAACTGAGTTGTGCGGAATCCTGCACTGGCGGATTACTTGCTGCACTATTCACAGAGATTTCTGGTTCATCCACTGTGTTTGAGGGCGGCTTTGTTACCTACTCTAACACCATGAAACACCACATCCTTGGCGTATCTGCCGAAGCACTGGAAAATTTTGGCGCAGTAAGCGAGCAAGTCGCTCTGGAAATGGCAGAACGATGCAGACAAAAAACTAGCGCAGATATTGCCGTGGGCATCACAGGCATTGCAGGCCCCACAGGCGGCACGGCGGATAAGCCGGTTGGGCTTGTCTATATCGGCATTTCAACAGAAAATCATGCGCAGGTGGAACGGCACCTATATCAAGGCAATCGCACAGAGGTGCGTGTGCAGGCTTTGAAAAGCGCGCTGATCCTTATAAAATCAGTGCTTACTACTTCTTTTGTTTCTTCTGCCTGATTTCTTTGGCCTTGCCGGAAATACTCACCTGTTCAGAACGTTCAAGCACTAGCGCATCTGCCTCAACATCCTTGGTGATGACACTCCCCGCCCCCACGATCGCACCTTTGCCGACAGTAACGGGTGCTACCAGCGAGGTATTCGAGCCGATGAACGCCCCCTCGCCGATGGTGGTCTGGTATTTATTGATACCGTCATAATTACAGGTGATGGTACCGGCGCCAATGTTAGCATTTGCGCCCACATCGGCATCACCCACATAACTTAAATGATTTGCTTTTGCACCCTTGCCGAGGCGCGTTTTTTTCAGCTCCACAAAATTGCCAACATGCGCATTTTCTTCCAGCACAGATCCCGGGCGCAGGCGCGCGAATGGCCCAACGGTGGCATTTTTGCCAATATGCGTGCCTTCAATATGACTGAAAGATTTTATCTCAGCGCCAGTTTCAATGGTGACACCTTCGCCAAACACCACGTTTGGATGAATGATAACATCCTGTGCAATTTTGGTATCAGCCGCGAAATACACAGTGGTGGGGTCAATAAGCGTCACGCCATTTTCCAGCGCTTGTTTGCGCAAGCGCGTTTGCAGCGCGTGTTCGGCCTCTGCCAGTTGCAGGCGTGAATTGATGCCAGCCAGTTCCGCTGCCGGTGCTTCAACTACCATAGAACGTAACCTTTCCGCATTTGCCAACGTAACAATATCAGTAAAATAATACTCACCGGAAGCGTTATTCGGCGTAATTTTTTTGAGCAGCGCAAACAGATGCTTGCCGGAAACGGCGATAACACCGGAATTGCACAGCGTGATTTTCTTCTGCTCAGCGTTTGCATCTTTACATTCCACAATGGCATCAAGATGTCCGGATGCATTCACTACAAGCCTGCCATAACCCATCGGGTTTTCAAGGCGCATACCCAGCACCGCCACTTCTGCATTAGCAACAGCTTTAAGCATTTTTTCGAGCGTTGCCGCAGTAATAAGCGGTGTATCGCCATAGAGCACCAGCACTGTGCCAGCATAATTTTTAAGCGCAGCCTCACTGCAACCCACAGCATGCCCTGTGCCCAGCTGTTTATCCTGAATGGCTATGTCGCAGCCCTTAGCCACCGCCGCCACACTGTCCATATTAGGTGCAATCACCAGTACTTTCTTTTCTGGGTGCAGACTGTCTACCGTATCAAGCACATGCGAAACCAGCGACTTACCAGCCAGCTTATGCATCACCTTCGGCAGGTCAGATTTCATGCGCGTACCCTTGCCGGCAGCAAGGATAACAGCGGCGAATTTATGCTTGTGGTTATCGGTCATAGGTTTAGAATCTAGCTTTTATATATTGATACTTCAAGAGAGGGTTTATGGATTGGGGATGGATTGGGGCTTTAGCTTTTATTGGAATTACAGCATTTTTAATAGGAACGAAACGGTCTCGAAAAGAAACTCTTGATTGGCAAAACAAGCATCAAGTGGCACTAATAGAAATAGCAAAACTTCAAACAAAAATTGATAGCCAAGAACAAGTTTATAAGGAGAAAGTTGAAGTTCTTACAAATTTACGTGGTGAAATTCAAAAAGATTTCGAAAATATTGCCTCTCGAGCATTAAATAATAATCAGAACGCTTTTTTAAATCTTGCTAATGAAAATTTTAGAACACACAAGGAAGGGGCTAAAGCTGAGTTAGAAGAACGGAAAAAAGCTGTAGAAGCGCTTGTTACTCCAATAAACGAAAGCCTTAAAGCCTATAAAAAACAGATTGAAGATATAGAAAAGGATAGAGCAACATCTCAAGGTGCGCTGACCAATGAATTAAAAACTTTGATGGAGACTCAGAATGCGGTTCGGAATGAAACTTCTAAATTGGTAAATGCACTGCGCGGCGCACCTAAAACAAGAGGTCGCTGGGGTGAACACACACTACAGCATGTCCTCGAACTTGCGGGACTTAGTGAACATTGTGACTTTGACACTGAGAAAACATTTAAGCGTAACGATGAAAGTTTAAGACCTGATGTAGCAATTAATCTTCCTGGTGGCAGGAAGTTGTTTATTGATTCAAAAACTTCATTGTCAGCATATCTTGATGCTGTAGAAGCCGTCGATGAAGAAGAACGTAATCGTCATTTAATTCTACACGCACAGCATATACGTAATCACGTCAAACAACTATCAAGCAAAGAATATTGGGACAATTTAACGTCAACACCAGATTTCGTTGTAATGTTTATTCCTGGAGATAATTTTTATACAGCGGCAGTGGAGCGTGACCCTAATTTGTTTGTAGATGCTGCGGCTAAACACGTCATAATTGTAACCCCGGCTACACTAATTGCCTTAGCTAAGGCCATAGCATATGGCTGGCGTCAGGAAAGCATAGCAGATAATGCTAAGAAAATTCACGATGCCGGACGTGAACTTTACAAAAGATTAGCTACAATGAGTGAACATATAATCACTTGTGGCAGATCCATTGGAAAATCCGTTGAATCATATAATAAGCTTATTGGAAGCCTCGAATCAAAAGTAATGCCGCAGGCTCGTAAATTCAATGAACTAAAAGTAGAAGGAACAGCTACGGAGATAGAAAACCTTGAGCCTATCGACCAAGAAACTAGATCCCTACAATCTAGTGACTTTATTGATCAAGAAAATAAAGTATTGATCAAAGCCCTATAATCAATCTTTCCGCCCCAAACCCGCCGCAGGCGGCAGTAAGGCATACCACTTGCCTATTTGTATTACATGTAGTACAATGTAATCATTGCAATACAAATAGAGAGAACGCCATATGACTTCTGTACGATTACCGGAAAATATTGACACGCGGTTAGACCAGTTATGCGCGCTAACCAAGCGTTCAAAAAGTTTCTATATCAAAGAGGCGCTTACACATTATCTGGAAGATATTGCCGATGGGTATATCGCGCTTGATCGTATTTCGCGCCCTAATCGAAAACTCCTTACCACCAAGGAACTGCTCAAAGAACTCGATAAGCGCAAATGAACTGGCGCGTTCGCTGGGATACCGAGGTACTGGAAGATTTGGCCGAATTAGGCAACGCGGAAGCAAAGCGCATTGCCAAAAAAGTTGAATCGCATCTGGCGAAAGACCCCATCGCTCTCGGAAAGCCGTTAGCGGGTAACTTCAGCGGATTTTACCGCTACCGTATTGGAAATTACCGTGTAATCTATCAGATAATTCGAGAAGAAGTAGTGATTGAAGTTGTAACCGTCGGCCATCGCAAAGACGTGTACGAGGATTAATTTATCAGCCCTTACGCCCGACAATCGCGGCCACCTTGTAGTTATTAAACCGCCAGTAGAGTTTGCGCATGGAGCGTTTTCATTTTTTGATGCCGAGGAACGGCGTGAAGAAGCGGAAGAAATGCCAGAAAAATAATGTCAGCAGGCATTTTAAGACTTTTAGCTTTTGTGATATTCCAGCCCCATCATGCGGTATATCGCCTGGTCTTCTTTCCAGTTTTCGCGGATTTTTACGAATAGCGAGAGATGCACCTTCTTTTCAAGCAGTGCTTCCAGCTCACGACGCGATGACGTGCCGATGCGCTTAAGCATCGCCCCGCCCTTGCCTATTACAATCATCTTCTGGCTTTCGCGCTGCACATATATTGCTTGTGATATGCGTACTATATTTTCTTTTTCTTCCCACTGTTCCGTTTCCACCAAAATTGCATAAGGCAACTCTTGCCCCAGCATAAAGAAAAGTTTCTCCCGCGTGATTTCCGCCGCCAGCATTCGCACGGGAATATCCGTCATTTCATCTTCGGGGTATAACCATTCTGATGCTGGCATGGCGCGCGCAAGGTGCTCTTTCAAGTATTCAATACCACTGCCTTTGAGTGCAGAGATCATAAATACGCCGGAGAAATTCGCCAGCGCGTTATATTCAGACATTAGCTCCAACACTTTATCTTTTTTGAGTTTATCAATTTTATTGATAGCCAGAAATATTGGTTTCTTAGATTTTATGAGTTGCTCAATAATCAGCTTGAATGCATCGGTGATTGGCTTTGTGCCGTCGATGATAAGCAGTGCGGCATCGGCATCGCCCATCCCTGCCCAAGCGGCATTCACCATGGCTTTTTCAAACTGTTTGGTGGCATCGAAAATCCCAGGTGTATCAACAAAAATAAATTGTGTCTGCTCGAATATACACACACCGCGCACGTTAAAGCGTGTCGTTTGCACTTTTGGCGTAACGATGGAAACCTTGCTACCCACCAACTGATTCACCAGCGTAGATTTGCCTGCATTTGGCTCACCAATAACGGCAACAACACCGCATTTTTTATTCACTGTAATTCCTCATATTTTTCTACCCAACCAACATTAAAATAGCCAGGATGTACATGCAATTTGAGCGACTGTCCTGAAGCCATCCGCTGATATTCCTCAGAAAATACACGAATTTTTATCAAGCTATCCCGCTGTTGCCAATTTTCAACTTTAACATAATATACGTTACTACTTTTTCTACGATATATATGCTTACTTACAATCTGTGTATATACGGCTTCTGAAGGAGATTTATCCATGTGGATATTAGCATGATAAATACCGCCATAAGAGAGCATGGCAACACCTGGAACACCACAAATTAACCCCCAGAAAAATACTGAAACACCATATGAAGAACCACGAAACTGTGCGCGAATTAGTATAAAAATAAAAATAATAATGGGAAACGCATACAGTGCTGCTTGTTTCATGATAGGCACTTGCGAAGCCACTGTATGGGTTTGCGCCAATGTAAACGCTCCCACAAAAAATAAGGTAATAAACGTCCCCACAGCAGTGCTTGCTCGCTTACGCAGGGATTTGCAAACAGATGTTGGATTAATTATCAGCCCTGCAATGTGCTCTGCTATCACGTGCAATGCCTCGGCGACTTTATCTGCATTAAGCGGATCAGGCACAAGTGTTGCCTCTTTCATTAGCACTTTGATGCTGCCATCCACCGCCTCAATGCGTTTGCCACCAGCATCAAATATTTGCTGTACTGCTGCGCGCATGGCCTGTGTACGCAATTTGCCACAAAGCTGCACATCATCTGAAAAAATATAGAAGCGTTTATCGAACTCCATATCATTCGTTTGGAATTCTGCCGTAAACCCAAGATTTTTTGCAATCTTTACGGCAAAATCCTCAGGTACTATCTCAAATACTGCTGGCGTTTGCGCTTTCACCAGTAAGTGGCTGCGTGGGCTGCTTTTACGGCTCGGTTTTTTGTAGTACCAGAAATATGACTTCCCAGACGCAGTGGTATAATGCGTACCACCCACCGATTCATCAAATTTACGAGACCACCCCATAGCTAAGTACTGCCTTCAAGCTGTGCAAGCATTGCATGAGCAGCCAGTTGCTCTGCCGCTCGTTTTGAGGTTGCCTGTGCCTGTAATGGCTCATACCCTTCAACACTCACCTGAATCGTAAATACCGGCGCATGCGCCGAGCCTTCTGTATGTATAACCTTATATACAGGCAGCTTCAAACCTTTGGCCTGCACCCATTCCTGCAATGCGGTTTTTGCATCTTTGGGAACTTCCTGTGCTGTTTTTGCCAGCGTGGTAAACCTCGGCACCACAAAACTCCGTGCTGCCTCCATGCCACCATCCAGATACATCGCGCCCACCAGCGCTTCCAGCGCATCTTCCAGATTTGTCGGGTTATCGCGTCCACCGCCCTGCGCTTCACCCGCAGCCATTTTGAGATATTCGCCCAGGCCAATATCGCGCGCGACGGCGGCAAGCGTAGAACCACGCACAAGCCCCGACTGCCTACGCGCCAGATCGCCCTCTGCTTCGTCTGGATATTCCACATATAAAAGCTCTGCAACCAATGCACCAAGCACGGCATCGCCCAGAAATTCTAATCGCTGATTATTGGCACCATTCAGGCTTGGGTGAGTCAGCGCGGACGCAAGCAATTCCTGACTCTTGAAAACATACCCAATGCGTTCCTGCAGCGATTGCATTAGTCGATGTCTTTTAAGAAGCGGTCATAGCGCAGACCGGCGAACCATGAGAGTGGGTTATACCAACGCACCGTTTCATCAATAGAGAAGAATATCATCTCCGCACGGCCAACCAGATTTTCAGCGGGGACAAAACCCACTTCTGTCATATAACGGCTATCGCGGGAATTATCGCGGTTATCGCCCATCATAAAATAATGATTGGCGGGAACCGTGTATACTTCCGTGTCATCCGCTGCGCCAAACATGCGTTCTTTGAGGATAAGGATTTTTTTACCCTCCGGAAGGGTTTCTTCTAATCTCGGAATAGATTTTTTGGCATTCTCAAACTCATCATCCACAAACGTATCGTGTGGTACGCGTTCAAGCTCTTTGTTGTTGATATAAACAACGCCACCTTTTACCTGAATTTTATCGCCCGGAAGTCCCATCACACGTTTGATATAATCAATACGTGGGTTGGTTGGCAGACGGAACACCACCACATCGCCGCGCGCAGGCTCGCTTTTCATTATCCTATCTTTGATTGGCGCAATGCCCAACGGGAAGGAATAACGGCTATAGCCATACGTATATTTTGAAACAAACAGGTAATCGCCGATCAATAGATTGCTTTTCATGGAACCAGAAGGAATGTGAAACGGCTCATAGGCAAAACTGCGGAATATCACTGCCAGCAATAACGCAATAAGAATGGTCTTGATCGTATCATTCCACGCGTAATCTTTTGTTTTTTCTTTATTATCAACTACTTGCTCGTTCATTGCGATAAAACTCACATAAAATTTCAGGAATTAAATCTACTGGCCTTCCAGCAAATATGCAATGTGAATCAAGCACTAATCGGGTTTAAGTCTTTTTTAGGAGCTTTACTGTAGGCTAATAGAGGTTTTTATATAAATAAGGTTACAAGACATATGCAAACGGCCGGTAGCACACGCTCCATTGATATTCTGGCACTGCCACTTGAAGATTTCGGCGTATTGCAGAAGCGCTACCAGTCCCTCGCCATTCCCAAGCGTGCGAAAGCTGTGTTGGCGGATGCTGAACCTGCCCTGCATGTGGCAGATACGGTGCTTAACTCCCTGCAAACCAACCCCAAAATACGCACCACCCTTGAAAAAGTCAGCAAAAACACGGTACTGACCAGCAAAATGCGCCCCTCTGAGGCACGCAACATGCTGATGGACGGCAACCACGATTTTATCGAAACCACCCGCAAGAAGCTGCAGGCATGGCGCAAAACCATGGAAAGGCTGGCAGGTGGCGAAGGCGTAATAAACGAGGCAGGTATGGAATATGTGCCCGGCCACGCGCCCGTGGCGCTGGCATTTGCCTGTATCAGCACCACCGCACAGTATCTGTCTATTATGCAGCTTGCCCTGATGGATATGGCCAAGACCGATGCCAAAAATGCCGATAAACACCGCGCAAACCTTGCTAAAATCCGCCGATGCGCCACGCTTATCTCCGATTGTGAGAATGCCTCCGGTATTGCCACACAAGTGCATTGAAGTATTGACAAATTCCTGAAATTCTGACTTTTAGACGCTCTGCAAAAAATTACCCCTTGCAGCGCGAGGCCTATTAGCACGGCCCTGATGGTTTTGAATACGGAGACGTGGCCGAGTGGCCGAAGGCGGCGGTTTGCTAAACCGTTATACGAGTAATATCGTATCGGAGGTTCGAATCCTCTCGTCTCCGCCATTAACTGAAAGACAACCGTTCTACACTCGGTAACGGTTGCCCCGCAAAAGCCCAGTCTGTGCGGTGTTTTCCCATGACTTTATCCTGACTTTCCCACCCCTAAAACAGCCCGTTTTTTCTAAAGTACGCCGCTATATCGCTCTCAGTTATAAAAAACCCGTACTTGGGAAAAGCCAGTACGGGTTTTTTAGTCAAGACAATCTGCGGCTTTGCGCGATTTCCTGACCATGACTGTTGCCATAGCCTACGCTAGGCGTTGTCTTTTGGTTCAGCAAAAACATTGAATTTGGCTTTATAAAATTTGCGACTGCTTTTGGTAACT
>JBKDKX010000011.1:0-63251 GCA_046344715.1 Alphaproteobacteria bacterium | reverse complement strand
ATATGACGTGAATTTCGCCTTGCCCTGCTCAGCCAAAACCTTCGTAATCGCAGCAGTCAACGACGTCTTACCATGGTCAACGTGACCAATCGTCCCAATGTTACAGTGCGGCTTATTTCTCTCAAATTTTTCCTTGGTCATGATATCCTCAATAGTAAAAGTGAATACAGTTTTCCTGCGCCGTTATTAGGCGGGAAGTGCGCGAAAGTCTAGTGGAATTTGAATATACGATTAGTCCGTCTTCGCTCTTTGAGCTACGCCGGACACCGCTTCGACCTAACGGTCTACTTTGTGGCTGCGGCACGCGTAGCCCGTAAGGGCGAAGCTTGGAGCGGGTGAAGGGAATCGAACCCTCATAGCCAGCTTGGAAGGCTGGAGCTTTACCACTAAGCTACACCCGCACGCTCCTTAGTCATTCCCGCGAAAGCGGGAATCCAGTTCTTTTGCACGAGATCCCCGGATCTCGCTATCGCTCTTCCGAGGACAGTTGATTTTCTAAGCTCGTGCCTCGCATAAGAAAATCTAACAGGCTACCCCCGCATTGAGGGCTCCGGTTCTATTACTACTCAGTTCTCTGGTCAAGCACCAGAATATCAATGCGCAGCGGTTTGCGCCTTTGAAAGTGCCATCTTCCTTTCAAGCTCAATCGCCTGCAAATCATTACTGAGGCTTGGTTTACCGCCAAGCTGGATAGCAGCGAGGACATCTTTTCTGGCAAGGTCAAACTGCTTCAAAAGCCTGAGCGCCATGCTACGCTCATAATATCCATCCGGATCACGTGGATTGGCACGTATAACATTATTTGCAAGCGTCACTGCCATGCGTGCATCGGCATCCACACCTCGATAATCATGCAGTTCACGACGTACTACACCACGATGCAAATAAGCCTGCACATTTGAGCCATCACGTGCAATGGCTTCCGTATAAAGGGCTTCTGCCGTGGCAAGATCCTTTTTCATCACGCTCTGCTGAGCTTTAAACATAAACCGCTGAGACTCGCTAATAGCAACAGCACCAGAATTTTGCTTTGTATCACCGCTGCTTGGCAACGCGCCGCTGACTATTTTCCCGTCACGAATAATAATTTTCTGCTTCATTTGCGCATGGGCAATGAAAATAGGGGAAAGGCTCAGTATTGACGTAAGGACTAAAAGTAACCGCATAGGCTCCGCAGATTACGCCCTAAGCTTGATTTCCGTCAATCGGATAAAAGCAAAGCGCTATATTGTCTTTGGTGAAACCTGTGCTATTATCAGCCTAATATCCGCAGAAAACAAGGAATTTAGCCATGTCCAGCCAACCAGCGACCAGACCTCGGGGCAACGCAATGAGCGCATACGACACAGAACATTATTTTAACGGATTTGGTAATCATAATTCCAGTGAGGCAGTGGTTGGCGTACTTCCAGTCGGAAGAAATTCTCCGCAGCAGGTAGCTAAAGGTCTGTATGCCGAGCAATTCTCCGGCACTGCCTTTACCGCCCCCCGCAATGAAAATAAGCGCACATGGATGTATCGCATAGCCCCAACCACCGCGCATACCGCCTTCAAGCGCATGGATAATGGTTTGCTTAGAAGCGCGCCCTTTAATGAGGTAAGCGACATTTCTGCCAATCGGCTGCGCTGGAATCCGGTAGAAATTCCAAGCAAGCCCACTGATTTTGTAGATGGCCTTATTACCATGGCCGGCAATGGTGATGCAGAAGCAGGTACCGGCGTTGCCATTCACATCTATGCCTGTAACCAATCCATGAAAGATCGAGTGTTTTTCAATGCCGATGGCGAGATGCTTTTTGTGCCACAGCTTGGCGCAATCAAAATCTGTTCAGAGCTGGGGATACTAGAGATTGCACCCGGTGAAATCGCCGTTGTACCGCGCGGCATGCGCTTCCGCGTAGAGCTTGTTGAAAATTCAGCCCGTGGCTACATTCTTGAAAATTATGGCGCGATGTTTAAAATCCCTGACCTTGGCCCTATCGGTGCTAACGGACTTGCCAACCCGCGTGACTTCCTGACACCTAAAGCATGGTTTGAAGATAAACCCGCGAAAACGCAGATGGTGCAGAAATTCTGCGGTAATTTATGGGCAACCGAGCTTTCCCACTCTCCGCTGGACGTGGTGGCGTGGCATGGTAACCTTGCGCCATATAAATATAATCTGGCGCATTTTAACACCATCGGCACTGTAAGTTTTGACCATCCCGATCCATCCATTTTTACCGTACTCACCTCGCCTAGCGAAATCCCGGGCACCGCCAATGCCGATTTCGTGATTTTCCCGCCGCGCTGGATGGTGGGTGAAGACACCTTCCGCCCGCCCTACTTCCATCGCAACGTGATGAGCGAATTCATGGGGCTTATCCATGGTATTTATGATGCCAAGGAAGGCGGCGGCTTTGTTCCGGGTGGTGCGAGCCTGCATAACCGCATGTCTGGCCACGGCCCAGACGCGGATAGCTTTGAAAAAGCTACAAAAGCTGAACTGAAACCACACAAAATTGACCAGACATTGGCCTTCATGTTTGAAACGCGCTTCGTGATAAAACCCACGCGCTTTGCCATGGAAACCCCAGCCCTGCAGAAGGATTATGATAGCTGCTGGAAAGGCTTCACCCGCGGATTTAAGGGGTAATTTTCAGCATTATTTAATAATTGCTGTGTAATAATGGGCGGTTATGGACGTCCAAAATCCGCTTGCGCCTGCAGCTTTCTGCCCCGTCTGGCTTAACCGGCCAGAAGTGACAAGACTCACCCACGCGTTACAATCTGCGAACATCCGGTTTGTGTTTTTCGGTGGCGCGCTGCGTGATACTATTCTTGGCGTATGCGAGCCTTCAGATATTGACCTGTTTGCCGCTACAACACCAGAAGCCATAAAAGAAGCTCTTGATAATGCTGGCATCCCATCAACTATCGGCGGATATGGTAAACTCATCGCCGATGTGGATGGTCTTTCGTTTGATATTATCCCATGGCTTGATCCTGATTTTTTAAGCAGTGATGTGCAAATATCCCGCGAAGCCATACGCCGCAGGGCTATTTATTGCGATTTCACCATGAACAGCCTGTTCCTCACGCCCGAGGGCGAACTGTATGATTTCTTTGGTGGCGTGCAGGATGCGCTGAATGGGCGCGTGCATTTTAATGTTGATCCGAATGATTCAGTTCCACGTAAACCGCCGGAAATACTCCGCTTCTTCCGTTTCCATGCATGGTATGGCAAGGGAGAACCAGATGCCTACACGGTTAAGGCATGTAAAAAACTCGGGCATCTTTTGCCACACTCCAAGATCACCAGCGGCAATAACTTTAATATCAAGCGCGAGATGGCAAGGCTGCTGGCTGCGCCACGACCATACAACACCATTGCATGTATGCACGAGCACGGCATTCTAAGCATTGCATGTGGCTTTCCCGTGGAGTGCCTGAAGCCTTTGCAGATTCTTGAATCGCTGGAAATGCAGTGTGGCAAACCATCCGATTACGCTTTCCGCCTGACCGCATTAATTTTGGGCAGTTCATTTGATCCAGCTACCGCATTAAAACAAACCAGTGAGTTTCTCTCACTTCCTGAAGATGTAACCCTTAAAATCCGTACCATGCTTGGTCTTCTGGATTACATGCACGAACACATGCCAGCCCCCACCCGCCATATTTTACTGGCAACACTGGGTAATGATACGTTCGGCAAGTTAGCCATGCTTCATGCCGCACGTAAACTAACACTGGCCGAGGCGCATCGCTGTTATAATACAATTATTCAGCATACTGCATATGACGCAGATATATTTGATACGCTGGTAGACGCTAGCATCAACCACTACATCACAACCTATCCACAAAATCCGCAGCTAGCGTTTACGCTGGTTGAAATTTCTGTAGTACTTCTCATTATCGGCCTTATCACCAGTGGCATTCTGGTTGGCAGAGATTTAGTCCGCGCCAGCGAACTCCGCAGCACTGTATCACAGATAGAGCGTTACAGCACCGCAGTGAATGCCTTCCGCCTGAAGTATAATTGCTTACCGGGCGATTGTTACAATGCACGCACACTGGGATTAGTAAACCCAGGCCATACGGCAATCGGTGATGGAAACAACATCATCGGCATATGGGGAGCAAACTATGTCGGGCAGTTTGAAACTGCAGATTTCTGGGAGCATCTACGCAATGCCAGCTTGGTTAAAGAAGAAACATCTTCAGTAATGCATGGTGATGGCAGCACAATGACGCTGATGAACACGCCCGCACTTGCTATGCGCGCTGTGGCACCTATCATGTCTGTAGCGGCTGGCGTTGCGGTATTTCCCGGATATTATCTTGCGTTAGGAACAGAACCCAGACCTCAAGCAGCCAGAGATGGTCATTATTTCTGGATTACCAGTCAGGGGAATGCCAGCAATTTCGGCAGTGCCGCATTACCTCCCGCAGATGCATTCTTTCTTGATCAGAAAACGGATGACGGTCTGCCACTGACTGGTACCGTGCAGGCCGTAGGCGATTTTGTTTCCGCTTGGCTTGGCCCCACCCTTAGTGCCAATGGGATTGGTAATTTTGCGGGCGCGGCTGGAAGTGCCAACTGCGTAAACAGCAGCATGACCCCCAGCCAATACAATATCACGGCAACGCCTAATTCCCCTGATTGCAACGGCACAACGTGCAGCCGCTGCGGTACGATACATAAGGCCGCGTTTTAGGAATATTTAGAGGTAATGGTGGAGGAGGCTGGATTTGAACCAGCGAACGCTTACGCGGGCAGATTTACAGTCTGCTGCCATTGACCACTCGGCCACTCCTCCACAAAAGGCAGGGTGCCCGTGGTAGTGGAAGCGATAGGTAAAGTCAAGGCCATTTGCCCCTGCCACTGCGGTGTATAATTCAGAATTATTTGATAAATATCAAATAATTGCTTTTTATGCTACCTTGCAGTACAATGGATACATTATTGGAAGCGGTTTTATGTATTCCATACTAGCACTTGTTGTAACGTTTTTGCAGCTTTCTGTGGTTGTCACCGCCATAGGGATGAACCGCCATGATCTAATTGCAGATTTTATGGTATACGGCTCGCCTATCCATCTAGTAATGCATATTTCTGATCTCAACCCGTTTCTGGCAGGTAAACAAACCCAGTATTTTCTTGTGTTTTCCTTTCACGTATTCAAGTATTTCTTTCTGGCGCGCGCCTTTTTTGCCGAATCAGAAAATACTTCACGCAGTGCCGCCCTGATGTTTGAAATCATGTATTTATTTGTCTGCGGCCATTACATGTATCGCTAACGCAATGCCTCTCGGTAACGGTCTTTATAAAACCACAGCGCAATGAGCGAGGCAATGTTACAAGACATGACATACCATGCGATCGAGGTATCATCGCCGGTTCCCGAAATCAGCCATTCACACACCAGTGGCGCCGAGCCCCCAAAAATGGCCGCGCTTAGATTATAGGAAATGGCCATGCCGGAAAACCGCACCGAGGTCGGGAATAGTTCAACCAGAAACGCCGCCACCGGCCCCATATAGATGCCAAGCAGCAGACAAAATAGAAACTGTGATATCGCCAGCGTAGTCGTATCCTGCCCTGGCACAAACACCGAAAACAGGAAATGGACTGACAACAACATGGCAAACGCCGCACCCATCATGATTTTACGGCGGCCAATATGATCGGACGCCCAGGCAGAAATAGGAATCATCATCAGCATGGCAAGCATGTTGAGAAAGCTGATTTCTAGGGCGTCTTCCGCTGTAGTGCCAAGATGTTTTTTCATGAAAGTGATAAAGAAAATCGTGGTCAGGTAGAACGGCATGGTAACAGTAATATACGCACCAAACCCCTGCAGCATTTCCCATGGATGCTTACGAAACGCCTGACGTACCGGCGTAGGGGAAAGAGTGTTTTCCCTTTTTGCTTCCTCATAGACCGGACTTTCCTCGCAGTGGCTGCGGATATAAAACCCGACAAAGCCAATTACGATGCCAAGGATAAAGGGTATACGCCACCAGAATTCCTCGAAGGCTTCCTGCCCGACATAGGCCATAAAACCGCGCACCACTACAATCCCCAGCATAAAGCCAAGCATCAGTGACACCAGCGATGCTGACCCCGCCAGCCCGCGCCGGTTGCTGGGCGCATGTTCAACAATATAGGTAATCGATCCGGAAAATTCGCCGCCGAGAGAAATGCCCTGCAGCAGGCGAATAAGGGTCAGCGCAATTGGTGCCAGGATGCCAATTTGCTCATAGGTCGGCAGTACGCCGATGAGGCCGGTAGGAATCGCCATCATCAAAATAGCGACTACCATCGCGAATTTACGCCCGCGCCGGTCGCCCAGCCAGCCAAAAAATGCTGCGCCCAGTGGACGTACCAGAAATCCGGCTGCAAACACACTAAAGGTTAAAAGCAGCTGCGCCGCCCCTTCGCTTTCTGGAAAAAACTTTTTGGAAAGTAACCATGCCAGCTGGCCATAGAGGGCGTAATCATACCACTCCAGGCCATTACCAATCATTCCGGAGACGACGACTTTTTTCATGCGTCCGCATTCTCCAGCATGTCGTTTAACATTTGCTTAATGTCAGAATCCAGTCGTAGGCAATTAATATTATGGATTGCACCATAAAGTGCATACAGTGCCATTTTATTTGCTGCATTTCTATCCTGCATACGTATACGCCTGTAACATTCAACCGCACCCAGTGCAACCATCTGATCAGGGATTTTAATACCTGCAGCACGCAACCAGCGGGCCATGGCGGGGCCAATATTTTTCATATCTTCAAGCGTCTTAGGCTTCATTATTTCCTAACCACACCTTCTCGCCTTTCTTGCGCTCGGAGTCAGATTTCAACTGGCCACAGGCGGCGAAGATGTCCTGCCCGCGTGTGGCGCGCACCGGCGAAGAATAACCGGCATCATTGACGATGCGGGAGAATGCCATGATGCGGTTGCGCGAAGAGGTTTCATACTTAGCGCCCGGCCATGGATTCCACGGAATCAGATTCACCTTGGCAGGAATACCCTTAAGCAGGCGGCAGAGCTCGCGCGCATCAGCATCGGAATCATTCACGTCTTTTAACATCACATATTCAAAAGTAATGCGCCGTGCATTATTCGCGGCCGGGTAATCACGGCAGGCTTGCAGCAATTCCTTGATAGGATATTTTTTGTTGAGTGGCACCAGCTCATCACGCAGTTCATCGCGCACGGCATGTAAGCTGATCGCTAGGTTCACGCCCAGCTCTTCGCCGCATTGTTTTATCATCGGCACCACGCCTGAGGTAGAAAGCGTAATTTTGCGCTTGGAAATAGCAATACCTTCGCCGTCCATAATGATTTTAAGCGCGCGCGCAACCTGATCATAATTATAGAGCGGCTCGCCCATGCCCATCATCACGATGTTGGTAAACAGGCCATCCTCACGTTTTTTGCCCCATTCACCCAGCCCATCACGCGCCACCAGTACCTGCGCTATGATTTCCCCAGCGGTTAAATTTCGCACCAGTTTCATCGTGCCGGTATGGCAGAATGAACAGGAAAGCGTGCACCCCACCTGCGATGAAACGCAAAGCGCACCTCGGTCTTCTTCCGGAATAAATACCGCTTCCACTTTGTTTTTATCAGCAAATTCCAACAGCCATTTGCGCGTACCATCAAACGATGTCAGGTTTTTAGCAATGCCAGGACGCGCCAGAGTAAATATTTCAGAAAGCTGCTGTTGCTGTTTTTTGGCGATGCTCGACATCTGAGAAAATTCGGTGGCACCCTTCACATACATCCACTGCCAGATTTGGCCAGCGCGGAATTTCTCCAGCCCATTTGCTACCAGATGCCCTTCCAGTTCCTTTCGCGCCAAGCCGATGAGATGGATTTTTTCTTGTGTCATCCGTTGCAGCCCAGCCTGTATTTGCCATTCGATACACTTATTACATCATCTTTTCCTGATAGATCACGAAGCTTAGCACGTAAACGATAGATATGTGTTTCCAACGTATGGGTGTTAATATCCGGTTCAAAACCCCATACGCGTTTAAGCAGTTCGTCACGATCCATGCCTTGCTTTCCTGCATCCACTAAACATTGCAGCAACTGCACCTCCTTATCGGTAAGATCGATACTTATGCCGCTACTCGATAATGTTTTAAGGCGTGCCGACAATTCCCATTCACCTATCATCCATTTTTGATCTGAATTAACCAGGCTGTTACGGATATTGTTCAATAATTCCTGCATACGCACGGGCAGGTGTTCATCGGTAATGACCAATGCTTCCGGCCATTGTTTGGATTGCGCTTTATCTTCTGCAATATGACAGGTAACACCCAGTTCTTTCTGGATAAGCCCTGCGGCGACATCAGTAAAATCTTGATTTTTGCTTACAATCACCACCGCACTCATCGCGAAATTCCCTAGATTTTCTGCCATTTTGTAGTATGGATGGCGATATTCCGCAAGCGATATGGATTTTCATGCAGGAAAAACCTGACAGCATAACCAAGGCGCATCTTTTTACCGGACGGGCAGTGGACCAGCTGCGCCGCCAGTTACCTATTGTTCTAGAAGAAGATAATGGGAAAGCCATAGGCATTTATCCACTGGAAGGCCTTACAGAAAATATACTGCTGAATCTGAAGAAAAGCAGCAAAAACTACTCCCTGCTTTTAACCAGTATTCGCGCCAAATGGCTAGGTTTGGAAAGCGATAATCCGCATATAGCACTGATCCCTGCGCAGAATATGACATTTACAGAGATACAGACTTGTGCCGATCCCCTGGTTGATGAAAAAATTTACTCTGGGTTAACCTTGTTGCCAACCACCAGCACGCACGCAACCGCCATGCGGCTCACCAAACATGCCTCCCTGCTACCAGCTTTGCTACTGATAGAAGACGCAGATTTTCCTACGGAATGGCTGCGCGTGAGCACACATGATGTCGGGGCATACTGGGCATCACCGCCGATGGATATCGTGCCAGTAACCCAAGCCTCACTACCCATCAAAGGCGCAGAAAAAACAAAACTGATATGTTTCCGTGACCGCTTTGGAACATCAACACATCTGACACTCATCATCGGCGATGCACTCACTGAAGATGCGCCGCTTACGCGCATACATTCTTCCTGTGTAACAGGTGATATTTTAGGCAGCCTGCGCTGCGATTGCTGCAGCCAGTTGCAATTAAGTATCGCTCAGATGGTAAAACAAGGTAGCGGAATACTTGTTTATTTACATCAGGAAGGCCGCGGTATCGGCATTGCCAATAAATTGCGTGCCTATGCGCTGCAAGAACGCGGCATTGATACGTATGACGCCAATTTAATGCTGGGTTTCGGGGAAGACGAGCGAGATTTTTCTATCGCCGCAGAAATCTTGAAATCACTCGGTAAAACGCGTATCTCGCTGCTTACTAACAACCCACGTAAAATCGAAAATATCAAAAGCTACGGTATTGCCGTTGCCGATCGCGTGCCGGTAGTGATTCCGGCAGGCGCGCATAACCAAGAATATCTGAATGCCAAGGTCAAAAAATCAGGGCATTTGTTTTGATTACTGCTTATTTTTTTCGATAATGTTGATCAGATCCTGACCAAGCTCAGACTTGTCAGCATCGGGAGCAGAAACGATAGAAGGCCACACGCAGCTATCTTTTTTCCACAAGCCAAGTTCAGCATCGAGGTTCACTTCTTTCCACTTGGGATGTCCTTTTTCCTTGAGTGCAGGAAGCTCTGCTCGTAATGCCTTGCCTAAATTGGTAAGCCGTTCACAACGCTTTTTATTGCCACCTTCGGAAAAATCGAAGGACACCATTACCGCCTGAACTGCAACAGTAGGCACTTTCTGGCCAACAAAATTATAATCTG
Source organism: Alphaproteobacteria bacterium (assembly GCA_046344715.1). GTDB lineage: Bacteria > Pseudomonadota > Alphaproteobacteria > Rickettsiales > SXRF01 > CAZAQK01. The sequence goes on along the minus strand of JBKDKX010000011.1, from coordinate 53,388 downwards.
CCTTGGTAATTTCAGCTGGTTTATATTCTTCAAGCATTTTTGGATTATCCATCGGCAAGAAATGCACCTGCTCCAGCATCGGCGCATATTTATGATTTTCCGGCAGAGTTAAATCTTCGAGATTCTTAAACAAACGCACGGGCTTTCCTGCCACATAAACGACCGCATCCAACTCACCTTTAAGTACCGCAACCACACCTTGCGCTGGCGGTATTTTTCGCATGTCAGCCGGTGTCACATTCATCATAGAAAACATGTTAATGGCAGTAAGCATATTACCGCTACCCTCTTCACCAATGGCAATTTTTTTACCATCAAGATCCGAAAAGCTCTTAATTGTTTTACGCGCAAGCACATGCACTTCTTCATTGTAAAAAGGGAAAATCATACGCAGGTTACTTGCCATGCGAATGGAATCCGGACTTTTCGAGCGCGCAAGAAAACCAAGCACATCCGACTGCACAATGCCAAGGGCTGCATTTTCTGAGCTGTTAATGCGCTTGATGTTATCAATCGACCCTTCAGATGCTTTTACATCCATGCTGATACCGATTTTTTCGGCAACGGACGCAATATCTTTACCAAACGCAAAATAGGTTCCAGTCTTCGGGCCGGTTACAATGCCGAGCATTTCAGTTTTATTTTCTGATCTGCTTTCTTTTTTCTGCGCCTGTTTGGAAGGCGCGGCAGCAGCAACAGAGACAACCAACAACGACGCAATTATTGCGCCCAATAAACGATGGAACATGATACTTCCCGTAAATTATTAATATTTATTCACAACGGAAAGTAAATCCCTACTGGCTCTGTTGTCAACCTCTGTCATGGTCTTAATGCCAGTTACTTCAGCTGCGGCCGGCTGTATATGAGTAACCTGACCGACAATACCGCCATCTTTGCCATTGATTATTATGGTTTTATCAGGTTTTTCCACCATCTGCATCGTCGTTGGCTGCACTACCGCATGGGCAGACGCTTCAGGGATAAAAGCCCCGCCCCATAGCTTGCTTATGTGAATAATGATGGCAGAAACTACAAAAACAGCAGAAAGTCCGCCGATAATGTATGTTTTATCCCTATCGGCAAGTGCACCCGTCCATTTTTTCACGCGCGCCAAACGCGATGCCTTCGCAGACACCGGAAAACGATGAACTTTTGGCCTTGAGTGCGTAATAACAGCCCCCTTTAACGTATGCTACCATAGTAATGGCGTGTGGATAACTACTCAATATTCATATTAATTTCAATGAAATTTCTCATTATTTTTTGCGTATGCGTTGCGAATTTGCACTATTTATACTAACACCCTTGGCATGAGTGAATCTTTAGACAAACTAAACTGGTTATTGGAACGAACGCGCGCATACGGAGCAGACGCTGCTGACGGCCTGTATTTGCATTCGATAGAGTCTTCTGCTTCACAAAGATTAGGCAAACCGGAAGATATTGTCCGCTCAGAAAGTTCGGTCATTGGGTTGCGCGCCATGTGCGGGAAACAACAGGCGATTGTTTCATCCACAGACTTAAGCCGCACCGCTCTGGAAGAACTGGCAGAACGTGCCGTAAGCATGGCACGCGTAACACCGGAAGATAAAGACAATGGATTTTGCAATCCTGAATCACTCGCGACACATATTCCGGATCTCGATGTATTTGATAGCTACGAGCCAGATGCCACATGGCTTGCGGGCCAATGTAAAGCAGCCGAAGAAGCAGCACTTGCTGTAGAGGGCATAACCAATTCAGAAGGTGCAGAAGCTGGCCACAGCCAGACACAAATAGATCTGGCCATTAACAGCAGTGATATACAGTTTGCCAGGTCTTACCGCAGCAGCATGTTTTCCGTATCAGTTTCCGTGCTTGCCGGCAAAGATACCTCTATGGAACGTGATTATGAATTTTCCAGCAAACGCCACCATGCTGACCTTATGCCTTCCGAGTACATTGGTAAGCAAGCAGCAAAGCTTGCGCTTGCCCGTCTTAATCCACGCAAAGTTACCACTTGCAATGCTCCGGTAGTACTTGATCCGCGCGTAAGCAAAAGTCTGATATCCATGTTTACCAGTGCAATCTCTGGCAACGCAATCACACGCGGCGCAAGTTTCCTGAAAGATGCTATGGGAAAACAGATTTTCAACAACGGCATAACCATTGTCGATGATCCGCACATACTGCGCGGCTTAAACTCCAAGCCGTTCGATGCTGAAGGCGTCAGAAACGGCAAAAACATATTGCTGGAACATGGTGTGCTGAAAAGCTGGATACTCGATATTCGTACCGCAAACAAACTTGGGCTTAACACCACAGGCAACGCGTCGCGTTCACCAGCATCGCCTCCCTCTCCCGCCACAACCAACACCTATATGCAAAATGGAAGGGTTTCGCCCAAAGAACTACTGAAAGATATTAAGAGCGGTTTTTATGTTACGGAAACATTCGGCATGGGCGTGAATATTATTACGGGTGATTACAGTCAGGGAGCTTCAGGCTTCTGGATAGAAAATGGCGAGATCGCGTATCCGGTGTCTGAAATCACCATCGCCGGAAAATTGCAGGATATGTTTTTAAGCGCTACTCCTGCCAATGACTTAACCCTGCGTTATGCCACCAATGCTCCTACAGTTCGGATAGACGCCATGACCATCGCAGGTATATAACGCTCATGCTGTATAATTATACCACCAGCACACTGCTAAAACGCCTCCTGCGTGAACATATTTTGCGCTACCGCAGCCGTATCATGCTTGCGGTGCTTTGCATGTTTGTAGTTGCCGCTACAACCGCCGCTAATGCATGGATGATGCAGCCAGCACTCGACCAGATATTTATCGAAAAAAACCGTAACATGCTGATGCTGATTCCAATTGCCGTCTTTGTGATTGCGCTCATCGGTGCTGCTGCCAATTATGGCAATTTGCTTTCCATGCGCTTTATCGGCCAGCGCATTATTGCTGATATGCAAAAACGATTGTTTGCTCACTTGATGACAAGCGATATATGCCTTTTTCACTCACAGTCCTCCGGCAAACTCATTTCGCGCTTCACGAATGACATCAACCTGATGCGAAATGCATTTTCCAACGTACTGACTGCCTTCGCCAAAGAATTGCTTTCCATGATATTCTTAATTGGCGTGATGTTCTACCAGAATGCTGAGCTTGCGGTCATTGCGCTGCTAGTATTTCCGGTGGCAATTTATCCGGTGGTACGCCTGTCCAAACGAATGCGTAAAATTTCCGACAGCACACAAAACCAACTGGGTGAATTCACCTCAACGCTTGATGAGATTTTTCAGGGCATACGTACAGTAAAATCTTATAACCGTGAGGCATTTGAGATTAACCGCTCCGGCAACATCATCGAGGCACTTTTTGGTCTGTACTACAAAGCATCGCGTGTGCAAACAGCCTCCACCCCTATCATGGAAATTTTAAGTGGTATTTCGATTGCATCCGTCATCTGGTATGGCGGCTTTCAGGTGCTCGACGGCGAAACCACACCAGGCGCATTCTTCTCTTTCATCACTGCATTCCTTATGGCCTATAAACCAGTGCGTGCACTTGCAGGACTTAATACCACACTGCAAGAAGGGCTCGTTGCAGCAGCACGACTATTTCATGCGCTTGATACACCACCCACTATTGTAGATAAAAAAGGCGCGCAAGCATTGCAGATACGCAGTGGCCATATATATTTTGAAAATGTCACATTCTCATACGGCAAAGATGCTGCAAGCGTTGATGGCATTACGCTGGAAGTCCCCGCAGGAAAAACCGTGGCACTTGTTGGCTTATCCGGGGGGGGCAAATCCACACTCATGAATTTATTGCTGCGTTTCTATGATGCACAGAGCGGCCGCATCACTATCGACGGGCAAGATATAAAAGACGTAACACTCGCATCACTTCGCGGCGCGATGGGATTTGTTCCACAAGAATCCATGCTGTTTGATGATACGGTAAAAACCAATATCGCTTATGGACGTGAAGGCGCAACCGATGCCGACATTATCACTGCTGCAAGACATGCAGCGGCCGATGATTTCATCCGTAACCTGCCTAAAGGCTATGATACGATAATTGGCTCACACGGCGTGTTACTTTCCGGTGGACAGCGCCAGCGCATCGCCATTGCCCGCGCCATGCTTAAAAATGCGCCGATACTTTTGCTCGACGAGGCCACCTCATCGCTGGATAACGAATCCGAACGCAGCATCCAGCAGGCATTGTCTGAATTGATGAAAGGCCGCACCACACTAGTCATCGCGCACCGCCTGAGCACTATTGTCAATGCCGATATTATTTATGTGCTGGAACATGGCCGCATCATTGAAAGTGGCACACATGCAAGCCTCATGGCCCTGCAGGGAAAATATTACCAGCTTTATGCAAACAGTGCGGATTCAGGAAATATTATTTAAGCATGTCAGTTAAAAAGAAAATCCTGAAAAGTCCTGTGGTGCAATATCTCCTGAGCTGGTTTCTTGCCGGTTATATCTGGCTGGTATTTCTTACCAATAAAAAAATCAAACATATCCACCCGGATGCCATGCCCTACATGCAGGGCAAAGACAATGCTATCTTTGCTTTCTGGCATGGGCGCATGATGCTGCTTCCGGCATTTTGCCCGCCACACCATAAAATGCATGTGCTAATTTCCCTGCACCGTGATGGCAAATTAATCTCGCAGGTAATCGGGCATTTCGGGCAAAAAACCGTGAGCGGTTCCACCAGCAAAGGTGGTAAGGAAGCCGTAAGCGAGATACTAAAATTGCTGGAAACCGGCGCCAATATCAGCATCACGCCCGATGGTCCGCGCGGACCTGTGCACGTTGCTGCGCGCGGCATTGCGGGTGTCGCACGGTTTTCTGGTAAAGTAGTGTTACCCGTGGTATTCTCGGCCACACGCGCAAAACATTTGAAGAGCTGGGATAAATTTATGCTGGCACTGCCATTCGGAAAAATATTTTTCTATGTGGGAAAACCGATCATGGTTTCCGAAGATGGCGATGAAGAAGATGCACGCCTGCATATTGAACGCTCCATGAACGCCTTGCTGGCAGAAGCCGATGCACGCGCCGCTGCATAAACTATATTTTGCAGCATCGGTGCTGCTGTCCCCCATCCTTCCATTATGGCTGGAATTGCGCCGCCTGCGCGGCAAAGAAGATGCGAAGCGCAGCCCTGAGCGTTTTGGTGTCGCGTCCTATCCGCGCCCGCACGGCATGTTGCTTTGGATACATGCGGCAAGCGTGGGCGAAGCCAATTCTGTGCTGTATTTTATTGAACAGCTGCGCAAGCATTTCCCTGACCTGCATATTTTAGTCACCACCGGTACGGTAACGTCTGCAAAAATTATGGGATCACGCTTACCCAAGGGTGTCATTCACCAGTATGTGCCGGTAGATACACCGCAAGCCACTCACCGCTTTATGCGCCACTGGCGGCCAGATGTGGCGCTCTGGGTGGAATCCGAACTCTGGCCGAACCTGATAGAATCCGCCAATCGCTGGAACTGTACCATGGGGATTATCAATGGCCGCATGTCAGAAAAATCATTCCGACTATGGAATAAATATCCTTCCATGAGCCGCCCGATGATTGAAGCGTTTGATGTGGTGTTTGCGCAAAGCAATGACGATGCAAAACGCTTTGAAGCACTCGGTGCAAAGCGCGTATTCACGCATGGCAATATGAAATATGATGCACGCCCCCTTGCCTGCAATGAAACGGTTTTACTTGAACTTAAGAAAGCCACCAGCGGGCGGTATATCTGGCTTGCCGCCAGCACGCACCCGGGTGAGGAAATGCATATCATCAAAGCGCATAACCTGCTTAAAAAAACACGCAAAAACCTGCTTACCATCATTGTACCGCGCCACCCCAGCCGTGGCAGTGAGGTAATGAAGCTTACTGGCAGCAACTGCTCGGCACTGCGCTCACGCAATCAGCCGATAACTGCGAATACTGAATTCTATATCGCCGATACGTTGGGTGAGCTCGGCGTGTTTTACCGACTGTGTGATGTGGTATTTATGGGCGGTTCCCTCATAAAGCATGGCGGGCAGAATCCCTTAGAACCTGCCCATCTCGCCTGCGCTATTTTAACTGGCGCGCATACCTATAATTTTAAAGAGATGTATGAGGAGATGGAAAAAACACATAGCTGCATCCGCGTTAGGAATGCTGAAGATTTAGCCGCGCAGATATCAACATTATTTGGCAATGCAAGCCGGATGAATGATGTGCGGCAACATGCAAAAGCCTATGTGGAGGCCAAATCAGGAGCGACTGCGCAACTGATTAAAGCACTCACTCCTGTATTTTCGATAAGGGGATAATGCCATGAAAACCCCTGGCTTTTGGAACAGCCGCAACATCACCGCCATTGCATTGCTTCCTGCGAGCTATCTATATCGGGGGATAACGCAGCTAAGAACACATTTCATCAAGCCCGTGAAGGTAAGCGCACCTGTGTTGTGTATCGGCGGACTTACGGCTGGCGGCGCAGGAAAAACACCAGTATGTCTGCATATTGGCGAATTATGCAAAGCACGCGGCATCAACGCATGGTTCTTAAGCCGTGGATATAAAGGCAAACTGCAAGGGCCAATCCAGGTAAAACCCTCTGAGCACACAGCGTATGATGTGGGCGATGAGCCACTTCTGCTTGCAAGAGTGCTGCCCACCGTGGTTGCCAAAGACCGGCTGACGGGCGCACAATTTGCGTCAAAAGCGGGTGCAGAACTTATCATCATGGATGATGGATTCCAAAATCCATCTATCCATAAAGATGTCTCCATAATCGTGGCTGACGGCACGCTGATGTTCGGCAATGGCTATATGATTCCAGCAGGGCCACTGCGCGAACCAGTGCAGGAAGGACTAAAAAGAGCGGATACCATGATTATCATTAATCCCAAGAACTCCCTACCTGCTACAACACGCCCAATACTCAAAGTACACACCAAACCCAATGATGATGCCTATGCGCTGAAGGGCAAAAGGGTGCTGGCATTTTGTGGGCTGGCGTACCCGCAGAAATTTTTTGTAACGCTTACAGCGATTGGTGCAGAGCTGGTTGAAGAAAAAACATTTCCCGACCATTACCAATACAGCGACGCAGAAATTGATGCCCTCGCAATCACCGCAAAACAGCACGACGCTGTGCTTGTCACTACCTCAAAAGATGCCGCGCGCATGAATGCCAGAAGCCTATCTCTGGTTACGGTTGTATATGTTACACTTGATTTTGAGCAGCCAGATGCCCTAATGGCACTGATTGACAACACACTGAAAACACCATGAGCCTCGAAGAATTAAAACACCGCATTGAAGCATTTGGCCTAAAACTGTTTTACGGATTACTTCGCATGTTGCCGCTAGATGCCGCCTCGTGGCTTGGCGGGTTTCTGGCACGTCTCATCGGGCCGATGCTCAAAGCGCAGCGTATTGCAAAAGCCAATATTGCCCGTTTCATGCCGCATTTATCGGAAGCGGAGCAACGTAAATTACTACGCGGCATGTGGGATCATCTGGGGCGGGTGGCCGCGGAGCTTCCGCATATTTCTGGCAAGGAAATCATCAAACGCGTTACTTTCATCGGCTCGGAAAACATGCCAAAACCGAATGAAGGCGTGTTCTTTTTTTCCGGCCATTTTGGCAACTGGGAATTACTGCCGGAGGTAGCGCTGAAGCACAACGTGCCCATCACCCTGATATACCGAGAAGCCAACAACCCTTACGCTGATAAAATCATCGCCGATATACGCGCCGTACACGCCAATAACATGTTTCCCAAAGGCACACGCGGCGCAGTAAAAATGGCACGCGCGATTAAAAATAACGAAGCCATCGCCATGCTTATCGACCAAAAAATGAATGATGGTATCGCCGTACCGTTCTTCGGTGTGCCTGCGATGACAGCACCGGCCATTGCGCAGCTTGCACTGCGTTATGATTTGCCGATTCTGCCTGCTTATGTACTAAGAAAAAGCGGAGCGCATTTTGAAGCGCATATGTTTCCGGCATTAGAGTATGAAAAAACAGGTGATGCGGAAAAAGACACGCTTGCAATCATGACAGCCATCAACCAGATGCTCGAAGGCTGGATACGCGCACACCCAGAGCAATGGTTCTGGGTGCATAAACGCTGGCCAGCATCATAATGTCATCCTGAACGAAGTGAAGGATCTAGATTCTTCGCTACACTCATAATGACAATTAGTTAGTAACCTTCACGTCGCCATCATGGAAAGTAAGCGTCAGTGATTTCGTAGCTTTGGCTTTGGTGGTTGAATTGATAAGTTTTCCTGCATCATCACGCACCAGCGCGAAGCCACGCTCCAGCACTTTTTTATAATTTACGCTTTCAAGCATCGCAGCCAGATGCTTCAGTTTTTCTTCGCGCTGATTCAGGTTGCGCGAAATCGCCTGCTGCATGCGCTGCTGATATTCCGGCAGACGAACCGAAAATTGCTGAAGTGCAGCAACAAGCGTTTGCGGTTTGAGGCTAGCTGCAAGCACGGCAAGTTTTTGTTCCGTGCGTAATAGGAATGTGGGGAGTGCTGCCTGTAGCCGCTCGCTCGTCATATCCAAACGCTGCATAGCATGTTCAAGTAGCTGTGCCGGGCGCGGCAGGCCGCGCGTAAGCCCCGCCAGTTTTTCCTGAATGCGCGACAAATATGCGCTAATGGAAGTAAGCAACCGCCCATCCAGCTGGTTCACCAGCAGCTTAAGTTCTGAAAGTACTGGCACGGCCATTTCTGCCGCTGCCGTGGGTGTTGGTGCACGCTGGTCAGAGACAAAATCAATCAGCGTAGTATCCGTTTCATGGCCAACGGCAGAAATAAGTGGAATGGCGGATGCCGCAGCCGCACGCGCAACAATTTCTTCATTGAATGCCCAGAGATCTTCAATGGAACCACCGCCGCGCGCGACAATCAGCACGTCAGGACGCACTATATCCCCTCCCCCCTTGTGGGGGAGGGTTAGGGTGGGGGGCAAACTATTAAACCCTTTAATCGCAGCAGCAATTTGCTCCGCTGCACCTTCGCCCTGCACGGCCACCGGCCATACCAGCACATGCACCGGAAATCGGTCTGATATGCGGTGCAGAATATCGCGAATCACCGCCCCCGTGGGCGATGTCACCACGCCTACCACTCGCGGTAAATACGGTAATTTCTTCTTGCGCCCTGGTGCAAATAGCCCTTCGGCTTCCAGCATTTTTTTGCGTTTTTCCAGCAGCGCCATCAGTGCACCGGCACCGGCTGGCTCAATATGCTCCACCACCAGCTGGTACTTGCCGTTAAAGGCGCTGATGCGGCCGGTGGCAATCACCTCCAGCCCCTCTTCCGGCTTGTGCTGGAGCTTTGAAAGCGTGCCTTTCCAGCACACCGCGTTGATGACCGATTTATCATCCTTCAGGGAAAAATAGGCATGCCCCGAACTATGCGCACCGCGCCAGCCGGAGACCTCCCCGCGCAGGCGGATAAGCCCAAAATGGTCTTCCAGCACGCGTTTGATAGACAACGAAATCTCGCTAATCGAGTATACGGGCTGGTTATGGTTGAAATCTAAGGCTGTTTCTGGCATGGAAGTGAGTCTAGCAGGTTCATTGCAATTGGAAAGACTATGAATAACGTATTAGTTATCGGCTCAGGCGGGCGTGAACATGCGCTGTGCTGGCGGCTTAAGCAATCGCCATCGGTAGCGCAGGTATTTTGCGCGCCGGGCAATGGCGGCATCGCGCAGGATGTGACCTGTGTTTCCATCAAAACGCCCGATGAAATAATCCAGTTCTGCAAAGAAAAAAATATTGCACTCGTGGTCATTGGCGCTGAGCAACCGCTGGTGGATGGCCTTGCAGATAGGCTTGAAGCCGCAGGTATTCCTGCATTCGGCCCCGGTGCAAAAGCAGCACAACTTGAAGGCTCTAAAGGCTTCATGAAATCATTATGCAGCAAATATAATATCCCCACTGCGGCATACGGCTTCTTTGATAATGAGAACGCCGCGCTGAAATTTTTAGAAGGAAAATCCTACCCGATTGTTGTGAAAGCCGACGGGCTTGCAGCAGGCAAAGGCGTCATCATCGCCGAGAATAGAGCAGAAGCGGAAGAGGCCGTGCGCGAGATGTTTTCCGGCTCATTTGGCGATAGCGGTAAATCGGTAGTCATCGAGGAATTTTTGGATGGCGAGGAAGTCAGTTTTTTTGCACTCTCTGATGGAAAAGCCACCATTCAATTTGGTTACGCGCAAGATCACAAACGCGCCTATGACGGCGATAAAGGCCCAAACACCGGCGGCATGGGCACCTATGTGCCACCTCCGGTAATGACCGAAGCACTATGCAAACAGGTGATGAAAGAGATCATTGAACCAACTGTGAATGGTATGAGTAAAGACGGCATGCCTTTCAAAGGGGTATTATTTGCTGGATTAATGCTTACAAAAAACGGGCCGAAACTTCTCGAATACAATGTGCGCTTCGGCGACCCTGAAACGCAATCGCTAATGGCACGCTTTGATGCGGATTTGTTTCCCGTGTTGCTTGCCTGCAGCAAAGGTGGACTTAATAACGTAAAAATATCTTTCTGCAAAGAAGCGGCCGTATGTGTGGTAATGGCGGCAAAAGGCTATCCGGGTGCCTACCAGAAAGGAACCGCCATTCGTGCGCTTGATAAAGCCGCAGCAATCGATGGCGTAAAAGTATTCCATGCCGGAACCGAAATGCGTGATGGAAACATCGTCGCAATCGGCGGGCGCGTACTGGGCGTTACCGCACTTGGGGCAACCATCGCCGAAGCACAGGCAAAGGCTTACAAAGCAGTGGATGTTATCGACTGGCCGGAAGGCTTCTGCCGCCGTGATATTGGCTGGCGGGCTTTGAGAGTGGCTTAGCTGTTTTTTTCCGGCTCGATCCAATACTTCTTTATTAGCGGTATCTGGCTCATGGTAAAAATGATGGTGCAAGTGAACATACCAAATACTTTGAAATTCACCCAAAAATCGAGAGAGAAGTTGCGCCAGATGAATTCATTAAGGGCAGCAAGAAACATGAAATAGATCCCCCAGCGACGAGACAATATCATCCAGCCTTTGTCTTCCAGCTGCATGGCCTCACCCAGTAGATACTTGATAAGCGGTTTTTTGAAATACACCCCGCCAAGCAGGATTGTTGCAAAAAGCATATTCACAATGGTGGGTTTCATTTTAATAAAAAGCTCATCCTGCAGCAGGAGCGTCATGCCGCCAAATACCGCCACAGCAATGCCGGAAACCAGTGGCATAACCGCAATTTTCTTTTCAATCAGGTAGGTTACCGTCAGAGAAATACAGGTAAAAACGATAAGAGCCGCAGTAGCCGCCAACAATCCATGGAAGCGATATGCCAGAAAAAATACAAGCAAAGGGCCTAAATCAAGTGCTAAACGCAATTTGGAGTTCATCGTCTCAACCTTAAATTAATCTTTTTCAAAGAGTATGTTGCCTCACTGGGCAGTTATGCTAGAGTGCCCAGTCGGTAATGAAAAGCAAAAAGGAAGACCTGTTTGGAAACTTCTGTACTGATTGTTGAAGACGAAGCGGCCATTGTTACCCTGCTGCGCTATAACTTGGAGCGCGAGGGTTTTCGCGTATACTCCACCGGCGATGGTGAAGAAGCCGTGGCCATGGTGAAGGATTACAAGCCCGATGTTATTGTGCTTGATTGGATGCTGCCTTCCATGTCTGGCGTTGAAATATGCAAGCAGCTACGCTGGAGCCCTGAAACTAAATCTATCCCCATTATTATGCTTTCCGCCCGTGGTGAAGAAGGTGACCGCATACGCGGCCTTGATTCCGGTGCTGATGATTACATCGTAAAACCATTCTCTCCAGCTGAACTGATTGCCCGCATACGCGCCATTTTCCGCCGCTTCCGCCCTGCCCTTTCGGAAAAAACCCTGTCATTCGCAGGCATCGCGATGGATGTGTCCGGCCACAAAGTGACACGCAATAATATGGAAGTGCATTTAAGCCCTACGGAATTTTCATTGCTGCGCTATCTGCTAGAACATCCCGGTCGCGTATTCTCGCGCGAGCAGCTGCTCGATGCCGTATGGGGGCATGACATTTACGTAGAACTCCGCACGGTAGACGTGCATGTACGCCGCCTGCGCAAAGGCCTTGATTATGATGGAAAACAGCCCGACCTCATCCGCACCGTGCGCTCTGCCGGCTACGCTCTGGAAGAAAATCCGGATGGTGAATCTTTCGGGGATATAGTGGAAGAGAAATAGCTATTTTCAATAGCTTAATCAGTCAAATACCTTCACGCAATTGTCATAAAACATTTCTTGATAGCGGGCATCTAATTACTTAAAATCCGTTAAATATATTTACGGTAAAAGTGAACATAATAAGTCATAGTCAATAACTAGGAAAATTACACATGCCTACCCATTCCAAACCAACCTTTGGTGATTTAGACGGTTTTGGTGACTCGGTAGTCAGACTCTCGGCTCGCCCAAAAGGAGTAGCGTACATTCAACTAAGGGATAATGCGATAGTTGCCGAGCTTGATAGAAACCAAGAAGCAATATATAGCGAATTCGGTGGGCGTGACCCTTTAGATGATGGTCTATTCATTTATCCTTCTCATTCAGACCCCGCCGCTACGACTATTTCGCTAAAGATTCGGTTTAGTTCCCAATGTGACATTTCTGCTGGCCTAACTGCCGAAGACCCAGTGGCTGGTGAGGCTCTGTTCAATAAGGTTTCAGATATGAGTGAAAAGAGGGGTGAATATAAGTATCATGGTCCCACTTTAACTTTCTCACGAGACAGAGCAGAAAAAGTCTTGGAAACTATCGGCGTCAGCAAACCGGATATTAAGGTTATAACCAAACAAATGGATGATATGTTACGTCGGGGGCATGGACGCAGCGCGTAATAAAGCCTCTTTAGTAAGCGTGTAATCGCTTTCCTCCCATGCCTGTTCGAGCGCTTTGAGCGTCTTTCCCATTACCACACCTTCTTCAATACCATGTGCTTTCAATATCTTTCCGCTCACCGGAAATTCCGGCGGTGTCCAGTTATGGGTGAGTGCAAATATTGCCTGAGCCTGCGTGAGTGATAGTTTATCGCATAACACACTGGCAGCTAATACCAGCTGACGAAATGGTGTAATCCCCAGCTTACGCAGCAATTTCTTCTGTCCTGCTAGATTATTTGCCACCTCTTCCATCACCGGCAAATGTGTGTGGATGACTTCCAGCATTTCGCGCGAGGTACCAGATAATCTCCAGAGTGTGCAAATAGAAGGAATGGAGGATACATCCAACATGAGCGCCAGACGTGTTTCACTTTCCGCCTGCTCACCCAATGCCGATTCCACACCCTGCAATCCTTCAAGCGATGCAACGTTCGATGTTTTTCCATCGAAAATAGCAGACAGCACATTTGCCTTTTCCATAAGCCGTAGTGCAGGATAAGGATTTTCTGATGCTAGCAGTTTGAACATTTCATGTTGTATGCGCTCGCCGGAAAGCTGCTCAATACCGGTGGCGTTTCGCGCACATGCCATAAGTGCATTCTCATCGGCCGGTGTTTTGCCATAATATGCAAAGAAACGGAAAAATCTGAGTATCCGCAGGTAATCTTCCTTGATGCGTGCCTCGGCATCGCCAATAAACTTCACATGCCCAGATTTTGCATCACCTATACCGCCGGTATAATCCATCACCTCGCCGCTGAAATCCATATATAGCGCATTCATGGTGAAATCACGGCGGAGCGCATCTTCCTTCCAGTCATCGGTATATTCCACCGTGGCATGTCTGCCATCGCAGACCGTGTCACGCCTGAGTGTGGTTATCTCAAAATGCCTCTTGGCGATTTTTGCGGTGATGGTGCCATGCTTTAAGCCTGTGGGAATTACGGTAACACCTGCTGCTTTAAGCACACCCATCGCCTGTTCGGGCTTAAGGGATGTGGCAAGGTCTATGTCCTGCACGGTTTTATCCAGCAACGCATCACGCACCGCGCCACCGACAAACCGCACCTGATCTGAGTGTTTCTCAAACGCGCGCATGAGTGTTTGGGTTTCAGGCCAGGCAAGCCATGCAGGTGCGCGTATCATCATGGGGTTACGCGCCCGGGCACCAGCACGCCATTTTCCATATGTGGCGGTTCATATTCACCTTTGGTGCCTTGCATGGTAGCACCTAAAAAAATAAAACATCCAAGTCCGATACCAAGGCTCGAAAGCACAATCCAGAACCATGGGCCATCGCGGAATTTTGGTTTTTCCGTACCTGCCTTGACTGCTTTCCTGCCAGTATTCCAATACCACAGCAAGTACACAATCAGCGGTATCAGCACCGGCCAGAAACGAAATAAAAATAATCCCATATTTTTCTCCTCAAAGCGGTATGCGAATACTAACCCTTAACCCACCCTTGGGCGATTCACCAAGTGAAATACTGCCGCCATGCGCCTGTACAATATCGCGGGCGATGGTAAGCCCAAGCCCAACACCAGCCGCTTTCAGATTGCGCGATACATCCAGCCGGCTGAACGGACGGAATACTTCCTCGCGCTTTTCTTCCGGTATGCCTGCGCCTTCATCGTCCACGCGTATCTCGCAGTAATTCACTGTTTTCACCAGACTCACATCACACCGCTTGCCATAACGCAGCGCGTTATCAATGAGGTTGTGCATCATGCGGCGGAATGCGCTCACGCGAATGCCTGTGGTAACGGAGGCCACTTCTTTCAGCACCACATCCACTTTGAGCCGCCGGTAATCTTCCACAACATCAGAAACCATTTCATCCAGTGCAACCTGCGCCGCCTCTTCACCACCCTCACCACGCACGAAATCCAGATATTCCTGAATCATGTGCTCCATCTGCTGCACATCATCGCGCAGCTCACGGGTAGCGTCATTATCTTCCAGCATCGCAAGTTGCAGCTTCATGCGTGTAAGCGGTGTGCGTAAATCATGCGAAATACTGGCAAGCATTTCTGTGCGTGTACGCACTTGGCGTGAAATACGTTCCTTCATTACAATAAAAGCCCGCGCTGCCTTTCGTACTTCGCGCGCGCCATGTGGCCTGAATCCTGGCGCGTCCTGCCCCCTGCCAAAATTATCGGCGGCTTCGGCAAGGCGATTAATAGGACGTATCTGGTTACGCAGAAAAAGCACTGCGATAACAAGGAATACCAGTGATACACCAGTCATCCATACCAGATAAATAATGGTGGTGCGGCTCTCCAGGCGTTTCACGCTGGCAAGCAGCCTGAGCGTATAGTGTGGGAACCCGATATGCACCTCAATGACCGCATCTCCGGAAATACGCCGAACCGTAAATGGCCGCGTCAGATTTAGTCGTAACTGCTCCTGAAACTCAGCATATACATTTGAGGTACGCACAGCATCAAAAGCAGTCTTGGGTTCAAGAGATACTGCAATACCCGTTGCCATTTCAAAATCCTGTATCAACTTTTCCTGATAATTTTCAGGAAGCGTCTCCAGCTGGGCGGTAAGAAACGCCATCTCTCCTGCCAGCGCATAACTCAAATAACGTGTTACATTATCCCAGTGGCGGCTGAAGAAAATATACGCCATGACCAACTGGATAAGCACCGTGGGCAAAATAAGAATCAGCAACACACGGCCAAACAGACTTTTTGGAAGCAGTGTCTTTCCTATCATGCCGCCTGCTCCTGCCATGTGCCATATAGCACATACCCCGCCCCGCGCATAGTTTGCAGGTGAACAGGTTTTCCTTCATTCTCACCCAGTTTTTTACGCAGTCGTGTTATCTGCACATCAATGCTGCGTTCGCTTGCGGTACCCGGAATAACTTGCGCCAACTGCTCACGCGAGACAGGCTTGCCTGAATGTTCCGCCAGAAGTTTAAGCAGTAATGCTTCGCTTGACGTCAGATAAATTTTTTCGTCGCTTCGCATGAGCTGATTGGAGGAAATATCAAACGTAAACTCGCCAAATTTAAGCCTGCGCTGTTTTGCATCATTGTTTGCTGTTTTTCGTCTCAGGATGGCCTGAAGGCGCAACACCAATTCCTTAGGCTCAAAGGGTTTTGGCAGGTAATCATCCGCGCCCACTTCAAGGCCGCGAATACGATCTTCCACCTCGCCCATGGCAGAAAGCATCAGCACAGGCGGACAATTCATATGTTTAAGCGATGCAAGAAAATCAAGGCCGGTTTCATCCGGCATCATGACATCCAGCACCAACACATCAAAAATAAAGCAGGCCATTTTCCGACGCGCTTCAGCGGTGCTGGACACAGCCGTTACCATGAATCCCTGCTCACTCAGGAATTTCTGCAATAGCGCACGCAGGCGATCATCATCGTCTACCACCAATATATGTGCTTTGTGCATATCCATAACTACCGTTTACGCCGCAATAATACATAAAATGCGCCGCTTCCGCCATGCTTGGCTTTGGCTGTATCAAATGCCAGTATATATGGCCTTATATCTGGCTCTGAAAGCCAGCCTGGAAAAGAATCACGCAGCACGCCACCGCGTTCACCCTCTGCTTTGTGGAAGGTTCCCTTGCCGGTAATAATCAACATAAACCGACTTCCCCTGCTATAATGCGATACGATAAAACCAGCCACCATTTCTCTGGCCTCATCACGCGTAAAACCGTGTAAATCCAGCCTGCCATCTATATCCATTTCGCCTTTACGGAAACGCTCCTGTGTGTTTCGGTCTATGTTGGCGTATTCGCCGCGGCTTAATTCCGGCAATATCTTATAGGGAATAGGCATATGAGGCTGTGAAGTTACTTCTATTTTCTTTGAAGCAACCTTAGGTTTCGTGATAACCCTGCCGCGCTTTTTTATGGGTTTATCTGTACGCGTTACTTCCTCCCATAAATCCTTTTCATCGGGAGTGACATCGCGCGATCCTGATTTCTTTTTTGACATTATTGTTGCAGCTGTGCTGCCACCTCTTTGGGAACAAGCAAACTGTAGCTGCCTTTCGATTTCATGTAGCCCGCATAATATTCGGCCATATCACCAGAGCCAAAAAATACATCGCCGCGCACAGGCCCACGAATAGCACCACCAGTATCCTGTGCTATCATGATGCGGTTAAATGCTACAGGTTCACGCTGCGGCTCAGCCGGCAGTTCGGTTTCCAGATAAAGCGGTAAGCCATAAGGTATATATTTACTGTCTACCGCCAGTGTACGCTCTCGCGTTACCGGCACACCGACAGAACCAATAGGCCCGTCACCTTCTATTTTACGGAAAAACACATAGGACGGGTTACGCTGCATCATTTCAAATGCCTGATCACGGTTTTTATAGAGCCACTGACGTATGGTAAAAAAATTGATGTTATCTTTCTCCAGCAAGTTTTCTTCCCGCATGAATTTACCTATTGCAAAATAGGGATGCCCATTCTGGTCAGCATAGCCCATACGCACTTCCTTGCCGTTCACCAGGCGGATACGACCACTGCCCTGTATTTGCATAAAAAACAACATCACCGGATCATCTACCCAGAGTAGCTCCAGTTTTTTGCCCGCCAGCGCACCGTTATCAATCTCTGCGCGGCTTAAATAGGGCTTGTTATCTTTCAAATCAGCAGGTGCTGCATATAGCGGATACTGGAAATCCCCACCTTTGTGAGTGGCGCCGTAAAGCACTGGCTCATAATATCCGGTGAAAAGCCCTGATTTCTTGCCATTGTTATTCACCCGAAAGGGCGTAAACCGCGTTTCAAAAAATGCCTTGGCTTTTGCCTGGCTCGTACTCGCGGATTTTGCTTCCGCGCATAGCGAATTCCAGATTCCGGATGCTATGGTGATGTTGCTTTCTTTAGCAACAACTGAAGGTTTCTTCGCCAGTACATCACAAGAATTGAGAAATACACCCAATGCCTCGGCATGGTTTTCCGCTTCCCAACCCACCAGTGAATCAAACGGAACCTCCCGCGCACCAAAATGATCTTTAGGAAGGAACAAGCTACAGGCACTGCACATGAATAGTGTTGCCAGTGCCGCGAACCGACGAAGTATGGCCATCACGTTTCAATGATTTTCCAGTTTGGATTTTTAGATGTCACATCACGCTCAAATACCCACTCGCTTTCGATATCCTGAGTCTCAGACACATCACCTTCAATTATCTGGCCTTCTGAATTACGCGTTACCACAATCTGTTCACTGGTGAATTTAACCGTAAGGCGTGCCATGTTTCCGATAAGTCCTGCTCGCGCTAATTCTTTTTTGGTTACCGCCACCAGTGTGGTTTCTTCTTTATTTTCCTGCATACTGCGCTTTTCAATTTCACGGTTAAATTCATTGAATACGTTATCTGCAAGTAGCATTTTTAGCGTTTGGGTGTCACCCTTGGCAAAGGCATCAAATACCATTTCAAACGCCATCTTCGCGCCATCCATAAACTGCGTAAGATTAAACTGGGCATCTTTAGCCTTAATATCCTTAAGATACTGTATCACCATGGTATCTGTAAGCGTCGCCATGTATGGGTCGTTTTCTTCTTTTGATTTTGGCTTCAGGATTTTTTCGTGCAACTGTACCACCGTATCTTTACGCTCAGGAATAACTTCCTGTTGTTTCTTGAAAAACTGTGGATTGTCATTTCCGGTTTTCTGCCCCAGCACGTTTCTAAGCCTCAGCAAAATAAACCCTGCAATAAGCGCAATGATAACAATATCTGCGTATGGTATGCCTTCTGACATTCGTTTCCCCTGATTTATTTAATGACCATCTTCGTTTTTTTGTATATATGCACCATAATTAAAAATTGCCAATGAAGGAATAAAATAATGAGCACCGCAAATAACCCGCAAGCACCAAACGCCCAGAGCTTCGCCGTTAAAGGTCAATACATCAAAGACCTCTCTTTTGAAAATCCTCATGCGCCACAAAGCCTGCTGGCCAGCAACGCCAAGCCTTCTATTGATGTAAATGTAGATCTTAAAGCACAAAAACTTCAGGATGATATTTATGAAATGACACTGCAGCTTTCGGCTCGCGCCACTGCAGAAGGCAGCACACTATTTCTTATCGAACTGGCTTATGCAGGTATATTCCATCTGGTCAATATTCCTGAAGACAGGCTGGAATCTGTTATTCTGATAGACTGCCCATTCGTATTGTTCCCGTTTGCCCGCCGTGTTATTGCTGATGTCACCAGAGATGGCGGGTTCCCACCGCTAATGCTTGATCCTATTGATTTCCATGCACTTTATAAACAAAACAAGGCACGTCAGGTAGCGGCAGCAAACTAGCTCACTTATGCCATATGTGGCAAAGGTGCATCAGTGGTTCACTATAATTTAGCAACTTCCTTGGCTAAACACACCCTGTTTTTGTATAA
The DNA here is from genome assembly GCA_046344715.1 of Alphaproteobacteria bacterium. Classification (GTDB taxonomy): domain Bacteria; phylum Pseudomonadota; class Alphaproteobacteria; order Rickettsiales; family SXRF01; genus CAZAQK01. Next base: position 34,010 of record JBKDKX010000011.1, on the reverse strand, counting down.
TATATTGTTTTATATAGATATAAAACTATGGCATTCCTGTTATCCATTTGAAAAATAGAGTTTGCGTTTACGCCAATATTCCATTATTTTCCCGAGTCATAGAGTTATTCCCGTAGCTTAACTATTTTAACTAATCAAAAAGGATGGAATTCCATGATCAATTTCAAAAAAGCGTGCATGCTGGCTACTGCTTGTGTAATGCTTGCACCGGCTGCAATGGCTTCAGGCCATATTCAGGACGTTGTAAAAGACGTTCGCGGCAATGTTGTAATGAACACGTTCGGTAACTGCGTTCTGACCAAATGGGAAGCAGCTTCTGATGAGTGCCTTGGCGATGGCCTGCAACTCAGCAAAGAACAGCGCACTGTTTACTTCGATTTCAACAAATCGACCCTGAACGCGAAAGAAAAAGCGAAGCTTGATGCTCTTGCTTCTGTAGTTAAATCTTCAGGTGCCGTTGAAAGCGTTGATATCGTTGGCTTCGCTGACATGATCGGCACTTCCGGTTACAACAAACAGCTCTCTCTGCGTCGCGCTAACACGGTAAAGTCTTACCTCGCGTCTAAAGGTCTCAAGACCCGTAACGCTCGCGTTGAAGCAATGGGCGACAAAATGCCTGTAACCAAATGCGATCCTAACCTGCCACGTGCTGAGCTGATTGCTTGCCTCGCTGCAGACCGTCGCGTTGAAGTACAGCTGAACGTTAAGAAATAATCTTAACTTAAAGCAAAAACAAAAAAGGCCTCCCATTTGGGAGGCCTTTTACTTTATCTATAGTGCTCTATGCGTCAGCCTTCCAAAGCGCATTCTTGATTTTCTCTACAAATTTAGCGTGATCCTCACATTCTTCAGCCGATATCTCGAATACCCGTGCGGCAAGTATATTATTTTTTCTTTCAATTCCATTCGATGCAATATCCACAGTTGCATTGCCCTGCGCTTTATTATCAAGGCCAAGGGCTGACTGCCTGCCGCCAAGCAACTCAAGATAAACCTCCGCCAACAACTCAGCATCGAGTAAAGCACCGTGCTTAGTACGTGCGGATAGATCAATATTAAACCGCCGACACAGCGCATCAAGACTTGCCGGAGAACCCGGAAACTTCTTGCGCGCCACCTGCACCGTGTCCAGTGCCCTGCTCATAGGCAGTGGTGCAAAACCAACCCGTTCAAGCTCAGCGTTTACAAAACGCATATCAAAAGACGCATTATGGATAACCAGCTGTGAATCCGCTATAAAATCTATAAATTTATCCACAATTTCAGCGAATACAGGCTTATCGCGCAGGAAATCACCCGATAGGCCATGGATACGAAACGCCTCATCTGGCATATCACGCTCGGGGTTGAGGTAGGTGTGAAAATTCTCGCCCGTTGGCACACCGCTATGCAGCTCAACACAGCCAATTTCTACCACCCGATGACCGCTTAGTGGATCAACACCGGTTGTCTCTGTATCCAGCACAATCTCACGCAAGGCCAAGGCTCCTCATATAGGTTTTTACTGCTCTGAAACTATGCGCTCTGCCCAGACCCGTGGCAACCACAAAATCGGCACTTTTGCGCTTTGCTGCATCGCTTACTTGGGTTGCAAGAATTTTTGAAAATTTTTCTGCGGTCATACCTGGCCTTTTCATTACGCGTTGTTTTTGTATGAATACTGGTGCAGTAGCCACCACCACCGCATCACAGCGTTGCTCTCCGCCCGTTTCAAATAAAAGCGGGATATCCATAACCACCATTCTAGCGCCAAGCTGTCTGTTTTTTTTGATAAAACGATCTTCAATCCGCACCACGCGAGGATGTAAAACCGCTTCAAGCCATGCGCGTTTATTCTGATCTGAAAACACTATTTTCCCCAGTGTCTTACGATTAATACGCCCATTTTCAATAGCTTCCGGGAATTGTTTGCCGATGCGCGTGATAATGCCCGCATCTTTTTCCAGCAGTGAGTGCACAATAGCATCAGCACTGCATATTTTTCCTCCAAGTGCAGCAAATTGCGCAGCTACGGTGGATTTACCCATGCCAATACTACCCGTAAGACCAATAATAATCATGGCATATATTCCAAAATGTGCTTCTTTAATTCTACCGTCACCTCAGGCCGCACCCCAAACCATGCCTCAAAACACGGCACCGCCTGATGCATGAGCATCCCAAGCCCATCAACTATCATTAATCCACGTTCCTGCGCCTGTAATAATAAATCTGTTAATAGTGGATTATAAACAATGTCATACACCACCGCATGTCTTGGCAAATGTGAAAGATCAATATCCAGTGATTCTTTTCCCTGCATCCCAAGCGTGGTGGTATTCACCAACAAATCACAACCACTAAGTATTTTATCTCTATTTATCCATGAATATACTTCCGTGCATAGAGATGCTTTACTTTTAATATCGCGTGCTTTTTTCTGATTTCTCGCGCAGATATGAACCTCTTCAAACCCCATATTTTCTAATGCTTTAATGACTGAACGTGCAGCCCCCCCAGACCCAAGAATAACAGCTCTTTTTTTGCGTGGAAACATGCCAGATTCTTCCAGATTCTTTGTGAACCCATACATATCCGTGTTGGTTCCAAACAATCTCCCATTACTAACCGTGACTACATTAGCTGCACCGGTTGCTATGACAGATGCATCTTTGTTATTAAGTAAGGAAACAACCAGCTCTTTATAAGGAACGGTGATATTGATACCTTGATACTCCCCGCTTTGAAGAGACCCTATAAAATGCCCAAAATCTATTGGCTCAACGGCAATCTTTTCGTAAGATCCCTGTATATTATAGTGCTTTAGCCAGTAATTATGCAGAACTGGCGACATGCTATGTTTTATTGGCCAGCCAATTACAGCTGCTTTTTTCACGTTATTACTCACCTTAGTTGTGCTTATCCTGATGTTTTTTTACATACTGAATAATAGTAGCTGCCGTTTCTTCGACCGATCGCTTGGTAACATCAATGACTGGCCATTTATTCCTCTGATACAGCTTGCGTGATTCAGAAATTTCACGCTGCATATATTCCATGTCTACATAGTTGGTATCGGTTACCTGATTAATGGATTGCAGACGTGTTTTACGTATCTGCTGAAGCCGATCAGGATTAATAGTAAGACCAACAATCAGTGGTTTAGTAAGTGTTTCAAGATTTGGAGGAAGCGGACAATCAAGCACAAAAGGCACGTTAGCTGTTTTATAGCCTTTATATGCCAAGTACATACAGGTAGGAGATTTTGATGTGCGCGATACACCAAGAATAATAATATCCGCATCTTCCAGTTCCCAGTTTCCTTGGCCGTCATCATGCGCAAGTGCATAATTAATAGCATCCACGCGTGAAAAATAATCCTCATTCAGCTCATGCTGCCTGCCTGGGAGCGCGTGCGTTTTCTGACCGAGATACGATGATAGTTCATTTATCACATTCGCCAACACCGCAATACATGGCAGGCCGCGCCTGGCACACTCCATTTTTAGCCGTTCGCGGAGTGTTGCATCTACCAACGTATACATCACTACACCTGGATTTTCCTGAATTGATTCAATAACTTTATCGAGTTGTTGATTACTACGAATGAGTGTCCACACAAATTCCTCTTCCTGCAAATCATCAAACTGGGCAATGGCAGCACGCGCTACACTACTGACCGTTTCTCCGGTAGAATCAGAAACCAGATGCAGGTTAAATTTTTTCATGGGTGTGGATATCCTTATGTATAAGTAAGCTGATGATTTTGTGAGTAATAATAATCCACTTCTGTGGCGTTTATACCATCCTTGTTATACACATGTGATTAAAACATTTCTTTTCTTTTATTTATTGTGGAAAAAAAATCTATCCAGATAATACAAAAATAATAAAAATTCCTTATAGATTAATACCTTCTGTTACTTTATATACGGCTTATCCACGGCGTCTTACAAACCATGGTATCTGTATATAAACTGTAAATTATAAATAATCCCCAGTACTAACCGCATAACTACTACTACAATCCTTATTTATATTTTTTATTATGAATAGTAATGAGAAGATTCTTGTCCAAACCCTTCAGGGTAAAAAAGTAAAACGGATTCCTTTCTGGTTTATGCGTCAGGCCGGGCGATACCTACCGGAATATAAAGAACTCAGAAGTAAACATAAAAATTTTCTTGAGTATTGCTACACACCAACTGCAGCAACCGAAGCAACATTACAGCCTATAAAAAGATTTGGTATGGATGCTGCCATTATCTTTTCAGATATCTTGGTCATTCCCCATGCTATGGGAATAGATGTGCGTTTTGAAGAAGGCAGAGGCCCAATTCTTACACCGGTAAGAACTGCGGATGAAATTAGAAATTTAAAACATCTGGATAAAAAATTTCTCTCACCTGTCTATCAGGCACTTGCACTTACCAAATCAAAACTTCCTGAAGAAACTTCATTGATTGGATTTGCAGGACTACCATGGACGCTTGCGTGTTATATGATTGAGGGGGGATCCAGTAAGGAATTTTCTGAAATAAAAAAAATTATGCAAGGAAATCCTGAACTTTTTTCCGAACTGACAGAAAAATTAATTGCAGCGATAACAGACCATGTGCTTTTACAGATAGAAGCAGGTGCTGAGATTATCCAGTTATTTGATTCATGGGCAGGTATTTTAAGTGATGAAGAATTTACCCGCTGGTCGGTAGTACCCACAAAAAAAATTGTGGATGGGATACGAAAATACCATAGAGACATTCCAATCATTGGATTTCCTCGGCAAGCGGGTGTAAAATTCCTGCAATATGCCAAAGAAACTGGAGTAAATGCGGTAAGTATTGATAATTCTATTTCGCTTGAATGGGCACGTAGCACGCTCCAGCCACAAACGGTAGTGCAAGGGTGTCTGAGTAATGAGGTGCTTACAGGGAACGTTGAATTACTGCTAAAAGAAGCCCGTGAAATAATAAACAACTTTAAGGATAAACCTTTTGTCTTTAATCTCGGGCATGGTATTTTGCCGCACACGCCAGTGCAGAATGTGCAGGCGCTGTGTGATTACATTAAGCAGGTTGTGCGAAACTAAATGTCTGAAAGAACAGCAGTTATTTTATTTAATCTTGGTGGACCGGATAGCCTGAAAGCGGTGCGGCCATTTTTGTTTAATTTATTCAATGACCGTGCGATTATCCGCGTTCCCCAGCCCCTCAGATTTTTTCTGGCACTACTAATCTCAACACTCCGTGCTAAAAAAGCACGTTCAATTTACCAGCAGATGGGTGGAAAATCACCCATTTTGGATCAGACGGTTGCACAGGCAAACGCGCTTGAAAAAATCCTTGCTACTAAAGGCCAGTATAAAGTTTTTTCCTGTATGCGCTACTGGCATCCGATGAGTGATATTGTGGCACTTAAGGTAAAATCCTACATGCCTGACCGTATTATTTTATTACCGCTTTACCCGCAATATTCCACCACCACCACAGCGTCTTCGGTTGCACATTGGGACAAGGAAGCAAACAAAGCTGGCCTTGCGAATGTACCGACCAAACTTATCTGTTGTTACCATGATGATTATGGATTTGCCGCCGCCCACTTGCAGCTCTTAAAAGATGTATATTGGAAAGCGGCAGAAACAGGGAAACCCCGTGTGTTATTTTCAGCGCATGGTCTGCCTGAAAAAATAATCAAGGCAGGTGATCCTTACCAGAAACAGGTGGAAGAAAGCGTTGCACGGATTGTACAGATTCTATCGGTTGACGGATTTGAGTACCGTATTTGCTACCAAAGCAAGGTTGGTCCCATGAAGTGGATAGGTCCTTCTACCGAGGAAGAAATCATACAGGCGGGAAAAGATGGCGTGCCTTTAGTGGTCGTTCCTGTCGCGTTTGTATCTGAACATTCTGAAACTCTGGTAGAGCTTGATGTGGAATATCGCCATCTGGCTAATGAGCATGGAGTGCCTGGATACTGGCGCGTTCCCGCGCTTGGTGTTGAACCATACTTCATACAGACACTGGCAGATTTATGTCTGGGAAAAATATCCAATAAAAAACAATGCGAGTATTGCAAAAAATACTTTCCTCTCGATAGTGAGGGAACGCCGTGCAAACTGGCAGCATAAGGACAAAACATGGTTGATAGCCTGTATCACTGGCTGAAGGCATTCCACATCATAGCGGTTATCGCGTGGATGTGTGGAATGTTGTATCTGCCGCGCCTGTTTGTCTATCATTCCAAGGTTGCGGTGGGTAGTGAAGCCTCTGAGATTTTTAAGGTGATGGAGCGCAAGCTTATGCGTCTTATCATTAATCCCGCCATGATTGTCGCATGGGGATTAGGTCTGTGGATTGCCATTAAAATCAATGCCTTTGATCCGGTCAATGGCTTGTGGCTGCATTATAAACTTACCTTGATGATTGGGATGCAGATCGCACATGCGATGATGAGTCGCTACCGCAAAGCCTTCGCACGCGACGAACGACCGAAATCCGAAACCTATTTTCGTATATTCAATGAAGTGCCTACTGTCCTTATGATTGCTATTGTCATTCTGGTCGTCGTGAGGCCGGTTTAGACGGCTTTATTGGTAAAAGCATATTGACGTCCTGTTATGAATAACGTATATTAACACAACATAAACGGCGCACTGTCCTCCCCGCGTCCTTTCCAAAATCCATATATTTTTATTGAACCCCCTCTCCAAAAACAGATTTATTTATGAAACTTCAAGAACTTAAGCTGAAAACAGCCGATCAATTATTGCAGCTTGCAGAAGAAGCTGGGGTTGAAAATGTCAGCACCATGCTCAAGCAGGAAATGATTTTCGGCATACTTAAAAAACAGGCAGAAAAAGGAGAGGCTATCCTTGGCGAAGGGGTGATTGAAGTCTTGCAGGATGGGTTTGGATTCCTGCGTTCACCGCTTGCTAACTATCTGGCAGGGCCAGATGATATTTATGTATCGCCTTCCCAGATCCGCCGTTTTGCGCTGCGTACCGGTGATACGGTGGAAGGTGAGATCCGCGCGCCCAAAGACGGAGAGCGCTATTTTGCCCTCCTCAAAGTCAACACCATCAATTTCGATGATCCGGAAGCGGTGAAGCACCGCATCAATTTCGACAACTTAACACCGCTCTATCCCGAACGCCGCATCAAGCTCGAAATCGAAGATAAGGTTACCGCTAAGGGCAAAAAAGAAGATTTATCCATGCGTGTGGCCGATATCGTGGCACCTATCGGCTTTGGCCAACGTGCGCTAATTACCGCGCAGCCGCGCACAGGTAAAACCGTGTTCCTGCAAAATATCGCGCATTCCATCACGGCCAACCATCCGGATGCATACCTCATCGTACTGCTCATCGACGAGCGTCCGGAAGAAGTGACCGACATGCAGCGCACCGTGAAAGGTGAAGTGGTGAGTTCAACCTTCGATGAACCGGCAACGCGCCACGTGCAACTGGCCGAGATGGTCATTGAAAAAGCGAAGAAGCTGGTGGAGCACAAAAAAGACGTGGTGATTCTGCTCGATTCGATCACCCGCCTCGCCCGCGCGTACAACACCGTGGTGCCGTCGTCGGGCAAAGTCTTAACCGGTGGTGTGGATGCCAACGCACTTCAACGCCCAAAACGTTTCTTCGGTGCTGCGCGTAACATTGAGCACGGTGGATCGCTCACCATCATCGCTACCGCGCTGATCGACACCGGATCGCGCATGGACGAAGTGATCTTCGAAGAATTCAAAGGAACCGGCAACTCGGAAATCATCCTCGATCGCAAGATCGCCGACAAGCGCACCTTCCCGGCCATCGATATGACTAAATCCGGTACGCGCAAGGAAGATTTGCTTGTCGACAAAGCTACGCTCACCAAAATGTGGGTTATGCGGAAAATCATGGCTCCGATGGGCGCGCAGGATGGTATCGACTTCTTGCTTGAGAAACTCCGCGAGACGAAAAACAATGCCGAGTTTTTTGATAAGATGAACAAGGCGTAATATATTGGTACATATAGCTATTTTAATTTAGGGAAATCTTAAATAGTTTTGTTGTATCCTCCCTGTCTGTTTAGGCCATTTTTAACAAAGGATGTATCGTATGACTGCACGTAAAAAAATTGCCCTCGTTGGCGCTGGTATGATTGGTGGCACACTTGCCCATCTGTGTGAACTTAAAAATCTGGGCGATGTGGTGCTGTTTGATATTGCTGAAGGCCTGCCGCAGGGCAAAGCTCTGGATATTTCGCAGAGCTCTGCAGTTGACGGGTGCGACGTGCATCTTAAAGGCACCAATGATTATGCTGACCTGAAAAACTCAGACGTTGTGATTGTAACTGCTGGCGTGCCGCGCAAACCAGGCATGAGCCGTGATGACTTACTTGCTATCAATACCGGCATTATCAAAACTGTTGCTGATAACATTAAAAAACATTGCCCTAATGCGTTTGTGATTGTCATCACCAACCCACTCGATGCGATGGTATGGGTAATGCAAAAACTCTCTGGTCTTCCTGCTAATAAAGTGGTGGGTATGGCGGGAGTTCTGGATTCTTCGCGCTTTGCTTATTTCCTTGCCGAAGAGCTGAACGTGTCTATTTCTGACATTAATGCGTTCGTGCTTGGCGGCCATGGCGATACGATGGTGCCAGTCACCAACTACACCACTATTTCCGGTATCCCATTGACCGAATTCGTGAAAATGGGCTGGCTAAAGCAGGAAAAATTAGACCAAATCGTGCAGCGCACGCGTGATGGCGGCGCTGAAATCGTTGGGCTGCTTAAAACTGGTTCCGCATTTTATGCGCCAGCAGCTTCTGCTATCCGTATGGCTGAAGCCTATCTGTATGATAAAAAACGTATCCTGCCATGTGCTGCGCATCTTTCAGGCCAGTATGGTGTAAAAGACCTGTATGTAGGCGTTCCTTGCGTGATTGGCGCAAACGGTGTGGAGAAAGTTGTTGAAATTTCGCTGAATACAGAGCAAAAAGCGATGTTTGATAAATCGGTTGATGCGGTAAAAGGCTTGTGCGCTGCCATTAAGTTGGACGGTGCAAAGGCTGCGTAAGAAATTAAGTGATCAGAGTCCAAAGTTCAGAGTTCAGCCGAACTTTTCTGAGCTGTGAATTCTAGTGACGGAACACTAAGGAGCTAAGCGACATGAACATACATGAATACCAAGCCAAGCAGATTCTGGCGAAATATAAAGTAGCGGTTCCGCGTGGTCAGGTGGCATACACGCCGCATGAGGCGGTGCAGGTAGCGCAAAATCTCGGCGGCAAGCTGTGGGTAGTCAAAGCGCAGATTCATGCCGGTGGCCGTGGTAAGGGTGGTGGTGTGAAGCTTGCCAAAACACTGGATGAAGTGGAAACGCTCGCCAAAAACATGATCGGCATGACGCTCATCACACATCAGACTGGCCCTGAAGGCAAGCTGGTGAAGCGCATTTATGTGGAAGAAGGCACCAGTATTGCCAAGGAGCTTTACTTAAGCATGCTGGTTGACCGTGAAACCTCACGCGTAACATTTGTTGCATCATCTGAAGGTGGTGTGGAAATTGAAGAAGTGGCGGCAAAACATCCTGAGAAAATCATTAAACAGGATGTAGATCCGGCGGCAGGACTGCAGGCATTCCATATCCGCAAGCTGATGTTTGGCCTAAAGATTCCAAAAGAAGTGCAGGCTGATTTCACGAAATTTATCGAGGGTCTGTGGCGCGCATTCATGGATACCGATGCATCGCAGCTTGAAATCAATCCGCTCGTTGTAACAGGCGATAACCGCATAGTAGCGCTGGATGCAAAATTTAATTTTGATGAAAACGCCCTCTTCCGTCACCCCGACATTTATGATCTGCGTGATCCGGATGAAGAAGATCCGCTGGAACAAAAAGCAGCAAAATTCGGCCTGTCTTACATCAAGATGGATGGCAATATCGGCTGCATGGTAAACGGCGCCGGTCTTGCTATGGCGACGATGGATATCGTGAAACTATGTGGCGGTACGCCAGCTAACTTCCTCGACGTTGGTGGCGGTGCAAACCGTGAGAAGGTAACCGAAGCCTTCAAGTTGATTCTTTCTGATTCCAATGTGGAAGGTATTCTTGTGAATATCTTCGGCGGCATTATGCGCTGTGACATCATTGCAGAAGGTATCATCACCGCAGCACGTGAAGTGAATTTGCATGTACCGCTGGTGGTACGCCTAGAAGGCACGAATGTGGAGTTGGGCAAGAAGATGCTGGCATCTTCCGGCCTTGCTATCACTGCGGCTGATAACCTCGGCGATGCCGCAGAAAAAATTGTCGGTGCAGTAAAAAGAAAGGCAGCTTAACTATTTTTGGGGTATCCAAGAAAATATTACAGGATCAAAAAAATATGAGCCGTGTTTTTCGAGGCATAATTTTTTTAATTCTATTGGGTGTAAATGTTCCGGCACTAGCGGAGGTTGCTTCACAAGATACAGGGATATTAAAGATACATGCTTTTGCATCGAAAGTTGACCCAGTAAAAATTTGGTTTGAGACTAAACCGCCAGCGGCGCCTAAATTTACCAGGATTCATACTGTAGGGGTAAATGAACCTTTCCATGTGGCGATATTGATTCATGGATTGAAGTTGGATGAACAACGGAATTATAAAGGGATAATAGATATAAAAATTATTCGTCCGGATGGAGAGATATTATTAAGTGAGAAAAAATACTCTCAATTGGCGGGCAAGGCTTCAGATGAATACAAAGAATATCTTCGCACATTTAAAATGGTGGATCCGGCTCTGGTTATAACCATGGAGAATACAGACCCCAAAGGTGAATACCTAATCGAAGCCACCTTGCATGACGAAGTTAGCAAAGATCAAATCCAAGCTGTGTATAAGTTAACATTGAAATAAATTTAAAGTCTAAAACAAGGAAATTATACAATGTCCATATTAGTCAACAAAAACACCAAGGTTATCTGTCAGGGCTTTACTGGTCGTGAGGGTACATATCATTCCGAGCAGGCCGTGGCCTATGGCACCAAAATGGTGGGCGGTGTAACGCCCGGCAAAGGTGGCACAACACATATTGATTTGCCAGTGTTTGATACGGTGGAAGAAGCTGTGCATAAAACAGGTGCCAATGCATCGGTAATTTATGTGCCGCCAAAGTTCGCAGCGGATGCAATTCTGGAGGCGATAGATTCACAGCTTGAGCTGGTGGTATGTATTACTGAAGGTATTCCAGTGCTTGATATGGTGAAGGTAAAGCGTGCGCTTTCTGGCAGCAAAACCCGCCTGATTGGCCCAAATTGCCCAGGTGTTATCACCCCGGGTGAATGCAAAATCGGCATCATGCCTGGTCATATCCATAAAAAAGGCAAAATCGGTATTGTGTCGCGCTCTGGCACGCTCACCTATGAAGCAGTAGCGCAGACATCGGCTGAAGGCCTTGGCCAGTCCACCTGTGTGGGCATTGGTGGTGATCCGGTGAATGGCACCAACTTTATTGACTGCATTGACTTGTTCCTTGGCGATCCAGATACGGATGCCATTGTGATGATTGGTGAAATCGGTGGCAGCGCGGAAGAAGAAGCGGCTGAGTTCATCAAGAAAAATAAAACCAAGAAACCAATTGTTGGCTTTATCGCAGGCCGTACGGCTCCTCCGGGACGCCGCATGGGGCATGCCGGCGCTATTGTTTCTGGTGGCAAAGGCGGTGCCGATGATAAGATCGATGCGATGAAGTCCGCAGGTATCATGGTGTCCGATTCACCGGCTACCATCGGCATTACCATGGCGCAGCTGCTGAAGAAGAAGGCGGCTTGAGTTAAGCCCCGCACTTGTTGCGGGGTCTGGTACATTTGTTGCGCGATTGGTAGCTGTGTATTATATTATCGTGGTTAATCAAAAATTTCAGTGAAATCATATGACCAGTTCAGATGGGAATTCCAATAACCAGACCCCGCAACAAGTGCGGGGTGACAACTCCCCTTTCTTTGTCGCCAATGCTGCTTTTATCGAAGAGCTCTTTGAGCGTTACTTACAAAATCCAAACAGCGTAGATGCCAGCTGGCGCGATTTTTTCCGTGATGCCACGAATGGCGCAGCCTCTGCAAAACGTGAAGCAAGCTGGACTCAGGTCAAAAGCCGCATCATCGGCGTGGCTGAGCCAGTGGAAGATAAACCTGCTGCCGGTAAAGACAAAAAAGGCGCAGGGCTTAATCAGGAGCAGGTAGAAAAATTTGCGCATGATTCCATCCGTGCGATCATGATGGTGCGTGCTTTCCGCGTGCGTGGGCATTTGATAGCAAACCTTGATCCGCTGGGACTTGAGGTGAATGATTACCATCCGGAGTTGGATTATCGCACCTATGGCTTTACCGATGCGGATATGGACAAGGAAATATTCCTTGATGGGTCGCTTGGCATCAAAAAGGCAAAGCTGCGTGAAATCATTGCAATACTGAAGCAAACCTATTGCGGTAATGTGGGTGTGGAATTCATGCATATCCAGCACCCAGATCAGAAGGCGTGGCTGCAGAAAAAAATTGAAGGAGATCGCGGCAATTTTACACTGAATACCGAAGACAAAAAAGCTGCATGGAACACGCTGGTAGAAGTGGAATCCTTCGAGCAGTTCCTGCAGGTGAAATACCCAAGCACCAAGCGTTTTTCTGTGCAAGGTGGTGATGCCATGTTGCCGGGATTAGAGGCTGTCATTCACACCGCGTCAAAACTTGGCGTGAAAGAAATTGTAATTGGCATGCCGCATCGTGGCCGTATGAATGTGCTTACCACCGTCATGGGCAAGCCTTATGCCGAACTCCTTTCCATCTTCCACGGCAATCTGGATTTTCCTGAGTGGGTTTCCACATCCGGTGACGTGAAATATCATCTGGGTTGTTCTATCGACCGTGAGACGCCATATGGAAAAGTGCATATGTCGCTACTTGCTAATCCTTCACATTTGGAAGCAGTTGACCCCGTAGTCGCCGGCAAAGTGCGCGCAAAACTCGACATCATGGGTGATATTGAAGGCAAGGGCTTAGCGCTTGGCATTATGTTGCATGGTGATGCAGCGTTTGCAGGGCAAGGCTTGGTACCGGAAGTATTGGCACTGTCTGAACTGCGTGGCTATCGCACAGGCGGCACCGTGCATATCGTGGTGAATAACCAGATTGGGTTTACTACCTCTCCAAAATATTCCCGCTTCACGCCTTACCCCACTGACGTGGCAAAAGCCGTGCAGGCACCGATTTTCCACGTGAACGGCGATGATCCGGAAGCGGTGGTGTATGTGTGCAAACTGGCTGCTGAATTCCGTCAGGAGTTTGGGCGCGATGTGGTGGTGGATATTATCTGTTACCGCAAATATGGCCACAATGAATCCGATGAGCCAATGTTTACGCAGCCCATCATGTACAAGCAGATTTCTAAAAAGCCACTGCCGGCGAAAATTTACTCTGACCGTCTAGTGGCAGATGGCACGCTCTCTCAAGATGCGGTGGATGCTAAATTTTCTGAGTTCCGCGCGTTCTTCGAGAAGCAGTATGAACTTGCAAAAAATTTCAAACCCAACAAGGCAGATTGGCTGGAAGGTCAGTGGCACGGCATTGAAAAAGCAGCTGGAGATGCGCCGGATACGCTCACTGGTGTTGAGGTAAAAAAACTCAAAGAAATCGGCATGGCACTGTCCAAAAGGCCAGATCGTATCACCCTTAATTCCAAAATTATCCGACAGCTTGAAACCAAGCAGAAGATGATGGAAACAGGTGAAGGCATTGACTGGGCGACGGCCGAGGCACTCGCTTATGGCTCGTTGCTCAAAGAAGGTTTTGGCGTGCGCCTGTCGGGGCAGGATTGTGGCCGCGGCACGTTCTCACAGCGTCATTCTGTGCTGGTGGATCAGGAAACCGAAGAACGCTATGTGCCGCTGAATAATCTTGGCGGTGAGCAAAAACAATATGAAGTGATTGATTCCTCATTGTCTGAATTTGCCATCCTTGGTTTTGAATATGGCTACTCCACCGGCCTGCCGAATTACCTGACCTTATGGGAAGCACAGTTTGGTGATTTTGCCAACGGCGCGCAGGTAATTATCGATCAGTTCATCGCCAGCGCGGAAGCCAAATGGTTGCGTATGTCCGGCCTTGTGATGCTGCTGCCGCACGGGCAGGAAGGCCAAGGTCCAGAGCATAGCTCAGCGCGTCTGGAGCGTTACTTGCAACTCTGCGCGGAAGATAATATGCAGGTGGTGAATTGCACCACACCTGCTAACTATTTCCATGTGTTGCGCCGCCAGCTGCACCGGAAATTCCGCAAACCACTCATCATCATGACGCCGAAATCGTTGCTGCGTCATAAGCTCTGCACATCAACCCTTGCCGATATGGATAAGGGCACGCATTTCAAGCGCGTGATTCCTGAAACCAATAAACTGCTGGCAGATGATAAAATCAAGCGCGTGGTCATCACCTCAGGCAAAGTGTATTACGATTTGTATGAGGAGCGTGAAGCACGCAAGATTGATGATATCGCCATCATCCGCCTTGAGCAATATTACCCCTTCCCTGCGCGCGAAATAGCGGCAGAATTGAAGCGTTATAAGAACGCGGAAATCGTCTGGTGCCAAGAAGAGGTGAAGAATAACGGCGCGTGGAGCTTTGTGGTGTTCCGCATTGAAGATGTGCTGGAATCGCTGGGGCGTACTGACCGTGTGCGTTACGCTGGCCGCCCTGAGGCTGCATCACCTGCTGCGGGTTACCTGAGCATCTTCCAGAAAGAGCAAAAAGCACTGGTGAATGATGCGCTGACGATAGCAGAGGCTTCTGTTAAAAAGAAAGCTGCGAAAGCCTGATTTGCTTAAATCGCGCTTATTCAGAATTCTTGCTGCGGTTATCCTGTTGCCCTACGTGCTAACGGTTGCTTACAGCATCGTGCCCGCGCCATCCACACTGATGTTTGCCGATATACTTACGTTTAATTGGCCGAAGCGCGACTGGGTATCGCTTGATGATATTTCGCCCAATTTGCAAACAGCCGTCATCGTGGCAGAAGACAGCGCGTTTTGCGACCATTTCGGCTTTGACTGGAAGCAGATAGAAAAGAATCTGGATAAAGCAATGGATGGCAAACGCTTCGGTGGAGCATCCACTATTACGCAACAAACCGTGAAGAATTTATTTTTATGGAGCGGTCGATCATGGCTGCGGAAAGTTCTGGAAGCCCCCCTCACCTTGTGGATGGAAATCGTTCTCTCCAAGCGGCGCATCCTTACGTTATATCTCAACACCGCCGAATGGGGAGAACATGTGTACGGCGCACAAGCTGCCAGCCAGAAACATTTTGGCGTGGATGCAAAATACATCTCCCAGTATCAATCGGCCTTGCTGGCGGCGGTTTTGCCAAACCCTATTGAGCGTTCTGCAGGTTATCCGGGCCCTTATGTATCTATGGCGGCGGGTTCCATAGCCGCCCGTGCCCATACGGTCGATACCTCCTGCCTCAAATAATAACACTACGAAGTTGCTTGATTTTAACGAAAATTGGCGACATAACTCAGCAGACCTTACGGACTTGACCAAGGAGTAAAATATGGCCGGAGAAATTATAGTTCCAAGTTTGGGTGAATCGGTTAGCGAGGCAACCGTTGCCAAGTGGTTTAAGCAGGTGGGCGATGCAGTCAATGCCGATGAACCGCTGCTGGAACTGGAAACCGACAAGGTAACCCTCGAAGTAAACGCTCCTGCCTCAGGCAAACTCAAAGACATTAAAATTGAAGCGGGTAAAACCGTGCAGGTTGGCACATTGCTGGGATCTATTGAAGTGGGCGCAAAAGGCGCTGCAGCACCTGCTCCAAAAGCAGAAGCACCGAAAGTGGCAGCTCTTGCCCCGCAAGCCAGTAGCGCGCCGCAATCAGGCCCAGCTGCCCGCAAGATGATGGATGAAGCAGGAATGAAGCCTTCTGATATTTCTGGCTCCGGCAAAGATGGTCGAGTGACCAAAGGTGATGTGCTTGCTGCAACCAGCGGTGCCGCCGCCGTGCCTGCTGCACCACGTGCCACTGGCCCGCGTGAAGAACGCGTAAAAATGACCAAGTTGCGCCAGACTATTGCGCGCCGCCTGAAGGAATCGCAGAATACTGCGGCCATCCTCACCACGTTCAATGAAATAGACATGACCAACGTCATGGCGCTGCGCGCTGAATACAAAGACGCTTTCGAGAAAAAGCACGGCGTGAAGATGGGTTTCATGTCATTTTTCGTGAAAGCCGCCATCAACGCATTACAGGAAATTCCGGCAGTAAATGCGGAAATCAGCGGCGATGAAATTATCTATAAGAATTATTATGATATCGGCATGGCTGTAGGCACCGATCAGGGGCTTGTGGTTCCGGTTATCCGTAATGCTGACCAGCTGTCACTTTCCGGCATCGAGCTGGAAATTGGCCGCCTTGCGAAAAAAGCACGCGAAGGCTCGCTTTCCATGGGTGATCTCACCGGTGGTACATTCACCGTAACTAACGGTGGTGTGTATGGCTCGCTGATGGCAACGCCGATTATCAACCCACCGCAGTCCGGTATTTTGGGTTTACATAAAATCGAAGAACGTCCAATTGCCCTGAAAGGACAAGTGGTGATTCGCCCGATGATGTATATCGCGCTTTCTTACGATCACCGCATCATTGACGGCAAGGAGTCCGTCACCTTCCTCGTGCGCGTGAAAGAAGCCATGGAAGATCCGCGCCGTCTGCTTTTGGGACTCTAAAAATACATGTCTTTTTTCACGGATTTACATATGGGGGGTAAAGAAAAACCCCATGTGCTTCACCCCGACCGTGATATTAAACAATGTTCCGCTGGTCATTTGCATTTAATTACGGTCGGCGATTTAGTAGGAGATTCCAAAGTAAATCCTTTGGAGGGTCGTGCGATAAACATGATGTTTAAGGCAGAAGCTGTAGATTCAGGAAAGAACAAAGCACTTAAAGATGCGCTGGAAAAAATACCTGGAGTCAAATATTTGGCAGATCGCAGTATCGCAGAAGCAGAATATGCGCCATCATTACTTAGAGGCCCCGTATTTCAACTGACTAACGGATATTCTATATCCGTAAATGCGAAAGATCATGTAAGCAATGTACTCAAAGAAGCCATCAAATTACGAGCTTCAGAGGCTGGGCAAATTTTTCTTGTGGTAACTGCATTAATAGAAAAAGGGCTTCTTCCAGTAGATAATAAGGAAGTGGCGCTTGAACAATTAGGTGTTACTAAAGAGCATGCCATTGCGTTTGAGAAAAACGTAAATCCAAACAAAAAACGGGAATTATAGTTATGGAAAATTTTGATCTGGTAGTTATCGGCGGTGGGCCGGGTGGTTATGTGGCGGCGATACGCGCAGCGCAGCTTGGCATGAATGTAGCCTGTGTGGAAATGCGTGGAGCGTTGGGTGGCACATGCCTTAATGTTGGCTGCATTCCATCCAAAGCTCTTCTAAATTCTTCAGAAAAATTTGAAGATGCAAAACTGCATTTCGCGGATTACGGCATCAAAGCCAAAGTAGAACTCGACCTTGCCGGTATGATGAAGCAGAAGGACGATGCGGTAAAAGGCTTAACGCAAGGCATCGAAGGCTTATTTAAGAAAAATAAGGTCACCTACGTGAAGGGCAAAGGCAGCATTAAATCAGCAAACGAAGTGCTGGTGGATGGCAAGGATGTGTTGAAGACCAAACGTATCCTTATTGCTACTGGGTCAGACATCATGCGCCTGCCGAATGTAGAGATTGATGAAAAGAAAATTGTCTCTTCTACGGGAGGCTTGGTATTGGATAAAGTGCCTGCGCATATGGTGGTAGTAGGTGGTGGCGTCATCGGTCTTGAATTGGGCTCTGTATGGCGTCGTTTAGGTTCTAAAGTGACCGTCGTGGAATTCATGGATCGCATCGGCGGGCCAATGGATGCAGAAGTGGCCAAACAATTCCAGCGTATTTTAGAAAAACAAGGCGTTGCCTTCAAGCTCGGCATGAAAGTGACTGCAGCGGATACCAAAGGCAAAGGTGTGACACTTACCATGGAGCCGGCCAAAGGCGGCGCGGCTGAGAAGCTGGAAGCAGATGTGGTGCTGGTTTCCATCGGCCGCAAGCCCTACACCGACGGGCTTGGTCTTGATAAGGTTGGCGTGAAAATGGATGAGCGTGGCCGCGTGGCGGTGGATGGCCATTATGAAAGCAACGTGAAAGGTATTTACGCGATCGGTGACGTGATCGCTGGTCCAATGCTTGCGCATAAAGCGGAAGATGAAGGCATGGCGGTGGCGGAAATTATGGCGGGCCAGAAGGGGCATGTCTATTACGATGCGATTCCATCAGTGGTCTATACATGGCCGGAAGTGGCGTCTGTGGGAAAAACAGAAGAAGAACTTAAAGCTGCAGGAGTGCAATATAAATCCGGCAAGTTTCCCTTCATGGCAAACAGCCGCGCTCGCGCCGTGGGGTATGCGGAAGGCTTCGTGAAGATTCTAGCGGATGCAAAAACGGACCGTGTGCTCGGCGTACACATCATCGGACCGTTTGCTGGAACGCTGATTGCAGAAGCCGGACTCGCAATGGAATATGGCGCATCGAGCGAAGACATCGCCCGCACTTGCCACGCCCATCCCACCCATGCGGAAGCAATGAAAGAAGCAGCACTCGCTGTGCTTGGCAGAGCGATACATATCTGATTCTCACTCTGACTAAAGCACCAGCCCAAGAATAACAATAAGCAAAATATGAATTATCGCGAATAAATACAGTGCCTTGCCGATATGGAGGTGCAAGATTTTCGGTGTGCCATTACCCAGCCAATTCCCACCGGAATACACTGATGCAGGGCCACCCAGTGAGATATTCATCACGTGCCCTGCACAGGAAAGTGCCAGTGGTTGTGGTGCATCGGTAGCCATCAACGGCCAAAGCTGTGCAGCAATGTGCTTGATTTTTCCCTCCGGAAGAAACAGTGACGCGGCAATCCACAGACACGCGGCAAAGCGTGAAGGCAACCATTGTGCTATCGCGTAAGCATTTTTTGCAGCGATGCTGAATGCACCGCCTGACACCGTATCGTGCAGCATGGTAATAAATATACATGCAAGTGCACCTGGCAGGCCAAGCACAATGTAAAAAAGCAGAGGGCTTACAATCCGTTCGACAAAATGCACCGCAAGCGTTTCAATAGCGGCGCGCGCCAGCGAATATTCATCCATCACTGCGTGGTGACGCCATGTAGTGTGTGAAAATACCTCACGCGCCTCCGGAATGTTATTTTGTCGGAGACTTTTTTTTACTGCGTGTGCAAAATCTATGATTGGGCGCACCGGAAGCAATACTGCCAGCACCACCACGTCAAATAATTTACCGCTGGCAAGTGTCACGCCACCAAGCAACCAGCCAATCGCCGTAGCCGCACATAGACCTGAGGCAAGCACAATATAGCCGCGCATTTCCAACTCACGCTCCGGCCGATGCTCGCGGTTTAACTTACGCTCTACCTCACGCAGTTTTTTTGCCGGAAAATGCAAAAGGGCTAAAACGCCAAGGCGTTCATATAGGCTCCTTGGACCCGCAAGCAGCGCATTAAGTATCAGCGCACAAATAATAATAAAGGCACTATCCATATGTCCTGCCCCCCTCATAAGCGAAGCACATTGCGGGGTATGGTTGTTATGCTATCATGGAGGCATTATAGCCTGTTCCTTAGGAAAGCATATCGTTTTGAATTCATTCTCCCAACTACCACCATTAAAACAGGTTATTGAAACGCATGGGCTGCTCGCCAAGAAGTCTTTGGGCCAACATTTCCTGCTAGATGGCCGCATTACCGATGATATCGCCCGCTATGCCGGAGATTTAGACCATTGTAGCGTGATTGAGGTAGGGCCAGGCCCAGGCGGGCTTACCCGTTCGCTGCTTAAAGCAGGGGTTAAAAAGCTCTACGTCATTGAAAAAGACGCGCGCTGCCTTGCCATCATGCAGGAATTGAAACACGTGGTAGGCGACAGGCTTGAAATACTCCATGCCGATGCGCTGGAAATAGACATTGTCACCATTCCAGCACCGCGCAAAATCGTGGCCAACCTGCCTTATAATGTCGGCACACAGATGCTGCTGAACTGGCTGGATACTGTTTATCGCAATCCCACCGCCATTGAATCCATGACGCTGATGTTCCAGAAAGAAGTGGCCGAACGCATCACCGCCACGCATGGAAATAAAGATTACGGCAGGCTTTCCATCATCAGCCAGTGGCTGTGCGATGTACGAACCGATATGGATCTGCCGCCAGGTGCCTTCGTACCACCGCCAAAAGTGTCTTCACAGGTAGTAACGCTTACGCCGCGAGAAAAACCACTGGTGGATGTTAAAAAAGAAACGCTGGAGAAAGTAGTGGCCGCCGCCTTTGGCCAACGCCGCAAAATGCTGCGTCAGGCCTTAAAGCCGCTGGGCTGTGATGTGGAAAAACTCCTCGCCGCCGCAGGTATAGAAGGCACACTCAGAGCAGAGCAGGTGGATTTGCTAGGCTTGTGCAGACTGGCGCAGGCTTATGACAATCTATAATCCCGCAATAAAGCTGGCGAGTTTTTCCTGACGTGTGCGCTTCAGGCGTTCAGCCTTTAGGATGGCATCAATGCGCGCGAGCGTTTCATCGAGATTCTGGTTAATCAGTACATAATCATACTCATGCCAGTGGCTGATTTCGGCGCGCGCCTTGCTCATGCGCTTTGCCACCACCTCCGCGCTGTCCTGCGCGCGGGAATTCAGGCGGCGTTCTAGCTCTGCCATAGATGGTGGCAATATAAATACACTCACCACCTCATCGGCGGCCTTTTCTTTGAGTTGCTTGGTGCCCTGCCAGTCAATATCAAACAGCACATCGGTGCCACTGGTTAAATTATCAGCCACGAATTTGCGTGGTGTTCCGTAATGATGATCAAACACTCGTGCATGTTCCAGCAATTCTCCGGCACTTACCATATCCAGATATTTTTCATGGCTGATGAAGAAATAATCTTTCCCATCTACTTCGCCAGGCCTGCTCGTACGTGTGGTGACAGATACCGACATCACAATTTTTTCATGCGCTGCGGCGTTGTTGTATTTTTCCAGCAATTGCTTGGAGAGCGTTGTTTTGCCAGCGCCTGAAGGTGATGAGAGGATAAACATCAATCCTCGTCTTCCCAGTTCTAAGCCATGCTGTAATGACATAACGCCTACTTCAGAAATGGTTTAAGTTCATCGGCCAATTCCTGTTCCGACACATTATATGGAAAATGCTTTACGTAACGGCCCTCTTTGTCCATCACATAAATATAGCCGGAGTGATCCATCAGATAATTATCGCCAGCGTCATGCCCCGCATGGGCATCCGGATGCGCTTTTTCTACTGTTGGCTCAGTATCATTTTCTTCTTCTTTCTTAAAACGTGTGGAATAATAGGCTTTATAGGCATCTACGGTGTTTTTTATCGATTTGTTTGAACCTGTAAGGCCAATGATGCGTGAATCAAAATTCTGCAGATAGGTTTTCATCACTTCAGACGTGTCACGCTTGGGATCAACCGTGATAAAAATCGGTGCCACCTGAGCAGCCTTATCACCCAGTAATTCCATCAGGCTTGAAAGCGTTGCAATGGTCACGGGACAAATATCAGGGCAATGGGTAAAACCAAAAAACACAACCATTACCTTGCCACGAAAATCCATATCTGTGCGCACGCGGCCGATCTGATCGGTGAGCGTAAACGCACCACCGATGCGTGCTTCGCCTGTTGCGTCTTCCTCTTCCGTGTCAGAAGTTTCTGCGGCCAGTTCTGACTCTATGCCATATGCTGGCAGAACTTGTGACCGACTTGATACAACCCCGTCATCCCCTTGTGTCATCCACAGCATTACAAATGTTGCAAAAGAAAACAGTAGGGTCACAATTAGTAAAAATTTGCTCATATCTATATATTTTTCATATTGTTACAGATTTCTTAACGCAGGAAACACAGGGTTATACAATATATTTATTAATATTTTCATAAGGTTAAGGCTGCACCGCATTGACTTTTTAACAATTATTTACTATAATAACCCTATCTGAAACAGCTCATGTAGAGTATGCAGCCATGCTGCCTTTAATAAATAATACATTCACACCTGTTACCCCCCAGCCGTCTGTGGTTGCCACACCGGTGCCGGAGAGTAGTACGCTGCGTGTACCTCCTACCACCGTTGCTCCTTCAGTATCTAACGCGCAAGTCGACCCGAATGCAAGTGGCAAAAATCCGCTGCTTTTACAAACCCAAGGCACCCCATCTTCACCTGCTGCTGCCATAACACAATCACTGGTGAGTGGCACTGTCAATCTTGCGCCTGAAAAATCTTTGGGTGCGCCAGCTACATTGCTTGCACAGATGATTGGTCAGAACCTGCCCCCAGAAGCACAGAATGCGCTTCGCGGCGTATTGAATGAGTATGAGAAAATTGTGATCAACAGCTATGTAAAATACATGCCAAGCAATGCCTCATTACCGCAATCAGAGCCTGCCAGTGAGTTTAGCCAGATTGTAAAACAAAGCGCTACGCCAGTGCAGGAAAAACCAGCACCATCGCGCAGCGCAACATCTGCAAATAGTGCGCAGGCCGTAAGCAGTGAATCTGCACAAGAGGAAGAAATATCTATTCAGGTATCTGCAGGGTTTGCTGCGCCAAAACCATCCTATAACGCGATGAATGCGTATGCGGTGGCAGCATCAAGGCTTTCTGCCAAAACAGTAGCCAATGACGATGTTTCAATCGAGGAAACGAATCCTGCCAGCAAGTAATTCCTGCAAAGGCTGGCTGGCAAGCTGTTCACGGTTGCGCTGTATATAGTGTTCCATTTCAACAAGCTGTGTATCCAGTATATTGCTGCTTGCACGGTATATGTTGTTCTTAAGCGCAGACCGCAAATTTTCTGAAGAAATCATGCCATTCTCATACGCACTGAGCCTGCCATAAAATGCCTGCGCCATGTTTTTGATGCGCTTGCCGACGCCGGTATCGGTTGATCCCATTTCACGTATGTTTCTGTCCATATCAGAAAAGAATACCTCCGAAAGCGCACGCGCAAAATACGCGGCATCCTGCGATGGCTCACCACGCAAGCGGTGTATCACCAGAAATATATGCAGAATAATCATATCAAAGCGGCCATCAACCGTATCGGGCACAGACTGTTTGGCGTAAAACCACGGTTTGCGTGCCTGCTCCACAAGTGCCACATACCCCATGTGCGCTTCATCGGTAAACGGGGCAGGAGAGAAGATTTTTTTGAGGGAGGAGAACATAACAGTCGGCAGATTAGAAATGGCAGTTGGCAGATAGCAAATATACATCTAACTGCCAACGGTTATTCCTAACTGCTAATCATCTCCTTTTGCAATTTCTCAAACGCCCGCACTTCAATCTGCCGCACGCGTTCGCGGGAAATATTATACTGTTGGCTGATATCTTCCAGAGTGTCTGGCTCATCCTTCAGGCGGCGGCGCTCTAAAATATCACGCTCACGGCCAGTAAGTTTTGCCAATGCACGGGCAAGCAGGCCGCGCTTTTGGTGCATATCCTGCCGCTCGGCAAGCACATCCTCATGGCTTGCTGCCGTATCGGCCAGCAGATCCATTTTCTGCTCTTCGCCATCGTTTGAAATAGGGCTGTTGAGATACACATCATGCGCGCTCATGCGTGAATCCATATCCAGCACTTCCTCGCGGCTGACATCTAAAATCTTGGCAATATCACCTGCCTGTTCATCGGTGAGGCCATGCTCACCATTTGCATCAATTTTCTTTTTCAGTTTGCGTAAATTGAAAAATAAACGCTTATGCGCGGCAGAAGAGCCAATCTTCACCAGCGACCATGAGCGCAAAATATATTCCTGAATGGCCGCGCGTATCCACCACATCGCATAGGTAGAAAGGCGGAAGCCTTTATTAGGGTCGAAGCGTTTTACCGCCTGCATCATGCCGATGTTACCTTCGGCGATTACATCGCCCATCGGCAGGCCATAACCACGATATTTGAACGCAATTTTGGCAACCAGGCGCAAATGCGACGTCACCAGACGATGCGCGGCATCAATATCGCCATGCTCATACCATTTGCGCGAAAGTTCTTCTTCTTCCTGCTTGGTAAGCATCGGTATTTTAGCAATTTCCTGCAAATAGCGACGCAACCCGTCCTGTGGTGAAAGTGCCGGAAGCGCCATGGTACGTGCGAGTGCTTTTGTCTGTGTCATACCTTCAAATCCTTAGGGAGCGCAAGTATACGCCTATTATAGGCAACCCGCAACGGATTTTCAAGTAAAGAGGGTATTATTTTTTGATATAATATATCAACTTCAATAAGTTAATCCTATTCATCATACTGTAACACTAAAATCCGGTATTTCAGGATATAAATCCTGTTGGAAGGACTAAATAATGCCTCACTATAAAGATCTCCTGGATACAAAAAAACTAGGCATCAGCGATGTAATACTGCGTATGCCTCTTGCCGATCGCCGCGATCTAACGCAGACGATGATGGAAAGCTACAGCCCAGATCAAATAGAAAAAATAATTCTGCCGGCACTTAAGCAATTGCAGAATGGCATTGCAGCCTTACATAGACCGGGTGCGCTATTGATGGATAGCAAGGCAGTGGAAGCTATCATGGAAACAATTACCATATCTATTGCTGGTGCGCTTTCTGCTGAGGTAGGCACAAATAAATACAAAGCTATTAAAGAACTGGTAACGATCCACACAGCCAGCATTTTATTACAAGAGATTCCGCCGGTGTGCAGGCCTCGCTAGTTTTTATATATGAATAGCCCGGACGGAACCAAAAGAGGTTCTTCTCCTACTGCGCTACCCAGCCGCCGCTCATGGTGATGATTTCACCGGTCATGGAGCCGCCATTATCACCGCACAGGAAGGCAATCATTGCGCCTATTTGTTCCGGTTTGATAAAACGTTTGTTGGGCTGTTTTTCGCCGAGCAACTGACTGGTTGCTTCTTCAATACTAATGCCGCCAGCTTTTGCTTTATCTTCAATCTGCTTTTGTACCAGCGGTGTGTGCACCCAGCCCGGGCAGATAGCATTGCAGGTGATGTTACTTTCCCCATTTTCCAGCGCAATCACTTTGGTAAGGCCAACAATACCATGTTTTGCGGCTACATAAGCAGCCTTATTTTTGGAAGCCACCAGCCCATGCACGGAGGCGATATTGATGATGCGGCCAAAGTTATTTTTCTTCATCAGTGGAATAGCCGCTTTGGCAGCATGAAATGCAGAAGATAAATTGATGGCAATGATAGCATCCCATTTCTCATCGGGGAATTCTTCCGTGGGCGCGGTGTGCTGGATGCCAGCGTTATTTACAACAATATCCACACTGCCAAATTGCCGCGCGCACTGGGAAACCATATCAGCGATTTGTGCTGGCTTGCTCATATCTGCGGGCGAATAATCGGCACTGATGTGGTGAGTTGATTGTGTGTCTTTCACCAGCTTATCAATGGCGGCTTTATCCCCAAAACCATTAAACAAAATGTTGCAACCTTCACCTGCCAGCACCTGCGCGATGGCAAGGCCAATCCCCGAAGTTGAACCGGTAACGATGGCATTTTTTCCTTTGAGCATGGTACGTACTCCTGATTTTTTTTACGTCTTTGCGAGCGTAGCGACTCGCCTTGGACAAGCCAAGCGGAATATATAGTGTGTCCGTCATTACGAGGAGTATTTACGACGAAGCAATCCAGCTATACTTGTCATCCTGAACGAAGTGAGGGATCTTATAAAACATTCTTCGGCTATGCCTCAGAATAACAAAAAACAAAATATTTTTTACCCCTTCCGGTGTGTTTATCGAACGGGTATCTCTATAAATATAGGCTCGAATTAGTCTGATTATTTCGCAAAGCGCAGCGTTACCTTTAGCCCAGGATTATTATCATCAAGGATAATAGAGGCATCATGAATACGTGCCACTGCGGCCACCATGGAAAGTCCCAGCCCATTGCCTTTGGTGTGGCGGCTTTGCTCCATGCGGAAGAATTTTTCAAATACCTTGCCGTGATATTCTTTAGGAATGCCTTCCCCGCTATCGGCGATGCTTACTTCGATAACATCCGCCTGTTCGGTACAGGTAACAGAAATCACGCCACGCACAGGGGTGAATTTAAGTGCGTTATCAATCAGGTTTGCGAAGGCTTGTGAAAGCAGGTTTTTTTCACCGTTGATAATAGAGCGCTCAGGAAGTTCGCAGTGCAGGTGGATATTTTTTTCTGCTGCGTAAGGTTCATAAAATTCAACGATGCCGGATAAAATTTTCCGCAAATCGCACGGTTCAAACTGGCGGAATTCAGTGTTGGCTTCCAGCTCTGAAATTTTAAGGATGGAGTTGAAGGTGGCGACCAGCTCTTCAAGGTCACGAATATTCTGTTCAAGCAAAATATACGACGGATTCGACGGCTGCATCCCGCGCATCCCCGCATCCAGCCGGTTAATCACGCGGTTGAGTGGGCTGCGCAGATCATGCGCGATATTATTGGCAAATTGCGAGAGTGATTCCAGCAGGTTCTGGGTGGTGTCCAGCATACGGTTTAAGTTTGATGAAAGCTCATCAAACTCATCACCGCCTTTGGTGAATGGAATACGCACAGATAAATTACCGCGCATGATACGATCCGCGGAACGGTTGATAATACTTAGACGTCCAATAACGCTTCTGGTCATGATGAGTGCGCCGATAAACGCCATCACAAAGGTAAGCAGCAGGCTCGCCCAGAAGGTTTGTGCAATGGTCTGTTCTACTTTTTGTTTATTTTGTGTGCTTTGCCCAACCAGTAAATACCGCCATTTTGACAGTGGTATGGTAATGGCACTCACCTCAATACCACTTGGTTTGCCGCGACTATCGACAATGAAAAATTTTACCCACTCGCCTTCTTTTTCAAAACGCGAAACACGTGTGGCGTTCATTGGCCATTCGTTCAGGTTTCCGGCTAATTTTTCATAGTCCTTATTCACTATCAGGTAAATTTCTGTACCTTCTGGGTCATTGGCGATGAGCTGTTTTATACTGTCTTCGAGACCTTCTGAGCCACGGTCGCGATATTCATTCAGCAGGTAAAAATACTGGCCACGGATGGAATCTTCCACCTGATCGGCGATATATTTCATCGCAAACGTATATATGAACGCAAACAGGATAATAACCGAAAGCGAAAACAAACCCACATAGACAAGTGCTAAGCGGAAGGTGAAAGTCTTTACGGTTCGGGCGAGTTTGGACTCAGTAGCCACTTACGCCACCAATTTATATCCCGCACCCCGCAAGGTCTGGATCATGCTTTTATCGAAGCCCTTATCCACCTTCTGGCGCAGGCGGGAAATATGCACGTCAATCACATTAGTCTGTGGGTCAAAATTATAATCCCACACATGCTCAAGCAGCATGGTGCGCGTCACCACCGTGCCGGAGTTGCGCATGAGGAATTCCAGCAGCGCAAATTCACGCGCCTGTAAGTCAATATCTTTACCGCTGCGTTTTACCGAGCGTGTGAGTAAATCCAGCTCAAGGTCGCCACATTCCAGCTTGGTTACTGCTTTGGTGCCGGATTTGCGGCGGGTGATGGTTTCAATGCGGGCGACCAGCTCGGTGAATGAATAGGGCTTTGCCAGATAATCATCGGCACCGGCCTTCAGGCCTTTCACGCGCTCTTCTACCTTGTCCAGCGCAGTCAGAATAATAATGGGCGTTTCATTGCCGGAGGCGCGCAGTGTCTGGATGATGGTGACGCCATCCACCTCAGGCACCATGCGGTCGATAATCATGGCGTCGTATTTCTCTGATGCTGCCATGAAGAGGCCATCTTTGCCGGATTCCGCATGATCTGCTACATAACCTTGCTCGCGCAGACCTTTTAGCAGGTATTTTGCGGATTCCTTGTCGTCTTCGATGAGTAGTAGTTTCATAGTGTCCAATCCCCGCGCTCGTCGCGGGGTACGGTTATGTTAGGGGTATAAAATAGACAATATTTTCTATATGTCTATACCAGACCCCGCAATAAATGTGGGGATAATTACCGCCCCATTTCCCGACGAGTCTGGCTGATGGAGGATTCTACGAATTTACCCACTAAATTCATGCCTTTGCTGGCCAGATTCTTTATCAGGTCTTTGGACTCTTCATATACGGCGAGCTGGGTGGTGGCGTATTGCATATGGGCTTTATCAATATGTTTAATGGCGGTATCGCGTTTGGTTTTTTGATTTTTAAGATATTGTATTAATTTATTTATTTGTTCTTTTTGTTTTAGGCCGCCATGTTGGATGAAGGCCATCAGCTCGCCTCTGAGTTGTGGGTCTTCGACATGTTGCACGGCTTCGTTTATAGCCGCCATGCCTTTGTTACCTTGTATCTGCGAAATGACGTTATTGATTTCTTTTACGTCATGGTTCAGCTCATCCGTGCGTTGCAGAAAATCCTTGTCGGCCACAGGTTTAAGCAGGGCAGCAAACAGCACGGCATAATGCTGATAAAGCTCTGAAATACGCTCACGCGTGGCGCGATCCGGCCTTGGTTGCTTCGCCGTAGGTAGTTGACTTATTTCTACCAAATCAGTTTTTGGAGAGTGGCTTTGGCCTTGCGGCTTGAAGGAAGAAAGCGGTTTTTCCTGCAAATAACGCAGGCAGCTTAAGTCATAGGCTAGATTTTCGACATTTAAGCGCCCACCATCTTCCAGCGCTGCGGCATCATGCAAAAAGAAAGCACGGATGGCATCATGGAAATAATCAATGCGCGGGCGGAAATCCCCCTCACCTGCCAGTAATTCATGCTGGGTCTCAATCTCGCACAGCTCCTGATAGAGGCGGGTAAGCAGGCTGGTGAGCTGGTCTTGTTCGGCTTGGGAGAGTTTCATACCAAGCCCCGCCGCATGGCGGGGTCTGGTATTGTCTGCCCCAATAGTATAAACGCTATATTCATGACCGACATTATATCCATAAACCAGACCCCGCGACAAGCGCGGGGTTTATTAGCCATCTACATACACTGGCCGTTTTGTAAATCCAAATGCCCGTATTGCGATTTCAACAGCCATGTGCGCGATTCAGTCGACCAGAAACGCTGGCGCGATGCCCTGCTTGCTGAGCTTGATTATATGGCCTCGCATGTGCCAGATAGAGTGGTTGCCAGCATTTTCTTTGGTGGTGGCACCCCCTCCCTTATGCCACCAGAAACGGCTGGTGCCCTCATTGCACGGGTGAAAGCATTATGGCCAGTTACGGACGATATTGAAATTACACTGGAGGCAAATCCTACTTCAGTTGAAACCCATACGTTCCCGAATTTTGCACAAGCGGGCATCAACCGTGTTTCGCTCGGTGTGCAATCGTTTGACGATAAAGAATTGCAGTTTCTGGGCCGTGGCCATTCTGCGAAAGAAGCGCTCGCCGCCATTGAGTTGGCGCGCAAAACATTTGCACGCTATTCGTTTGATCTGATTTACGCACGGCCAAACCAGACCGTAGCAACGTGGGGACAGGAATTAAAAGAGGCATTGAAACTGGCTGGCACGCATCTTTCTTTGTATCAACTCACCATTGAAGAAAACACAGCCTTCCATCACGCCTACGCCAAGGGTAAATTCACCCTGCCGGATGAAGAAACATCAGAAGCCTTATACAGACTTACGGAAGAGGTGATGGCGGCGCATGGCCTGCCCGCGTATGAAGTATCCAACTATGCGAAACCAGGCCATGAAAGTCGGCATAATATCGCCTACTGGAAATATCAGGATTATATCGGCATCGGTCCAGGCGCACATGGGCGGATAAGCCCCGCCGAATGGCGGGGTCCGGTAGCAATAGATAACCAGACCCCGCAACAAGTGCGGGGTAAAATTGCAACCCAAACTATTAAAAGTCCGGAGCGTTGGCTGGAAGCAGTTGAGGGCAAAGGAAACGCTGTTGAGGTATGGGATAGCATAACGCCCCAACACGAAGCCGAAGAGCGATTGATGATGGGACTTCGGCTGGTTGAGGGCGTTGATGCTACAGCATTACACGGCACAATAAACACAAAAAAACGAGAACTTTTTGTGCGTGAAGGCTTGCTGGAAAATACACCCGATAAACTGCAGGCCACGCTCAAAGGCAGGCTGGTGCTCAACAGGCTTACCGCTGAACTACTCTAATTCAATTCCTGGCGGGTCAAAGGTTTTTGGCGCAGGTTCTATCACACGGAAACCAGAAGGCGTTACTTCCATAATCGCAAGTTTGCGGTCGTTTGTGCCATCTTTATTCAGGCGCACCAGACCGTTAGTGGGTGATAGATATCCTTCAGGACTGGTAAGAGCCTGCATATCTATTATGGCATTTGGATTATTCATGGTCAGCTGCGTGATCCATGATACGGCATCGTAAGCAAGACTTGCCAGACGGATGGGTTTGTAACCATAGATAACCTTGAAACGGTGCTCAAAAGCGCGGGAAATATCCGGCGGGGAACTGGAAAACCATGCACCATGCATTTCCGGCATTTTGGACATTTCCGGATCATCCCACAGGCCGGTGCCAAGCAATTTAATTTTGCTGAGGTCAATATTGGTTTTTTTGATAGAGCTGATGATATTTTTCATTTGCATGCCACCATCTGCCACAAAAATCGCCTGAAACGCCTGATCCTGATTGGCGTCATTATACGAAGCAAGGCGCGCCACCGCAGCATCTATATTTGCTGGGCTTGGGGCATATAATTCTATCGGGGTAACGGCGCCGCCTTTCTTGCCGTATATGTTGGTAAGGCTTTCCTGAATTTTCTGGCCATAGGCATCGTTAGGCGCAAGCAGTGCTACACGGCGAAGATTATGTAAAAAGGCATAATCTGCCACGCGCTGCACCTGTTGCTCTGGCAAGAAGCCAAAGATAAAAGTGTCTGGTTTTGCAATTTCCTTAGTATTCGAGAAGGTGAGCATTGGAACCCCCGCCGCCTGCGTAATGGGCTGCACCTGCAATACAGACTGGCTGAACAATGGCCCGATGACAAAGGTTGCGCCCTGTTCAAGAGCCTGCCGTGCTACACGTGGCGCATCAGCCGCGGTGCTTCCGGTATCTTTTGGCAGCAAAATAATTTGCGAACGAATCTGTTCGGAGGGCACGGATAAATAACTATCATAAAGTGCCATGTTGGCGGCATCCATCATGGCATTGCCTACCGCAAGTGAATCACCGGAAAGCGGCACAAGCAGTGCAACTTTGATAGCGGGCGTACCAGGTGCAATGACGCCTCGAGAGGAAATAGGATTTTCTGACTGCATCACCGGCGTATCGTTTGAACGCACTGGTTTTACAACTTTAGTGCTTGGCTTTGTTGGCGGAGCACAGGAAGCAACCGCAATAAGCGTTACGGAAAGCAGGGCGAATAAAGAACGTTTCATGAGAAGAACCAACACGCTATAGTGTGAAAAAATAATACAGGAAAGCTACTGTGAAACCACTTGCCAGTCAAATACAACCGCCCGGGCTTTATATTGTCGCCACACCGATAGGGAATCTGGGTGACATAACGCTGCGTGCGCTGGAAGTGCTTAAAACTGCCGACCTGATTGCTTGTGAAGACACAAGGGTAACAGCCAAACTGCTGTCGCATTACGGCATAAAAAAACTAACCCTTTCGTATAATGATCACAACGCGGTTGAACGCCGTCCAGAAATTTTTAATACGATTAGAAATGGAGGACGGGTTGCACTGATATCAGATGCGGGCACGCCACTTATTTCAGACCCTGGATATAAACTGGTGCGTGAGGCTGTAACGGAAGGGCTATACGTAACCACCCTTCCTGGCGCATCAAGCGTGCTTGCAGCACTTTGCCTTGCTGCCTTGCCGACGGATCGGTTTTTGTTTGCCGGATTCCTCCCGCCCAAACAGGAAGGCTGCAAAAAAGAACTTGCCGCACTTGACGGTGTGGATGCCACGCTGGTATTTTTTGAATCGGCCAAACGCCTGCAAAAAACATTGTCATTAATGCACAGTGTGCTGGGTAATCGCAGCGTCGCGGTAGCTCGCGAACTCACCAAGTTGCATGAGGAATGCAGGCGCGGCACACTTGCAGAACTGGTTGCTTACTATGACAAGCACGGAGAGCCCAAAGGCGAAGTGGTGATTGTGGTGTCGCCTCCTCTGGCAGAAGAAAAAAATATTGCCGATGTCGAAAATAAATTACGCCTGCTGCTGAAAACACATAGCGTAAAAGAAGCTGCCTCTATTCTGGCAGAAGAGACTGGCATGGCGCGGAAGGAAATTTACTCAAAAGCGCTGGATATTATAAAACATGAAAGCGACGAATAAACGCAAGCAATCCTACCGTTTTGGTATCCATGCTGAAAAGCTGGCAGCATGGTATCTGCGTGCAAAAGGCTATAGTGTTATTGCTGAACGTTACCGCAATGTCATGGGCGAGATTGATGTGCTTGCGATAAAACGAAATACACTGGTAGCGATTGAAGTAAAAGCACGCAAAACCATGCAAGCCTGTGAAGAGAGCATTACGCCACACAAACAGATGCGCGTAAGCCGTGCAATGGAAGCAGCCCTCGCCGATAAGAAAATCACTGGACTTGCGCGTACCCAGAGCCCTAATATACGTTTCGATGTTATCTGGATAACCCCATGGCATATGCCAAAACATATTAAGGACGCGTGGAGACCATGAAAAAAAATCTTGCTGTTTGTTCGCTGGTACTGGCCTCATTTGCTTCATCAGGCTGCGTGCCTCTGCTTGTAGGGGCTGGCACCGAAACTGCCGTGGTGGTAGCGCAGGAGCGCTCTGTCGGCAATGCGGTGGATGATGCAAGCATTCTGGTGCAAATCAAAAACCTGTACGCAAAGCAGGATTATAAAGATCTGCTTGCCAACGTAGAAATCAAAGTTGTTGAAGGCCGCGTGTTGCTGACCGGTAATGTTGACAAGCCCGATTCACAGATTGAAGCCGTGCGTCTTGCATGGACAATTGGCGGTGTGAAAGAAGTCATCAATGAAGTGCAGATTAATGATAAGGCTGGCCTTGCAAACTATGCACGCGATGTGTGGATAAGTACGCAAATCAAAAGCCGCCTGCTCTTTGCCAAAGATATTCGCTCTATCAACTATTCGCTCATCACGGTCAATCAGGTGGTGTATCTGATGGGTATCGCGCAGACTCAGGAAGAGCTCGACAAAGCAACCTACATCGCAAGCACCACAAGTTATGTGCAGCGCGTAGTGAGCTATGT
The DNA here is from genome assembly GCA_046344715.1 of Alphaproteobacteria bacterium. Classification (GTDB taxonomy): domain Bacteria; phylum Pseudomonadota; class Alphaproteobacteria; order Rickettsiales; family SXRF01; genus CAZAQK01. The sequence goes on along the minus strand of JBKDKX010000011.1, from coordinate 730 downwards.
GCGCCTGAAAGATGATCCACGCCGCGGCTATGACATGTAGCTACGCATGACACGCCGCGTCGCACTCCAGATGGATGCGCTGGCATCCATCAATCCACACACTGACACGACGCTTCGGTTAGGCCTGGAAGCGCAGCGTCGTGGCTATGAAGTATGGCAATACACACCTGATAAATTATTTTACCGTGAGGGTGGCATCTATGTGCGCGCTGCCCGTGCCTTCTTGCATGATGATGAAAGCCACTGGTTTGAGCTAAGCGAAGAAGCGGTGGTTGATATCAAAAACTTTGATGTGGTGTGGCTGCGACAAGACCCGCCGTTTGACATGGCGTATCTCACCACCACATACATGCTGGAGCGTGTGCATCCAAAACCCTATGTGGTGAATCATCCGGCAAGTGTGCGCAATTTGCCGGAAAAATGGTTTCCCACTGAACTAAAACAGTTCATGACGCCGACCTTAATTGCATCTGATATTGCATCTATCCGCGAGTTCCGTGCCGAGCATAAAGATGTGGTGATTAAGCCGTTTTATGGCCATGGCGGCAATGGCATATTCCGCGTGAAGCAGGATGATGCGAATTTTGGTGCGCTGATGGAAACACTGTTTGCAAGCAGTAACAACCCGTGGGTGGTGCAGAAATTTTTGCCGGAAATGAGCACCGGCGAAGTGCGGATTATTTTGATTGATAGCAAATATGCAGCCATCGCCGGGCGCATTCCACCCGCT
>JBKDKX010000010.1:0-74741 GCA_046344715.1 Alphaproteobacteria bacterium | reverse complement strand
AACAACCAGGAGGTTGGCTTAGAAGCAGCCATCCTTTAAAGAAAGCGTAACAGCTCACTGGTCTAAACAAGGGTCTTTGCGCCGAAAATGTAACGGGGCTCAAGCCACGAGCCGAAGCTTAGGGCGCAGCAATGCGCGGTAGCGGAGCGTTCCGTAAGCCTGTGAAGGGCGACCCGTGAGGGCGCCTGGAGGTATCGGAAGTGCGAATGTTGACATGAGTAACGATAAAGGGGGTGAGAGACCCCCTCGCCGAAAGACCAAGGGTTCCTGCTTAAAGTTAATCTGAGCAGGGTTAGCCGGCCCCTAAGACGAGGCGGACACGCGTAGTCGATGGGAACCACGTTAATATTCGTGGGCCTGGTGGAAGTGACGGATTCTGCGTTTTGTGTGCACTTATTGGATTGTGCATGCGGGGCAAAGGGTTCCAGGAAATAGCTCCATCATTATAGACCGTACCCGAAACCGACACAGGTGGTCAGGTAGAGTATACCAAGGCGCTTGAGAGAACGATGCTGAAGGAACTAGGCAACTTGCCCTCGTAACTTCGGGATAAGAGGGCCCCATAGAGACGCAAGTCATTATGGGGGGCACAAACTAGGGGGTGGCGACTGTTTATTAAAAACACAGGGCTGTGCAAACGCGGTTAGCGGATGTATACGGTCTGACGCCTGCCCGGTGCTGGAAGGTTAAAGAGAGGTGTGCAAGCACTGAACTGAAGCCCCAGTAAACGGCGGCCGTAACTATAACGGTCCTAAGGTAGCGAAATTCCTTGTCGGGTAAGTTCCGACCCGCACGAATGGCGTAACGACTTCCCCGGTGTCTCCAGCATCGACTCAGTGAAATTGAATTCTCCGTGAAGATGCGGAGTTCCCGCGGTTAGACGGAAAGACCCCGTGCACCTTTACTGCAACTTTGCACTGGCATTAGGAATTGACTGTGTAGGATAGGTGGGAGACTTTGAAGCTTGGGCGCCAGCCTGAGTGGAGTCACCCTTGAAATACCACCCTGTCATCTCCTGATGTCTAACCACGACCCGTATAACCGGGTCTGGGACCATGCATGGTGGGCAGTTTGACTGGGGCGGTCGCCTCCTAAAGAGTAACGGAGGCGCGCGATGGTAAGCTCAGAACGGTCGGAAATCGTTCGTTAGAGTGCAATGGCATAAGCTTGCCTGACTGTGAGACCCACAAGTCGAACAGAGACGAAAGTCGGTCATAGTGATCCGGTGGTTCCAAGTGGAAGGGCCATCGCTCAACGGATAAAAGGTACGCCGGGGATAACAGGCTGATCTCCCCCAAGAGTCCATATCGACGGGGAGGTTTGGCACCTCGATGTCGGCTCATCACATCCTGGGGCTGGAGAAGGTCCCAAGGGTTCGGCTGTTCGCCGATTAAAGTGGTACGTGAGCTGGGTTTAGAACGTCGTGAGACAGTTCGGTCCCTATCTGCCGTGGGTGTAGGAAAATTGAGAGGATCTGACCTTAGTACGAGAGGACCGGGTTGGACGCACCGCTGGTGTACCTGTTGTTCTGCCAAGAGCATACGCAGGGTAGCTACGTGCGGAATGGATAAACGCTGAAAGCATCTAAGCGTGAAACCAGCCTCAAAACAAATTTTCCCCATTAGGGTCGTAGTAGACTACTACGTTGATAGGCCGGGTGTGTAAGGGTGGTAACATCTTAAGCTAACCGGTACTAATAACCCGATTGATTTATTTTACACTGATGTCTGAACACATGAGCGTGCAGTGCGAAGCATTGTGACGTTTGTACAGTTCGTCAAACAACTCACACTACATAATAGTGCCAGAAAAACCTATCACGCCGCATAATCGGGAAACCGGTTTATACGGCCTGGTGATTTTAGCGAGAGGTGTCCCACCCGTTCCCATTCCGAACACGACCGTGAAAGCTCTCAGCGCAGATGGTACTATGTCTTAAGATATGGGAGAGTATGTCGTCGCCAGGCCTTATAAGCCGGTTTTTTTTGTCTAAATTTGCTCCCCGCTCGGTCTGCTGACCTCGCGTTGGAGCGCAGCTTCGCTGGCTCATGGCTGGTTCGTGCTGCTGCACTCACATAACAAAAACTTGTCATACCGGCGCAGGCCGGTATCCACGTTTTGCATCCGCCTCAGCCTAGCGAATTGTCAAAATTAGAAAGACCTGTTGACTTATAGCTTCGCTTGAACTTTGCTTTCATGGCAAATTGGAATAATTAATACTAAAGTGCTTATGTATTTCAGGTTCATATGGCAACTAGCTCCAGCAAAAAAAAACGTTCTCAACGAATGCAAGCTATCCAAGGTGGCTACAATGAAGCTGACATTGTTGAACTCAACAAGATTCAGAATAATTGTTGTTACTATTGTGGGATTTACCAAGAAAAATTACATATCGATCATTTAGTGCCGGTGTCTAGAAATGGAACAAATTATATATTTAATATTGTTTTATGTTGTCGTACTTATAATTCCATTAAAGGTAAGGGTACTAAGGCAAGATTGTGGAAATGTTTATGTGCTAAATATGGTGAAGAATGGATAGCCGAGCGCAAACAATCTGTAAAAGCTATCGATAGCATGAGACGTAAATTGGAAACCTATAAATTGGGACTTCATAAATATGGAAGATATAAATTTATGCGGCTCTAAATCTTGCCAATCAAAAAACCTGATTCACATCACTCCTATTCTGCTCCTCGCTGCGTGAACCTACCACGGAAGCTGGCGGTGGATAAGTCATAGGTAATCGTATAGCGTCGATTGTCTCGGCACACTTCTTGCTCAATAAAACCCTAGTTATCCACAGATATGAGGGTTTTATGGATATTTCTAAAACATCATTTAATTTCAGCAGTTTATTTGTTGATTATTCGCAAAGCTCATCTAAGGAGCCAGCTGGGCTGGACTTTAAGTCCGTAATGGAGCACTGCGCGGGCGAGGGGTGCGATGCCCCTAAACAAGCAAGTTTTTCCGCTAGTATCACGAATATTGATGTCACGGCCTTTAGTTTTGAAAGCGAAAGTCGCAGAATTGACCCGCTGCGCGAATTCATTGATGCGCTGTTCGACCACGTCACCGGCGCAAATAAAGAAGGGCGCACCAGTGCTTCAGAGCAGGCAGGCAGCGGGTTTGGCTTTGCTTCCGACTTCCAGTCTGTGTTTGGCTCCAGCGGTCCACTGATTGATTTTATCAACGCCACCACGGCAAATCTTGGCCTCTCAAAAGAGAAAAACCTATCGCTCCAGCAGATCGCTATTAATAATCAGGACGCCACCCGCTCGCGCGAATCCATCGATAAAATCGCCGCTGAGCTGAGTGCCGCCGGTATTACTGCCTAAAAGCTGCCTTGCCTTCTGATTTTGTAGGGCTATGCTGCTGGCATGAAGTGTATGTTGCAACTATTGCCACTGTTACTCCTCGCCGCATGTGCCTCCACACCCAAGGTGGTGACCTCTGATCGCAAGGTGGAGGTGGAAGGTAATACGCTTCAGATTGCTTCCGGCACGCTGAGCACTGGCCGGTTTATCTTGGTGCTGAACAAGAACGCCGATATGCGTTGGGCAGGATCGCTCAAGGGTGGCAAGGAAAAATGGCAGGCGCGTGCCACGCTGCTCAACAGCTGGATGACCGAAGAAATACGCGATATCTGTGGTGAAATGTTCTACCAATCCATATTCGGCCCCACCTATAAAATGATGGATAAGGATGACACCATGGGCGGGCTCGCCCCCGTGCTCGGCATCACCGCTTCCATGGTGGCGCATCTGGCGGCATCTTCCGCTACTGATGAGTCCAACGTGCCGGTAAGCATCTATAGCGAGTTTAGATGCCGCAAGGATGAGATATAGCCTAAGAAAAAATATTTTATATATTTTAATCAGCGGCTTACATGGTAAATGAACCTTAATAATTATGTAACACTTAGATTCTATACTATTGTTACAATGGTTGTAGTCAATTTAAGGAGTAGACCATGGTATCGCCTAAAACCGATATGCCTGAGCCGCGCAAGCGTGCAGCCGGTATAACCGCACAAATTCAAGCCGCGCGTGATAAAATTCTGCCAAATCCCAGCGATAATTTAAGACTCGCCGAGGGCACGTATCTGGCTTTAAGGCTTTCCATGCGGCCTGATCATGCAAAAACGGATGAAAATGTCCAGTTAGCGGAAATGGGGTATAGGGGGGCATTAAGAGAGGCATTGAAAGAGAAAAGTATCGCTAATACTGATCGGGTGGTTGAAAGTGTGGTGACAGGATTTTTTGATGAAATTGAGCGCATTGTTATGAATGCTCAGCTTATCTCGCCGAGGAGCAGTTCATACCGAAGAGCTACTGATCATGGGCCTCCTCGACATTAAGTAAAGCAATGTGTATCAGAGAGCCAGCATCTGCTGGCTTTTTTTCTTCCTAACAAATTTGTAATTCTCGCGTAGCGCCGGTGTAACGCTGGCTGCGATAGTCTTCCGTCATCGTAACCAAACAAAGGAGCGTACGATGAAGGAATTACTTAAAGTGGTGGTGTTATCACTAGTGGCGGTATCCGCCGTTGCAGCACCTGCACATGCCGATAAATATAAATACGTATATTATGACGATGACGACGACGATGACCATTGGAAACATCGGGGTCGCCATCATGGCCGTGGGCACGGCTGGGGGCATTATCGCCATTGGGATAATCATCCCCGCTATTATCGCGAGCGCGTAGTTATACGGTCTGCGCCGCGCTATGTGGAACGTAGCTATTATACGGAACCAACCTACAGCTCCATTCGCTGCACCAACCGTAGTAATCCGCTTGGCTTGATTCTCGGCGGTGCGGCGGGCGGTATTGTTGGTCATCAGTTTGGTAAGGGCAAGGGTAACACGGCGGCAACCATTGGTGGTGCGGTGCTGGGAAGTGCTATTGGTGCGAGCTATCAGGATTGTTCGGAAGAAGTGTTTCAGCAAGCACCTGTGGGCACGCCGATGGTGTGGCAGACGGCGGGTAACGATTATTACAGCCTGACGCCTACGCGTGATTTCCGCACGGAAGGCCGCTATTGTCGCGAATATCAGGCGGTATCAACGGTTGCCGGTCGCAAACAGCAAACCTATGGCACGGCGTGTATGCAGCCGGATGGCAGCTGGGAGGTGGTGAATTAGCGCATCCCATTGGCGTGGTAGAAATACCAGCCAAGCCCGATGGTGAAAATGTAGCAACCATAAAGCGCATGTTCAAAACATGCGGCAGCAAGCGAGCGTGTGCGTGCATAGGTGGTGGTAAATATCCAGCCGCCTATGGCGGAAAACACAACAGATATCCATGTTTGGATAACCACATGTGCCCAGCCAAAGCATAGCGCGCTTGCCAGCCATAAATATTTCTCTGATGGAAATATTGTCGCATATCGCCTGAGGAAAAAGCTGCGAAAAATAAGTTCCTGTGGCACTACCGATAATACCGGATACGCAAACATCACCAGTAGCCATGTGGAAAAATTATTGAGAGGAAAAGCAAACAATTTCTCCGGCGCGTACCACCAAGTGAAAGCAAGTAAAGGAATGGCCAGTACAGAAAAACGTTTCAAGATTTCCTTAATCACCGTTTTTGTTAATGTTCTGCCCTTCCAGTCCTGCGCTATGCTGTATACACTGTGCTTATGAAGCCAATAAAAACAGGCAAAGAATGCCCCCCATAAAACAGGATAAAAAATACTGCGTATGTTGAGTGCCACCAGCACTCCCGGAAGCAAAAGGAAGAAACAGCTAAACTCCAGTGCCAGTTTTGATTTATTCATGTCCTGCTACAGCAAAATTTTATGCATTGTAGCAGAGAATCGGCCAGACTCAAATCACTCAAGCAATGCAAGTTCGCGTTCAGGTATCACGAAAGGGTCGTTTTCTAGTTTCCTTTCGATAGTGTCGAGATTCTGTAAGGTGTCTGTACACATGGTTCGCACGCGCTCCAGCAGCTCAAAATTTTCTGAATTTGGTTTCAGTAAATCGCAGCGCGCGATGCGGCTTAGCTCCGTATCCAACACATTGATGGTGGTGAGTAGAGAATTTAGAATAATCTTGAGCTTATAATCCATATGCATTCCTGTTGAAGTTTTTCCTTGTCTGTTATATTGAATTAATCTCAACTTAAAGTCAATAATAATTAAATATAAACTCAACTGATAGTTGGCGGCATTATTAGTACATATGGAGGTATGAATTTGGCGCATCTCAAAAAGCTTTTAAATAAACATGGCCTTACGCAGACGGATCTGGCGCATTTGCTGGGGCGCGATAAGGCAGTCATAACCAATCTTTTTCAGGGTAAACGGCAGCTCAAAGCAGACGAAGCGGCGATTATTGCCGATCATCTTGGTACAACGGTATCGGATGTGATGGGCATTCAGGAAAAGGGTAAGCAGAAGGGGTTTGGCGAATCGCCAATACTTATCCCCTTCCAGCAAGACCCCGAGAAGGTCAAGAAACACCCCAACGTAGTGCGTAAAGGCGGTAAATTTTACCTCGAAGCGGCTGAAATCATGTCACATTCCAAGGAAACCTATGCGGTTGAGGTGCGTGATGATGGCATGAATATGTCCGGCATTTTTGCTGGAGATATCGTGATTTCTGACCTTTCCAGAATGTGCCGTGTGGGGCAGATTGTAGTGGGGCAGCATTATGTGGGCAGGGGGGCAAAAACGGTTATCAGGAAGTACGACCCGCCCTTCCTGTTGCCGCATTCCTCAAGTGCGGCTTTTAAGCCGCTGAGCCTTAAATCCGGCGAGGCACGGGCGGTTTCCCCCGTTTTGAAGCTGATACGGGTGTTTTAGTCCAAAATAACCTTAAAAAAACCCTTTTCAAGCAGGGGGTGGGTGCTGTATAAGGCGTGTTCTTTGGATAAGCATAAGGAAGTAAGCAAATGGCTGTACCTAAACGAAAAACAACTCCATCCGCGCAAGGCATGCGCCGTTCACATCACGCGCTCACAAAAACCACGGTGGTTGAAGATAAAACCACGGGTGAACTCAAGCGTCCTCATCACGTGTCTGCTGATGGTTATTACAATGGCCGTCAGGTTACGAAAGATAAAGTAAACCGTTAGAGTTTGCACTATGCTGGATTTCGTCATTGCGAGAAGCGTAGCGACGAAGCAATCCAGCTTTCTATCTGTTTTCATAATCAGGCAAATGTATTCCCATATGGCAAATTATGGACTGCTTCGTTTTGCTCGCAGTGACGAGGTAGTGTATGGCCGCCGGTAAACTCCAGCTGCCAGTCGCCCTTGATGCCATGGGTGGAGATCACGCGCCCGCATGTGTTCTGCGCGGCGCAGAGATGGCACTGTTGCGCCATCCTGGGTTGCGCTTCATATTATTTGGTAATCGCTATATTTTAGAGCCGCTGCTTTCCGGTCACCCACATCTTAAATCAGCCAGTGAAATTGTACACACGGAGCTTGTCATCGGTAATCATGATAAGCCTTCGCATGCGGTGCGCCGTGGGCGTAATTCCAGCATGTGGCTTGCCATTGAATCGGTAAAAGAAGGCAAGGCATGTGCAGTGGTGTCTGCCGGAAATACCGGTGCGCTTATGGCGATGTCTAAACTAATACTGCGTACGCTTCCCGGAATTTCGCGCCCTGCGATTGCGGCCTTATTTCCGACCCTACGCGGTGAATGCGTGATGCTGGATTTAGGCGCAAACGTTGAATGCGATGCGAATGATTTGTTCCGCTTTGCCGTAATGGGTGATGCATTTGCGCGTGCCGTGCTTGGGCTTTCCCGCCCTAAAATTGGTTTGCTCAATGTGGGTTCGGAAGAACTCAAAGGTCGTGACGAAGTGAAAGAAGCGCTCGAGCTGATAAAGAACTGTGGGCATGATTTGAATTTCCACGGCTTCATTGAAGGTAATGATATTGCCGCAGGCACGGTGGATGTGGTGGTAACGGATGGTTTTTCCGGCAACATCGCGCTTAAAACGGCCGAAGGTGCAGCGCGCCTTATCCGCACCTATCTGAAGGATGCATTTACCAGCTCACCTATTGCAAAAAGCGGTGCATTCCTGGCATCTGGCGCACTCAGGGCAGTGAAAGATAAGCTCGATGACAGAAAGCGCAACGGCGCCATGTTTGTTGGGTTAAATGGCATTGCCGTAAAAAGCCATGGTGGTGCAGATGCCTATAGTTTCTGCAATGCTATTTCCGTGGCGGTAGAGCTTGTTGCACATCATATCAATGCCCGCATTATTGAAGAGTTGCAGGCGACCACGCAAGGTTCATATAAACCTGAGCTGGCAGCGGTTCAGGAAGGCGAGGCGGATTAATGCGCCGCGCCAAGAATATTTCCCTCTCCTGCTTGCGGGGAAGGATTAAGGTGAGGGAGAGGTTTCTATGAAGCGTGCCGTAGTCATCGGTACAGGCGCATATTTGCCCTCCCGCATCATGACGAATGCGGATTTAGAAAAAATCATCGATACCAGCGATGAATGGATAAAGGAGCGTACTGGTATTACGCAGCGGCACATCGCGATGGAAGGTGAAAAAACCTCTGATCTTGCGATCAAGGCAGCGCATGCAGCAATCAATGCAGCGGGTGTTGCTGCTGACTCGATTGAACTTCTCATCATTGCCACAACCACACCGGATGACACCATGCCATCAACGGCAACTAAGGTGCAGCACGCCATCGGCATGACGCGCGGTGCGGGGTTCGATATGAACGCGGCGTGCAGCGGTTTTGTGTACGCGATGACGGTGGCTAACAGTTTTATCGCTTCCGGTCAGGCCAATCGTGTGCTGGTTATCGGCGCGGAAACCTATTCACGTATTCTGGATTGGAAAGATCGTACCACCTGCATTTTGTTTGGTGATGGCGCAGCGGCTGTGCTGCTTGATGCGCAGGAACAAAAAGGTGATAGCAACGATCGCGGCGTGTTGTTTTCACGCATGCATTCTGACGGGCAATATGTGGAGCTGCTTGGCACCAGCGGCGGCGTTTCTGCCACGCAAACAGCAGGCACATTATTTATGGCTGGCAAAGAAATTTACCGGCATGCGGTGTCAAAAATGCCGGAAGCTGTAACCGAAGGTATGGGTGCATTACTGTTGCCATTCGAAACGATTGATTGGCTGGTGCCGCATCAGGCGAATATGCGGATCCTTTCCGGAGTGGCAAATAAGCTCAAATTGTCTGAAGAAAAGGTGATTGCAACGGTTGAAAAACATGCCAACACCTCGGCAGCCTCCATACCGCTTGCACTTCATCAGGGCGTAACGGATGGCCGCATTAAACAAGGCCAGCTCATTGCGTGTCCGGCACTTGGTGCAGGCCTTACGTGGGGCTGTACGATACTTAGATGGTAGTTAATCCTTTGTAGTACAAAGAGAAGCCAAAAGAGGCCATTTTAAGCATTAAAACCGCCTTTTTTACTATCCGCTTGTATTTATTCCTAAAATAGGCTATAAACGACCTATCAAACCAACAGTGGAAGAATGACCATGACAAAAACACTCACCCGCGCATACTTAAGCAACCAAGTTTACAAGCAAATTGGCCTCTCACTGCAGGAATGCAGCGCGCTGGTAGATTCGGTGATTGAGGAAATCTGCACCGGACTTGAGCAGGGCGAAGATGTGAAGCTTTCTTCCTTCGGCACTTTCAGCCTGCGCAAGAAAAAGCAGCGCATGGGTCGTAATCCTAAAACGGGTGTTGAAGTGCCGATTACGTCGCGCACTGTGCTGTCATTCAATGCATCAAACTTGCTTAAAGCGCAGGTTAATGAGAAACTTGCGGGCAAGAACATAATATAACAACTGCCTCTGTATGGGGCGTTGTTGGGTACTTTATTGGCACGGAAGGAGGTGGCGGTATGCAACTGGATCTTCTGGATAAGGCGTCTGCATCGGCGGATGTCAGGCAAGTAACCTCCCTCGAATCCTCTACAGGGCATGGTGCGGATGTGAATCCTGTGGGGCATCATGATGCCTATGAAGATGACAACAAGGAAAAAGCACCAAACGCTTTCCGTACCATCAGTGAAGTAGCTACTTTCCTTAATGTTCCCCAATATGTACTGCGTTTCTGGGAGAGCCGTTTTTCACAGATAAAACCGGTGAAGATGCGCGGCGGCAGGCGCTATTACCGGCCTGAAGATGTTGAGGTGCTGAGCACCATCAAAAACCTGCTCTACAAGCAGGGCTATACTATTAACGGTGCTAAAAAAGCCTTCAGCAAAGGCGCGGCCATCGTGTCTATTGAAGAAATGGCAGTGCAGGAAAAGCCGCCCGTATTATCTGAAAAAGAAAAGAACCAACTTGCCGTGCTGCGTCAGGAACTCATCAGTATGCGGGATATCCTCAAGCCGCACGTGTTCTAACTCTACTTTGGCTTCAACTCTGCTATCGACGAAGTCTCCCTAGAAAGCGTTATGTATCTATTAATACACTCGTTTTCTTGGACTCCATCGCGGCGCGATTTTTTGCCAAAGCGAGTTATTCAGGAAATAGATTACCCCTTCAAATGCTTATGAGGGAGCAGGCGTGTTAGTACGCCGCCGGTGCGTCCGAACAATACGGAGAGTATGTAAATACCTCCACCGACCAGCACGATGGTGGCACCGGAAGGCGTGTCGCTATGAAAAGATACCAGCAGGCCAACAACGCTGGAAATGATGCTGAAGATAACGCTGGTAAAAATCATGCCTTCAACATCGCGTATCCATAGGCGGGCGGATACTGCAGGCAGCACCATCAGACCAAGTGCCATCAGCGTGCCCAGCGCGTGGAATGCAGCAACGAGGTTCATCACCACCATCAGCAGGAACAACTGGTACACCACGCCGCCTTTGCCGCTAACTACTTTCATGAAATTTGGATCAAAACATTCCACCACCAACATACGATAAATAATTGCAAACACGAACGTACTGATACTCACGGCACTCACAATCATGATCACGGCTTGATTGCTCATGGTTTTTACATCGCCAAACAAAATATGTTCCAGCTCATGCACATCGCCTTTTAGCGAAACCAGCACCACGCCCAGCGCTATGGAGATAAGGTATACGCCGGTAAAACTGGCATCTTCCTTCAGGGGCGTGTTGCGCGTAACAAATCCAGCCAGCGCAGCCACCACAACGCCTGCAATCAGACCGCCCACTGTCATCGGCCAGAGGGACAAGCCAGCCATAAGATATGCCACTGCAACGCCTGGGAGGATGGCGTGCTGCATAGCGTCACCAATCAGCGCCATGCGGCGCAGTACCATGAATACCCCAAGAGGGGCCGCGCCAATAGAGATAGCAAGGCAAGCAACCAGTGCGCGCGCCATATAGCCATGTTCGGTAAATGGTGTGATGATTACATCTATCATTGCTCGCATACCTCCGGATGATCCTGCCATGCGGCGCGGAATTGCCGTGTGCGTGAAAGTTTTTCTGAGGTCAGAATGTCTGAGGTTTTACCCCAGCCAATGCAATCACGCGCCAGTAGCAGGCACTGCGGGAAATGTTCACGAATCTGCGCAAAATCATGCAGTACGCAGATGATAGTACGTCCTTCCTTGTGCCAGCCTGCAATGATTTCCAGAAGCTTCTCGCATGTGTCGGTGTCCACGGCGGAGAGTGGCTCATCGAGAAGAATAACCTTGGCATCCTGCACAATCAGGCGGGCAAACAGGGCGCGCTGCATCTGGCCTGCGGAAAGGGTGGAAAGCTGACGGTGCTCAAAACCCTGAAGGCCAACTGTTTGTAGTGTTTGCTGGGCTTGTTTGAGGTGATCCGCATTGATTTTTCCAAAACCGCCTGCTTTTTTCCAGAAGCCGGTTGCAATCATTTGCAGTGCAGTGATGGGGAAATCTCTATCAATGGCGGAGGCCTGCGGTAAATAAGCGATTTCATCGGTACTGCAGGCGATATGAATTTGCCCGTCTGATGGCGTGAGTATGCCTGCTATGGCTTTGAGCAAGGTGCTTTTTCCTGCGCCGTTTGGGCCAGTGATGGCAGTGAGCGATCCCGCCTCAAATGTGCCATTCATATGATGCACCGCAGGGTGACGATCATAACTCAGTGTGAGGTTCTCAATGGTTATGATCATGTTCGTGCTCTTTATGTTGGCTATCTTCGTGCACGTCTTCAGGTTCATGCGCTTCGTGGTGGTCATTAGAAGGAGCAGGCTCAGGCATTTGAATTACCAAAGCGGCCGCACCCCACAGCGTGCTAACAAGCAATGCGGCAAGCAAAATTCTCTGAAATGCACTCCAATACAACATGATAACCCCAAAATTCTGGGGCAACCTACGCCAAATGATGGGGCGAGGCAATAGAAATGTTATGTTATAACAAATTGGTCGAATGCCGGTTTTATTGGATACATCCAACATCGATTTGAGATTAAGGAAAAATTAATTATATCAAAATATAACATGGGTAAAGGTGCTCTGGTTGTTTTGAGCAATGTGTTTATGTATATCTAAGGAGTAGAGCCATGAAAAAAATACTTGCTGCGTTTGCAATTGCTGCGTTTGCATCATCTTCGGCATGTGCGGATGACGCAGTAACTGCAGTAGATTCTGGCAATACGGCATGGCTTCTTGTATCTGCCGCGCTTGTAATGCTTATGACTCCTGGGCTTGCTTTTTTCTACGCCGGCATGGTGAACCGAAAAAACGTGGTATCTACTTTGCTACAGAATTACGTGGCACTTGCGGTTGTTGGGCTTATCTGGGTTACGATTGGCTACAGCCTTGTGTTTAGTGAAGGTAATGGCTTTATTGGCGGCACAAGCTTTTTCATGCTAGATGGCATGGTAAACACCGTATATGGTGATGCGAAGGTGCCGCATTATGCTTTCATGGCATTCCAGATGATGTTTGCCGCCATTACACCAGCGTTAATCACCGGTGCGATTGCAGAGCGTGTGAATTTTAAGGCGTGGGTATTCCTGCTGGTGCTTTGGAGCATTTGCGTTTATGTACCTGTTGCGCATTGGGTGTGGGGTCCAGGTGGTTGGATTGCTGCTGATGGTGGACTTGATTTTGCCGGTGGTCTTGTAGTTCATATTACTGCGGGTGTTGCGGGGCTGGTTGCTGCTATGATGTATGGAAAGCGCATCAATGCGGGTGAAATAAACCGCCCTAATGACGTGTCAATGATCATGCTTGGCGCAGCACTGCTCTGGTTTGGCTGGTTTGGATTTAACGCGGGTTCTGCTATTGCTTCCGGTCATTTGGCAGCGCACGCATTCGTAACCACCTATGTGGGTGCAGCGGCAGCATTCGTGGCTTGGATGATGGTGGACTGGATTAAGCACAGCAAGCCGAGTGCCGTTGGTGCATGTATTGGCCTTGTTGTTGGCTTGGTTGTCATTACGCCTGCTGCAGGATATGTAACCGTTCAATCAGCAATTATCATGTGCGCTTTCGCTGGTGTATTTTGTAACCTGTTCGCGCATTTCATCAAAACTCAGACGCATCTTGATGACGCGCTGGATGTGTTTGCCTGCCACGGTGTTGGTGGTATTTTAGGTGCTATCATGACAGGTATGTTTGCATCTAAAGCGGTTAATCCTGCGATTGCGGTTGAAGGAATTTTAGTAAGTGGTGAAACATCGCTTTTCCAAGCCAATATTTTTGCAGTGGTTGTGGTAACAATATTTACTGCGGTGATGACGTATGTATTAATTAAAGTGGTAAATGCGATCACTCCAATTAGGGTTCATCATGAGGCAGAAAATCAAGGGTTAGATACATCCGTGCATGGTGAAATTGCACGTGTGCACGATAGGAGAGCGTATAAATAAAATAATGCATGTAGTATTATGAGCAATATTTCGGCAATCATAGAAAATATTCAGGTTCGTGTTGAGAAGTTTGCGTCGATTAATGAGAAAATTGCGGCGCAAACTAATCTACTGGCACTGAATGCAACCATCGAAGCTGCCCGCGCAGGAGAAAGTGGAAAAGGTTTCTCTGTTGTGGCAAGCGAGGTAAAAAACCTTGCCAAGCAGGCGGCTGAGAACTCTAAAGAACTACGTACCCATGTCATCAAGGAAATTGGTGACCAGACCAGCGTGCTGCAAACTGAATTTGATGAAAAAGAGTATGGACGCATCTCTGAAATGTCGCAGACGCTTGTTCAGCTTATTGTGCGTAATTTGTACGAGCGTACGGCGGACGTGCGCTGGTGGGCAACCGATGATGCATTATTCCGTTGCTTGGAATCTATGGATGCTACAGCGATAGAATACGCAACCAGCCGACTTGGCCTTATCAACCGTTTTTATTCGGTGTATATGAATTTGCTACTTGTTGCACCTGACGGGAAAGTTATTACGTGTTCGCAACCTTCCAAATTCCATAGGGTCACTGGTGCGAATATATCTCACTTGCCATGGGTTCAGAAAGCACTAGCAACGTGCAGTGGTGATGAATATGTGGTGGATGAAATATACCGTGATGCTGTGCACGATAATAAACTGGTTTCCTGCTACGCTACGGCGGTACGTGCAGGTGGTAAGGTAGATGGCAAGGTATTAGGTGTACTGGGCGTATATTTTGATTGGGAAGAGCAATCACGCGTGATTGTACAGAGCGAGCCAAGCCTGAGTGCCGAAGAATGGCAAAGAAGTCGAGTTATGTTGCTTGATAATCATTTCCGGATCATTGCAGCTTCTGATAATAAAGATTTGCTTTCCCAGTTTGAGTTGGATCACAAAGGCCAACAAAAGGGTTATTATATCAATAGCAAATCAGAACTAGTCGCTTTTGCAAAAACGATTGGTTACCAAGAGTATGACGGCTTGGGCTGGTATGCGGTGATTGTCCAAAAGTTGAACAAACCTAAGTAAAGCATATTTTTACAGCAGCTTCTTCTTCCTGAAATATAGGAAGGGTATCACCACGCACATGGTGATAAGGAACAAGGCATATGGGTAGCCCCATGCCCATTCCAGCTCGGGAATGCTTTGGAAGTTCATGCCGTAAATGCCGGACACCAGCGTGGGCGGCAGGAAGAATACGGCCACCACCGAGAATATTTTAATAATCATATTCTGCTCAACGTTAATCATGCCGAGCGTGGCATCGAGCTGGAAGGTGATTTTGTCAGACAGAAATGCAGTCTGTTTGGTGAGCGACATTACGTCCGTGGTGAGGGTGCGAAGGCCGCTATCAATGTCCTTATCGGGTATATGCACGGTTTCAAAATAATTCACCATACGGCTTAACGAATGCAGGCTTTCATTAATTTTGGAGTTCAGGTCCGCACAGGTACCAAGGCGGCGCAGCACCGCCTGCATAAGTTGTGAAGGGTTCTGTTTGTTATTCTGGAAGGTATCCGGATTAAAAATATCATGCGAGAGCTGATCCAGAACATCCACCACGATTTCAGAGTTATAGGCCACGCGGGTGATGATTTCTTCAAGCAAACCTTCCAGCACATGCGCCCCATCGGGGAACTTTGCAGAGTAGCGTAATAAACGGGTGGAAAAATTTTGAAAAGAAGTGGGGTTGATATAGCGAATGGTAACCAAATATTTTTCAGACAAAATAAAAGTAACGGAGCTGGTTTGCGGATAGGGGGAGTCTACCTTGGTAATGAGTGCGGCAGTCATATAGGACACGCCATTTTCCTGATAGAACCGGTTTAGAACCTGATTTTTCCACACTTCTTCCTTGGTAGGGATTTCGATGCCAAGCTGGCCTTCAATGTTTTTTTCTTCCTCAAGCGTGGGGTTATATATGTCAATCCATACGCTGTCCGGCGGCAACACATCGGATTTCCCGACATCGCGCACACTGATACTGCCATTCTGTTTATAGTAAACGGTAATCATTGTGGCATATTAGCCATTGATTATTAAGGAAGTATTACGGCTAGGCAGGCCTTCACGAAAATGTAATAAATTAGGGGTTTTCAACGGCTAAGAGGTTGGTGTAGCCTGTGGGCATAATACACAAAAAAAGAGGAAAAAATGCGGAGAAGAGCATTAAATACAGTGACTGTGACATTTGACTCAACTAGCAAAGCTACAGATGCACAACGTGCCATTCAGGAGATGATGCAGCAAGAGGGGCATCTTTTTCGTGAGCTGGCAATAGAAATTCAAGCAAGGGGCCCAGAGATTGGGGTGTCATGGAATGGGAGCGCGATAAAAAAGTCTCAAGTGCAAGAAAAACTTTCCAGCCTTGGTGGGCGGGTCAATATGGGCGTAGAACCGGACTGGAGTTAATAAAAAACAGGGGATAAAATATGACGGATGCAAATACCTTAAAACCATTGGTTCAGATGATGCTGGATGTATCTAATGGCAAGGGAGAGTTTGAAAGAACTGATCTTGAAGTGATTCGCGATAATGCACCAGCCTACAGGCGACAATCTCGCAGGACTCTAGTATATCTTCAAAGCAAGCTATAGATATGTGGAACGCAGCAAAGCAGGCTGGCAGTGTTTTGGGCGTTACTATTGAAGTACCGAAAGCAGGCTGGCAGTGTTTTGGGCGTTACTATTGAAGTACCGAAGTCTGTTAGCGCTGCGGAATCTCGTGGAAAATCTGCGCCGAGCGCACTTCGCAGTTCAGTTGGTGGCACGCCATACACAGATATTGCAAGAAGATCTGGTGGCTCGCGCGACCGCTACGATTGATTGTTACCTCTCAATATAATCCAGCCCGGGCGGGGATGTTGTCCAAGCCCTTTGTGTTTTACCCATCTGGTAGCCAACATCATAGAGCGCGCCCATATAGGCGGGGTCAAAAATCGCATTCGATTTTACGCGGAATGAGGCGGGTATAGCCGCCATGTGGTAATGTACGCCGTCGCGTTTTGCGCTCACATAAAGGCGGTATAAATCACCGAGGCTTTGCTGCTTGATAAGGGTCTCAATAGAGCGGCCAGTGAGGCTGAACAGCCCGGGATCCATCACCTTATATTCCGGCGATATTTTGCTGTTGCGGATGATGTATAAATTCTGTGCGATATTGTGATTGCGGAACTCATCCATCACGCTGCGGTGCAGGCGAATAGGGTAAGCAAACACCTGCGAGGTAACACCGCCATCCACATGGATTTCACGGTACTTTTTGCCATCCGCCTCAACATCAATAAATACTGGCTGGAATAATCCTGGTACGGCGGCAGAGGCCAGCATAATCTGGTGCACCAGTTTAAGTGCGTCAGGATGGCTGCTTGCCGCAATCGCGCCAATGTCCCATACCACGCCGCGCTGTGCTTCAATATTGGTGGTGACGATATAAAGCAGTCTGCCTTTTTTATATTCGGTGGCAATTTCAGCCAGTACCTCAGGGGTTACGGCGGATTGTATTTGCAGTGCAAGCGGTGCGCTGTCGGTCACGGCGAGGCCGCCGGTTAAGCCTTCCAGCACTTTCCACGCGTCGGTCATGAAGATTTTATCAGAGGTGGTGTTGGTGAAGAATTCACGCAGGCGTTCGTCATATTTCGTGCCAAGGAAGGCAAAGGGTGCAATGAGCGCTCCAGTACTGACTCCTGTAACGAGAGAGAAGGGTGGGCGGTTGCCTGCTGCGCTCCAGCCGGAAAGTAGGCCGGCGCCAAACGCGCCATCATACGCGCCACCGGAGATAGCCAGATAATGCAGGGAAGGGTAGCTGCCATGCTCTGCGTGGTAGTTTGCATATTTTTTCCGGTAATCGGCCATGCGTGCATGCACAATATCGCTTAGATATTCTGGTGCTTCATCCGCCCAGAAACGAATTTCTGCAGGGAAGCCTTGCACCTTTGCTTGCGTGCTTAATGTCTCCGGAACGCTGGGAGCACTGAGTGACTTGGCGCAACCAGCCAAAATCAGAAGCAATGGAATGAGGATAATATGACGCATAGGCCGCGTTATAGTAGGAAAAACGGCATTTGTCATGCTCGGGTTCCAGTCTTCGCTAAAGCTATGGCGGACAGGCAGGCCCGAGGGTGACTAAGGCTAATTACAAGCTGCTTTTAAGCATCCATGCGGCTTTGCGGTGCACGGTCAGGCGCTCGATCATAAAATCAGCGGACACTTCATCACCTGCTTTTTGTGCCACTTCAAGCGCTTGTTGGAGTGTTTTTTCAATAATACCTTGGTCTTTGATGAGATCTTTAAGCATCTGTTCGGCACTGGCATTTTCATTGGCAGGCTTGATATTTGTGGTTTTGGTAAAAAATTCAAACGTGCCCGGTGCTTTTTCGCCAAGGCCGCGGATGAGCTCGGCCACGGTGTCATTAGCGGCGGCGAGGTCGGTATATTGCTCCTCAAACAGAAGATGAAGCGGCTTGAAATTCGGCCCTTCCACGTTCCAGTGGTAATTCTGGGTTTTAAGATATAGTGCATAATTATCAGCCAGCACTTTTTTCAATGCTGCCGTCACGGGTTTGTTGGACATAGATGCTCCTATTTTTTGTCGGTGTTCATGCCAATCACGGTGTAGGCAGGGCAGAAGCGTACCATGGCCGTGATGATAAGTACAAGGCCGATAGCGCCCAGCCAGTTCTGCGAGACCATGCCCCAGATGACCAGCGCCAGACCCAGAACAAGACGAAGTATTTTATCCTTCTTTCCAATATTGCATTGCATAAAAATCCTTTCTATGTGGGTTATGCGGCAGCAGACTGTGTTTTTTCTTTATATTGCTCGTAAGCTTGTATGGCATCGGCAGCATACATCAAAGAAGGGCCGCCGCCCATATAAATAGCCATGCCCAGGGTTTCTTCCACTTCTTCGCGGGTGGCGCCAAGCTTTACCAGTGCCTCGCTGTGGAAGCCAATGCAGCCATCGCAGCGCGTGGAAACACCAATAGCCAGCGCAATCAGCTCCTTGGTTTTTTTATCCAGCACACCTTCCTTGGTGGCGGCCGCTGCCATAGCAGAAAAGCCCTGCATGGTATCGGGGATGTCTTTGCGCAGTGTTTTGATGTTGGCAGAGATGCGTTTGGTGATTTCGGGGTAATTCTTTTCCATAAGTTCTCCTGAAAATGATTATTGCATATATTAGCAAAATCTAATATAATGTCAACATGAAGAAAAATACAAAAAATCTCTCTGCCGATGTGATGCGTGAAAATGCCGAGAAAGCAGAGCTATTGCTCAAGCAGCTGGCTAATACACGTCGCCTGATGATTCTCTGTGCCTTGATGGAAGGGGAGAAAACCGTAAATGACCTTGTAAAAGCTGCTGATTTATCGCAATCCGCACTCTCGCAGCATCTGGCAAAAATGCGTGCGGCAAAATTACTTGCTTCAGAAAAACGTGGGCAGATGGTGTATTATTCTATCAGCAGCATGCAGGCGCAGGCGTTGCTTTCCACGCTGTGCGTGATGTATTGTAAGTCGTAATATATATTAGAGTATGCTAATTGAAAGGAATGCTATGGGAATACATTCAGTTAATGTAAAAACGGCCAAAGAATGGCTGGATAAGGGCGAAGCGGTGATTGTGGATGTGCGCGAGCCTAGCGAATATGCCGCAGAAAGTATTGTTGGCGCAACGTTGCTCCCCATAGGCAAGGTATCAAAATTATCGCTGCCGGATAGTCGTGGCAAGAAGCTGGTGCTGCATTGCAGGCGCGGTGGGCGCGGGGGCAGGGCGTGCGAGCAATTGCTGGCAGAAGATGCAAATCTTGAGATTTATAATCTCGAAGGCGGCATTACCGCATGGGCAGAAGCCGGGTTCCCGATCAAATCCGGCGCAAAGAAAATATTTCCGCTGGAGCGGCAGGTGCAGCTGACTATTGGTGCAGGCGTGCTTATCGGCAGCATGCTTGGCTATGTGGTAAATCCTGTGTTTTTCCTGCTCTCCGGCTTTTTTGGCGCAGGGCTTTTATTCGCTGGCATCACGGGCACGTGCGGCCTTGCGGTGCTAATTGCCAAAATGCCATGGAACGCGCAGGCAGAGCCAAAAAGCTTTTGCATGATTAAGTAAGCGCGCTTACGCTTTCTTCAAAAAGCAGGTTTTAAGCACCAGACCTTTGACTTTTTCGGCGTTGCACTCGATGTTTTCTTCATCATGCGTGAGGCGAATGTTTTTTATCAGCGTGCCGCGCTTGAGCGTTACATTCGTGCCTTTCACCGGCAGGTCTTTAATAAGCGTGACGGAATCACCTTCCTTCAGAAGATTGCCGTTTGCGTCTTTAACTTTGAGTTCTTCGGTCATATGTGGCCTTTTTGGAAGTGGTTAATACAAGATATTAGCGGTCTAATTATTTTGTTACTCGTAAATCTTCACGAAATAGACGCTTCAGCTCTTCGTAGGCAGCTATCTGGGTGGCGTCGTCTTGTATAGAGGTTTTCCTGAGAACCTCTCTGATGTTATGCGGAGCTACCAATTCGCATCGTAAGCGCCAAAGCTCAAGATCTTGTATGGATTGCATTGTGGGTGCCATTCTACAGCGATTACGTGCCTCTAAGAGGCCAACATAGCATTCTTTCTTTTCTTGAAAGTTGCGCTTCGCATTATCGGCACGTTGTGAGAGCCACGCTTGTATCAACGCGTTAACAATCGCACCGAGTCCAAAAGCTGAAATAAATTGGATAATTGTCATCTGCTATAACCGCTCATCTATTTGAATTCCATCATTTCTATCCGAATCCGCGAAAATTGGGTATCGGAAAGTTAGAACCAGCGCCAACTCAGGCTTCCATGCGGAATGGAACCGTTCTTAAAAATGCTTTTTGGCAAATGCCCTGCCGTTCCCCGTTTTTAGAAAGGCCTCAAATTCGTCTGCTTTTTGTTCGTCGCTGAACGCGATATACATTTTCAGTCTCCAGGGGCGGTATTTGTTGGTGTGGATAGATTTTCCGTCATTATGTTCGGCATGACGCCGTTTTAAATCATTAGTTGAGCCAGTGTAATATCTATCAGGCTCTATCTCGCTTTGAAGTATGTATACGTATTTCATAAAGCCCGCTTTCGTTCCTCGCTTTCACTTCGTTACAGCGCAGTCACTACAGCGCGGCATCCGTTTCGCATGCTCCATCGCAATTGGGCACACCCAATCGCGCTGTAGCTAAATTTTTGGCTTTGCCAAAAATTAGCGAAAGCGGATGGTGCTCTCGACCGGAATCGAACCGGTACGACCGTGAAGTCGAGGGATTTTAAGTCCCTTGCGTCTACCAATTCCGCCACGAGAGCATTTAATCACATTATGCTGGCCGCCTTGCTTGGTTTTTCTGTGCTTCCGCTGCGCACGTACTGGAGTGTACGCCTGCGCTGCGGTTCTCGAAAAACCTTCGCATCCGGCTCAGCCTACTGCGATTATTCAGTAGGTAGTTTATGTTTACGACTTGCGTATAGCAGCCACAAGGTGTATTTATCCAGTAGTTTTTATCACTACCACATATGGTATGCATCAGGGGGAAGAATATGAATAAATTGTTTGCAACCGTGAGTCTTGTAGCCTTAACCGTATCTGCTGCCGCAAATGCTGATCAAGCATGGCCGCGCTGGTATGTGGGGCTTTCCGGCGGGTTGACCTATCTTGATGATTCCGATGTAAGCGGTACCTCCACGGGGGAGCAGGGCTTTGATATGGGTGGCGTTGCAGCAATTTCCTTAGGTTACCAGATGCCGTTTGGGATGCAGCCTTTCAGCAATATGCGTATGGAGCTGGAAGCGGCGTACCATGAAAATTCACTGGATAATACAACGCTGAGTGGCGTTTCAACCGCATCTCCAGGCAAATTGCGCGTGGCCAGCTATATGGTGAATGCGTTTTATGATTTCCGCAATAACAGCCAGATGACGCCATATGTTGGCGGTGGTGCGGGTATCGCTACAGCTATCCTCAGTCATAACAGCGGCTTGGGCAACACAGCGGACGATGAAGATAATACCATGGCCTATCAGTTTATGGCCGGTCTTTCTTATGCGCCGACCAGCATGCCAAATACCGAATGGGGTTTTGGTTATCGTTACTTCGTGGTTGATTCACCGGAATACACCACCGCCACCGGCAAGGTGAAGCTGGATGATGTGACGGCGCATACTGCTGAAGTGGGTGCACGTTTCAAGTTTTAGTATAGCCCTGCCATTCGGCGGGGTGTTACTCCTCGTAAATCACGCTGGTAAAGCTTAGCAGTAGCTGGCGTATTTCCTCGGCCACTCGCTCCAGCTGTACTTTATCGGTGCCGCGTGACACAAGGCTTGTGCCCAGTTTCTGATCACGGAAAAAGGGATAACTGCCGATTTCCACCTCTGGGTTGGCATCCTGAATCTTCGTGAGTCCGTCGGCCAGCATACCTTCGGTCACAAACGCAGCAAGCGTGCGCGAGAGCATTTTCTCTCCACCTTCAAGCTCATTTTTTATGCTCAGGAACATCGCCTGCATGATGGAAGGCACGCCCGCCAGCACATAGACATTTTCAACCACAAAACCGGGGGCGGCACTCACGGGGTTATAAATCAGCCGTGCATTGCGCGGCATATCGGCCATGCTAAGGCGCGCGTCATTTATCTGGTCGCCGTAATGTTTTTCTAGGATGGCCTTGGCTTCCGGATGACGCTCGAAGGGTAGGCCAAAGGCCTTAGCAATGCATTCCGAGGTAATGTCATCATGCGTAGGGCCTATGCCGCCTGTGGTAAACACATAGGTAAACTGGCTGCGGCAGGCATTCACCGTATCAATAATAGTTTGTTCAACATCAGGAATAACGCGTACTTCCATCAGGCGTATTCCCGCGTCATTCAACTGGTTAGCTATCCATGCGAGGTTTTTGTCCTGCGTACGGCCAGAAAGGATTTCATTTCCAATAATTATAAGACATGCTGTTTGCATACATAAAAACTAGCACTATACTGGCAAAATGCAACGAATAGGATGATAAAGTGTTAGACGATACAAGACCGATAAAAATACACACCTCCAAAGACCTTGAGGGTATGCGCGCTGCGGGGAAACTTGCCGCCGAGGTGCTGGATATGGTAGCAGGCCATGTGCAGCCGGGGATAACTACCGGTGAGATTAATGATCTGTGTCATGAGATGATTCTATCTCGGGGGGCGATTCCGGCGCCGCTGAATTACCGCGGTTTTCCTAAATCTATCTGCACCTCGGTGAATCATGTGGTGTGTCATGGTATTCCGGGGGATCTGCGCCTGAAAAATAGCGATATCGTGAATGTGGATGTTACGGTAATACTCGATGGCTGGTATGGTGACACCTCACGCATGTACTGGGCAGGTGAGCCACCGATTAAGGCCAAGCGCCTGACGCAGGTGACCTATGAGGCGATGATGCTGGGTATTGAGCAGGTAAAGCCTGGTAATACGGTGGGGCACATTGGCCATGCCATACAAACCTATGCGGAAAAACATGGATATTCTGTGGTGCGTGATTATTGCGGGCACGGCATCGGGCAAGTGTTCCACACCGCACCAAACATTTTGCATTACGGCGAACCGGGCGAAGGCGAAGTGCTGAAAGAAGGCATGTTCTTTACCGTGGAGCCGATGATAAACGCCGGCCACTGGGCAACGCATTTAAGCCGTCATGATGGTTGGACGGTGACCACACGGGATAAATCGCTCTCTGCGCAGTTCGAGCACACACTGGCCGTAACCGCCACGGGCTATGAGATTTTTACGAGTTCACCGACTAAGAAAAACCAACCGCCTTATGCGTAATGTGACATTATTTCTCATTACGATTATTTTTATGTATTCTTCCAAAGCAATGGCATGTGAGCCTTGCCCAAGCTATTGGAGTGTACAAGACAGTCTGGATGCAGCTGATTTGGTAATTATTGGCAAGCGCATTACGCCACTGCAGCAAGGTGAGGACAAGTTGGAAAACACCCCAGAATTTGTTGATATAGCTGTTGAAACTGTTCTAAAGGGTAAAGAAGAACGTACTACTATCAGGGCTAAAGCGTGGAGCAGCATGTGTCCATATGGAATTGTTACACCGCCGGAGAAATTCTACGTGATGATTATGATAAAAAGTAAAGATGGTGCGTATTATGATTCACTAAATAATGGGTGCGCTGTATCTACAATTACCGTGAATGACAACACGCTGACTACTAGAGATGGTACAATGACATTGGAACATTTCAAGACCATGATCAAATGAATGAAGCAATTACTGCAGCTAAACCTCACCACATAGGCCATCGCAAGCGGCTTAGGGAACGCTTCCTGCAAAATGGTGCAAATGCGCTGGCGGACTATGAATTACTCGAGATGATATTGTTTCCTGCTAAACCCATGGGTGATGTAAAGCCGTTGGCCAAGGCATTGCTGGCACATTTCGGCAGCTTCGGAAAGATACTGCATGCCGAACCGCTGGAACTGATGAAGGTGGAGGGCATTGGCGAAGCGGCGGTGGTTGCCATCAAAGTGGCAAAGGCGGCGGCGGAGCGTTTGCTGCGCGAAGAGGTGGCGGACAAGCCAATAGTCAAAAGCTGGACACAATTACTTGATTATTGCCGCCTGCAATTTGGCCAGCTGATACATGAGGAATTTCATGTGCTATTTCTCAATCACAAGTTGGAACTCATCGCCGATGAACGCCAGCAGAAAGGCACGGTAAACCATACGCCGGTATATCCACGTGAAGTGGTGAAGCGTGCGCTGGAGCTTGGCGCATCCAGCATGATTTTGGTGCATAATCATCCGAGCGGTGATGTAAACCCCAGCAAAGCAGATATTGATGTGACCACGCAGATTGTACAGGCCGCGCGGCCACTGGGCATTGAAGTACATGATCATGTAATCATTGGCGCTAAGAAGCATTTTTCATTTAAGTCAAAGGGATTAATGTGAACGTCTGGGGATTGGCTGCAAGCGCGGGTATGGAGGCGCAGGTTCGCGCGCTTGCTGAAGCGCTGAATCTTGATGTGCAGATGAAAGAAGCGGAAGTGAAGCCGCCTTTCGTTTGGCTGCCAAACAGTGCGTATGCCGCAGGATTAAGTAAATTCGTAATTCCGCATTTGTTGGCAGAAGGTAGTGATGGTTTTTCTCCGCCGTGGCCGGATGTGGTGATTAGCTGCGGCAGAAGGCCAGCGATGGTGGCAATGGGGCTGCAATCGTCATTGCGAGCGCAGCGAAGCAATCCAGAGCTGGATCGCCACGGCTCTTCGAGCCTCGCGATGACAAAATTCATTCATATCCAAGATCCACATGTGTCACCGAAGCATTTTGATGTGGTGGTGGCCATGCAGCATGATGCTATTACTGGCAATAATGTCATAAAAACGCAGTATGCGCTGCATTCTATTACGCAGGAAAAACTTTGGGCTGCACAGGCAAAATTCCAGCCGATATTTGCGAATTATCCGAAGCCATATATTTCTGTGCTACTCGGTGGTTCAACTAATAAATACAAACTCACGCTTACTGCCATGCAAGAGGTAATCACCAAATTGCGGGCGATTCAGACAACGACGACGGGTACATTGCTGATTACCGTTTCGCGTCGTACCGGTGAAAATAATACGCGTATATTGAAAGAAGTATTCGGTGATAATCAGCGCGTGCATATATATGATGGCATCGGCGAAAATCCGTATATGGGAATGCTGGCATTGGCCGATAGTATTTTTGTCACCAATGATTCGGTGAATATGATGAGCGAGGCGGCAGCAACCGGTAAACCGCTTTATATTCTGCCGCTTGCAGGACACACAAATACCAAACCTTCATGCTTTGCAGATGGCCTTATAAATACCGGTGTTGCCCATATCTGGACGGGTAGCTGGGATGGCTGGAGCTATAATGCCGCAGATGAAATGCGGCAGCTTGCAGAAAGAATCCGCGCTATTCTTTAAAATTATCATTCCTGCTTTCGCGGTGATGATATAAAATAAAAAATAATTTTATTTTCCCCCATCCGGTGTGTAGCAGATGCGAGTATTCCTATAAATATAGGCTCAAAAAAGTGTGCTAACACTCTGGTTGTCACAACCACGTCAAACGTGGATGGCAGAAATCTAGCAGGTCAAATTCTTCCCGCTTGCCACCAAATCGCGGTCATAAATCGGTTGGTAATTGCCATGATAAAATTCTACGCGTTCACGCACGGGTGGGGTGGCAATCCCGAAAAGTTTTATTAATTCTGCCTCGCGGCCTTTGAATACTTCCCGCCATTTGGCAAGGAAATCCGAATAACTCCAGCGTTCCCATTTTTGCGAGAAGAGTTTTTTATCCGTTTTTCGTAGCTGCAAATCTTCTGCTGTAAGTAATGTAATCCCAAGGCAGCGCGCAGCAGAATCCAGTACCCTCCATAAATCCTCACGGTTTTCTGGCAGGCGGTCGTCCCAGAATTCTGATCGCAGCGGTGCAACCAGCATATTCTGTGTGAGTGCACTACGCAGGAACGCAGCCTCACGGATCAGGCGGTTTTGTTTTGCAGCGATGGATATCGCATAGCCTGTGTATACACGGTTGTTAGATTCCATATCCAGATGGTCAAAATGTCCGCCCATATCAACTTCGTGGCCATTCGCATCTTCCATCATGGAGTCAACCGCCATGCCTTTGTTATGCGCGCTTTGGCCGGGCAAGGCGAGCAGGCCACCCGTTATGTCACTTTCCGGCGCGAAGCAATACAGTTTATAAGCACCTTCCATGGTGCGCAAACCATCATAAATAACGGTACGCCAGCCATGTGTGTTATATAGGTAAACAGCAGCACCGACTATGATGTCTCCCAGCGTCTTATGCAAATAAAGCTGTGCATCGTGCCGATACGCAAGGCCGAACTTGTTCAGGCGTTTTTCGCGCGGTAATTTTTTGTATGTTTCTTCGTCCGGCGTATAGAGAACGCCATTGTCATCATACGCCAGATAATCTTGCGCATAGGCAACATGTATGCGGATGGGGTCGTGCCCACCGCAGGCATTCACACGTTCTGCCCTTCTGTGTGATCGCATGTCGCACAAATCAATCGGTGATACGGGCAAGGCATCTACCAGCAAATCTTTTACGAATGTCTGCGATGTGCAGGATGAGAAATCACTCCACGGGCGTTTGCTCATTTTTTAACTAGTGTTTTGAGCGTGTGCGAACGGAATTCTCGACGATATGTCACCAATACCACCCAGAATGTTGCGATGATAAACAAATACGGATTGATGCACCATGCAAGCGCAGCAAGCCCGAAATAATAAGCACGCAGACCATTATTGAAATGTTTGGCGGCATTGCCGGTGAGCTGTGCGCCCTGTATGGCGATTTCCTCATGCTCGTCTTTACGCACGCGGTAATCAGGGGCGGCAGCGATGAAGATGCTCACATAATTATACTGGCGCATCGACCATGTGTATTTAAAGAAAGCATAAATAAAGATGATAATGAGCAGGAAGATTTTTATCTGCCACATGACAGGGTCGTTCAGTGTCGTAAATGGCAGATGGGAGAGAATTTCATTCATGCGTTCG
This sequence comes from Alphaproteobacteria bacterium, assembly GCA_046344715.1. Taxonomy (GTDB): domain Bacteria; phylum Pseudomonadota; class Alphaproteobacteria; order Rickettsiales; family SXRF01; genus CAZAQK01. Next base: position 47,384 of record JBKDKX010000010.1, on the reverse strand, counting down.
CGGTATCCCAGCATAGAAACCAGCGCGGCTAAAATGAAAATGGTAGTGCTGGCAAAGAAGGTAAAGCTGCGGGCGAGGTTACCTACCATTATTGCATCAAGCGAACGGTTTTCCCGTGCCAGCATTTCCCGCATCCATTGCAGGCGGTAGTGGTTGGTGGCAGATACCAAATTGGGGCGTGATTCATGCTCTGCATAACGCGCATATCCAAACCAGCAGGTGAGGAAAAATACCAATGCAATCAAATCCTGAAAGCTAAACCACGAAAGAAAATCCTGCATATTATGCTCCAAGTAGCTGGCGTGTTGCCTGTGTTACATCGGTTTCGCGCATGAGTGATTCTCCTACCAGAAAGCAAGAAATGCCTGCATTTTTCATACGTAGGACATCCTCATGTGTGCGAATACCGCTTTCACATACCGTTAGGATAGTAGGCGGAATGTGTTTTGCAAGTGATTCTGAAGTGCTTAAATCAACCGCCATGGTTTTAAGGTTACGGTTATTGATGCCAATCATTTGTGGCGCAAGTGCCAGTGTGCGTTCCAGCTCGTGCATATCATGCACTTCAAAGAGTGTGTCCATGCCAAGTGCTGTGCTTGCGGCATACATTTCCTTTGCCTGTGCATCAGAGAGTGCAGCCATAATCAGCAATATACAATCGGCACCCAGTGCGCGTGATTCCGTAATCTGGTACGTATCCACCATGAAATCCTTGCGGAGCGGGGGTAGGGTGCAAGTATTTCTTGCCTGCTGAAGATATTCATCACGACCCTGAAAATATGGCTCATCCGTGAGTACCGAAAGACAGGCTGCTCCGCCTGCTTCATAGGCTTTGGCGAGTGTTACAGGGTCAAAATCCTTACGTATCAGCCCAGCGCTGGGCGAAGCTTTTTTAATTTCGGCAATCAGTCCGAACTGCCCGCCGGCAATTTTATTTTTCAGTGCGCTGATGAACCTGCGCGGTGCGGTTGTTTTTTTTATCTGCTGAAGTAATGTAGATTCACTGGTGGTTTGTTTGCGTTTGGATATTTCCTCACGTTTGGTGGTGCAAATTTCGGCGAGGATATTGGTCATGCTTTTGTGTTGCTCATATCCACGAATTTCATCAGCACTTTGTGAGCGTCGCCAGAATCGATAGACTCTGCTGCCATAGCCACTCCCTCTTTCAGTGAGTGTACTTTTTCAGCAACCAGCAATGCAGCAGCAGTATTATACAGCACCGATCGGCGGTAGGCGGACTCCATTCCTGAAATGGCAGATTTCAATGCCGCAGCATTATGCTCGGCATTACCACCTTTTAATTCATCCAAAGATGCGCCCTGAAGGCCAGCTTCCTCAGGAGTTATTTCAAAAGAGTGAACTGCGCCATCTTTGAGTTCAGCAACGGTGGATGCACCAGAGAGTGTAAGCTCATCCAGCCCGTCATTGCCATGTACAATCCACGCACGCTTTAATCCCAATTCTTTCATCGCGTGGGCGAGGGGCTCCAGCCATTTTTTGTCATACACGCCCATGAACTGATAGGTGAGGTTGGCGGGGTTTGAAATTGGGCCAAGCAAATTAAATATGGTGCGGAAACCCAGCTCCTGCCGCACGGGGGAAATATGGCGTACTGCTGGGTGATATTTTGGCGCAAGCAGGAAGGCGATGTTTAGCTCGCGGATGCAACGTTCCATAACGGCAGGTTCGGCATCCACATTCACACCCAGTGCCTTAAGCACATCGGCAGAACCGGAAGCAGAGGAAACCGCACGGTTTCCCGCCTTTGCCACGGGCACGCCGCAGGCAGCAAGCACAAAGGCAACCGCGGTTGAAATGTTATAGGTACCTTTTGCATCCCCACCCGTGCCGCATGGGTCAATCGCGCCAACTGGCGCATTAAATTTTGTGCATTTGGCGCGAAGTGCCATTGCACCGCCGGTGATTTCTTCCACGGTTTCGCCTTTGAGCCGCAGTGCTGTCACAAACGCTGCCATCTGCGCTGGTGTTGCGCCGCCATTCATGATGATCTGGAAAGCGCGCGTGGCAGTATCCAGCGGCAAATTTTTTTTATCCGCCAGCAGCGCAAGAATAGTGTGTATTGTGTTTGTGGTCACCGTTTTATTCCATCAAGAAAATTCCGTATCAGTTCATGCCCGTATTCTGAGGCGATGGATTCTGGGTGGAACTGCACGCCATGTGTGTTGTGTGTTTTGTGCGAAAGCCCCATGATGAGGCCGTCATCAGCAGTGATGGCGGTAACTTCAAGGCACTCCGGCAGTGATGCACGGTCAACGATGAGCGAATGGTAACGCGTAGCTTTGAACGGAATCGGCAAATCCTTAAACACGCTGCGCCCTTCGTGATAAATTTCACTCACTTTTCCATGCATCGGTTTAGGTGCGCGTACCACCTTGCCGCCAAAAGCCTCACCAATGGCCTGATGGCCAAGGCACACACCAAGGATAGGAATAATGCCGGATGCTTTTTTCACCAGCTCAAGGCAAATGCCGGATTCGGCAGGGTTGCCCGGGCCGGGGGATATCACGATGCCATCCGGTTTTTTGGCTATAAGTGCATCTGCCGTAATCGTATCATTGCGATACACCGTCACATCTGCCTTCAACTCGCCGATGTAATGCAGCAGGTTATAAGTGAAGCTATCATAGTTATCGAGGAGGATGATTTTCATACAAACTTTATAGCCTCCTCGGCGGCGCGTATCAATGCACGGGATTTATTCACGCATTCCTGATATTCTGCTTCCGTATCGCTTTCGGCCACAATGCCGCCGCCCGCCTGCACATGCAGCGTACCATCCTTGATGAGGCCGGTGCGCAGCGCGATACACGTATCCATATTGCCATTGCCGGAGAAATACCCAATGCAGCCGCCGTAAAAGCTGCGGCGGGTTTTTTCCAGATCATTGATAATTTCCATAGCGCGGATTTTTGGCGCGCCGCTCACCGTGCCTGCCGGAAAGCCTGCCATGAGTGCCGCGAGCGCATCATATTTCGTATCAATCTCACCCACCACATTCGATACGATATGCATCACGTGCGAATAGTTTTCGATGATCATTTTCTGCGTGGTGCGCACCGTGCCGATGCGTGCTACACGGCCAACATCATTACGGCCTAAATCCAGCAGCATCAAATGTTCGGAAATTTCCTTGGGGTCGGAAAGTAAATCGGCGGCCAATTCCATATCTTCCTTATGGTCACGGCCGCGTTTACGTGTACCGGCGATGGGGCGGATGGTTACTTCACCGTCGCGCAGGCGCACAAGTATTTCAGGGCTTGACCCCACCAGCGTGAAGTTGCCCATATGCAGATAGAACAGGAAAGGCGAGGGGTTCAGTTGGCGCAGCGCGCGATACAGCGCAAATGGTGGTAGTGCAAATGGCGCAGAAAAACGCTGTGAAAGCACCACCTGAAAAATATCACCGGCGGCAATATGTTCACGCGCCTTTGCCACCATGGCATCGTATTCGCTGCGGGTGGTATTGGGTTTGAAATGGGACGTGCTGACAGGGTGAAATTCACCTTTTTCTCCCGCATGGAGTGTTGCTTGGAATTTTTCCAGCACTGCATGTATGCGTGCTTTTGCCGCATGATACGCGTCATCTGCGTTGCCGGATTGTTCTGGCCAGACGCTTGTTACAATATATTTGCTATCGGTTACGGCATCAAAAATCACCATGATGCGCGGGCGTATGAAAATACTATCTGGTATCTCCAGCGTATCTGGCTTGCTTTCTGGCAATTTTTCTACCAACCGAACCATGTCATACGCCATGTATCCTACAATGCCGGAAGCCATGGGTGGCAGGCCTTCAGGAATATCTATTTTTGAGGCCTCATATAACTCATGTAGTGCTTCAAGGCTTGGTTTTTTGCATGGAGAAAATGTGCCAGAGGCAAGATTTTTTCCTGTGCTTATTTCTGCCACATTGCCGCGGCAACGCCAGATAATGTCGGGGGCTAAACCAATGACCGAATAACGCCCGCGTATCTCGCCTTTTTCAACAGATTCCAACAGAAAACAAGGATCTTCATCACTTTTAAGTCGCAGCATGGCGGCAACGGGCGTATCCAAATCTGCGGGGCATTTTACCCAGACCAGTTGTGGCAGGCCACGCTGATAATGTGACGTGAAAATATCATGCCCGGGAAATATCGGCAATTTCTGCGCCAGAGGCATTACTCAGCCTGAGCCGCGCTTACGGCATCCGTCTTGATTTCAACCGGATGCTTTACTGCAAGATAATTCATGTATTCATCCATAATTTCATTACGGAAGCTGTCTTCCATTTCTCCGCGTAGCTTGGTGAGCGCACCAGCATCCTCAGGTAGCGTTGCCGGAATAATTTTATTCACTACGGCAATTGCAAACGTTCCATCTGTCAGTGCATATGCGGCTGTGGCGTCACCAACGCTACGCACAAACATATCGGCAACGAAAGTTTCAGGTAGATTCATACCCGCAATTTTTTTATCTGTGCGCTTGATGTTATCGGCTGCTTTAGCAGTTAGCCTGAGACGGTTGATCGCGGCAGTTCGTTTACCTGAATCAGCAAACTCTTCGGCGAGTGGCGCAATCATTTCCGTAAGTTTCACCTGCCGTGCTGCTTGTGTGGTAAGCTGTGTTGCCTTTTCGATTACTTCTTCCAAAGGTCTTGCATGTTCAGCTACTACCTTATCAGCACGAACCACATAATAAGTGCCGCCTTTCGAGAAGGTAACGGAAGATTCCGTTTTCTCATCCAGCTTGAAGGCAACATCAAGAAATTTATCTAGTTTTGGCAAGTCAATCTCTTTGCCATCAGCAGTTTTTCCTTGTGCGTTAATTGCAGGAAGTGTTGCAACACTCAGATTGTGTTCCTTAGCGATGTCCTGCAAGCTGCTGCCAGCCGCGAAAGCATCCTCAAGCATGTTGGCGAATTTACCTACGGCTTCTTCCTGCTTTTGTGCCAGCAGGTCTTTGGCAAGTTTATCTTTTACTTTTTCAAATGGCTCAATACTTGCGGGATCAATGGCAGACACGCGGAATACATGCCAGCCAAACGGGCTTTGTATAGGTTCACTGATGCCATTTGCTTCCAGTGCGAATACTTTCTCGCCTGCGCCATCAAACATGGATTTTTCCGTAACGCTGCCAAGCGAAAGATTTTTTTTGTTGATTGCGCCAGTAGCCTCAGCAATATCGGAAAAAGATCTGCCTTCCTTTGCCATTGTCGCTGCTTCTTTAGCTTTTTCTTCACTGGAATATAAAAGCTGCTCTACGGTGCGTTTTTCTTCATGGCGGAACTCATCCTGATGTTCTTCATAAGCTGCCTGAAGAGCCTCGTCAGGTATTTTTGTGTCTTTCTTAACAGCATCAGCGGTGAAGGTTAGGTAACTCAGTGTGCGATACTCTGGAACGCTGAACAATGTTGTGTTGCTGTTATAAAACGTTTCAATCTCTTCCTTGCTGGGTTGTTTAATATCCGATACCATAGATGTGTCTATCACGTAAATGCTTACATCACGCTTCTGGTTGCGACTTAGATACAGAGTTTTAACAGCGGTATCATTTACTGCAGCTTCTGCTGCCAGGCTATCAAGGATAAGCCTGCCCGCCTCCTGATTTTTTACCTGATCAATAAAGGCCTTTTCGGTAAGGCCAGCATTGGCGAGCCTCTGGCGCAGGATGTCTTTGCTGAAATTGCCTTTGCCATCGTGAAACGCAGGGTTGTTCTTGATGACCTTGGCAACGGCATCATCGGAGAGTATTAAGCCAAGAGATGCTACTTCCTGCTGCATAAGCGATTGCCCCACCATCATTTTCAGTATCTGTTGAGGCAATTGTAGAGTTTTGAGTACATCAGGTGTGTAGTTTTCACCCAGTGCGCCACGCACTTTCTCCACTTCCCTGTTTAATGTGCGTTTGAAGGCTTCCTGTGAGATGGTCGCGTCCCCAACGGTCGCAACGGCTTGATTACGTGCGGGCGCATTGACCATATCGCCAATGCCCCAGACGGCAAAACTAAGTACTAAAAGGGCAAGCAGGAGCTTTGCGCCAAAACCTTTGGCAATAGAATGAATTTTGTTTAGCATGGCAATTTCTGAGTTGTTTTTTGATGGTTTACACCACAAATGACCATTGTAAAACAGTTTTTCATAGATTAGAAAACATCATATGGAAAAACAACATACCATCATCGTCGGTAACTGGAAAATGTATGGCCATAAGGAATTGGCCAATGCGCTGTTGCCACCGGTTATGGATGCGGCCAGAGATGCAGGGGCAACGGTGGTGGTGTGTCCACCCTCGCTGCTTATTCCCCATGTTGCAAGATTGGTTCAAGATGCTTCGGTAAAAATCGGTGGGCAGGATTGTCACGTAGAGAAAGAAGGGGCCTTTACCGGCAATACCAGTGCGGCCATGCTTAAAGAGGCAGGTTGCCAGTATGTCATTATCGGGCATTCTGAACGTCGCCAATATCATCATGAAACAGACGCAGATGTGCATGGCAAGGCAGCGCAGGCAATGGCTTCTGGGCTTATTCCCATTATATGCGTAGGTGAAACGTTGGCTGAGCGTGAAGCGGGGCAGGCACAGGCAGTGGTGAAAAAGCAGCTTATGGCATCCATACCCAGCGGAAATGGCCAATTTCTGCTTGCATATGAGCCGGTTTGGGCTATTGGTTCTGGCAAGACGCCAACAGCACTTGATATTAAACAAATGCACGGCCATATTAGGCAGGTGGTTTCTAACCATAAAGGCATGCAAACAGCGGTGCTGTATGGTGGTTCGGTGAAGGCAGCTAATGCAGCCGAAATATTGGCCACGGATGCAGTCTCCGGTGTGCTGGTGGGTGGAGCAAGCCTGAAGGCTGAAGAATTTTGTGGAATAATTGCGGCAACTGCCGCGCTTAAGAAGGGTTAAGTTGTGTACGATATTATTTTGGTGATTCATACCTTATTGGTACTGTTCCTTATTGGCATGGTGCTTGTGCAGCGCTCAGATAGCGATGGTCTTAGCGGTCTTGGTGGCGGCGGTGGTAACCAGTTTATGACGGGCAGGGGCGCTGCCAATATGATGACGCGTACCACGGCAATATTGGCTGGGTGCTTCATGCTGACAAGCATCATTCTTGCAGTCATGGCTAATCGCATGACGGAGAAATCAATTATTGATTCAATTGATGCGGTGCCGGCGGCGGTTGATGCTGCAGTACCAGCAGAAAAACAGCCTGCAACGCAGGAACCAGCAGCTCCTAAGCCGGAGTAGTAATGACAACGCGTTTTATTTTTATCACTGGCGGTGTGGTGAGCTCTTTAGGGAAAGGTCTTGCGTCCGCTTCTCTCGGTGCGCTGCTTCAGGCACGTGGCTATAAGGTGCGCCTGCGTAAGCTCGACCCGTATTTGAACGTTGATCCGGGCACGATGAATCCAACGCAGCACGGCGAAGTGTTTGTCACCGATGACGGCGCAGAAACTGATCTCGACCTCGGCCATTATGAGCGCTTTACCGGCGTGAATGCGCGCCGTTCTGATTCTGTCACCACCGGCCAGATATATTCCACACTGCTTACCAAAGAACGACGTGGGGATTATCTCGGCGGTACCGTGCAAGTGATTCCGCATGTGACCGACCTGATCAAAGAATTTGTGCTGAAAGATACCGATGGCGAAGATTTTATTCTCTGCGAAATTGGTGGCACGGTGGGTGATATTGAAGGCCAGCCATTCTTAGAAGCTATCCGCCAGCTGGGATGGGAGCTTGGCCGTGAGCGCGTGATGTATGTGCATCTTACCCTCGTGCCATATATTGCGGCGGCTAAAGAACTGAAAACCAAACCAACACAGCACAGCGTAAAAGAGCTGCGGATGATCGGTATCCAGCCGGATATTTTGCTCTGCCGTGCGGATCGTGAAATTCCACTGTCTGACCGCCGTAAGATTGCACTGTTCTGCAACATCCGCGAGGAAGCAGTCATTCAGGCGCTCGATGTTGGCTCTATTTATGAAGTGCCGCGCCGCTATAGCGAGCAAGGGTTTGACGCGCAAGTGCTCAAAATGTTTGGTATCAAGGAAAAAGGTAAGCCAGACCTTGTAAAATGGGATGAAATACTTGATCGTGTGCAGAATACAAACGGTGAAGTTACTGTGGCAATTGTAGGCAAATATACTGGCATTGGTGATGCGTATAAATCCCTCTCCGAAGCGCTTGACCATGCAGGCATTGCCAACCGCGCGAAGGTAAAAATCCGCTGGGTGGATGCCTCGGATTTTGAGAAAAAAGATGTAAGCAAGGAACTCTCCGATGTGGATGCCATCCTTGTTCCAGGTGGCTTTGGTGAGCGCGGCGTAAACGGCAAACTTGCAGCGGTGAATTATGCGCGTGAGCATAAAGTGCCATATCTCGGTATCTGTTTCGGTATGCAGCTGGCGGTGATTGAATTTGCCCGCAACGCACTTGGCATTAAAGATGCAGCATCTACCGAGTTTAGTGCATACAGCGATAAAAACGGCAAAGGCCCACTCGTTGGTTTGATGACCGAATGGATGCGTGGTAATGTGCTGGAAACCCGCAAGGAAGGCAGCGATTTGGGCGGCACCATGCGCCTTGGCGCCTATGATTGTGAAATCGCAAAGGGCAGCCTTGCCCATAAAATATATGGTGCCGATAAAATCAGTGAACGCCACCGCCACCGCTATGAAGTGAACATGGGATACCGCGAAGAATTTGAGAAAGCCGGTATGGTATTTTCCGGTACATCACCGGGCGGAAAATTGCCTGAAATTGCTGAGCTTAAAGACCATCCGTGGTTCATCGGTGTGCAGTTCCACCCTGAACTTAAAAGTCGTCCGTTCGCGCCACATCCGCTCTTTGCTGCATTCATCAAAGCCGCGCTTACGGCAAGCAAGAAGCAGAAAAAAGCTGCATGACCACCATCCGCCATATTTCCATTGGTTCTGTGAAAATCGGCAATGATTTGCCGTTTGTGCTGATTGCTGGCCCATGCCAGGTTGAATCACGTGATCACGCGCTGTTCATGGCTGAAAGCCTGATTAAAATGACGAATAAACTGAACATCCCGTTCGTTTATAAGTCATCGTATGATAAGGCAAACCGCACCAGCATTGGCGGCCAGCGTGGCGCTGGTTTAGTTGCCACCATGCCGATATTTGATGAAATTCGTACTGAGCTTGGTTGCCCCGTGCTTACCGATGTGCACACAGAAGAACAGTGCGATGTGGTAGGTCAGCATGTGGATGTGTTGCAGATTCCAGCATTCCTTTGCCGTCAGACCGATATGCTGCTGGCCGCTGCAAAAACCGGCAAGGTGGTGAATATCAAAAAAGGCCAGTTCCTCGCGCCGTGGGACATGAAAAACGTGGTCGATAAAATGGATTATGCCGGAAATCCGAATGTCATCCTCACCGAGCGTGGCGCAAGTTTTGGTTATAACACGCTGGTGAATGATTTCCGTGCGCTGCCGATTATGGCGCAGACGGGTTGCCCGATTGTTTTTGATGCTACCCACAGCGTGCAGCAACCAGGCGGGCAGGGAAAATCCTCCGGCGGTGACCGCAGCTTCGTGCCGGCACTGGCGCGCGCTGCCATTGCGGTGGGCGTTGCCGGTGTGTTCATGGAAACGCACGAAGACCCTGATAATGCGCCGTCCGACGGGCCAAACATGGTGAAGCTCGACGAGATGGAACGCCTGCTGGTGCAGCTCAAAGAGTTTGATAGGCTGGCTAAGGCGCTGTAAAATAGCAGTATTTACCGTTTCATGAAACTGTCACACAACAAGCACTCTGCTATGCTACACTCTTGTTATGTCTGAAGAAAAACGCAAACCTATCATACTCATCAGCGCGATGAACACTGACACTAAGTCGGTTACAGCCGCCGTTGCATCTGTGCGTGCTGCCGGTGCGGAGCCGATGCTGATTGCAAATCATGCTGCGCGGTTGATGGGCAAGATTGATAACAACACCATCAAGGAAGCGGCCATCGCCGATCTTTCCAAGGCCGATGGTGTGCTGGTGATGGGTAATAATGCTGACATCGACCCAAAAGATTACAAAGCCGCAAGCAAACACGCCGCCACAAAATCAGAGCGCGATACGCCGGAAGGTGCAGTGCGTGCTGCGTATGAGTACAATCTGCTAGCCGAAACGTTGAACTGCAAAAAACCACTGCTTACGGTGTGCGGTGGTATGCAGCGTCTTAATGTGCTGCTGGGCGGCACACTTAATCAGCATGTGCCGGATAGTCTTGGGAATGAATCACACCAGCAGGACAAGCAAAATATTGCACCGTTCGTGCCGGTGATTTATGTGGAAACCGAGGCGAACACAAAACTTTCCGCAATGGCTGGCGGCAAAGGCTTATTCACTCCGTCGCACGATGTGCCGGCGAGTGTAACCATGGAAAACAGCTTCCACCATCAGGCAATTGACGCGGTGGGGCAGGGGCTGCGCGTAGCTGCGCATTCGCGCGAGGCGGACCCGAAGAAGAATATCATCGAAGCCATTGAAGGTGATCCGAATGTATTTAAGGATCAGTTCGTCATGGGTGTGCAATGGCATCCTGAATTTGGTGCCAGCGAACTCTCCGGCAAATTGCTGCAAAATCTGGTGCAGGAAAGTGAACGGTATGCCGCCATGAATCCACGCATTCCTGAGTCACTCAGGGAAACTGCCATCAGCGCTATTGCGCCCACATGGCAGGAGCGCGTGCGCGCCCAGCAACAGGCGAAGCAAAGCACCAAAGACGGCCGCGGCGCGGCCTAGGCCATATCTTCAGCCGGAAATTTCTTCTGTTTTGCCTTATAATAGCCATGCCGCAACATAAAGGTGCGCAGCGCGTGCTCAAAATCATGCAGATATGATACGAAATCATCATCATGAATACTCACCAGCTTTTTCTGGCATTGCCGCATCGCATCGGCACAGGTCTCTGCCAGCACATCCAGCGCAGGCGGGTTGGCGGCAGGTTCCAGTAGATCGTCAACATTCTCACTATGCTTGTAATGATTGTGAAAATGGCGTGGGCCTTTGCATTCTGAAAGTGCCAGCGATACGGGCGTTACGATATTCTTGAAGTGTTGTTGAATCTGCAGGCGTTCGCCGTAATCATGCGCATCAGCAAGCTGCATATCCAGAATACGCGCGCATACAGTTTCTAAATCTATCAGGGCTTGCTCAAAAATCATCCGTTCATCGGGCTTATGCACCGGTGTGGCGACGTGCTCTGGCTTACTGCGGTTGGAAGTGACCATAACGTCCTCCTGTTTCAACCATTTAGGCTCAGGTGGGACTATACTGCAACTTGGTGGTTAATGCTAGAAATAATCCTTCTACATTGGTTTCGCCTTGCATTTTGCGCGGTTTATTCCTATCACCTGAACAGCATATATTATTATTTTCTAGGAGTTTGTCGTGACCGCCATTACCCATATTCATGCCCGTGAAATTATTGACAGCCGTGGCAACCCCACCATTGAGGTAGATGTTGCGTTGGAAGACGGTGCGTTTGGTCGTGCTGGCGTGCCTTCCGGTGCGTCCACCGGATCACTCGAAGCACTGGAACTGCGCGATGGTGACAAGAAACGCTATCTCGGCAAAGGCGTGCTGAAAGCTGTATCCCACGTGAATAATGAACTTGCCGATGCGCTGATGGGCATGGATGCTGAAGATCAGGTGAAAATTGACAACATCATGCTTGCGCTCGATGGTACTGAGAATAAATCCCGCCTGGGCGCGAATGCTATTTTAGGCGTATCGCTTGCGGTGGCAAAGGCGGCTGCGGAATCGGTTGGTTTGCCGCTGTACCGCTATGTTGGTGGTGCAAATGCAAATATACTGCCGGTGCCGATGATGAACATCATCAATGGCGGCCAGCATGCCGATAACAAGCTCGATATTCAGGAATTCATGATTATGCCGGTGGCGGCAAAAACCATGCGCGATGCGGTGCGTATGGGCGCTGAAATTTTCCACAGCCTGAAGCGTATTCTAAGCGATGACGGGCACAATACCAGCATCGGTGATGAGGGCGGATTTGCACCAAAAATCGGCACGGCAGTGGAAGCGCTCGATTATATCATGCAGGCAATTGAAGCGGCGGGCTACAAGCCAGGCAAGGATGTGATGTTAGCACTGGATGCCGCAGCCACAGAATTTTATCACGATAACAAATACGTGCTGGAAGGCGAAGGCAAGAGCTTCGATTTCGGCAAGCTGCTTCATTATTACGAAGCGTTGGTAAAAAAATATCCTATCATCTCCATTGAAGATGCCATGGCAGAAAAGGACCACACAGGCTGGAAAGAAATCACCGATTTGCTGGGCGATGAGGTGCAACTGGTGGGGGATGATTTGTTTGTGACCAACCCGAAAATTCTGGCCGAAGGCATTGAAAAAGGTCTCGCAAACGCGCTTCTGGTAAAGGTAAACCAGATCGGCACGCTCACGGAAACCTTGCAGGCAGTGCAGATGGCGCACCGCGCCGGCTATAAAGCCATTCTCTCCCATCGCTCCGGCGAAACGGAAGACACCACCATCGCGCATCTGGCGGTGGCAACCGGTTGCGGGCAGATCAAAACCGGCTCGCTCTCACGCACAGACAGGCTTGCAAAATACAACGAACTGCTGCGCATTGAAGAAGAGCTTGGTTCCACTGCGCAGTATGCGGGAAAAGCAGCATTCAAATAAACGAATGATTTTACTTCACAAATTTGTGTGGTTTCGGTACACTCGGCATTTGTATGAGTAGACAACAGACCGCATTTTTTGCTGGTAACCTATTTACGCGCCGCGCGATTGGCTCGCTGTTTGGCGTGCTCGTACTCTTTTACCTTGGCTTCCATACCGTTAGCGGTGACCGCGGCGTATTCGCGCTTATCAAGGCCAGTCACGAGCTGGAAACACTCAAGGGAAAACTGGCGGAGGTCTCGGCAAAACGCCATACATTGGAAAGCAAGGTAGCACTCATCAGCAACCAATCGCTAGACTTGGATATGCTTGATGAACGCGCCCGCATCGTGCTCGGCTATACCGGCAAGGATGAGCGGGTTATTTTTTTGCCCGATAGCGATCAATAATAAGCTGTTAATTTAGCTCTTATTGAAACTCGTTCAGCATTGCACGCTACAGTCAATACGCCAATTGTTCGGATTGGTGTAGCCTAGTCTGATTCCTACAAGTCCACATTTAAGCATTCGAGGTTGCGTCGGATTAGTGCAATGAGCAAATGCGGCTGGCTCACAAAATACTTTAACGGATTGAAATTCTGCACTACTGCACTTGCGGGCTGGCCCGACACCAGTGCCCATGCTAAAACTAACAATTTGAGGTATAACTTGTGCGTTTGATTGGCTATAAACTAGTGAAGTTGCGGTGATTATAGAAAGTAATAAGTATTTTTTCATTTTATTCCCCTTGATATGTCGCTGCTTCTCTATGGAGGAAGCTCAAACAAATAATACATTGGTATTGTTACTGTTCTGTGACGAATTGGAGAATTTTTTGTGACAAGAACGGCTGAATTCAGCCATATTTGAAGACGATAGCTGAATGTTGCGCCGCAGCAAATTATCCTCATTAACACTCTGTATTTAATGCACTTAGTGCTTGCAACGTTATTATCCATTTTGTATAACAGGCGCCTATGAAATTAGACGACTATCTACAGAAAACTAACAAAAGCATCGAGGAACTCTCTCAGGAAACCGGTATTTCCGCACAAGCCATATATAAATATCTGCGCGGCGAGCGCATCCCCCGCAAGGAATTTTTCACGAAGATTGCAGCGGCAACCGGTGGTCAGGTGACTGCGAATGATTTCCTCGACATTGAACAGTCATCCGTCAGCTTCGCCAAGCAGGAGCCAGAAAAACAGGAGAAAGTATATCCCATGAACAAGGCACTCAATAAGAAACAGGCTGCATCTGCCGCGCCGCTTAGCAAGCAAAAGTTGCTCAAACTCTACCGTGACATGCTTATGATCCGCCGGTTTGAGGAAAAAGCAGGTCAGCTTTATGGTATGGGGCTGATCGGTGGTTTCTGCCATCTGTATATTGGGCAGGAAGCCGTGGTGGTGGGCATGCAGGATTGCATCACCGGTGATGATGCGGTGATTACGAGTTACCGTGATCACGGACACATGCTTGCCTGCGGTATGGATCCGAATGGTATCATGGCGGAGCTAACTGGCCGTATTGATGGTTTTTCCAAAGGTAAAGGTGGCAGCATGCACATGTTTTCCACCGATAAGAATTTTTACGGCGGCCATGGCATTGTGGGTGCGCAGGTGCCGCTGGGTACGGGCATCGCATTTGCTCATAAATATCGCGGCAATGGCGCAATATCGCTGACCTATTTTGGTGATGGTTCCGTGAATCAGGGGCAGGTGTATGAGGCGTTTAACATGGCGTCACTCTGGAAATTGCCGGTGATTTACATCATCGAGAACAATGAATATGCGATGGGAACAAGCGTAAAACGCTCGCATTCCACCACCGAGCTTTATCGCCGTGGCGAGGCTTTCGGCATTCCAGGCAAGCAGGTGAATGGTATGGATGTGAGGGCAGTGCGTGAAGCGGGTCAGGAAGCGGTGGAATATGTGCGTGGTGGTAACGGCCCATTCCTGCTTGAGATGAAAACGTATCGTTATCGCGGCCACTCCATGTCTGACCCGGCGAAATACCGCAGCAAAGAGGAAGTGGAGCAATATAAGGAACAGCGCGACCCTATCGAGGGTTTGAAGGCCTTTATGATGCGCGAAGGCATTGTGAATGAAGATGCGCTCAAAGACATCGAAAAAGAAATCAAACAGATCGTAAATGAATCCGCCGAGTTTGCGCAACAATCGCCGGAACCGCCGGAATCTGAGCTCTGGACGGATGTGACATCGTGAATTGTCATTCCCGCGAAAGCGGGAATCCAGTTTGAAAAAATGAAAGAATATTATGTGTACATTATGGCTAGTGGGAAAAATGGTACTTTGTACATAGGTGTTACATCGAATCTAGCAAAACGAGTGTATGAACATAGAAATGGTTTAGTAGATGGATTTACAAAGAAGTACGGCATCAAGACGCTAGTATATTTTGAGCAAACGAATGATGTCGAAGCGGCTATACTTCGTGAGAAACAAATGAAAAAATGGAATAGAGAATGGAAGTTAGAGTTAATTGAAAAAATGAATCCAGAATGGAACGATTTATATGAAGAGATTGCAGCTTAGCTGGATTCCCGCTTTCGCGGGAATGACACTATTAACGTGCCTCTCCGCCTGCGGCTGCATGCCGGAAGAGGGCGACAGCATGAAGGTAAAAGATTATTGGCACGGCTGTTGGGCGGAAGCCAAAGGAAATGATAGATAGGGAATAATAGGGTAAAATTATGGCAAAGATGACAGTAAGAGAAGCACTGAGAGACGCGATGGCTGAGGAAATGCGGCGCGATGGTGAAGTGTTCGTGATGGGCGAGGAAGTCGCCGAATATCAGGGTGCTTACAAAGTAACGCAAGGCTTGCTGCAGGAATTTGGTGACAAACGCGTTGTGGATACGCCAATTACCGAGCATGGGTTTGCAGGGCTTGGCGTGGGTGCGGCGATGGTTGGTTTGAAGCCTATTGTGGAATTCATGACCTTCAATTTTGCCATGCAGGCCATCGACCAGATCATCAACTCAGCGGCGAAAACACGTTATATGTCTGGTGGCCAGATTACCTGCCCGATTGTATTTCGTGGGCCAAACGGTGCGGCGTCACGCGTGGGTGCGCAGCATTCACAGTGTTATGCAAGCTGGTACGCGCATGTGCCGGGGTTAAAGGTGGTGGCGCCGTGGGATGCTACATCAGCAAAAGGTTTGCTGAAAGCCGCGATTCGTGATTCTAACCCAGTCATCTTCCTTGAAAATGAAATCATGTATGGCCAGAGTTTTGATGTGCCGGATAATGATGATTTTGTGCTTGAAATCGGCAAGGCGCATGTGGTGCGTGAAGGTACGGATGTTACTATCACAGCCTTTTCTATCATGGTAGGAAAGGCGTTGGAAGCTGCAGAAAAGCTGGCAGAAGAAGGCATTAGCGCGGAAGTGATCGATCTGCGAACCATACGCCCGTTGGATGTGGAAACCATTCTGGAATCCGTGAAGAAAACCAACCGTTGTGTGTCAGTGGAAGAAGGCTGGCCGACAGCAGGTGTGGGTTCTGAGATTGCCGCGGTTATTATGGAGCAGGCGTTTGATTATCTCGATGCGCCGGTGGCGCGTGTGGCGGGTGCTGATGTACCACTACCTTATGCTGCAAATCTTGAAAAGCTGGCACTGCCGCAAGCAACCCATATTATTGATGCGGTGAAGCAAGTATGCTACAAGGCATAAAACACAGCGTTTGGTTCGCCGTGGCGGGGGCAGTGCTTATGGCCGCACCTGCGTGGGCGAATATGCAGGGCATGTCTTTTGATTGTTCCGAGCATCCCGAGCAATGCGTGACAGTGGCATATAACAACTTCGTGGACGACCTGTCGCAGGTGCAGGCAGCTAGTGAAAAACAACGGCAAGCCATAGAAAAAATTGCCGCTGACAACAAACTTGGTAAAACGGCACTGCAAAGAAAAAACAGCAGTGTGGTTAAAGACCAGCAATCCGGCTCATGGCAGATATCTGAAAGTCTGACCTATGCTTTGGACAATAGTACCGCTGCGGCAGCATTCACAGCTTTATTGCAGGCTGAAGGGTATTCTATCGGTGAATCATATGAAGGTGAATCATGCTAACCCAAACAGGAGGATTTATGCGTAATATCTTTTTGACTACCGCCATGCTGGTGGCTTTTTCAGTTCCTGCCCATGCAACCAAGCCGGTAACAGACCGTGAGGCAGCCAGTGGTTGCGTGATGAAGGAAAATGTAAGCGTCGGTATCAACTTTAACATGATAGCTACATCCATGGCGGAAGCTAAGGTAAAATATGATAATAGTATGAAACAGATATCCGATTATGCCGCCGAGCTTAAAATTGAAAAGCTTGAGCCACAATCCATGAATTATAATATCTATGCCCAGAATAATGGAGCTGAAAAGAATTACCAGGTGTCTGGCAATGTGCAGTATCAGATGACATCATCCGATATGGCTTTCAAGTTCGCGGAATTTCTTGAAAAACAGAAAATGAATGTGAACATCAATTCCAATTCTTACCGTCAGGGGAATTGTAATCAGTAACTGTCATACCTGCGAAAGCAGGTATCCAGAAATAATTTGATTCCCGCTTTCGCGGGAATGACAATAAAGAGGGACTATGCCAATTGAAATTCTCATGCCTGCACTTTCTCCCACCATGACCGAGGGTAATCTCGCGAAATGGACGGTAAAGGAAGGCGACAAAATCAAATCCGGCCAAGTGATTGCCGAGATCGAAACTGATAAAGCCACCATGGAAGTGGAAGCGGTGGATGAAGGCATTATCGGCAAAATTATGGTGGCCGCAGGCACCGAAGCGGTGAAAGTGAATCAGCTCATCGCGCTGCTGTTGGAAGAGGGCGAAGATAAAAAGGTGCTGGAGGACTATAAGCCGAAGGCTGCTGCCGCCGCACCGTCCAAGCCAGTAGAAAAGCCGGCGGAAGCAAAAGTGGAGCAGGTGGCACAGTCACAAATTGGTGTGTCGCAAATGGTATCTCACATGCCGATGGCAGCAAGTGGTGGTGGCCGCGTATTCGCATCGCCTCTGGCTAAGCGCATTGCCGCCAATGAGGGTGTGCAGCTGGAATTAGTGCAGGGCAGCGGCCCGCATGGCCGCGTGGTTAAGGATGATGTGATTAAGGCACTCGCGGGTGGTGGCACGAAGGGTCGCGTGATGCGCAACCCGAATGAATTCACCAGACTTCCGAACAATAATATGCGCAAGGTAATTGCTCGCAGGCTGCTCGAATCCAAGCAGACCGTGCCGCATTTCTACCTCACCATTGAATGTGAGTTGGATGTGCTGCTTTCTATCCGCAAGCAGATCAATTTCGATGCGGAAAGCACAGCTGGCAAAGATAAAAAGCCTGCATACAAACTTTCCGTGAATGATTTCATCATCAAAGCATCGGCGATGGCGCTGAAGAAAATCCCTGCCGCCAACGCATCATGGACCGATGAAGCCATTCTGCAATATAACAACGTGGATATTTCCGTGGCGGTTGCAATTGAAGGCGGACTCATCACCCCGATTGTAAAAAATGCTGACCAGAAATCCGTGATTCAAATATCTAATGAAATGAAAGATCTGGCAGCGCGCGCACGGGCAAATAAACTCGCGCCGGAAGAATTCCAGGGGGGTAGCTTCTCCATTTCAAACCTTGGCATGTATGGCATCAAGCATTTTGCTGCCATCGTGAACCCGCCGCAGGGCTGCATTCTGGCGGTTGGCGCGGGGGAAGACCGCGTGGTGGTGCGTCATGGTAAAATGGAAGTGCGTAATATCGTAGAGATAACACTTTCTGTTGACCACCGCGTGGTGGATGGTGCGGTGGGCGCGGAATTCTTATCTGCCTTCAAGCATTATATGGAAAGCCCTGCATTGTTGTTGATATGAAAATTTTAAAGCTGTTAGTGATTGCTGGCGCGATCATATTGATTCCTGTGTACGTATATTTAGTTGCTTCAGGTAAGTATTCGCAGCGCATAAAGCATATTTCTGGCGAGAAAAAAGTTGAAGAAATTATGGATCTTCCAGTTGAAAAGCGCACATTAGCAGCTGAAGAATATCTGAAAGGATCGTTTTCAAGTAGTAAAATTGAAAATGAACTGATCGCAGCACAAATGTATATAGTGTATCGCCATAAATCGACAGAATTGATGCAGAACAAATGCAAAATGGTTAATTCTGATATAAGTTATTATATCAAAAAATTTAATGAATATAATAATCGCTATGAAACAAAAAGTAAGACTATACTTTCTGCTCATTCAATATCTGAGCAGGCCGTACAGCAGAAATCTATCGATGGCGCTGTTGCGGCATTGAATGATGAGATAGATGTAACGTTGAAGAATGAAAACATTACCCTTCAAGAGTTATGTTTCTCAATAAACCAAATGGCAGACGAGGTGGCATCTGATTCTACATTCGATAAAGTGCTTCCAAATGCAGCAGAAATTCTTGAGCAATATCAAACTAAGATAAGTAACTAATAAATTTTGATAGTTAAATTTTTAGGAGGAAAAGTGAAACATTATATTAGAGTAGTGCCGTTACTTATGTTTTTTGCTCTTTGCTCTTTCTGGGTGGTGGCTGCCGAAAAAGCGCCGAGTACCCCCGATGTTAAAGCAGCACTTAACGCGTGGGTGGAGGCGATTGAAACGGGTGATGTAGAAAAGGTGGTGGCGCTTTACGACAAAAACTCAACCATGCTTTCAGCATTTGCGATTGAACCTATCACCTCACATAAAGGCCTCACGGAATATTATAAAAAAGTGGTGAATGAGCCAGAAATTAGCATCGATGTCACAACGCAGGATGTGCGCATCTTTGACAATGTGGCGGTGAATACCGGCCTTTACACGTTCCACTGGGTGCAGGACGGCGAAACCATGGATGTGCCATCACGTTTCTCATTTGTATATGTGCTTAAAGACGGCAAATGGGCTATCATCAGCCATCATTCTTCACGCGTACCGGGAAAATAGCCAATAGTTGACATTATTAGTCGGTTATTATAGCTAGGGCGTGGCTTATGCCGTGTCTGTGTAACAACCTATGGAGTGTTCATGAAATTCGCTGCTTTGTTTATCGGTGCTGTTGTACTTACAGCCTGCACCCCGCACTATAACGATAAAACTGATAAATCTGCTTCAGATGCATTGAATGCGTGGGCTGATGCTATTGCAACCCGCAATACGGATGAAGTTCTTAAGCAGTATGATGATGACGCAGTGTTGCTTGCAACCTTTGAAAACAAGCCGATCACTACTCAAGAAGGCAGACGCTCGTATTTCAATGAGTTACTCAAAAAGAAGAACCTCAAAGTGACCATCGATGAGTTGCACACGGAACGTGATGGTGATATTGCCTTAGCAAATGGCCTTTATACCTTCAGTTATACTGATGGCAAGAAAACTGTCAAAGTGCCGGCACGTTTCAGTTTTGTATTTGAAGAAGAAAGTCATGGCTGGGAAATTGAGGCGCATCATTCTTCGCTGTTGCCAAAGAAATAAGTATTTCCCTACATAAGTCTAAAAAGAGCCTTGCGTGAGCAAGGCTCTTTTGTTTTGATACACTCGTATAAAAATAACAGAGGCTTATGACTGAACAGAATTTCGATGTGGTGATTATCGGCGGTGGGCCGGGTGGTTATGTGGCGGCGATCCGTGCTGCACAGCTTGGCATGAAAACAGCCGTGGTGGAAAAGCAGCATATGGGCGGCATCTGCCTGAATTGGGGCTGCATTCCCACCAAGGCGTTGCTGCGCACCTCGGAAATCTATCACCTGATGCACAATCTTGATGCTTACGGGCTTTCTGCGAAAGACGTGAAGTTTGACCTTGCTAAAGTAGTGGCGCGCTCACGTGGTGTGGCTGATAAGCTCTCCAAGGGTATCTCTGGCCTGATGAAGAAAAATAAGGTTACGGTAATCGATGGTCATGGCAAACTCGCTGGCAAGGGCAAAGTGGCTGTGGAAAAAGACGGCAAGAAAATCTCTGAGCTTTCAGCAAAACATATCATTCTGGCAACGGGTGCGCGCGCTCGTACACTGCCGGGCTTGGAGCCGGACGGCAAGCTGGTATGGACATATAAAGAAGCGATGACGCCGGACGCTATGCCTAAGTCTTTGCTGGTTGTCGGCAGCGGCGCAATTGGCATCGAGTTTGCCAGTTTTTACCGTTCCATGGGCGCGGAAGTAACAGTGGTAGAAGTGATGGATAGAATCCTGCCGGTGGAAGACGAAGAAATTTCAAAGCTGGCGCACAAGGCCTTTGAAAAACAAGGAATGAAGATACACACGGCAACCACCGTGAAAGCCCTGAAAAAAGGCAAAGACAGCGTGACGGCTACACTTGAGGCAGGCGGAAAATCCAGCGAGATAACTGTGGATAGGGTGATTCTTGCTGTGGGTATTGTTGGCAATGTAGAAAATCTTGGCCTTGAAGGCACTAAGGTTAAGGTAGAAAAAACACATGTGGTAACCGATCAATGGTGCGCAACTGGTGAGGCGGGCGTGTATGCGATTGGCGACCTCACCGGTGCGCCGTGGCTCGCGCACAAAGCCAGCCATGAGGGTGTGATCTGCATTGAAAAAATTGCAGGCGTAAAAGGCTTACACCCGATGAAAAAAGAAAATATTCCGGGCTGCACCTATTGCCACCCACAGATTGCGAGCGTTGGCCTCACTGAGAAAGCTGCCAAGGAAAAGCACAAGGATGTAAAAGTTGGTCGCTTCCAATTTATGGGCAATGGCAAGGCGATTGCACTGGGCGAGCCGGAAGGCTTAATCAAAACTATTTTTGATGCCAAAACCGGCGAGTTGCTTGGCGCGCATATGATTGGTGCCGAGGTAACCGAAATGATTCAGGGTTATGCCATTGCCAAAACCGGCGAGCTTACGGAAGGCGAGCTGATGCACACCATATTCCCGCACCCAACGCTTTCTGAGATGATGCATGAATCGGTGCTGGATGCCTATGGGCGGGTTTTACACATGTGATTCGTGCCAAGCCCCGCCGAATGGCGGGGTCTGGTTCTTTACGGAAAAATGTGCTATGACTGAAAGATGTTGTTTGGTTCCATCAGAAAACTAACCAGACCCCGCCATTCGGCGGGGCTTGGCTTCTCACTCCTCGAAATCAGCGTGGTGCTGATTATTATTTCTACCATTATTGGTGTGGGGGTTGCTTATCTTGGTTTATCGGTAGAAAAAGCTCAGCGCGATACCACCACGCAACGTATGCAGGCTATTCAGAAAGCATTGCTCGATTACCGCCGCGCATTTGGCGCGATTCCCTGTCCATCGGATATAACGCTTGCAGTGACAAATACGGCATTTGGGCGTGGGAATTTAACAACGCCGTGTGATGCTGGAACAACGGATCCAAATTACAATGGCGATATGGGGCCTGATGTTTGGGTAGGTGGTGTCCCTGTGCGTACATTAAAACTGCCTGATGAATATGCCTTCGATGGCTGGGGCAGGCGGTTCACTTATGCTGTTGATCAAAATTTTACCAGTGCAATGAATATTACCGGATTCCATCTTTTTGCGGTAGATTCAGATCCTGGGACTGTTCCAATAGCTGATGGCAATGGAAACACTATTACAAGTAATGCACTATATGCCATTGTAAGTCATGGGCCAAACGGGCATGGGGCGTTTACGCGTTATGGCACTGCGCGTGTTAACGCGTCTTCCAGCAATACCTATGAACAGCAGAATTGCGGGTGTAACGCATCTGCGGTTTACACGTTATATGGTTCATTTGTTCAGGGGCCGTATACTACCGATACAGCCGATTCAACCGATACGTTTGATGACATTGTGGTATATGGTACGCGCCGCAGTTTACGCCACGCGACTGAATAATCCGCGGACTTTCTGTTTCAGTTTTTCAATCACCATCACGTCGGCAATGCGCCTGTCTAAGAATTGCCAGGTTTGCTCATGACCAGGAGATTTATCATCCAGCCAGCATAGCAGGGTGGAGGTATAGACACCGGCCAGCGTCATGCGCTTGGTGTAAAAATTGAAATCAGTGGAAGCGTCACCAATGGCGTACCAGATGTTATCCACCGTGCGGTGCAGTGCCTTCAGGCTGAGCCATGAATAATGTGGCAGGGCAAGAAAGCCTATGGTTCTGCGCACCGCCTCGCGGTGCTGCATATGTACTTCAATACGTAATTTTACAGCGAGTGTAATCTTTTCGCGGATTTTCATGCCTTCCAGATGATAGTGCGAGAGTGCTTCTGCCATTGCCTCATCACTCAAATGCAAAAATACGTCTACGGCATCTACTGCGCCTTGCGGGAATACACGAATAACATCGGTTTTTTTATAGCCTGCGTCTTGCGCGGCTTTATGCAAAGTTGCCTGATTCCAGCCATCGAATACGACATGGGGCAGGGCAGCAGTTATAATATCTTTAGCAGCTTGTTGTTTGTCCATGCCGCTATCATAGCGGCGGCTGGCCTAGCCTGCAACTGCGTAAAACGGTAGGCGGTTTACAGGCATTCTCAGGCAATCTTCCGGCAGGCGTAGTTCTACGGTAGTACCATCGCCTACTTCGCTGTGAATGGAAATTTCACCGCCATGCAGTGCCACAAACTCACGGGTCAGTGCAAGGCCAAGGCCAACATTTCCAGTATTCCCGATGCTCCAGCAGTTGCTTTGCTGCAGGGCGTTTACGATACCTTCCAGTTTGGACGCGTTGATGCCAATGCCATGGTCGCACACGCGCAAGATAAAATGATTCTGTTCATCAATATCAGCCTCAATGGTTACCTTGCTGCCGCGATGGCTGAATTTGATAGCGTTGGCGAGCAAATGCCCAATGATATGTTGAAATTTAGTGCGATCCACATGCAGCAATATATCGCCGCAGGATGGCGGGGCATATTCAATAAAAATATCAGAATTTGCGGCATGGTGCGCCTGTGAAGCAATGGCATGTTTGAGCAATTCACTGAGATTGGTATCTGATTTATCAAGCTGGATCCGGCCGGAATCAATGTTCGCCACTTCCAGTAAATCTTCTACCTTCGCTAGCAGGTCATAACCGCTTTCCTGAATATGTTTGGCATATTCCAGATATTGTGGGTTCACCTGTCCGAACATCTGCGTTTCGATAATCTGTGCAAAGCCAATAACCGCATTCAGCGGTGTACGTAGGTCATGGCTCATATTATTGAGGAACTCAGAGCGTGCACCCAGTGCAAGTTCTGCCTCCATTTTAGCTTTTTGCAGCGTGGATTGCGCTTGCACGCTTTCGTGGATATTTTCCAGAATGCACACGCAATTTCCCGCATCTTTCTGTTTCGCAGGGTGTATCGTAAGAGAATACCACTGGAACTCATCATTGCCATGTTTCAGCTTGCAGTGCAGCGTGTGCGATTTATTTTCATGGGTGACCAGCTCAAGCAGGTCATTTAAGCGTTCGTGATAATCCTTTTGCAGGATATTGTAAAATCCTTGATTTACGCAATCCTCCGGCAGGTTGCCGGTAAGTGCTTCAAAGTTTTTAGATAGGTAGGTGCAGCCACTCTGTGCGCTCAGCATAGCAAGTATCTGCGTGCCGTATTCACTTAGATATTCGTATTTTTCTTTGGGGGAAAAATAATCATTACTGACATTGTCTTCAATAATCACCTGATGAACAACTTCGCGAACCACGGTTTGTTCCTCTACTACTTCGGGTTTTTGCGCGACAGTTTGCGGTGCCGGTTCGCTGGCCTCAGGCACTGATGAGACACTAGCTGTTGATTTTGAATGTGAACTGCCGAGCGCGATGTCGGACATGTTCTTACAATACTCAGCCCAGAATTGCCAATAATACACCCTTTTATTCCCCATTCCCAGTGTGTTACTAGAAACCCGTGCGATGGATGATAAATTTTTTCTTAAAAGTTTCCCTAGTGTTTACAGAAAATTCATCTTTTTGCACTAACTATATGTGGTGGTGCTATAAGTAAATGTTAGAAAACTTAGTGTTGTTGTAAAAATACAACGAAGATTTTTTGCAACGTCAACTACTACATCTTGAGTAGTGCATCCAGCTTTCCGGCCTTGTCGAGTGCCGCCAGATCATCAAATCCACCCACATGCGTATCACCGACAAAAATCTGCGGCACGGTTCTGCGTCCACCGGAGCGCGTTACTACTTCCTGCTGCAATTTTTCATCGTGAGTGATGTCGATTTCACGGAATATTTGGCCTTTCTGCTTGAGCAGGTTTTTTGCTTTCACGCAGTAAGGGCAGTAATCTTTGCTATAGATAACAACTTCGGCCATATAACCATCCTATACAATATTTATAAATATTCTATGCGGTTTTGCTGAGTTCGCCAAGTGCCCATGCAGCCATTTCGGCAACTAAGGGTGAATTATCCTGAAGTAATGGTTTTGTATGCTCCACAAGCGATGCATCGTCGCTATTGCCGATGGCGACCAGCACATTGCGGATGAAGCGGTCGCGGCCAATGCGTTTGATGGGTGAACCAGAAAACATCTGGCGGAATGCCGCATCATCCAGCTTAACAAGGTCTTTAAGCAGCGGTGCTTTCAGGGATTCACGCGGATGGTAGGCCGTTTCCGCAGCCGTTTGCGCAAATTTATTCCATGGGCAGATGGCAAGGCAATCATCGCATCCATAAATCCGGTTGCCGATGGCTTTGCGGAATTCCAGCGGTATCTGGCCTTTATGCTCGATGGTGAGGTATGAGATGCAGCGGCGCGCATCCAGCTCACGCGGGGCGGTGAAGGCTTGTGTAGGGCAAATATCGAGGCATTTGGTGCAGGTGCCGCAATGGTCAGACTCTTTTGCATCTGCGGGCAATTCCAGCGTCGTAAAAATACTGCCGATAAAAAGCCATGAGCCAAACTCACGGGAAACAAGGCAGGTATGTTTCCCCTGCCAGCCAATGCCTGCGGCTTGTGCTAAAGGTTTTTCCATTACCGGTGCGGTATCTACGAATAATTTCACATCACAGCTATGTGTGGTGGCGATCTCCCGCGCCAGCTGCCGCAGCTTTTTTTTCATCACATCATGATAATCTTTGTTCTGTGCGTAGCAGGAAATATTGCCGATGGTTTTTTGCTCAAGACGGGGCAGGGGATTTTCAGCAGGTGCATAATTATGCCCCACCACAATGACGCTTTTTGCCTCTGGCCATAATACTTCCGGATTACTCCTGCGGTCGGCATGTTCTGAAAGCCAATACATTTCACCATGATGCCCACGGGCAAGGAATTCATGCAAAGCCTGTCCAGCCTCAATAATAGCGGATGGATGGCAGAAGCCTACAGTGTCAAAGCCAAGGGCCTTGGCTTTAGCAGATAGCAGTTGGCAGATAGCAGATTGGGAATTGGCAGATGGAATCATTTTCTAAATCTAGTAGGTTGATATTTTATAGTCTTTCCTGCGGAAGCAGGAATCTTACTTAAGACTCCCGCTTTCGCGGGAGTGACAACCTTATATCCGCTAAAAATCAGGATTATCGTAATAAGCAGGGGGGCGCACGCCGCGCACGCGCTCACCCAATATGCAACGCATGGAGGGGCGGGATTTCATCAGCGCGTACCAGCGTGCTGCTGACGGGTTATGCTCCCATGGCACATCACCCAGATAATCCAGCGCCGATAAATGTGAGGCTGCCGCTAAATCTGCCAGCGTAAGGTTTTCGCCGGTCAAGAAGTAGCGCTCACCTGCGAGGTAGCCAATATAATCCAGATGATAAAGCATATTCTGTTTGCCGCAGCGTATGGCCGCAGAATTTGGCTCGCCACACTGGAAATAATGTTTGAACACTTTTTCAAACAGCACATTTTGCGTTACTTCAAAATCAAATTTATGATCAAACCAGTCAATCAGCCTGCGCACTTCGGCGCGCTCAAGCGAGGTTTTGCCAATCATGGCGGAATCAGGATAAATATCTTCCAGATATTCGCAGATGGCGTAACTGCCGGAAATCACCACGCCGTTTTCTTCCATCAGCACTGGCACTTCACCGGCGGGGTTCAGCGCGAATAAATCAAGGCTTCTGTCCCACGGGTTTTCCTGCACCAGATCAAATTCAAGGTTTTTTTCCTTAAGAAGCATCCGCACTTTGCGGCAGAACGGGGATAGTGGTGTGTGGTACAATTGTCTCATTATCACCTGCGATTACAGAACATATGCGGGCTTGATACCATATCTGGTATGAATAATATCGCATAAGCGACATCAGGGCTACCCCAATATTTTTTTACCAGTGCCAGCTGGCCTCTCTCAAATTGTCCGCAGGCTTTGGTTTCGGTGTAGGGCGTATCTTCCATGCTGAAAATGCATTCTGTTGCACCATCCACGCTGGTTTTTGCATCTTCCGGAAGGCGGCGGAAAGCATCGCAGGCTTTTGCTTTTATATCCTCGATACAACCAGTCATGTTTGAAAGTTGCTGTGAGCGAATGAGGGGGTTGTTATTCTGGTTGCAATAGCTTTCCATAAAATAACGTGTTTGCTGGCCTTCATAGGCCATGTTGCCAGACTGGAAATTTTGTATGTGGCCTGCACCTTCATTGTTGATTCCAAAGTTGTTCGACCATGTGCCGCCCAGCGGTTGTGTGTCTGAGTTGGAAACATCCGGCTGGCGCAGGCTTTCGTCTGGCGTGAGTGACATATCACGGATTTGCTGGGTGTGTGCCGCGCTTGCTATCAATACTAACATTGCTGCAAGCAGATACTTCATGCCGCAGCCTTTACTTTGAAGCGTTCGAGGTAATCAGGCACAATCACATCCATGGATGCAGGGCTGATGCCCAGTGCTGCAAACCCTTTAGTGTTTGGGCTTACCACATTATCATGCTTCAGAAGCTGCACCTGATCGCGCGTGAGTGGTGGGCGCGGCAGCAATTCCCCGAATGTCCCCACAACACCTGCCATACCAAACGGCACATTCACCAGCTTGCGGTGTTTGCCGGTGAGTCGCATGATCATTTCCAATATTTCCTTGAAGGTATAAATCTGTGGGCCACCCAGTTCATAAATCTGCCCCTGCGCATCAGTACGATTCAGGCAGGCACCCACTGCGCTTGCCACATCTGCCACATAGACGGGCTGAAAGCGTGTTTTTCCGCCGCCAATAAGTGGCAGGGCAGGAGCGCAGCTTGCCATGCAGGCAAACTGGTTGATGAAATTATCTTCTGGCCCAAAAATCACGCTGGGGCGCAGTATGCTTGCGGTTGGAATGGCAGCCAGTACGGCTTTTTCACCCAGCACTTTTGAACGCGCATATTTAGAGCCGCTTGCCTTATCCACGCCAAGAGCAGATACATGGATAAATTGTTTAATGTCAAGCGCTGCTGCAGCCTGTGCCAGCTTTTCCGGTGCCTGTGCATGGATGGTGGTGAATTTCTGCTTGCCAGATTCAAACAGGATGCCGGTGAGGTTGACCACCGCATCAGACTGGGCAAGGGCAGATTCGAAAGAAGCTATGTCACATATATTGCCGCGGACAGCTACCACTTGTCCCACATCGCCTGTGGTTTTAAGGGCAGCGGCGGCGGCAGGTTTGCGGCATACCACCAGCACCCGCCAGCCCGAGCGCGCCAGCTCACGCACCACGTATTTTCCTAAGAATCCTGAGCCACCAAGTACTGTAACTGTTTTTTGCTGTGCCATGGGTCCCTGCTACATGTTAAAATATTCATGTATTTAAGACGCAATGAAGTTGGAATTCAATCAATTAATGCGTGTTATGAATAAGCGGTTGTTGTAACCGTTGTTTACTGATGCAGCAGATGCCATTGTTTTCAAGCGCGAGGGGTTTTAGTCTCTTCGGCAGGGACGAGCACAATGTTACCACGCCGTCTGATCCCGTTTTGTATAAAAATCCTATATAATCTTTATTGGGAACACCCCATAAGAAAAGTGTGCGGCCATAAAACGGTTGGAACGTCTTGTAAAACGGCATGTATGTGTAGTCGTCAACAACCAGATGTTTGGCGTTACTTGCATTAATATTGCACGCTGTAGCTGCTTTTATTATCGCCTGATTACGTTCGACAGAATCGAAAATAGTCTGGAAGCGATTATCTGCTTCGAAATATCCATGCTTGGTTAGCGTAGGGTTTGCAGTGTGTTGGAACAGAGTATTCCATTGATCGAAAAAGAGTGCGTGGTTTAGAATGCCAAGTGGTATCAGAACCATAAAAGTGTGTCTTACAACGCCAGCATACTTAATATGCCAGCCATTCAACCAGATGCAAAGTGAGCATGCCAACAATAACGTACCTATAATCATCCCGCCTTCCTTTGCATGACTATGCTTAAGGGTCAGGATAACGAGCATGGCAGGCAGCATAATGGCTAAGGCAAGCATTAACCATGAGGTATGTTTCCAGTTGCTATTCCTATGATGCCAGCGCAAACGCGTAACTATGCTGATGCCCAGCAGTATCAGCACACATAAAAAAAGTATTACGTTGATAGCATTGATAGCGGTGTATGCATTTTGATAAATGGCTGTCGTTCCGGTGACAGTGAAGAAGCCGATATACCGCTTCGTTGTCTGGATTGCTGGAGCAAAATGTGTATAGGTTTCTTTTATATTTTGTGCAATCTGGCGGATTGCAGCATCTGGTTTATTGGTGATGTCTTGCGGTAAAACGCTGTGCCAACTCAGGCGTGTTTCAATCATTGTGTAATCGGGACAGGTACTATGGTTTTTCCAGAGCATCACGCTAGATATGCAGATTGAGCCAACTGCTACCAATAGTAATATCCGTCGGCGTTGATCTTGGATGGAAAACATGCTGGTGGCTAGCAATGCTGCAGGTATAAGTATCTGCACTTTAGGGTGCGTGGAAAAAAGCCATGATAGTACACACAAATATATGCTAATTGCGTATATCAGGCCTGATGGCGTGGCAAGCCGTACACTCATTAATGGGATGAGTAACATCAGGCACATACCGATCAAGATGGATGATTCAGGCCGGTTCATGGTCATGATAAGCGGTAGTGAACCCAAGCTTAGCAATACAACAACGGCACATAATATAAGCCAGAAAGCTGGCCGCTTCTCAAAGAGTAGCCAGATGGCGGATGCTACTAAAACTACGCAAAGCAGGTATTTAATAAGCCCAAAATAACGTATGCCAATCAAGGTTTCAGGGTGGAATAACGACGCAAATATCCGCCCTGGCAGTAGCGGCCACGGCACGGATTGAGCAAAGTTACTGATGCATTGCGGGTACAGATTTATGATGTGCAGATTGTCGTAAAGTGCTCGGCTGTTTTGTATTAGCCAGTGTGCATCATCCACGAAGATGGGGGCGCGGAATGCCAACCATACTGCGCTGCCAAAGCTGAGGCTTAGCAGCGTAATTAAAAATGGCAGGGCATGTTTATGCAGCATACACACCCATTAGCAGAAAGATGCGAACGCTTAAAGTAAAACCCCCGCTATATTTCTATAGCGGGGGTGGAAGATAGAATAAATAATCAACTAGTCAAAGAATCAATAACCTGAAGTATGAAGGCCTAACTTAGGGCTAAGGATTAAAGTACCTAATGCATCACTACCCGAGTCATCTAAAACAGGGCACTTCTTGTCAGTGGAATGTGCATTGTCATAAGCGGCGATACACATGGCCAGTTTGTGCGCATCGTCATTGTTATCTTTATCATAACGTGCTTGATAGACATTTCCTGCATCTGAGCCATCGACGCACTTACACCAAATTAATACGCCTTCTTCGCACTTGGTCTCGTAGGTTTTCTTGCCTTGGTCTGGCTCAACTTTTTTCTCCGAGTATGCGGTATCCCACTTTTTACAGTCGGCACTGGCACTCGTTGTAAATGCAGACACTGCTACTAAAGCCAGTGCAACAACGGATATTTTACTAACTACTTTCATACATTACCTTTCTATTTATTATGTATTGTTTTCAGCCTTTATTATGTTCTGGCTTATTCAACCTTAATACCTTTAGTGTTTTTCAAACCGCAACGATTCATGCAGTAGAATTTTGCGCAGGAATCATCCTTATCCTTTTTCAGGTTGCCAGGATTTTTTCCATCGCCCCTGCCGGTTTCTTTGCCATCAATAACGCACACGAAACAATAAACACCATCTACTTTTACGTATTTATTCGGGTTAGCAGCCGTATCACACCTGTATCCTGGATAGCTAGGTGCTCTGCCTGGAGCAGCATTATCAGAGTCTTGGCATTGATCAGCAACTCCTGGTCCAGGTGTCAGCGGAGCTGGCGGAGGTGGTACTATGCAGTCTTTCTTCCTGACTATACAGGTCTTAGGCGGTTCGGCCACAGCTGCAGCGATTACACTGTTTTCCATCTGCATGCCGCACACAGCCGTATCAAGCGTTGTTTGGCCTATTCCACCGCCTTCACCTGACGTAGCGTCTAAAAGCATGTAATCAGCGTTTGCTGAAGTTGCAAAGCTACAAACAGCGAGTAACGCACTTGCTGCAAACAATGCCCTGAATTGAGTATTTACCATATTATCCTCCCAATAGTTCTAAGTACTGCTTAGTGTTAATAATTATACCTAATAAACATTAATATAAATTAAACAACGCTATAGGTATTTAGGGGGTAATATATCCCAGAATCAGGTATAATTAAGCCCAAAACGCCCAGATAGATGTATCTAACCTTCAACAAAGCTTAATATAGAAATATGACAGTTTGATGACAAGTCGGTGAACTATTTGTGACATTAGCTTCAAGAAAAATTAACCTTTTAGCTTGCTTTTCAACTTAAGGATCGGCCTTTCTATAAAATGCCAGGAAGCCACCGAGAAAAGGACGGTAGCAATCATTATAAAAGATATTGATACAATAAGATAATATTGTGAAAGAGGGAACATCTGTGCCCCGATTTGCTGCAGGGGCCACGCATATATATATATGCCATATGAATAATCGCCATATACGGTAATCGACCGGATGGGTCGGACATGCAGGGCGGCATAGATGCAGATATAGGTTAGTGTCAGTACATAAAGCCCCAGATTGTAAAGATCGAAATACATAAGCCCTGCCAGTATACACAGGCAAAGAAAGGCATAGATCGCATTAAACGGAATAACAGCTTTATGGAGATAGAGCTGCGCGCCGATAAGGAAGCCGAGCATATGCACATAAGCTTGCTCAAGTACATCGGCCGGATACAGAATCTTTTCATAGAAAACTGCGATGTATAAGAGGGTACAAAGCCCAAGGCTTAATTTATTGATGCGCCAGAAGCTGCCAATAAGCCCAATGGCGATATAACAAAGTATTTCGTATTTGAGAGTCCATAAAGATCCATTGACTGAGTATGGAAAAGCATTGCCCGGGAATACTTTGCCAAGTGGTGGAATCTCGAGTGCGAGGAATGCGGAATAAAGAACACTCCCGATATGCTGATATAAGGTCTGATAAAAACCTATCCCTTTTGAGCACAAGGGAATGAGTATAAAAAGAGTGACAAAAATATTGCACAGTAGTGCCGGATAAATACGCAGGATCCTGTGGATAATATATTTCTTCGTGTCCTGAAGCCGGCACCAGCTTGATGTGACCAGATATCCGCTGATGACAAAAAACATGCTTACGCCAAGGGTTCCGAGGGTAACGGCTTTCACACTATCACCACCAGTAATAAGATCGACAGGGGGTAGTCCATACAGACGGAATGTATGGGCAATAAAAACAAAACTGGCAGCCGCTAGCCGCAAATTATCAAAATTATCTAAAAATCGTGTCTGCATGTGCTACTGTAGATGCTACATGTTTAGCCAGCGGTGCGCAACGCCTCAATCGGCTGCATTTTTGCGGCTTTGCGGGCAGGGTAGAGGCCGCTGGCGATGCCCACCACAATGGCCACAATAAACGCCATAATGGCCGACCACGCACTATAGGCCACCGGCACACTGAACCATTTCTCTGCGCCCATACTCAGCCCCATGCCAATGATAAGGCCAATCAGGCTGCCCAGCGTGGAAATAATAATTGCCTCGAGCAGGAATTGCACCAGTATCATTCTTTTGCTGGCGCCGATGGCTTTGCGAATGCCGATTTCTCGCGTGCGCTCGGTCACGGTTACCAGCATGATATTCATGATGCCGATACCGCCAACAATCAATGAAATCGAGGCAATTGCGCCAAGCAGCATGGAGAGTGCCTTGGACGTGTCGGTCGCAATTTTTGTCACCGCGCTGATATTGCGGATAGTGAAATCATCCTCATCTGTATCTTTTAGTTTATGCCGTTCGCGCAGCAGTATGGTGATTTCTTCGACCGTTTGTTGCAGGTGTTTATCCGAAAGTGATTTCACAAACGTGATATCCACGCTGTCGAAATTATAAGCAATACTTGCCAGTTTTATTTTTGCGGTAGAGAAGGGTACAAAGATGGCGTCATCCTGATCGCGGCCATCAAATCCCTGACCTTTCGGGCTGAGCACGCCGATAATACGGAAAGACATGTTTTTGATGCGAATGGTTTGGCCAAGCGGTGATTGATCAGGAAACAGCTTGTTGGCAACCGTTTTACCGATGATGGTCACGCGCTGTGATTTTTTCATATCTTCGTCACTGAATACATCGCCTTCTTCCAACGGCCAGTCACGCACGTTGAGATATTCCGGCGAAATGCCACTTATGCGTGTTTTCCAGCTAAGGCCAGCCACAGTAATGGTTTCATCCGTGCCATAAGAAAATGGAGACGCTGCGGAAACGGAGGGCAGCATTGAAATGGCCTCTACATCCTTGAGCGAAATATAACCAAATTTTCTGGCGTCTGATGTGGTGCCCATGGAATAGCTGACCAAAAGCATATTGGTGCCGAGTTTGGCGATGCGGTCTTCCACTGCTTTGCGGCTGCCGGTGCCGATAGCCATCATCAGTACTACCGAGCCAACACCAATTACAATCCCAAGCACTGCAAGGAACGTACGCAGGCGGCTCATGCCGATGGATATGGCAGCTTCATGGAACATGGCAGAGAACATCATGATGATACGCTCCTATCGTCATTGCGAGCGTAGCGAAGCAATCCAGTATAAGTAAGATGGATTGCTTCGTTGCTATTGCTCCTCGCAATGATGGGTAAAATTCTAATACATAGGGCCATCATAAATGATCTCCCCGTCTTTAACCTGCACCAGCCGCTTGCCGTGACGCGCCACATCCTGCTCGTGCGTTACCAATATAATAGTGATGCCTTCCTTGTTCAGGTCATTAAACAACTTCATAATGTCTTCGCTGGTTTTGCTGTCGAGGTTACCTGTCGGTTCGTCAGCCATAATAATTTTGGGTTCGCCCGCCAGTGCGCGTGCAATAGCGATACGCTGCTGCTGACCGCCGGAAAGCTGTGTAGGGTAATAATCACGGTGCGTGGAAAGCCCTACAATATTCAAATAATGCTCGGCGCGTTTGGTGCGTTCTTCTGCGGTTTCATTAGCATAAATAAGTGGCAGGGCGATGTTATCAACAATCGTGCGGCGCGGTAGCAGGTTGAAGCCCTGAAACACGAAACCAATGGTGCGGTTTCTGATATTGGCAAGCTCGGCATCGTTGAGTGTACTCACATCAATATCGTCCAGCCAGTAGGTGCCGGAGCTGGCGCGATCCAGTGTACCCAGTATATTCATAAGCGTGGATTTTCCAGAGCCGGATGGCCCCATGATGGAAACAAATTCACCTGGCTCAATCATCAAATCAACGGATTTCAGCACCGGCACAATGATGCCGGGGCTTGGCTCATAGTGCTTTTTTATACTGTCCATGGATATGACATGATACGTCATAATTTATTGTCCCAGCGTTGGCATCATTCCTGTAATCACAGTATCGCCTTCCTTGAGGTCACCGGCGGTAATTTCTATGAATACCTCATCAGTGGCTTCAGCGCGGATATCTACTGGTTCGGGCTTTCCATCCTTCAATGTATATACGGTGCCGTTTAGGTTTTTATCGGTGCTTTTTCGTTGATTATCCTGTTGGCGAAAGCGCATGGGAGTGCCTTGCAGGAGTTGTGTCAGGCCGCCGGATTGTTCAACGGGCGGAGTGAAGCGCAAGGAGGCTGCGGGCACGCGCAAAACATCTTTTTTCTCAGACAAGATCACGCTTACATAGGCCGTCATACCGGTCAGCAACTTACGGTCTTGATTTTCTACCTCCACAACCACACTATAGGTGACGCCAGATCCGCTGGCAGAATTAGGATTCAGATTTACCAACTTTACCACACCGGTAAATTCTCTATCTGGAAAAGCATCCACCGTGAATTTTACCGGCATACCGGCTTTTACCTGGCTGATATCGGCTTCTGAAAAATTCACATCAATTTTCATTTTTGTAAGGTCGCCGGCAATCTTAAACAGGTTTGGTGTCTGGAAGTTGGAGGCCAGTGTTTGTCCTTGGGTGACTTCCTGCGCGATGATGGTGCCATTAATGGGGGAGGTAATTTTGGTGTAACCCAGATTTACTTCATCGCGTTCTACCTGAATTTTCGCGTTCTCATAGCTGTTCTTTGCAGAGATATATGACTGCTCGGCGCGTTCAAGTTCTACCTTTGCCACATATTCTTTATTAACCAGCATACGTGTACGCTCAAGGTCGCGGCCTGCCTGTTCAAAGGCAATGCGCGAAGTAAGCAGGCTGCTTTTGCTTTGCTTTAGCTGTGTCGCTGGGATGGATGGGTCAATCTCTGCCAGCAGTTGATCTTTCTTTACATCATCGGCAATATTCACAAAAATATTGGTGATTTTACCAGACACCTGCGTGCCGATGCTGATGAGTTCAATCGGGTTAAGTGTGCCGACTGCGGTTACTACCTGTGAAATATCGCCGCGTGTTACTTTTGCAGTACGGAAGCGTTCCAGCTTCTTTTCATCACCGGAAAAAATGGTCGCAGATGCAAGCCCAGCAGCAACAATGATAAGCAAAATAATGTATTTTATATATTTCATAATGGGTTCTCTTCTTTTTGTGTCTCAACAGTAGGTGCTGCGAGAACTTCTGTTGATTCTTCCACTGGGGCATCGGCAGGTTTTGTCACTGCAACACCTGGTTTCATGGTTTCTAAATCAAGCACGCCCACAGCGCGCACAAGATTGATACGTGAGGTAAGTAAGTTTAGGCGTGTTTGCAGTTGTGTTTGCAACGCACTTTTATATTGGGTTTGTGCATTGAGCACATCGAGCATGGTGCCAAGCCCTTCCTGATAACGTCCGAGTGTTACGTCTTTAAGTAGACGCGCACTAGCTAACTGATCCCAGCTTATATCCCATGATTGTTTGGCCGTCTGGTAATTGTTCCATGAATTCCATACGTCCTGTTCAACGCCAAGTTCTGTTTTAATAAGATTCTCTCTGCTGGCTTCAAGAGATTTTCTGCTGGCAGTTTCTGCGTAGGTTTGACTAAAACCAGTGAAGATAGGAATGATTACAGAAACGCCAATGGATCCACTGCGTTGTGTTCTTGTATTGGCAATGTCAATATCATCAAAACCTGCGCTTGTATCTACGTTAATGCTGCCAAGATTGCCTCGCTTTAGTTTTGTGTGTGCAATTTCTGCGCTTTTTAGGCCAAGGCGGCTGGATTCAAGATCAACACGTTTTGCCTTTGCAAGCTCCATGAGCGATTTGGCTTGCTCGCCAAAAGGATCTTTTATCAGTTCGCTATCATCAATTTCTGCCACATTGATAGCCGTATCGGCAGGAAGCCCCATAAGAAGGGCGAGCGCTGCCTGAGCAGACATTAAACTATTTTCTGACTGACGCGTAGCAAGCTCTGCCTGATTGTAAGAATTCTTCGCCTGT
The DNA here is from genome assembly GCA_046344715.1 of Alphaproteobacteria bacterium. GTDB lineage: Bacteria > Pseudomonadota > Alphaproteobacteria > Rickettsiales > SXRF01 > CAZAQK01. Next base: position 10,901 of record JBKDKX010000010.1, on the reverse strand, counting down.
AACTGATCTGCCAGTGGAACAAGGCCAATCTCGTAGCGCAAATTGGCGGCATCAAGGCTGGCTTTGGCAAATCGCTCGGACTCTTTAGAAATTTCCAATGCGTTCTGGGCAACCAGCAATGCGTAATAGGAACTGAGCGCGGTGGCGATGAATCCCTGTAGGGTTGAGTCATAGCTGTAGCCAGCGGCAATCAGCCCAAGTTCTGCTGATTCAAGCGAAAGTTCACGCTGGCCAAAATCATACAGTTTCATGCCGGCACTGATGCCTGAATTAGATGAAATTTTGTTTGTTTTCCCACTGCCAGAGATTGCTGCGCTGCGTGATCTTGAAAGTGATGCGTCTATAGTGGGCAAGTAATCAGCAAAATTGCCACCGTAGCTTGCAGCACTGGCAAGCAGGCTTAAGTAAGCAGATTTAGAATCAGGGTTATGGCAAATCACTGCAACCACCACCTGATCAATGTTCAGCGTTTCTTTGGTGTCTGGTAGTGGGGGGCAGATGACAGGTTTACTGCGCGCGCCAAAGCCCGCAACTTTCTCTTCCGTTTTCCACGGGTCATCAAGCCACGGCAATACAACAGCCGATGCGTTTGCGGCAGAAAATGCATACGCGGCAACTGCAAGCAATAATGCTCGCTTTTGGAATCTGTTATTTTCCCCTGTCGCTCTCATGGCTTCTTAGCTAACTAACTATCACATAAGTATTTGATTGTTAAGATTCTAGCGTGTGCGCCCTTAATGTTTGGTTATGATTAGATTAGCGAATTATGAAGAGAGTCCGCCGTTATCAAAGGGTTCCTGCGATATAACAGTATACAAATACTAGAAATTTCCGGTTTTGGTAATATTAAGTAAATAATAATTAATGAAATTTATTCTCGAAAATAGCCTATTCCAGGCCATTGTGCTAATAAGTTATCATAACAAAAATTGAAGGAAAATGACATGCGTTACGCGGTTGCTGCACTTCTCATCCTTGCGTTGATTCTGCTGCTTAAGTGGCAATTCCCCTATGCCGCTAACAGTGAGCAGGAACAAATGCACATGCTATATCTGGTGATGGTGCTTGCGTTGGTCGGCAGTGGCATACTGCACAGTAAGCGGCACGAGCTTTCACAGAATATCAAATACGCATGTATATGGCTGGGCATTATACTGATGTTGTTGCTGGGCTATAGTTTCAGGGATTCGCTAACCAATAATCGCGTAATGGCAGAGTTAGTGCCGCATCGTGCGAACGTATCAGATGATGGTAGTTTCACTATACGCAGCCGTGAAGATGGCCATTTTTATATCGAAGCGAAAGTAAATAATGCGCCTGTACTGTTCATGGTGGATACGGGGGCGAGTGATATTGTGCTGACACTGGAAGATGCAAAGCGGGCAGGTCTTGCGCCGGAAACACTTAATTTTAGCCGCGCGTATCAGACAGCAAACGGTGTGGTAAAAGGTGCGCCGGTGAAGCTGACATCGCTCCGTATTGGCACGATACATATGCGCGATATATCGGCATCGGTGAATGGTGCCGCGATGGAGCATTCATTGCTAGGTATGCGATTCCTGAGTGAATTGCGATCGTATAAAGTTGAAGGTAATACCCTTACATTGGTGCCATGATATCCACTATTATCCTCCCCCCTTGTGGGAGAGGACGGTTTGCCTTGTGGTTACGAAGTAACTGCTTAGGCAAACCGAAGTGAGGGGTTACTTGCTTATTTAAGTGTCACCCTCTCCCTAACCCTCCCCCATCAAGGGGGAGGGGATATGTAGTATTCTAGCAAAAAATGCTTGCTGCATCAGGTGGATGCGGTACAACCAAGGCAAATGATTTAATGGAGAAGTGTTATTACAAATTATCTGCATAAAGGCGATTTACCGGCTGATGTAAAACTTCAGGGAAATCTTGCAATTGATACCGAGGCAATGGGGCTGAATAACAAGCGTGACCGCCTGTGTCTTATTCAGCTTTCTGATGGTGGTGGCGATGCTCATCTGGTGCAGTTTGATAAGGGCGTTTATAACGCCCCCAACCTTGCAAAATTACTTACGGATGCAAGTCGAGTAAAGATATTCCATTTTGCGCGCTTTGACCTTGCGGTGATTCGTGAGTATCTTGGTATTCGTATGGAAAACGTTTATTGCACGCGCACCGCATCGCGCCTGGTGCGTACCTATACAGATAAGCACGGATACAAGGATATTTGCAAGGAATTGCTGGGTGTTGATGTATCAAAGCAGCAGCAAAGTTCTGATTGGGGTTCTTCAAATCTTTCGCCGGAGCAGATTGAGTATGCCGCATCAGATGTGCTGCATCTTCATAAGCTTAAAGCAAAGCTGGATGAGATGCTGGTGCGTGAGGGCAGGGCAGAGTTGTTACAGTCGTGCTGCCGTTTCCTGCCGTACCGTGCAGAACTGGATCTTGCTGGCTTCGAGAATGATGATATTTTTGCACACTCATAAATCCTATGTCCACAGCGCACAAATCACAGCATAAGCCCGCCGATGCTATCGCATCGGGTAGGGCGGTACTGGCTCAGGAAATCAAAGGCCTTACGGATTTATCTGCATACCTTGATGAAAAATTTGCACGTGCAGTGGATTGTATTGCGGCAGTAAAAGGCCGGTTGATTGTAACAGGTATGGGTAAAAGTGGCCATGTGGCGCGGAAAATTGCCGCTACCATGGCCTCCACCGGCACGCCTGCCCATTTTGTGCATCCGGGTGAAGCAAGCCATGGTGATTTGGGGATGATTACGAAGGACGATGCCGTGCTTGCGCTTTCTAACTCCGGTGAAACAGCAGAACTTTCGGATGTTATTGCGTATTGCAGGCGGTTTGCTATTCCGCTGATTGGCGTTGCCCGCCGTGCGGAATCCATGCTGGTAAAACATGCGGATATTCCAATCGTGTTGCCGGAAACGCCGGAAGCCTGCCCAACGGGCGCACCCACCACGTCTACCACCATGATGATGGCGCTCGGCGATGCCTTGGCAGTGGCGTTGGTGCAGCGGCGTGGATTTTCTCGTGATGATTTTTCCGTATTTCATCCGGGTGGAAAACTCGGCAAGGCATTTATCCGCGTGGAGGATTTAATGCATTCGGGTGCTGAGTTGCCGCTGGTTGCTGCCGATGCTGTTATGAAAGATGTGCTGCTTATCATCACCGCTAAACGCTTTGGTTGTGCAGGGGTGCTGGATAAAAATGGACATCTCGCAGGGATCGTTACCGATGGTGATCTGCGCCGTCACATGCAACCAAACTTACTGGAATGCAAGGCCTCAGAAGTGATGACGGCAAATCCAAAATCTATCCGTCCGTCGGCTTTGGCCGTGGAAGCGCTGGCCATTATGAATGACAAATCCATCACCAGCCTGTTTGTGGTGGATAATGGCAAGCCGGTGGGCATACTCCATATACATGATTGCCTGCGGGCGGGTATTGTCTGAGTGAGTATGCAGAGTTTTCGTGCTGCCGCTCATACACGCTTTGTGATTTTAAGCAGGTGGTCACTCTGGGGATTGATTGCCATCATTGTGGGTGTAATTTTCTGGGTTGCCTCATCCAATACCGGAAAAGATGGTGCAAGGCTGGTATTTTCCAGTGTGAGTAAAAATGAAAACCTGCAAAATGTGATGGAAAAGCCGCGCTATCAGGGGGTGGATCAGAATGACCAGCCATTTACGGTGATAGCCGACAAAGCCATACAGCTGGATAAAAATACGATTGAGTTACATGCCATCAGTGCAGATATGAACCAGAAGGATGGCACATGGCTGGCGCTGAATTCCGGCAAGGGCGAGCTTAATATGGAAACCAAGAAAATTAAGCTGGAGCAGGATGTAAACATGTTTTACGATGGAGGGTATGAGTTTCGTACCAGTCATGCCAATATAGATATGGATAAAGGCAGCGCGTCCGGCGATGCACCGGTTGAAGGGCAGGGCCCTGCGGGTATGCTTAAGGCGGATAGTTTTTCTATCGAAAACCGCGGGCAGGTGATAAAGTTTAATGGTTCAGTAAGGATGACGTTGTATCCATGAATAATATGCTGGTTAGGTTCTGCACAGTTTGTTTTGTATTACTCAGCGCATCGGTTGCGATGGCGGCAGGAAAAGCCGTGCCAAAATTTGGCAATAGTAACAGCAAAGCACCCATTGAAATTAACGCTGATACCCTGGAAGTGCAGCAGGAAAAAAATATTGCCATCTTCACCGGGCATGTGGTGGCCATTCAGGATACTATGCGCCTTAAATCAGAAAAAATGACGGTGTATTACACTAATCCGGAAGGCGAAAAGAAAAACTCGCAGCAGGATGCCATCAGGAAAATCGAGGTGGAAGGCAACGTGTTCATGAGCACACCTGACGAAACGGCCAGTGGCCTGACGGGTGTATATGATGTTGAAAATAACAAGATAACACTGAATGGCAAAGTGGTGCTCACCAAAGGAAAAAATACACTCAAAGGCGATACATTAGTGTATGATATGGCAAGTGGAAAAAGCATGGTAAGTGCGGCTGGCGCAGCAATTACAAAAGATGGAAAGCCAAAGGAAAGGGTGCGCGCACTCTTTGTTCCTGAAGATAAAGACAAAAAATAAGCGGCATGAGAGATAGCGAACATAAACAGGGAAATGACGCCAAACCGAAGCTGGTGCAAACATCAGGCGGACTGGAAGTAACGCATATCGGCAAGCGTTATGGTGGCAGGCCGGTGGTGCGCGATGTGTCGCTGAAGGTGCGTCGTGGAGAAGCGGTTGGATTGCTTGGGCCAAATGGCGCCGGTAAAACTACCTGTTTTTATATGATAACCGGCCTTATCCAGCCGGATATTGGTGAAATTCACCTTGATGGGGTTGATATTACGCGCCTTCCTATGTATCGCCGCGCGCGTTTGGGCATTGGGTATTTGCCACAGGAAGCCTCTATTTTTCGTGGGCTCACGGTGGAGCAGAATATCATGTCGGTGCTTGAGGTGGCGGAGACTGACCCATCTGTACGCAATGCCATGCTGGAAGAATTGCTGGCAGAATTTTCGATTACGCATCTTCGCATGGCAGCAGGTATTACGCTTTCAGGCGGTGAGCGCAGGCGTGTGGAAATTGCACGCGCGTTGGCATCTCGCCCATATTTTATTTTGCTGGATGAGCCGCTGGCGGGCATTGACCCCATAGCGGTGGATGAAGTACGCAAGTTGGTAAAACACTTAAAAGACCGTGGCATTGGTGTATTAATCACTGACCACAACGTGCGCGAAACACTGGATATCATCGACCGTGCCTATATCATGCATGATGGCGAAGTGCTCACCGAAGGCACACCCACAGAAATCGTCAATAATGTGGATGTCCGCCGTGTGTATTTGGGTGATAGGTTTAGTCTTTAGTTTCAAAATAAAAATGCACACTGCGATATATAAGGGGGAGCATTTTAAATAATTTACAGTTTCTAAAGTTTGATTTTCTTACGGTAATTGATCGCAACGTAATGCAAAGCTTGGGCCTGATGAAATTGTAAAATTTGCAAATATTTCGTTTGGCTGCAATCCATTCGGATGGTTATTCATACCCCATGTATAATAGGAAGACCGACCACATGCTGCGTTGCCAGCAAAATGAAAACAATAGGTGAAAGGGTCTACGAGCAATCCGAATACACTGACGCCGCCAGCTGAATTAATTGGTATATTGGATGGTAGCGAGAAACGTGTAACTGGGACAAAATTGAAAGGAAAGGACGGATTTTTACCGCCACCTTCTACACCACTAATGATAACTGTTATAAATGTATTGGAAGGGTCTATTGCGCAGTATACATAAGTATCTCGTGTCTCATATGAACTCCGACTTCCGGTTCTTGCATCTGCACCCGATGATCCCATTAATGCAAATAATATTGCTGCTATAGGCAATGATAAAATTGAATGTTTCATAAGATTTCCTTTTATATTATCATTGGCAAGAGATTGGTTGTGCCTTGCAATTCACCAAACCATCATCTCACAAATATATTGCATTTTTATGACAGCCAGCCTTGTTTCCAATAATTATTCAGGAATATATAGCGTTGCTATAAAAAATGGCGGCACAACGGGGAGTAATCGTGTGCCGCCAAGTCCAAGTAGGAATGGGCAGTGTTAGTGCCCTTATTGTTATTGGCCTGAATTCGGTGTCAGGCGTTTCACCACTTTGTTGGCTCTTAAGAGCATGAGGTTCTAATGCCTCACACCATTATTCTGATATAACATTGTTACAGTTTGATGACAGTTGTGTGAACTAACCATGACAAGTTTCTTAATAAGAATTGCGTACAGGCGATGAAGGTGTAAAAATACGCCATATGAAACAAGGACCCAGATTAGAGTTACGCGCCGGTCAGTCACTGGTGATGACCCAGCAATTACAACAGTCTATCAAGCTGTTGCAGTGTAATGCGCTGGAATTAAAGGCGTTTGTAGAGGCGGAACTGGAAAAAAATCCTTTTCTGGCACAGGAAGAGGGTGATACTCAGGAACAGGAAACACCCGAGGATCGCGCAAAAGCTGACGATGGCGAGCCGCGCGAAGCAGATTTTACCGGTGATGAAGATTATCAGGGCGAAATGCAGTCAGATGAGTGGGGTGACGATAGCGGTGACATTGAGAAAGATTACCTTAGCACCACCCAGCTTGCACCCATGAGTGGTGGTGATTTCAGTGGCGATGAAGATGGTAATGGTTTTGAGAACACCACCTCGCAGGAAAAAACCCTGCGGGAACATTTGCTGGAACAGCTGCATCTGGATATTACGAATCCGGTGCAGCGTCTGATTGGGGCGCACCTTATCGATATGACCGATGAGGCGGGTTATATTAAAGATGACCTCTCAAAACTTGCAGAATCCTTTGGTGTAACCCATGAAGAGATAGAAGAGGTGTTGGCACTATTGCAGCGGTTTGATCCAGCCGGAGTATGCGCGCGCAGCCTTCAGGAATGTCTGTCGTTGCAGCTAAAGGAAAAAAATCGCCTCGATCCTGCCATGCAGACACTTTTGGATAATTTATCGCTTATTGCCTCCGCGCGTTTTGATGAGTTACAGAAAATTTGCAAGGTGGATAAGGAAGATATCCGCCAGATGATTGCAGAAATTCGTGAGTTAAACCCCAAACCAGGCAGTGGATTTTCCCATGAAGTAGTGCAGGTGGCAGCACCGGATATTTTTGTGCGCCGCCTGCCGGATGGCAACTGGCATGTTGAACTCAATATGGAAAATTTCCCGAAAGTGATGGTCAATAAGCGCTATTATAAAAAAATTACGCAGGAATCCCGAAATATAAAAGACAAGCAATATCTCACCGAACAGTTTGGCTCGGCCAATTGGCTGGTGCGTGCGTTGGAGCAACGAGCACAGACCATGCTTAAAGTATCCGGCGAGTTGATAAAGCAGCAGGATGCGTTCTTCCGGCTTGGCGTGCGCTATCTGAAGCCAATGACGCTCAAGCACATAGCCAATGAAACCGGCTATCACGAAAGTACCATCAGCCGTGTAACCAACGGAAAATTTCTTATCTGCCCACGTGGAACCTTTGAGTTGAAATATTTCTTCACCTCAGCGCTTAGCCGGTCTGAGGGGGGAGGCGATGATGTTTCCAGCCAGTCGGTAAAGCATTACATTGAAGAACTCATAAAGAATGAAGAAAATAGCCATGTGTTATCCGATGATGAAATCGCGGATATCCTCAAGGAACGCAATATCGCAGTTGCGCGCCGCACCGTAGCAAAATATCGAGAGGCTTTGGGGATTCCTTCTTCTGCCAAACGCAAAAGATTAAAATTGCAGTCGCTTTAGAGGTGGTATAACCTGCGGGCGGAATTTAACGTCGATTGGGTCTGTTCAATGTCTTCAACTGAAAAACCAATGCCTACTACAAACTGGAGCACCATCAAGAATCTTGGTCCCATTCTGCCGCTTCTGAATGATGAAACTATCAACGATATCCTTATTAATAACCACAAGGAAATATTTGTTGAGCGTAAAGGTAAGCTGGTAAAAACAGATATAACATTTGCAGATGAAGCGGCTTTGTATGAAATGGCAAGAAGCATTGTGGCTGCGGTTGGCCGTGAGCTTGACCCCGCCCGCCCGCTGATTGATGCAAGGCTTGTCGATGGCAGCCGTGTCAACGTGATTGCGCCGCCACTGGCTGTGGATGGCACCTCTATTTCCATCCGTAAATTTTCACGTCGTAAAATCACGCTGGATGACATGGCTGCACAAGGCAACCTTTCACCGGCGATTGCGGAATTCCTTAAGATCGTAAGCCATTGTCGCATGAATATTATTATCTGTGGTGGTACGGGTTCCGGTAAAACGACACTTATGAATGCGCTGACCCGTCATATTTCAGATGACGAGCGTATTGTAACCATCGAGGATGCGGCTGAGTTACAGCTCCAGCAGCCGCATGTGGTTCGACTTGAAACAAAGCCACTTACTATTGGGTCTGATCCTGCACAGGAAGTAAATATCCGGGATCTGGTAAAAAATGCCCTGCGTATGCGCCCAGATCGCATTATCGTGGGTGAGGTGCGTGGTTCTGAGGCATTTGACATGATGCAGGCAATGAATACCGGCCATGAAGGATCGCTTACCACCATTCACGCCAACCACCCACGTGACGGCATGGCGCGTCTTGAAAATATGATAAGCATGGCGAATCTCAATATACCACCGCGTTCCTTGCGCGCACAGATTGTGTCTGCCGTTCACCTTATGATACAAATTAGCCGTATGCGTGATGGGATGCGCCGAATTACCTATGTTTCTGAGGTGATTGGCATGGAAGGCGATGTCATCACCATGAACGATCTATTCCAGTATGTATCAGAAGGTGATGGTGATGATGGGAAGCTCAAAGGCCATTTCCAGTGGACAGGTATCCTGCCGCGCTGCCTGAAACGCGTGTCGTATTACGGTGAATTAGATAAGCTGGCCAAGGCTTTGGGTATTAAAATACCAAAACTCTAGAAAAACTGGCGGATATTTGCTATAATCGTGAGGTATGGTTGACGCCATGTTTATTAGCTATTATCCTCGTAAGTCCAGCACACGTAAAACGTTCATATATAATCATCATTTTTAAGAAGGCATAATATGCAGATTAATGTTTCTGGTAAGGGTGTTGAAGTCGGCGAATCTCTTCGCGGTCATATTGAAACTCAGGTGGCAGAGCATGTTACAAAATATATAGACCGTATCAGTAATATGAATGCGGTGGTATCGCGTGAGGCGCACATGTTCCGCGTGGATATTACCGGTAATCTTGGCACACATGCGGGCATGGTCATTCGCAGCCGTGGTGAATCAGACGATGTGTACGCTGCCTTTGACCTTTCACTGGAGAAAATGAGCAAGCAGCTGCGTCGTTATAAGCGCAAAATTACCAATCATCATAAGCATGTCACAGATGATGTGGTGGCCGGCAGTATACGTGCTACTAAATATGTCATCTCTCCGCAGACAGGCGAGGAAGATGATGATAAATCAGCAGGTCTTGTCATTGCAGAAAAACCTACCGATATTCAAACCATGACGGTAAGTCAGGCGGTGATGAAAATGGATTTGCAGGATTTACCTGCGGTGATGTTTTTTAACTCTGCGCATGGCCGCCTGAACGTGGTGTATCGACGTGCAGACGGCAATATTTCGTGGGTTGATCCTGAAGGCAAAGCAGCCTGACTTTATTCCAGTAGCATCATGAAACTCGATGCAATTCTGACCAAAGAATCCGTGTTTTCCGGTTTTCAGGTGCGTGACCGCAAGCAGGCATTGAAGCAGCTTGCAGCCTGCGCATCTGATATGTGCAGACTGAGTGAACGCGAGATTTATGCGGTGCTGGCGGAAAGAGAAGTGCGTGGCTCAACCTGCATGGGCAGTGGGGTATGTATTCCACATGGCAGGTTTGAAGAACTAGACAAGCCTTATGCATTTTTTGTAAAACTTGAACATCCCATTGAATATGATTCGCCAGATGGCAGGCCTGTTGATCTGATGTTTTTGCTGCTGACGCCTGCCAGTGCCAATACGGAACACCTGAAATCATTGGCGCTAATCTCGAAGTTGCTACGCAATAAAACATTGTGCGAAAACCTGCGTAAGACCAGTGACGCAGGCGCGCTATATGCACTGATTGATGCGGCCAGCCGTGAGGATGCAGCGTGAAGCCTGCGGTGTTAATTACTGGAGGTGCGCTGCGTGTTGGGCGTGGTATTGCCCTGTATATGGCGCAAGCCGGATTTGATATTGCCCTGCATTACAATACATCAAAACCGCAGGCAGCACAGACAGCAGAAGATATCAGAAAAACGGGAGCAAAGTGCCAGATTTTTCAGGCTGACCTAGCAGATGCATCTGTGTATGAAAACCTGATTAAGCGTGCTCAGGAATCATTTCCAAACCTTGCAGCTCTTATCAATAATGCCTCTGTATTTGATCGTGGACATTTTATGGAAAGTGATACAGCGCTTTACCAGAAAGAATTCCGTATCAATTTCGAGGCACCGGTATTTCTTACGCAGGCATTCGCAAAGCATGTGAAGAAGGGCGCGGTGGTGAATATGGTGGATTCCGGAGTGACACGTCAGGTGATATCTTATTTCTTTTATTCACTCTCCAAGAAAAGTCTGCTTGAATTTACACGTATGGCCGCGCGTGAGCTTGCGCCAGGTATTCGTGTGAATGCGGTGTGCCCTGGCTATTTGCTGCCCGCCCCAGGCTGGGGAGATGATTATCGTCAGCAACTTGAAAAAACATTGCCACTGGGAAAAATAGCCAGTGTGGAAGACGTTGCAAAAATAGTCGCAATGCTGATACAAACACCTTCACTCACTGGACAGGTGATATATGTAGATGGAGGGGAATCGCT
>JBKDKX010000009.1:0-158361 GCA_046344715.1 Alphaproteobacteria bacterium | reverse complement strand
GTACATAGAGGTGGGTATAATCATTACCTGAGGTATGGACGGTGCGGCACTATAATCATGTTCAGTTATATAGACAATTTCGAGAGACGCTAAGCCCCTACTAATCTTAATATATTGACATATTGATACCGTCCGGTTTCTTATGTCTTGCAAGAATTGCAATACAGAAACCCCTGAAGTTCCAGGAGGCGTAAGCATACCGTAAGTTCCATGTAAGTTAGGGCCGGACATAATTTTTGCCTCTAAGCGGTCGACTGCATAAAAAATAGGGATATTGTTATGAAAATGAGTAAGTGTCGAGATTACTCTTGTTCTATCTAAAGTTGGATCTATAGCGGCATTTGCAGTATGAATATTGCTGCCACTAATGATAAATGCAATTAACATGGTCATTGCATATCGTATAAATGTCACTTTTTTCATGGTCTTTTCCTCTTTATATTTTTTTAGGACATTATTGACCTGACCTAAGTATAATGATGAATTGTGTCATTTTGATGACATATCTGTGATGTTTTTGTAACAAATTTGTAGCTACATTTCAGAAATTATATTTTTATTCAAATTAGGCAGTGGGTTAAGCCACCTTTGAATTCTTCCCGCTACCGGTTTTGTCGGCGATACGCTTTGCCACTTCCGCCACAAACCCTTCAGTGGTAAGTCCACTTGGGCCGCAGAGGTCTCGCGTGCCTTTGCCATCGGCCATTGCTTCGCACATGGAGGCATACATAATGGCGGTGTAATTTTTGATTTTTTCAGCATCGCCTGCGCTAATTTTTTTGCTTTCAAGGGCAAGGTTTGCCGAATGGTCAATCGCGCCACGCAGGGCATACACCATACCTAGCGGGTTTACCGATGTTTCCTTGCCAGCTTTCATAGCGTGATACTGGTCAGAAATGGTGCCGTGTGAGGCTTCAAATTCCATAATCTTCTGGCCATCAGGCTTAAAGCCGGTGAGCACGGACGAAATAAAACCGGGTGATTTATAAATCTGTGCGAGCAGGTCGGTCAGCACGTCGCCATCATAATTATGGGCGACCATGGCAAAACCACCATCTTTCCACGCAGCCATTTTCATTACCGCATCATCGGAAAGTAAATGGCGCAGATCATTATTCGTGTTTTTAAGCAGGCCTTTTTCGAGGAATTGTGCTTTGTAATGTTGGTCAAAAATGCTTTTCATTTTCTGCCAGAACGGCTCTTGCCATTTGAACACGGTTTTCTTTGTTACCACATACGGCGTTGAACCAGCCGTAAGTGCGCGCTGGAAGAAATGGTGGGCGAGCTGTTCCAGATTGTCATAGGGGTTGTGATACATCACAGCGGCATTTTCTTTATCGGTGAGTTTGCGCGTATCGATCACGGTTTCTTTGCCGCTGGCATCAGTATGTACCATTTTGATTGCGCCAGGGCCTACAATAGCCGAGCTTGCACCATACTGACCACCCACCGCATGGCGGCAAAACAGCACAGGGTTTTTATATCCCATCTGGCTGCCAAGGCCGGTAACTGAAATAGTGTCTCGGTCGATTGAATAACCATTCCAACCACGGCGCATTTCACCGTTCGGACTACCCCAAGATTTAGAAAGTCCCATTTCCTTCACCTGTTCGGCATTGGGGGTAATGGTTGGTTCTTTGAAAATAGCACCGCAGGCTGCACCTGCTGCAATCGCATCTTTAAGTACTTTATCCTGTGTGGCATCGCGGCTTTTGCAGGAGAGGTCAAAATGCTGCCACTGCGTGGTATCCAGATACGGTTCTATCCACTGGGCGAGTATGAGTTTCATTACTTCGCGGGTCATTTCTTCACCAGAGATATAAACCATTGCAGGGGCGGGTAATTTAGAAGACATGGGTAATCCTTGTTATTTAGTTTTGAACGGCTATTATCCCCTGAAATAGCTTAATAATTGATGAAATCATGACCATTTATCTGGATTATAATGCTACAGCCCCTGTAAGGCCTGAAGTCATTGATAAAATTAAAGAAATTTTATCATTACCGGCCAATGCCTCCTCGGTGCACAGCTATGGTCGGATGGCTAAGAAGCATCTTGAAGATGCGCGGCGTATCATTTCGGATCATATTAGCTGCTGGCCGGATGAAGTTATTTTTATGGGCTCGGCTACCGAGGCAAATGCCACTGCTTTGGGATGTGCAGATAAAATACTGGTAAGTGCGGTGGAGCATAGCTCTATACTTCGCAGCAATTGCGTAATCCCCGTGGATACAAATGGTATCGTAAAACTTGATGCCCTGGAAGAAATGCTGGCTGAACAAAAGCCCACACTAGTTTCCGTGATGCTGGCCAATAATGAAACCGGCGTACTCCAGCCAATTGCAGAGATTGCAAAACTCTGCAAAGCGCGTAATGCGTTTCTGCATTGTGATGCGGTGCAGGGGTTAGGAAAAATTCCAGTAGATTGCGGCGTGCTCGGCGTAGATATGCTTACACTTTCTGCCCATAAATGCGGCGGGGCAGTGGGGGCTTCGGCACTGATTGTGCGCCGCGGTACGCCGTTTACACCGTTATTTTCCGGCGGTCAGGAGAGTAGAAGGCGGGCAGGCACAGAGAATGTGGCGGCCATTGCTGGCTTTGCTAAAGCCATTGAGCTATTCGATTTCGTCCATATGCACAATGTAAGAAAATGGCGGGATGTAATGGAATCTGTCATCCTGAGCAAAGCGAAGGATCTCCAGAAAGCAGGAGATTCTTCGGCTTCGCCTCAGAATGACAAAATTATTTTTGGTAAATCCGCACAGCGTCTGCCAAACACCACATGTGTTTCCATGCTAGGCGTATCACACGAAACGCAGTTGATGGATTTTGATTTGAAGGGTTTTGCTGTGTCGGCCGGTTCGGCTTGTAGCTCTGGCCGCATAGAGTCGTCGCATGTGTTGGCGGCGATGGGAGTCCCAGAAAATATAGCTAAAACAGCAATAAGAATAAGTGCTGGTTGGAATACAAAAGAAGAAGATATAAAATCCATAACATCAGCATGGCTTTCTACTTGCGAGCGACTCGCAAAGAAAATCGTATAACCCCTCAGAATAGCTTGTGTTTTAGGGCTATTTGCTATACACCGTAAAACAATTTATAATAGTTGATTAAATTACTCGGGTATATTATATATCCTGTATATAGAGTTATTGGAATGACCGCAGCAAACAACAATTTTAAGTTCCCGATTTACCTGGATTATCAGGCGACCACGCCTATGGATCCGCGTGTGCTTGAAAAAATGTTGCCATTTTTCACGGAAAAATTCGGCAATCCGCACTCGCGCAGCCACGCATTTGGTTGGGAAGCGGAAGCTGCGACCGATATTGCGCGTGAGCAGGTGGCCGCACTCATTGGTGCAACTGAGAAGGAAATTATTTTCACCTCTGGCGCAACAGAATCAAATAACATCGCCATCAAAGGCGTTGCGCATTTTTATAAAGATAAGAAAAATCATATTATCACTCCGGTCACCGAGCATAAATGTGTGCTGGATTCCTGCCGCCATCTGGAGCAGGAAGGTTTTGAAGTTACCTATTTGCCGGTGCAGAAAAATGGTTTGATTGATTTGAATGAACTTAAAGCCGCAATCAAAGAAAACACACTGATGGTTTCAATCATGGCGGTTAATAATGAAATTGGTGTGATTCAGCCGCTTGCTGAAATTGGTAAGTTCTGCCGTGAAAAAGGTGTGTTTTTCCATACTGATGCCGCACAGGCCTTTGGCAAAATTCCACTGGATGTGGAGGAGATGAATATCGACCTCATGAGCATCAGCGGCCATAAAATCTATGGGCCAAAAGGCATTGGTGCGTTGTATGTGCGTCGTCGTCCGCGTGTACGCCTTGAGGCATTATTTTCCGGCGGCGGGCAGGAACGTGGTTTCCGCTCCGGCACGCTGGCTCCGGCACTGGTTGCAGGCCTCGGTGAAGCGGCACGTATTGCCAAGGAAGAAATGGCGAAGGACGAAAAACACGTGTGCAAGCTCTTTGATAAATTCATGACCGAGCTGCATGACGGCATTAAGGATGTGTATCTTAATGGTGACCGCGAGCATCGCTGGCCAGGCAATGTGAATCTGAGCTTTGCGTATGTTGAAGGTGAATCCATGATCATGGCGATAAAAGATCTCGCCGTGTCATCCGGTTCTGCCTGCACATCAGCATCGCTTGAGCCTTCTTATGTACTACGGGCGCTAGGTGTGAATGAAGAACTGGCGCATACATCCATTCGCTTTGGATTTGGGCGATTTACCACCGAAGCGGAAGTGGATTATGCAATTCAGCTGATAAAAAACTGCATTGATAAACTGCGCGAAATGAGCCCACTGTGGGAAATGGTACAAGAAGGCGTTGATTTAAGCAAAATTGAATGGGCGGCACACTAAGGAGATTGTATGGCATACTCAGAAAAACTGATCGATCATTATGAAAACCCGCGCAATGTGGGCAGCATGGATAAAGGTGACGACAATGTTGGCACTGGCCTTGTTGGTGCGCCTGCGTGTGGTGACGTGATGAAATTGCAAATCAAAGTAAATCCTGCCACTGGCATGATTGAAGATGCGAAGTTCAAAACATTCGGTTGCGGCTCTGCTATTGCTTCCAGCTCGCTCGTTACTGAATGGGTAAAAGGCAAAACTATTGATGAAGCGGCGACGATTAAAAACACTGAAATCGCGCAGCATCTTTCCCTGCCACCAGTAAAAATTCACTGCTCTGTACTTGCTGAAGATGCCATCAAAGCAGCGGTTGAGGATTATAAGGCAAAGCACGGCACAAAAAGTAATGCTGCTTAAGTAAAATTATGGCCGCACCAATCGTCAATATCTCTGATGCAGCACTGGCGCGAATTCACCAGATGATTGACATGCGCGGCAAGCCAACCTATGGCATCAAGGTAGGTATTCGTACGCGCGGCTGCTCCGGTCTTTCCTACACCATCGAATATGCTGATGAAGCCAGTAAATTTGATGAAGTTGTAGAGCGCGATGGTATCCGTGTACTGATTGATCCCAAGGCGGTGATGTTCCTCATTGGCACAGAAATGGACTATGTAGAAGAAAAACTCAAAAGCGGCTTTATCTTCCGCAACCCGAACGAAAAGGGCCGCTGCGGGTGTGGCGAGAGTTTTCATGTGTAATGTCATCCTGAGCGTAGGCCGTAAGGCCGAAGTCGAAGGATCTTATGCAGTTGATTAAGATACTTCGACTCGCTGTGCTCGCTCAGGATGACAAAAATGAATTATTTTGAACTCCTCAATATTACACCTGCCTTTGACATTGACCTTGGTACATTAGAAAAAGCCTATTTCACTGAGCAGCGCAAATACCACCCAGACCGTTTTGCAATCAAGCCAGTAGCAGAAAAGCATGCGGCCATGCAACGCAGTGTAGATATCAACAATGCGTATAATACGCTAAAAGACCCGCTGAAACGCGCACAATATCTCTTAAGTCTTAACGGCATTATCGTTGGTACAGATAAAGACACAGTAAAACCTTCGCAGCACTTACTGATTGAAGTTATGGGATGGAGGGAGGAATGTATCGCCGCAGAAAAACTCGAAAATCTGCGCAAAGAATCCATTGAGATGATTGCAAAACATACTATAACCAGCGCTTGGGAAGCCATTGCACAGGAAACGCTGCGACTGGGGTATATTGTGAAAACGCTTGAAGATGCAAAAAGATAAAAGGATAGTGTCATCCTGAACAACGGCCGTAAAGCTGTAGTCGAATGATGTTAATCTTACTTTATAAGATTCTTTGACTCGCTCCACATATTCAGAATGACAAGAATTATATTATGAACCTCTTGCAAATCCACGAACCCGGCCAAACGCCTCTACCACACGAAGATGTGGCGGCGGTGGGTATTGATTTGGGCACCACTTATTCGGTGGTGGCGATGGCATCGGGCGAGGATGTGGAGGTCATCCACAACATCCACGGCCATGCACTGGTGCCATCAGTGGTGTATTACGGTAGTGAAATTGAAGTGGGATACCCCGCCAAGGCGCGTTATGAAAAAGGCGAAAAAGGCGTTATCGCCTCGGTAAAACGCCTGATGGGACGAGGAGTAGAGGATATAGCCACCATCGCAGGCAATTTGCCTTATGATGTGGTTGCCGGCGATGGCATGGTGAGGCTTAAGGCCGGTGGACGTGAAGTAACACCCGTGGAAGTCTCAGCTGAAATTTTGAAGCATCTGAAAGACTCCGCTGCAAAAGCACTTGGAAAACCCGTGACCAAAGCAGTTATTACCGTGCCAGCTTATTTTGATGATGCGGCAAGGGCAGCGACTAAGGATGCTGCAAAACTCGCTGGGCTTGAAGTGCTCCGCCTTGTAAATGAGCCAACAGCTGCCGCGCTTGCTTACGGTCTGGATAAGAACATAGAAGGCATTTATGCCGTGTACGATTTAGGTGGCGGCACATTCGATATATCACTGCTTAAGCTGGAGCAGGGCGTATTTCAGGTGCTTGCAACAGGTGGCGATACTGCTCTTGGTGGCGACGATTTTGATCAGGCCATTGCAGCATGGTTGTTATCAGAATCCGGCACCGTAGATGGAAAGCTCCTTAGCGAAGAGGTGGGTAGGCTTGTTTCTCTGGTTCGGGAAGCCAAGCACCGACTGACCTCTGATATTTCAGCCACTATTGAATATAGCGATAAATCATACCAACTTAGCCGCAATGCATTTGAGCAGTTGATAATGCCTTATGTAGAAAAAACCATTTCTGTATGTGAGCGCGCCCTAACGGATGCTGGACTTTCTACTGCTGATATCAAAGGTGTGGTGATGGTGGGTGGCAGCACGCGTGTGCCACTGGTAGTTGAAAAGGTCGGGGAGTTTTTCCAGAAAAAACCGCTGAACGATGTCAATCCTGATGAAGTTGTGGCACTTGGTGCTGCTATTCAGGCTAAGGGCCTTACGCAGGGCAGCGATCATCTATTGCTGGATGTTATTCCGCTATCACTAGGCCTTGAAACCATGGGCAGAATTACCGAAAAAATCATTGAGCGTAATACACCGATTCCAGTTTCTGTATCGCAAGAGTTCACCACCTATCAGGATAATCAGACAGGTATGAACATTCATGTGCTACAAGGCGAACGCGAAATGGTAGGGCTTAACCGCTCTCTGGCAAAGTTTGAACTGGCTGGCATTCCGCCACTTCCAGCAGGTGTAGCGCGGGTAAAAGTGACCTTCACCGTGGATGCCGATGGCTTGCTTACGGTTTCTGCCGAAGAGGCGCGTACCGGTGTGCAACAGACCATTCATGTAAAGCCTAGTTATGGGCTTGAGCCAGAGCAGATGGAAAAAATGCTGATGGAAAGTATGCAACATGCACGGCAGGATATTACTGAGCGTTTGGTAGCCGAAGCCAGAATTGAGGCCGAGCGTGTGATTATTGAACTACAGTCCGCTATGAAGCAGGATGCAGAGTTGCTTGAAGACCGTGAACACGCCGCTATAAACCGGCAGATTCAGGCCGTGCGCGGTGCAATGGCAGGAGAAGACCGCGATTATATGAATGCTGAAGTACAGCAACTAGCTAATTTAGCCAATCCTTTTGCCCAAAGAAGAATGGACAAAGCCATAAACTCTGCGTTAAAAGGGGCGCATATTGATACTGTGGAGTTTGATAATAATGCCTAAAATGACCTTTGTTTATGCCGATGGAAAAGAACAAACCGTAGATGTGCCTGTGGGCATTTCTGTGTTGGAAGCTGCACATAAAAATGCCGTACCTCTAGAAGGCGCATGTGAAGGCTCACTAGCCTGTTCCACCTGTCATGTGATTGTTGACCCGGAATGGTTTAGCAAGCTCAAGGGTTCCAGTGAAGATGAAGAAGACATGCTTGATCTGGCCTTCGGCCTTACCCATACTTCCCGCCTTGGTTGCCAGATTATGATGAGTGATGCGCTCGATGGCCTGCGTGTTACACTCCCATCTGCCACCCGCAACATGATGGTGGATAAAAAATAAGTAGTTGCCGGTTGCTTACATTAGTAAAAAACACTATCATACCCTGATATAATTTCTCAGGGTTTGTAGCTATGCTGAATCTATCTAATTCATTATCACACCGTCAAAAATCAGCTTTTGGCCTTATCGTTTTAGCGTTGATTTTGGTCAGCATATTGGCTGGAAGTGGTGATGTATTAAACAAGGAAAGAGTTGAAATATTACTCCAGCGTTTTGGAAATTATGTTCAGCAAGAAGCTGTCTTACAGGATAAAGAAGCTAAGTTTACCTATGGCTCTGTTGTTATGGAGGGATGGGGTTTTGATACACGGGCAATTATTTCAGATATAAGCCTTGAAATGAGCCAAAAAAGACTGCTTGACACTAGTCGCCTTTCACTGTCGACGCAGAGTGCCGTGGCACGAAAGGGATCATCTGGTTTTAACCGTATAGAGTTTGAATTCAAAGAACCTATCAACATTATTGAAAATAGCCAGCTTAGCAAAACCATCACACCTTCTGCTGCTATAACCTATGCTTTTGCAGAGCAAAAAGGAGCTATTTCAAGTCATGTAATTCGCTTTCCTGAGCAGTTAATCATTGCTCCTGTCCCTGCGGCTGGAGATGAAGAAATTGTAAGAGAACGCATGATAGTTTCTTTTGGTAAAGATAATTACCTTAAGGCAGAAGCAACAGAGGCAGGCGTTACCAATAAAATACATTATTATTTGCCGGATGTTAAAATTGTAAGTGATAATAACAGCAGTGTTTCTATCGCAGAATTTACCGTAAACAGTAATGTTGAGCAGCTTGAGGAAAATAAATTTGCTGGCCGTTTTGAATGGCGCGCAACCGATCTGGTGATTCATGATGGCGCTACACACAGCAAACCTTACAGCCTTATTATTGATTCTGATTTTTCAGGTGCACAGGTAAAACTTGATTATTTTAATGTGATGCCCGGTTTTTCTGACATGGATTTTACCGTGCATAAAATGGCTTTAATCGGTGAAAACTTTAATGTCATTGCTAATGGCAAAGCTTCCCTCGCCGTGGATGATCCTCTGCCTTCAGGTAATATGGATATCGAAATTGTAAATGCCGATGGCTTGATCGCCAGCGATCTCATCTCAGAGCCTTTCAAAAATACAGTACGTTCTGCCTTGAAGAGAATGTCTGGTGTTAAAGATAAGGATAATTTTGCTGAACGCACATCTGTTGCAATCAAACGTGAGAAAAATGGCGTGCTTTATATCGGTGGAATTACCTTTGAAGAGTTAACAGCCTCTCTTTTAGGAGAGTTTTTCAAACTAACTCCACCTTCAGAACCCGCAGCAGACGTTCTGTCTGTTATGCCTGTTTTACCGGAAGATTCATCTTCAGGGTATCCAGAGGCAGAAAGCGAATCTCCTGATGCTGGAATGATGCCAGAATCTTATTAATTAAAGGCTAGTATGACGTCGAAAAAAGCTGTAGTACAAAAACTTCCTGAATGGGATTTATCAGATTTTTATGATTCCATCAAAGATAGCAAAATAGAAAAAGATTATAAACATCTTGAAAAGTTATGCGCTGCATTCGCAAAAAACTATGATGGAAAAATTACCCAATTAAGTGGTGCTGCATTGGCAAAAGCAATTACTGAATATGAAATTATTCAGGAATTGTTTGGTAAAATTGGCAGCTATGCAGGGCTTTTATTTGCCAAAAATATGGCAGACCCCTCCAGTGCTCAGTTTTACCAGAATGCACAAGAACGTATTACCGTGCTTTCATCGCAAATTTTGTTTTTCGGCCTTTCGATAAATAAAATTCCTGATGCAGATATTAAAGCAAAACTTAAAGATAAATCGCTGGCTAAATACGCCTCATGGTTGCGTGATGTACGTTCGTTTAAGCCATACCAATTATCTGATGATCTGGAAAAATTGCTTCATGAAAAACATGTATCTGGCCAAGCAGCATGGATTCGGTTATTTGATGAAACCATCACTGGCCTGCGTTTCAAAATGGATGGCAAGGAACTAACTGAGCCACAGATTTTCGATTATCTCTCATCTAAAAATGCTGCAACCCGTAAAAAAGCAGCGCTTATCATCGGCAGGGTATTCCGTGAGAAAGCCTCTCTTTTTGCGCTAATTACGAATACTCTGGCAAAAGATAAAGAAACTGAAGACAAATGGCGTGGTTTTGCGTCACCCATATCTTCGCGCAATGTAAGCAATTGTATTGAAGATGAAGTGGTGGATGCGCTGCTTTCCACGGTGCAGAAGAATTATCCCAACCTTTCACATCGTTATTACAAACTAAAGGCAAAATGGTTTGGCAAAAAGCAGCTTGATTACTGGGACAGGAATGCGCCATTACCAGCCGAGAAGGAACATGTTTATGGCTGGAATGAAGCACAGACTTTGGTGCTTTCTTCCTATGCTAGTTTTTCTAAAGAGCTTGCATCTGTTGGCAAGAAATTCTTTGATAATGCGTGGATTGATGCACCTGTTGGCGCCGGAAAGTCGCCAGGTGCGTTTGCTCATCCCACGGTACCTAGCGTGCATCCATACCTTCTTTTGAACTTTCAAGGCAAAACGCGGGATGTGATGACTCTGGCACATGAGCTTGGCCACGGGGTGCATCAGGTGCTCGCGGCAAAGCAAGGCGCATTGATGTGTGATACGCCGCTGACGTTGGCAGAAACTGCCTCAGTATTTGGTGAACAGCTTACCTTCCGTGAGCTAGTGAAGCAGGAAAAGAACGAGAAACGCCGAAAGCATTTAATAGCCTCCAAGGTAGAAGATATGCTGAACACGGTAGTGCGTCAGGTCGCATTCTGTGAATTTGAAAGGCGTGTGCATAACGAGCGCAGGCAAGGTGAACTAACAGTAGAGCGCGTCAGTGACATCTGGATGGAAGTGCAGTCTGCAAGCCTTGGCCATGCCATTAAGCTGCATGGTGATTACCGCTATTTCTGGACGTATATTCCGCATTTTATTCACACGCCGTTTTATGTGTATGCATATGCGTTTGGTGATTGTCTGGTAAATTCGCTGTATGCTGTTTACCAGAAAGGTAAAGTAAAAGATTTTGAGAAAAAATATCTCGTCATGCTTGAAGCTGGTGGCACGCTGCGTCATAAAGAACTACTTGCGCCATTTGGCCTTGATGCTTCCCACCCAGATTTCTGGCAGCAGGGGCTTAACATCATTTCGGACATGATTGATGAGCTGGAGTGATCTGTGTTAAATAGAACGCTGCAGCTCTGGCACAAACACTTCCTGATACTACTTATCATTACTTTTGTTGCACGTGTTGCAACAGAGCTGATGGCATCACATTTCACACAGTCAGATTATGGCTGGTTTATACTGCGTGGCTTTAGTTCTGATGCTGCTATTTGCGGGGTGTTGGCGGCAATCTTAGCCGTAATTCGCTTTAAGTGGCTTTCTTTCCTCGTATATATCCCCTGGATAACGTTGCTTGCTGCTAATCTGGTGCATATTGATTTTAATAAAGCAAATATCAGTTTTTCTGACAGTGGTCAGCTAAGCGAAGAAGAGTTTTTGTTTGGTGTCATTCTGACCGATGATGTGCTGGTACCTCTATTTTTATTTTCTATGTTCTCATATCTTGTTGCAAAATTTGCAAGAACTATTGATTTTTCTTCAATTGGCACCCCAAAAAGATATGCAACGTTTTTTGTCTTATTGTTACTGTGTGTAGCGTTTTTACCCGCTTCTGATAATTCATGGCGTTCTTATAATGTAATCGAAGAAAATATTGTGGATGTCATGCCGATCAGTAGTGATATGGCATCAGGTGTGACACAAATAAGGGCTACTGAAGAATATAAGCGTTTTACAGGATTGGATTTAAAAGGAAAACCTATCATTCCACTTGAGAAAACAAGACCTAATATACTCATTGTAACTATCGAAGGTCTAACAGACTCTCATTTAAGTAACGGTTACATGCCATATCTCTCCACTATGGCTAGAAAATTTTTATATTATCCAAATTTTATATACCCACAGCAATATACGCTAAATGGCTTATATTCTATCATTTGCGGTGATTATCCTACATTCAATAGTGACTCTGTATACAGAGGCAACAATAAATGGTTTGCTACTCAGAATAGAGGAGCATATCAACCTTGCCTGCCAGCAATCTTAAAGCAATATGGATATAAAAGTTTTTTCTTTCAGGGTAGTAGTCTGGCTTATACTAATAAACGGAGGTTTATAAGAAGAGCTGGTTTTACAAAAGCATATCAGGCTTCAGACTTAAAGACTAACAACAGTAAGTCTATGAAATTTACCTTTCTTGGTTGGGGCATGGCGGATGCTGTTTTTTTACCAAAAGTTGCTGATAAATTAATAGATCAGAATGTAGAGAATAGCCCTTGGGCGGCTGTTGTAATGACAACGGGAACGCATCCTCCATTTAACATCACTAAACCATATGCCAGCCAATTCTCAAATGGGCCTCATGCAGCTTTTCATGCAGCTGATCAGGGGATAAAAGGCCTTATGACTAATTTGGAGAAGGCGGATTTATTAAAAAACACCCTGGTTATTGTTGTTGGCGATGAATCACGCCAGAATCGTAATAGAGAAAGCAAATTTACCCCGCTGGCTGCCAATTGGGGCGTGATGGTTATTAAAACCCCCGATAATCAGCAGTACACCAGTCGTGAGTATTTTATGCAACCAGACATCATGACGAGCGTGTTCGATTACCTCGGAATCCAGAACGAAGCTAAAAGATTTCGTAGCGTATTCAGAAAATACGAAAATTTTCGCCCACTCATTATGGCAAGTGCACACAGCAGATATTGGATCACATATTTCGAACAAGGAAAACTGTTAGTGTGTAAGATTAACCGCACAAAATGTCGCGTCAGAGCAATAGAGGGAGAATTTTTTAATTCTACATTACAACCTGATGACTCAGAAGTTAATTACCGTTTATTTAATGAAGTGTCTAAGTTGAGTGATAGCAAGATTAATCCTGTGAATATTGTCGATGTTGAAACGGTTCCCAGTTCAAATGTCTACGTAACCTATAAAAAAGTAAAACAGGGAAATAAAATTTATGTTAGAAAAATTGTTAGGAAGCCTGTTATGAAAAAACGTAAGCCTAAAATAACCAATACTCAGGCACAGAGTGATGGCTTGGTTGTAAAAGAAATGCCCAAGAAAACGGGTAAGCAGCTACAATAATATCTTTATAGCTCTTATCGTTGCGGTATCTCTATTCCAAGCACAACTGTCAGTTTTTTGGTAAATTGCTCGTAATGATGATCAAACTTTATCGCTGGTTTCAAGTAACGTACAAGGTTTGTATTTGGTAGAGCAACGTTTGACTGGTTATAACCCCTAAAACGCTGAAGGTTTTATCCTCTTCGGAATAGTCGGTCACAGGCTGTTTTTTATTAAAAAATGCATTTATGATTATTAACCGGTTTTTATAGCGATTTTTATCCCAAAACCAGTCAATTTTATTGATTGCCGTGCCACATCTGCTAGAACAGGTAAAGTTTATACATCTTTAACATTGAGAGTACGGCATGACCGAGAATAACAGCGCAGAAAATCAGGAACTTATCCCCGTTTCTATCGAAGCGGAAATGAAGAAATCCTATCTCGATTACGCGATGAGCGTTATCGTCTCCCGTGCGATTCCGGATGTGCGCGACGGCCTGAAGCCAGTACATCGCCGTATTCTCTACGGCATGTTGGAGCTAGGCTGCGAGCATAACAAGCCGTATAAAAAATCTGCCCGTATCGTCGGTGACGTGATGGGTAAATACCACCCGCATGGCGACTCAGCGATTTATGATTCATTGGTGCGCATGGCGCAATCCTTCTCCATGAGCCTGATGCTGGTGGATGGTCAGGGTAACTTTGGTTCTATGGACGGCGATAATGCGGCTGCTATGCGTTATACCGAATCCCGCTTGTCTAAAGCTGCTCATGCTCTACTTGATGATATTGATAAAGACACGGTTGGCTTTCAAGACAACTATGACGGCTCTGAAAAAGAACCAATGGTACTGCCTGCGGCCTTCCCGAATATTCTGGTAAATGGCGGCGGCGGTATCGCCGTGGGTATGGCAACCAACATTCCTCCACACAATCTGGGCGAGGTGATTGATGCGTGCTGTATGTATCTGGATAATAATGACTGCACCATTGAAGAGATGATGGAAGTATGCCCTGGGCCTGATTTTCCGACAGGCGGTGTGATACTTGGCCGTTCCGGTATTCGCGCTGCCATGACCACGGGTAGGGGGTCTGTGGTGATGCGTGGTAAGACGGAGATCGAAGAAATTCGCCCGGGTCGTTATGCGATTATCATCAATGAAATTCCTTATCAGGTGAATAAGGCGCGCATGATTGAGCGCATGGCAGAACTGGTGCGTGAAAAGAAAATTGAAGGTATTTCTGACCTGCGTGACGAATCCGATAAATCCGGTGTGCGTGTCGTGGTAGAAGTGAAGAAAGATGCAGTGCCTGATGTGGTGCTTAATCAACTATTTTCCTACACGCCGCTGCAAACCAGCTTTGGTGTAAACATGTTAGCGTTGGATAATGGCCGTCCAGAGCTCATGAACTTTAAACATGTCATTCGCTCGTTCATCAATTTCCGTGAGGAAGTTATCACACGACGCACACGCTACTTGCTTACCAAAGCGCGTGATCGTGCGCATGTATTGGTTGGCCTTGCTATTGCGGTTGCCAATATTGATGAAGTAATTGCGGTGATTAAGGCTTCAGCAGATCCAAATATTGCTCGTGAAGAACTCATGAATCGCAGCTGGAAAGCAGAAGATGTCATGTCCCTTTTGCAGTTGGTGGATGACTCCGGCAACAAGGTGGAAGGTGGTAAAATCCGATTCACTGAAGCACAGGCGCGCGCCATTTTAGAGCTTCGCCTCGCCCGTCTTACCGGCCTTGAGCGCGACAAAATTGATGAAGAAATGAAGGCGCTGGCGGCACAAATCGCTGAATATCTTTCTGTGCTTGGCAGCCGTGAAAAGCTCTATGGTATTTTGCGTTCGGAGCTACTTGCTGCCAAGGAGCAGTTTGCAGTGCCACGCCGTACAAGCATTGAGCTGTCTGAATTTGAGGCAGATATTGAAGATCTTATCCAGAGGGAAGACATGGTGGTGACGGTGACCGCCAATGGCTACATCAAGCGTACGCCACTTGCTGCCTATCGCGCCCAGAAACGTGGTGGTAAGGGTCGCGCTGGCATGGATGTGCGCGATGAGGATATTACCTCAGAACTTCTGGTAGTAAACACGCATACACCGGTACTGTTTTTCTCAAGTAAGGGGCAGGTGTATAAGCTGAAAGTGTATAAGCTGCCGATAGGTGCTGCGAATACTCGCGGTAAGGCACTGGTGAATATTTTCCCGCTTTCAGAAGGTGAAACGATTACTACCTTCATGCCGCTGCCGGAAGATGAATCGCAATGGGATGCAATGAATATCTTCTTTGCCACTGCAAAAGGCAATGCGCGCCGCAACGATCTTTCCGACTTCCATGACATCCGCGCTAATGGCAAAATTGCCATCAGGCTCGAAGAGGGCGATAAGCTGGTGGCCGTGAAGCCTTGCACGGATAAAGACCATGTGATGCTCGCCGCTAAATCTGGGAAATGTATCCGTTTCCCTGTTGATGATGTACGCGTGTTCAAAAGCCGCACGTCAGACGGTGTGCGTGGCATGAAGCTGGCCGAGGGTGACGAGGTTGTGTCCATGACCATCCTGCGTGGCATTGATTGTTCCGCAGAAGAACGTCAGGCATATCTGAAACGTGCGTCTGCCCTGCGCCGCACCGAAGGCGAAAACGAACAATCTGATGAGGCGGCATTGCCGGAAGTAAATCTTTCCGATGAGCGTTTTGCCGAAATGGCAGCGGCGGAAGACTTTATCTTGACCGTTACTGAAAACGGTTATGGCAAGCGTTCCTCTGCGTATGAATACCGCACCACGGGTCGTGGTGGTTCGGGTATTGTAAACATCATTACCTCATCGCGTAATGGACCAGTAGTTGCCAGCCAGCCGGTTGCGCCAACTGGCCAGATCATGCTGATGACCGACCGTGCCACGGTGATTCGTGTGCCGGTGGATGGTATCCGCGTTGCTGGCCGAAACACACAAGGTGTCACCATCCTGAAAACCGACCATAACGAGAAAGTGGTTTCGGTGGTGTGTGTGCCGGAGGGTGAGGTAATGGGAGATATTCCCGAGATCGATGCGCCCAACGAGTCTAACGTTGCTGAACAGAGTTAGTCTATGCGTATAGGCATCTACCCCGGAACATTCGACCCTATCACGGTTGGGCATCTAGACATCATCAAGCGTGCGATGCATGTGGTGGATAAACTGGTTATTGCCGTAGCGCTGGATACCGGTAAAGCGCCTATATTTGGCATTGAAGAGCGCGCGGCACTGGTGCGCGCGGATATTGACCGTGAATTAGGGGCAGAGGCCAAACGTGTCGAGGTTAAAACCTTCTCAGGCCTTTTGGTGAGCTTTGCTGAAGAGAATGGCGCTAATATCCTTATTCGCGGCCTCAGGGCGGTCTCTGACTTTGAATATGAATTCCAGATGGCCTGCATGAATAACCGTCTGAACCCAGCCATGGAAACCGTGTTCCTCACGGCTTCTGAGAACACTCACTTTATTTCATCGCGTTTTGTGAAGCAGATAGCGCGTCTGGGTGGGGATGTATCCAGTTTTGTATCCTCCAATGTGGCAAACCACCTGAAGGCGCATTTTACTAAGGCGTTGCATTAGATTTGTCACCCGCACTTGTTGCGGGATCTAGAGCCAAACCAGCGGCCTTGCCATGATTCCCTAGATCCCCACATAAAGCGGGGATGACGATGTTTTATATTGACTTTCTGCTCCCTAATGCCTAATCCCTAATGCCTTACTTATGGCGGGTGTAGCTCAGTTGGTTAGAGCGCCAGATTGTGATTCTGGATGTCGCGGGTTCAAATCCCGTCACTCGCCCCATTTACAAGTGATTTATGTCAGAAAAATTAAACCAGCTCGGCAAACAAACCAAAATTCCCGCATCGCCAGACAAGGCAAAGCTGGAGAAGGTAAAAAACCCGCACAAGGGCGTGGCGTATAACGTGCGCTTTGCCTGTCCGGAATTCACCTCTATTTGCCCCGTCACCGGCCAGCCAGATTTTGCCCATCTGGTGATTGATTATGTACCGAAGGACTGGCTGGTGGAAAGCAAATCGCTGAAGCTGTATCTTGGCTCATTCCGTAATCACGGCGCGTTCCATGAAGATTGCACAGTGGCAGTTGCACTGCGGATTATAAAAGAAGTAAAACCTGTGTGGCTGCGTATCGGTGGGTATTGGTACCCGCGCGGTGGCATCCCGATTGATGTATTCTATCAAACCGGCCAGCCACCAAAAGACGTGTGGATACCAGAGCAGGGTGTGCCGCCTTATAGGGGAAGGTAGGCATTAGGGTGAATAAAAAAATCTAATCCCTAAAGCCTAATCACTAATGCCTGACCTAAGCCGCCTGCTCGTTATCGATATTCAAATCAGAAATCCATGGCTCGCCGGGCTTAAGCTCCTGCCTGCCGATGGAGAGATAGTGGAATTGCAGACGTTGCATATCCTGCCGCTTGTAAATATTGCGGAAGTCAATCACCAGCGGGGTTTTTAGCAGGGACTTTACCTGCTTGAGTTCCAAGCTCCTGAATTCATTCCACTCAGTCAAAATCACCACGGCATCTGCACCTTGCATGGCATCATAGGCATCATTGCAATAGTTGATTCCAGAGAGGAATTTTGCGGCTTCCTTCATACCTTGCGGGTCGTAGGCGCGGATATTTACACCGGCCTTCTGTAATTCTGGTATGATAACGAGGCTTGGGCTTTCGCGCATGTCATCGGTACCTGGTTTGAAGGTAAGGCCGAGTATCGCTACGGTTTTATCTTTTGTATCGCCAAGTGCGGCAATGATGCGCTTTGCCATTGCTATTTTGCGTTCGCTGTTACTTTCCACCGTTGCTTCCATCAACTTGCTTTTGCAGCCCGCATTGCGCGCCATTTGGCGTAAGGCGAGGGTGTCTTTCGGGAAGCATGATCCACCATACCCAGGGCCTGCCTGCAGGAATTTATCGCCAATGCGTGTATCCATGCCCATGCCGCGTGAGACATCACGGATATTGGCACCTGTTTTTTCGCATAAGTCAGCAATTTCATTGATGAAGGCAATACGCAGTGCCAACATGGAATTGGCAGCGTATTTGATCATTTCTGCGCTTTCGAAGGTGGTAAAAAACAGCGCAGCACCATTCATACAGATAGGCTCATAGAGCTTGGAAAGCATTTCTTTGGCGCGTTTAGAATCAATGCCGCATACGATACGGTCTGGTGACATAAAATCTTTAATAGCATTGCCCTCACGCAGGAATTCAGGGTTTGAGGCAATATCAAAATCCGCGTCCGGGTTTTCCTGTGCGATAATTTTGGCCACTGCGCGGTTGGTGCCAAGCGGTACAGTGGATTTAATCACCACCAACGTGGCATTTTTCAGTGCCTTTGCCACATCTTTTGCGGCGGCGTGCAGCGCCGTTACATCCGGCATGCCATCGGTATCATTAGAAGGCGTGCCAACGGCAATAAACACAGCATCTGCATCCGCCACAGCGTTAGCTAAATCAGTGGAGAATGAAAGCCTGCCGGCTTTTGCGTTGCTTTCCACCATTTGCTCAAGGCCGGGCTCGTAAATCGGCAACATGCCCTGCTGGAGGCGGCCTATCTTGTCGCTGTCTTTGTCTACACAAGTCACCTGAAAACCAAATTCCGAAAAACATACGCCAGATACAAGGCCAACATAGCCCGTACCGATTACTGCTATTTTCATGAGAGTGTATTCCCGTTTCGCTTAAATACTTCTTTCAGTTCATCCAATACCATCTTGCTGGCATCTTTGCGCTCTAGTGCATAGGCAACATTGGCGGCTACAAAGCCTGAGAGCGATCCGCAATCATAACGTATACCCTCAAACTGGAAGCCATGTACGGATGATTTGCCGATCATTTTATTAATAGCATCGGTCAATTGGATTTCGCCGCCTGTGCCGGTTGTGTGCTTATCCAGAATGTTAAAAATCTCTGGCTGTAATATATAGCGGCCAATAATAGAAAGGGTGGAGGGGGCTTCTTTAGGTGTTGGTTTTTCTACTAGCGCCTTTGCCTTGATGAGTCGTTTATCTGGTGTCTTTGCTTTGGTATCAATATCCACAATGCCATAGCTACTGGTTTTCTCACGGGGAATGTCCATCACACCTAGAATGTTGCCGTCGCACGTCTTAAATGCTTCGGTCATTTGCTGGAGGCAGGTTTTTTTTGAGAGCACCATATCATCGGCCAGTATCACTGCAAATGGTTCATCACCAATCAAATGACGGGCACACCATACGGCATGGCCAAGGCCGCGTGGCTCCTGTTGGCGCACAAAACATACATTACCTGGCTCTGGAAGCCAGTTACTTGTCAGTTCTAGTTCTCTGTTTTTGTTTTTCTTTGAAAGGTGGCTTTGCAACTCATAGACATGGTCAAAATGGTCTTCAATGGCGTGTTTATTACGGCCAGTTACGAAGATGAATTGCTCAATTCCGGCGGCTTTGGCTTCCTCAAAAGCATAATGGATAAGGGGTTTATCCACCACCGGCAGCATTTCTTTGGGCATAGACTTGGTTGCAGGCAGAAAGCGTGTACCAAGCCCACCTACGGGAAATATAACTTTGCGTACTTTACCTGTTTTCATGCCGTCTTTCTCATGTAAAAGCATCAAAAAGTCAAAAGAATTAATGCCTTAAGGGTGCACATTTCCTCAAATTTATGCTTGACAGCCAGATGCTTGTGTATATGGTATGCGCCTTAAAATTATTTATTGGATATATTTATGGCTAAGAAGAACATTCTGCTTATCAAACTGGTTAGCTCAGCGGCTACCGGTTTTTATTACGTAACAAAGAAAAACCCAAAAACCAAAACGGAAAAACTTTCTTTCCGCAAATATGATCCGGTGGCGCGCAAGCACGTTGTGTTCAACGAAGCAAAAATTAAATAGTACCCATGCTGTTTATTATTGGTGATGCAAGTGCACAGGAAACCTCTGCTCCCGTAGAAGGTGGCGCTGAAGTTAATCAGGCTGTTGATCAAGTTGAGTATCAGGTATCTGCCGAAAAGATGATGATGGACAACCTCATGATGCTGGGGGTTTTGTTCTTTATTTTTTACTTTTTACTTATTCGTCCACAGCAACGTAAAGTTAAAGCCCATCTGGAACTCACCAAAAACTTGGCGAAAGGCGATAAGGTCATCACCGGTGGTGGCATCATCGGTACCGTTAGCAAATTTGAAGGTGACGATATTGTGGTGGTAGAAATTGCACCTGAAATTAAGGTGCGTGTTGCGCGCGCTTCTATCAGTGATAAGGTGGACGACGTTAAATCTGGAAAAAGCGCAAACGATAATTGACCATGCTTCACTTTCCCCGCTGGAAAATCGTATTAATCGTACTTTCTTGTCTGGTGTTTGTTGTTTTCTCTATACCTAGTTTTCTATCAAAAGAAACGCGTGACTCCTTGCCGGAATGGATGCCAAAACGCGCGGTCACTCTTGGTCTGGACTTGCAGGGCGGCTCCCAGCTTTTGCTGGAGGTTGATTTTTCTGCCTATGAAAAGGAACAGCTTACTGATCTTGCTGATGAAATACGTATAAAACTACGTAGTGAAAAAATTGGCTACAAGGCACTTGCTGTAAATGATGGTAAAGTGGTTTTTACCCTGCGTGACGATGTAACGGCAGATGTCACATCTGTTATTCAAACAATGAATCCTGACCTGCTTATAGAAAAGAGCGGTGCATCATATACCGTTGTGTTTAGTAAGAAATGGGAACAAAACAGCCGCCAGCAGGTGTTGGAGCAGTCGCTTCAGATTATTGGCCGGCGTATTGATGAAACCGGTACCAAGGAACCTATTATCCAACGTCAGGGCGACAAGCGTATTCTGCTTCAGGTGCCTGGCCTTGCCGATCCTGAACGACTGAAAGAAATTCTTGGTCGCACCGCTAAAATGACCTTCCATCTGGTGAATGAAGAAGTATCAGCCACTGATATCGCCAGTGGTATTGCACCGGCAGGCACACGTCTGGTTGCTTCATCCGACGGTGGGCGTTATGAAGGCGCACCACATAAATACGCTATTTTTTCACGAGTGATGGTATCTGGCGATATGCTTGTGGATGCCAATACAGGCTATGATCCAGATACCGGTGAGCCTGTGGTAACATTCCGATTTAATACCACCGGCGCGCGTAAATTTGGCGAAGTGACCTCGGATAATATTGGCAAGCCGTTTGCCATTGTGCTTGATAATAAAGTAATTACAGCACCGGTTATTCGCTCGGCAATTCTAGGTGGAAGTGGCCAGATTTCTGGCAACTTCACTGTGCAAAGTGCTAATGACCTTGCGCTGTTGTTGCGTGCTGGCGCATTGCCCGCACCCCTTAAAATAATCGAGGAACGTTCTGTTGGTCCAAGCCTTGGCGCGGATTCTGTGCAGGCTGGGGTGAAAGCCTCGCTTATAGGCATCCTTATGGTGGTAATTTTCATGGTGGCATTTTATGGTCTGTTCGGCATGTTTGCCAACATTGCCATGATTGTAAATGCGTTCATGACAATGACGCTGCTTGCGCTGTTTGAAGCAACACTCACCATGCCAGGCATTGCCGGTATCGTGCTTACGGTGGGTATGGCAGTGGATGCCAACGTACTTATTTACGAGCGTATCCGCGAAGAAACCAAAAATGGAAAAACGCCTTACGCTGCCATTCAGGATGGTTTTAAGATGGCGTTTGGCACCATCATTGATTCACACGTCACCACGCTGGTTGCCGCGTTGATTTTATATTATTTCGGCACGGGCACGGTAAAAGGTTTTGCTGTAACGCTTGCCATAGGCATTCTCTGCTCGCTGTACACGTCAGTGCTTGTAACACGCCTGATGGTGGTGACATGGCTGAAGCGCACGCGTCCTAAGGTGCTAAGCCTGTAATGGATATCACGCCAGTTCTTGGCAAAGCAAAATTAGCCATTACCGGCTATGGTGATGGTGGCTTCAAAATCAATCATGAGTTTATCAAAGGTTCGTTGCTGGTGTTTCCAGAGCGCAGTGAAGCATGGGATGTTGGGGATATTTCCACGTTAACCACGCATGATTTTCAGCGTGTAATTGAAACCGTTCCACTGGTTGAATTATTGCTGATAGGTACTGGCAAATTTACAACTCCACTGAATCCTGAAATAAAATCCTTACTGAAATCCCAAAACATTGCCGTGGAAATTATGGATACCGGTGCTGCCTGCCGTACTTATAATGTGCTTTTAAGTGAAGAGCGTCGTGTGGCTGCCGCCCTTATTGCGGTGTAGCTTTCGCAGGCTGAAGCTCAGGCTTGCGGCGTTCCTTAAAGTTTGGCTTCTGAGGTGCTGCATTAGCGTCAGGAACTTTTGTTATTGCTCTGGAAGGTATTTCAGGCGTTGGCACCGTAGCCGGTGTTGATTCAGAAATTACCGGCGGTGGCTTCTTGAAAATGGAATACACTACCTCATCACCAGGTTTAATACCCATTTTTTCAGTGCTGCCGCTCGCCATAAGAACAAAGGCTTTAACAGGTTTCTGCGGATATATTTCCTGTTCAAGGCTTGCAAGCGTGAGCGATGGCGCAATTTCGGTAATTTTGCCCTGTTCATCGACCATTAAAATATCCATCGGCGCATAGTTTGAAGCGGGAAGGATCGGATCTTGCGAAAGTTGCTCAAATGCAAGCAATACCGCATGACCTTCGCGCATGGCACTCAAATTAATCCAGCCATCCTGCCGATAAAAATTCAGGGCATCTTTTACCTCGACATCCAGTATAAGCTGCATAGGCACATGTAATTGTGTGCCTGCATCTTGTGTTTGATCTATCTCTTTCTTTATTGAAGATGATTTTTTATCAATGATCAATTTGCTGACGGAATAGACCAAGGGCTGGGTTAAACCTCCATCCGGCGTGGCATAAGCAGACCACGCAATAAGTGTATATATAACACATAATACATGCCGCATATGCCACGAACCCTTTGGGCTGGTTACAACTAACCTAAATTCTTCTCTGCAAATTCCCAGTTCACCAGCTTGTCAAGGAAGGTGGTGATATAATCTGGCCTGCGGTTCTGGAAATCGAGATAATAGGCATGTTCCCACACGTCGATGGTGAGCAGGGCTTTTTGTCCGTGCGCCATTGGCAGGTCAGCATTGCCGGTTTTGGTGACTTTGAGTTTATCACCTTCCACCACCAGCCACGCCCAGCCGCTACCAAACTGTGTGGTTGCCGCTTGTTTGAAGGCTTCTTTGAACTGATCTAAGCCGCCGAAATCACGCGCAATCATCTCAGCCAATTTGCCTTTCGGTGCACCGCCGCCATTTGGCTTCATGGAGTGCCAGTAAAACGTGTGGTTCCACACCTGTGCGGCATTGTTGAAAATACCTGCTTTGGATGCATCCTTGGCAGACGCCATGATGACTTCTTCTAAAGACATCGTTGCCATCGGCGTGTCTTTGACCAGGTTGTTCAGGTTGGTCACATAGGCCTGATGGTGCTTTGCGTAATGGAATGAAAAGGTATTAGCGGTGATGTGCGGCTCAAGTGCATTGGTTGCATATGGCAGTTCGGGCAGGGTAAAAGGCATAGTTCCTCCGGTTACGGGTTTTGCGGCTGCGGCATTAGACATAAATTTTCCTCCAGCGGTTACGAGTGAAATAGCGGCAATGCTTTTTAAGAATTGTCGTCTGGTTGCTTTTATCATGCCCTATACTTAAGCGCAGTTGTCGGGTATTTCAATAATTGATATATAATAATTATGAAAAATAATGATAACCAACATTATTGCAGCAATCTGGCGCAAAAGAACCTGCCGGATTTATTTCTGGCTAGCCTGTTTGTGCCGCCGGATGCCCGCCGTGAGTTGCATGTTATATATGCCTTCGCTGCAGAAATTGCAGCGGTAAAATCTGCGGTAACGGAAGAGCTGCTGGCGCATATACGCTATGCGTGGTGGGAAGAGTCGCTCGCCAGTGCCCGTGCGCATCCGGTGCTGGAATCGCTGGCGCCTCTGATAGAGCAGGGGCATGTATCGGCGGAGGCACTGATAAAGCTCATAGATCTGCACCGCAGCCATTATCCTGAAGCACCGCCATCCGAAGCCATGCTGTATAAGCTATCTGAAGCCTTGCTGCAGGCTGCGCACCCAGCCGCCCTGCAAGGGTTTAAAAAAGGGGTAGGGGTGATACAAAAACACCGGCAGGCGCATGGGGGCGGCAGCAATGGCTGGCTATACCTTAAATTACTGGCAAGAGGGGTATTTTAACATGCCAACCGTTGACATTCCTTTTATGCTCTGGCATTGCTGCATCCTCTAAAAAAGAGGGGTGGCCGAGTGCCAGCCTTCGCGGCGCTTGAGCGTATAAGTAGTTTGCTTGGGTTGCTAAATTCAATAAGGAGGGGTGGCCGAGTGGTTTAAGGCGCCCGCTTGGAAAGCGTGTGTACGGCAACGTACCGTGGGTTCGAATCCCATCCCCTCCTCCATATATCAAAATAGCCCCTCAAAGGGGCTTTTTTTATATATGGAATGTGTGTGTGATGAGAACCCCCTGGGTTCGACAATTTTGCAGTAGGCAAAATTGAACGGCACAGGCTTCAGCCGAGCCGCCGCTTGACGGTGGGCGGCAAGTAGGCCGCCCATCAATCCCATCCCCTCCGCTTTTTGAAGGTATGGACAGAAATACGCCCTACGCTATAGCCTCGAAATTGCCAACACGGATTAATTTAGTCAGGACAATCAATGGATTTGGTAGTATGGGTCGATAGGAAAGTTGCACCAAAACTACGCCATGCAGGAACTGTTCTATGATTAGATTGGGAAAATTCATAACGATGAATGCTGCAGTTCTCGCGGCTCTTTTGGGCACGGCAACTGAGAATTCTTACGCCCAAACTTACGATTATCAAGGCATGTACGATGTTGAGAATCTTCTCGATTACTGCCTTAATAGATATGATCCGGCTAAAGATGGATGGTGGGGATCTCGGACTAATAAGCCAAAATGGATGGGAGAAAGACCTTGTGAGGAATTTCTACCCAAAGGTCAACCAACCGATTTTCTAACCGTAGATCAGTTTAATGACGTTTGGATTAGCCATGGTGGAAGCAAAACACTTGTTGGTGAAGCCAAAGACCATAGAATATTTAATTTTCATTCCTTAGACGTCAATAAGCAGCAAATAGAATTTCTTGATTTGCTCAAAAAGAACTTTTTTGGGAAGCGAAGCCTCGCAAAAATTGAAGAATCTTTCCAAAAGCGCTATCTATGGATGCTTCCGATGACGTATGGGTATTTATCTCAATGCCAAGAGAATAATTCTAAAAGTGCAAAGTTCATCCGCGAATACTTTTCGAAAAATAATTTTCTCCAGCTTGGCAGCATCGGTTACACAGAGGCACAGATTTCAATGTTTGCTGCAGGTAAGAGCGCATATGGAACCAAGGAACATTTACAAAAGGAAAGCGCTGAGATTTGTAGTCTTTTAGAAGAGATGACCCAAAAATATGCAGATCAGTATATATCCGATTTAAAAAAGGAAATTACTAAGACCAGTAGAATTAAGCATCAGTGCGGCGATTTAAGATCAATAGAAAATTTATCTGCGGGGCGGATGCATAGCAAATTGGGCAATAGATTGAGCCTTTCTATTGATGTTGTTGACCCTGTGACAGGCATCAAATTGCCGCCAAAACAATCCGCCGAGGATATAGAGTGTGAAAAATACTACTATGATCTTATGTCAAAGGTCAGGGGTAACGTTGAAAAAGCAAAATCAAGCTATCAAAATGAAATAAATTCAGAGCTAAAGAATGCTGAAGAAAATCAGTTCATCAGCGATGGGAAGAATGATTCACAAACAAAACTGCAAGCAACCTCTTTTGCACCTGGCTTTACTGAAAATCAGCGATTGATATTACGGCAGGTTATGTCGGTTGGCGGAACGATTACCAAAGACATGCACGAAGCATTCTGGAAAGATGCCCCAAAAGATGCGCAAGGCCGCTGGGATACCATTTATTTGTGGCTATTAGAAAATACTAAGCTTGCGCAAACCTATCAGCGCGAACTGTGGAACAGCGCACTTCAGTCATATATGCAGCAAAAAGTCGTATATTCACCACAGCTAGAAGATATTTCTAAAAGGCTTGATCAACACTCAAGAGAAAATAACCCGTTTGGGAAGAACAGCTCAGATTATCTGGCTTTTGTGCAGCAATATGAACAAGGGGCAAAAGTATCGAAAGAGAATGGGCGGCGATTACTAGAAGCGGCGGCCAACAGAACACATTTGCAAGCGGTACAAGGTGAAAGTGTTGAGATTACTGACGTGAATATCAGAGTGATTCTCGATGGAATGGACGCAGGATTCGAGCGAGTGAAAAAACTGATGAAGCCTGTTTGGCAAGAATAATCTCAAACCAACACCCATCTAAAATTCTCCCGCATAATCAATAGCGGCGTTTATAGTTCGTCCGGCGTGATAGCGCTAAACACCGCCATATAAAACCCCGCCTTCGGGCGATATAGCCCCCCAAAAGGGGCTTTTTTTATATGTGCAATATGCGTGATGAAACTCCTCTTTGGGTAGACAAATCTACACCAGCAATTATAGCCAACACGTTCCTTTATAATTTCGTGAATAAATTTATTTTATAAAATTTTATTCAATCTTTAATATACTATATGCAGTCAGCCAATAAATCTGCGGAATAAATAATATAAAATATAATATTCAACCTATAATATTATTTATTAAATCATATATTAACATCGCGTAAATAAAGTATTCATAGACAATACTATATTTTATAATTATAAAATGCGCGTACTATATAACATTTTGGAATGCTTATTGGTAATGCAGCAGAACATAGAAGAGAATAATATATCTATTAATAGTTGCAATATGCAGGGTGTATACAAAGCATTTGTGTTGCCATCGGTTATGACCATCGAAACGGTAGAAGTTCTCGCCGCTGAATTAAAACAACTTCCACTTTCTGAAAAGACGGATCTGGTGCTTGATGCCTCACATGTGGAGAGCATTACGACCCCTGGTGTTCAGCTAATTGCCTCGCTGGAGAAGACACTTTCTGCGCAAGGAGGCACCCTAACTATTAATGGCGCACGTAATTCGTTTACTCGCGCTCTCAAAGATGTTGGCCTTGAAAGTTTGCTTGGCAGGTCGTCATGATAGAAGTGGTAGGAAAGCATGGCTGATCTTGACCAGTTTAAGCATGTTTATATCACTGAATGCTTTGAGCTTCTGGCAGATATGGAGGAACGCCTCCTTGGATTGAATATAGAAGCCGCTGATAATGAAGCACTTAATGCGATTTTCCGTTGTGCACACTCTATTAAGGGAGGATCTGGTGCTTTCGGTTTAGATTATATTACGAACTTTACCCACGTCCTTGAGGCGTTGCTGGACTCAATGCGTGAAGGAAAGGTTACGCCTTCACGCGAGGTGGTAGATACCTTGCTAAAAGCAACCGACATCGTAACTCAGATGATCCATGCCGCAAAAGATGGTGTGTGTCCTCCACCAGAACTGGGAGCCGATATAAAATCGCAGCTGGAACAATTTGCTGGTGGAGAAATAAAAAGTACAAAAAGTGCCACCCCACCAGAATCAGAAACAGAAATAGATGGGCGTGATACAAACCAACGCGTATGGCGAATTGATTTTGCACCGCATGAGCAACTTTTCTCAACAGGGAATGAGCCGCTACTTATATTACGTGAATTGGCGCAGCTTGGAAAAACAGAAATTACTCCATATACCGCGCGTGTTCCTGAAATAGCATACTTAAATGCGACATTATGCCATATATGCTGGTCTATTCAATTGACAACGGATAAGCCAGAATCCTCGATTCGTGAGGTGTTTGAGTTTGTTAATGATTGTTGTGATCTGAAAATTGAAGCAGAACCAGCTACCCTTTCCATCTCTGCAACCACAGCCGCAGTTCCACAACGATCTGTAAAACTTGCCCCAGCTGAAGATGCAGCTGCTCGTGTTACTCAAACCACATCCATCCGCGTTGATCTGGATAAAGTTGACCGCCTTGTGAACATGGTGGGTGAACTGGTTATTACCGAAGCCATGCTGCGTGCGCAGACACGCGATTTTGCTGTTGAGAAGTATGCTGGTCTAATGCGCGGAGTTGATGAGTTATCGCAACATACGCGTGAATTGCAGGAAGCGGTAATGGGTATACGCATGCAACCGGTGAAAACTATTTTTTCACGAATGCCACGCATTGTGCGAGATATCTCAGCGCAGTTAGGTAAGGACATTCGATTAGTTACTTCTGGCGAAAAAACAGAAGTCGATAAGACGGTGATTGAACAACTCTCTGATCCGCTGATGCATATGATCCGTAATTCCTGTGATCATGGCATAGAAACACCAGACATACGCACGAATACAGGCAAACCTGCACAAGGTGTTATTTACCTGTCCGCGACGCATCGCGGTGGGCGAATTATTATTGAAATTCGTGATGATGGAGCCGGTGTTAATCGTGAACGGGTACTGGCAAAAGCCAAAGAAAAAGGCTTGATTGCACAAGATGCTACACCAGCCAATGACGAAATCGACAACATGATCTTCATGGCCGGGTTCTCCACCGCTGAGAAAGTAACCAATGTCTCTGGCCGCGGCGTCGGTATGGATGTGGTTAAGCGTAATATAGAAGGCATGGGCGGCTCAGTACGCGTAACCAATAATCCTGGAAAAGGATCGCTTTTTACCGTTTCACTGCCACTCACACTTGCGATTCTGGACGGTATGATTGTGCGTGTGGGTACGGAAAATTATATCATTCCTATTACAAGCATCATCGAAACACTTCGGCCAAAATCAGACGATGTGCGTCCGGTAGAAGGACATAGCGATGTTATTAATGTGCGTGGCGAATTTGTATCGGTGATTTATCTGCACCGCATATTTAATATCACGGATGCACAGGATGATCCGAGCAAGGCACTGGTTGTTTTAGTAGAAAGTGGTCACCAAAAAATGGGGCTTGTGGTTGACGAATTAATTAGTCAGCAGCAGGTAGTAATCAAAAGTCTTGAAGCAAATGCTGATCCGGTAAGAGGTATTTCCGGTGCCACTATTCTTGGCGATGGCAGAGTATCGCTCATCCTTGAAATAAATGATCTGGCAAAAATGATTCCACAAGAACCCCAGAAATTTGCAAACGCTGCATAGCAACAATTAAGGAGAGTTATGACCGATAATTTTGACATAACAAGGCACACTAGGGGCGATATTGCTTCCACCAAAGGTATTGTCTGTCAGTTCCTGACCTTTACTGTTGATAATGAAGAGTATGGCGTTGATATCATGACAGTGCGTGAAATTAAGGGTTGGACAGAAACTACGCGCCTGCCCAATTCGCCGGAATTCATGCGAGGTGTTATGAATCTACGCGGGCTTATCGTGCCTATTTTTGATTTACGGATTCGTTTCAGTCGTGGAAATACCAACGCTACACCAAAACACGTTATCATCATACTTGCGGTTAAAGAACGCAATATCGGCATTCTGGTCGATGCCGTTTCCGACATTCTGGATGTCAACGAAGACCAGATAAAACCCGCACCTTCCAGCGATACCAATGTGGATGCTGCTTTTATTAACGGTCTTATATCAATCAGCGAGCGCATGGTCGTTCTACTAGACATTGAACGTTTGTTCGACCTGAGACACATCGAAACACTCGTGCAGCACGCCGCATAAAACACTCATTAGATTATACACACCCAAAGGAGATTACCATGTACACCCAAAAGAAAAACTCTTCTCTGTCTAAGCTCAACAATTTACGTCTGAGCATAAAGATTCCTTTGGCCATCGCAGGTTTTTCTCTGATATGCGGCGGTGCTGCGACTTATGTAGGGCTGAATGAGTTAAAATCATCTAGTGAAAACGCTACAAAAACCGCAATGTTCGATAAGCTGTATGCAAAAGAGGCCGCCTTGCAAAGTTTTATTGAGAACATCACTGGTGATTTACATGCGCTAGCAGATAATCCGTATATCATATCTGCAACCAATGATTTTACTAATGCGTGGAGAACTCTGGAAAGCAACCAGACAAAATATCTACAAAATTTATATATCAATCAAAACCCTCATGAAACAGAAAAAAAATATCTGTTAGATGCCGCCAATGATGGCTCTGAATACAGCCAGATACATGCAAAATATCATCCTTACTTACGGGAATTTTTGTTAGAGAATGGTTATTATGATTTATTTATCGTCGATGCTTCAGGCAACGTTGTGTACAGTGCATATAAAGAGCTAGATTTTGCTACGAACCTAAAGAATGGCGAGTGGAAAGACAGTGGCTTGGCACAAGTATATACATCTATCATGGCACAAAAAGATGCGGAAAACATAAGTTTTGCTGATTTTACACCGTATGCCCCCAGTGCAAATGCACCTGCTGGATTTATCGGAAGGCCTATTGAAGATACAGACGGAAACTATATAGGCGCACTGATTTACCAGATGCCTATAGATAAATTAAATGCGGTGTTTAATGATGATCAAATGCTTGGAAAAACCGGAAAGATCATGATTGTTGGGCAGGATTTCCTGCTGCGCAATGATGTCCGTTTTGCTAAAGAGCCTACTATTCTCAAAGTAAAAGTTGATTCTGAGGAAGTTAAAAAAGCCTTGGCTAAAAACTCAGGTGTAGATTTTAATACGATAGATATGAATGGATCATCTGTTGTATCCGCATACGATAACTTTGATTTCATTGGCACAAATTACGCACTACTTTACCAAATTGATAACTCAGAAATTATGGGACCTCTTGAGTTAGCACGTCAGCATTTTCTTATGTTGACTGGTGGGATTGTTTTGCTCATTGGCGGGTTTGGTGCGTTGTTTGCACGTGGTATTACAAGACGTATCAATTCCATGAGTAATACCATGGGAGTCATTTCTAAAGGCGATAATACAGAAGTTGAGTTTACTGAAAATAAAGATGAAATCGGTGATATGGCGCGTACTGTTGAAATAGTGCGTCAGAATGTCGTAGAAAACACACGCCTGAAACTGGCACTCGATAATGCAAGCGCAAATATGATGATTGTAGACGAAAATCTAAACATCGTTTATCTGAACCCTGCTGTATCAAATTTCCTTTCTGGTGCTGAGAAAGATATTTAGAAAGATCTCCCGCAATTCAAAGTGGAAGGCCTGATCGGAAAAAACATTGATGTTTTCCATAAAAATCCAGCACATCAGCGTAACATGCTGGGCAAACTTTCAGGGACATTCAAGACATCTATCGTGGTTGGTGGCCGTAACTTTAATCTGGTAGCAAACCCTATTTTTGGTAAAGGCGGTGAGCGTCTTGGTTCTATGGTAGAATGGATAGACGGTATGGCTGAAAGCATTGTAGGTACTGTAAACAGCACACAAGCCATGATTGAATTTGAAACTG
The DNA here is from genome assembly GCA_046344715.1 of Alphaproteobacteria bacterium. Classification (GTDB taxonomy): domain Bacteria; phylum Pseudomonadota; class Alphaproteobacteria; order Rickettsiales; family SXRF01; genus CAZAQK01. Next base: position 126,708 of record JBKDKX010000009.1, on the reverse strand, counting down.
ATGGTACCATTGTAAAAGCCAACGATAATTTCCTGAAGGTACTTGGCTATAGTCTCGATGAAATCAAAGGTAAGCATCACCGTATGTTTTGTAAGGCTGACTACGTGACAAGCCCAGAATATGCAGCATTTTGGCAAGCACTGGCACGTGGAGAGAACCAGCAGGCGGATTTCTTGCGTATACGAAAGGATGGCTCAGAAATTTGGATAAATGCTAACTATGCTCCCATCCGTGACTGGAATAATAAGGTAGTAAAAGTAGTAAAAATTGCATCAGACATTACAAAATCCAAACTGACAATATTAGAAAATGAGCGTGGCATTGCTGAGTGCGTTGAGGTACTTAAAAAACTCTCTGCAGGTAATCTTACACAAAAAATGGAGCAGGAGTATCAGGGCACTTTCAGAGAGATTAAATCTGCTTTGAATGCCACCATTGACCGTTTGTATGACATGGTAAAAAACATTATTGAGTCTGCTCAGGCCGTTAATTCTGCATCTTCAGAGATTGCATCGGGCAGCACAGATTTATCACAGCGCACGGAGGAACAAGCATCTTCGTTAGAAGAAACTGCTGCATCAATGGAGCAGATAACCGGTACGGTAAAACAAAATTCCAGCAATGCAGCAACTGCTAATGAACTTTCAAGCAAGGCCAATAAAGTGGCAATTGAAGGTGGTAAAGTAGTGGAAGAAGCGGTGACTGCTATGGGCAGCATTGAAAAATCATCGCAGAAAATTTCTGATATCATTGGCGTGATTGATGAAATTGCCTTCCAGACCAATCTGCTTGCGCTCAATGCTGCTGTAGAAGCAGCGCGTGCGGGTGATGCGGGCAAGGGTTTTGCCGTAGTAGCATCAGAAGTACGTTCACTTGCAGGACGCTCTGCATCTGCTTCTAAGGAAATCAAAACTCTGATTAACGAAAGTGCGCAGCAGGTTAAAAGCGGTGCTACGCTGGTTAATCAGGCTGGTGAAACCCTAAAAGGCATTGTGGAATCAGTAAAACAAGTTTCTGGCATTGTCTCTGAAATCGCATCTGCAAGTCAGGAGCAGGCAACCGGTATTGATGAGATTAACTCAGCTATCACGCAAATGGATGAAGTAACTCAGCAAAATGCTGCACTGGTGGAAGAAAATACAGCAGCGGCTACATCCATGCTCGAGCAGGCGCGTGAACTGGAAAAACTCATGAGCTTCTTTACCTTATCTCAGGATGAAAATTCTGCTGATGAAGAACATCCCAATGTCGTTGCTATGGCCGCAGTTAAACCGGCTGTTAAGGCAAAGCAGGCGGCAGCTAAATCACCAGAAAAACATGCGGCTTCTGCCAACGGTAGAGATAAATCAGCGAAAGCTGTTCTTAAACCTGTAAAAAAAGCAAGTGGTGGTAAACAAGGATACGACGAAGATTGGCAGGAATTCTAGTAGCCGCAGGCTTTGTTATGGCAACCGCTTTACCCATTCATGAAGACAGGGAATTTTCTTTCAGTGATAAAGAATTTCAGTTCCTTGCCAATCTGGCCAATAAGCGCACTGGTATTGTGCTTGCGGAGCATAAGAAAGACATGGTGTATTCTCGTCTTGTGCGTCGCCTGCGTGCCCTGCATTTATCGAGCTTTGCAGAATACTGTGAGTTATTTGAGACGGAGGCAGCAGATGAAGAAATTGGTAATCTTGTCAACGCAATTACCACAAACCTCACCAGCTTTTTTAGGGAACATCATCATTTTGAACATCTGCATGATCAGCTGGTGATTCTTGCAAAAGAACAACCTTCTAATAAGCGTCTGCGTATCTGGTCTGCCGGTTGCTCGTCAGGCATGGAACCCTATTCTATTGCTATGACAGTGCGCTCTGCCATTAAAGATATTACTTCATGGGATGCACGAATACTGGCAACCGATATTGATACCAATATGTTAGATACCGGTATGCGCGGTGAATACCAAAATGAACAGTTTAAAAACATTCCGCAAGCTTACCACCGCGATGTTTCCGACAATACAGATGGGTATATACAAATGTCAGATGCTGTACGCTCACTCATTGCCTTCAAACAGCTAAATTTATTAGAAAGTTGGCCAATGAAAGGTCCGTTTGACATTATATTCTGTCGCAATGTGGTGATTTATTTTGATAAACCAACGCAAGCAAAACTTTTTGACCGCATGGCTAATTTATTGAAGCCGGAAGGCTGGCTTTATATTGGCCATTCAGAAAATCTTTTTAAGGTTTGTGACCGGTTTGATCTGGTTGGTCGCACTATTTACCGGAAGTTACGCTAATTATGCTGATGAGCGAACGCCTTGCCAAAGAACGTCGGTCACAACCAGAAATGCCTGTGGTTGAATATTTCCACGGCAATAAACGTTTTCATGACGATCAGGAAGATATTGATGTAGTGAAAATTTTTGCTGGTGATTGGTATGTGTCGACAGTCAATAATGAGATGCTTGCAACCATCCTGGGTTCTTGTGTTTCAGCTTGTATCCGTGACCCTATTACCCGGGTGGGGGGCATGAATCATTTTCTTCTGCCTGGAGAAGAAATGATATATGCTGAGGCCAGTTATTCTGCGCGTTATGGCGTATTTGCCATGGAAAGCCTTATAAATGGCGTGCTTAAAGCAGGCGGTCGTAAAGACAGACTGGAAGTTAAAGTATTCGGCGGTGGCAATGTTATCAATAATTCCGCACGTATTGGCTCTAAGAATGCCACGTTCATCCGTGATTTTCTAAAACGTGAAGGCTTCCAAATCATTTCTGAAGATCTGGAAGGTGATCATCCCCGCCGCCTGCATTATTACCCCTATACTGGCAAAGTGATGATGCGCCTGCTGCGTCGCAAAGAAGATATGATAGTTGTGGAAGAAGAAGCAAAGTATAAGCGTGATATTGCATCTCATCCGATAGATGGAGGTATTGAGTTATTCTAATGAAAAAACCAGTGTCTGTACTTATCGTTGATGATTCCACTCTCATACGTCAGATGTTCTCTGAAATTTTATCAGAAGATCCGGATATTCGCGTAGTAGGTACTGCATCAGATCCTTACGAAGCACGTGAAAAAATTAAACTTCTTAATCCTGATGTGCTTACGCTGGATATCGAAATGCCTAAAATGGATGGGCTTTCTTTCCTTGAAAAGATTATGACACTTAGGCCGATGCCTGTTATCATGTGCTCAACGCTTACACAAAAAGGTGCCGATGCAACCATTCGTGCCCTTGAAATCGGTGCTTTTGATTATATCAGCAAACCTGTATCCAACCAGAACCGTGATACTATTGGTGCATTGAGAGAGACACTTATTACCAAAGTAAAAACGGCTGCGACTGCTAATACTTCTATGCGCGCCACGCGCGTTCACCAAGCACAAAATACTGTTCCATTTCACCCTGCTGGCGGTAAATCACACCATATCATTGCCATAGGCGCTTCTACCGGCGGTGTTGAAGCATTGCGTGATATTTTTTTGCAGTTGCCTGCTAACAGTCCGCCCATTGTGGTCACGCAGCATATGCCGGAAACCTTTACCAAATCATTCGCCGCACGGCTTGATACACTTTCACAAATTGAAGTTGCCGAGGCAACGCATCTTGCAAAATTGGCACAAGGCAAAGCCTATATTGCACCTGGTGGAATACATATGAAGGTGGCAAAATTTGGTGCTGATTTAGTATGCAAACTAGAAGATGGAGCACCTGTATCAAGCCATAAGCCATCGGTGGATGTATTATTTCATTCTATTGCTGAAACTGTTGGTAACAAAGCTGTCGGTGTTATTTTAACCGGCATGGGAAAAGATGGTGCCGTCGGCATGAAAGCCATGCGTGACAGTGGCGCGTATACTATAGGACAGAATCAGGCAACATGTGTTGTATATGGCATGCCACAGGTGGCTGCAAAGGCAGGGGCTGTGCAAACCGAATTGGCAATAAACGATATTCCGGCAGCAATACTAAAATATTGTGAGAAGGTTTAAAGGGCAGGGTAATATTAATTTTGCCTTCTTATCGAACTGCGGTTATTGCAAGTACTTCGTTCGCAGAGTACTCTCACTATATTAATTTTATAAAGGAACTCCCAATGTCCCAATTGAAACGTATCGAGGCCGGCGCGCGCATGAGCGAGGCGGTGATTCATGGCGATAAAATTTACACCTGCGGTATCGTGGCCGATAAGGCGGCTGGCAGGGATGTATACCAGCAAACCGAGGATATCTTAGAGCAGATAGATGCTCTACTGGCGCAGGCTGGCAGCGATAAAACGCGCATCATCAAAGCGAATATCTGGCTTTCCGATATGGCAACATTTGCAGAAATGAACCAGGCGTGGGATGCATGGGTGGTGGCTGGTTCTGCGCCTGCGCGTGCCACCGTGGAGGCCAAGCTCGCCGCAGCGGAATACGCCGTGGAGATTATGATCGAGGCGGTGATTTAGGATGTTGTCATTCTGAGCGTAGCGAAGAATCTTTTCAGATCCTTCGATTCGGCTTTGCCTCGCTCAGGATGACAAGTAAAAGACCTCCAATAAAAAAAGCCCGCGCGAAGCGGGCTTTTTCTTTGGTTTTTCTTGCTATTAAGCAGCGGCTTTGGTTTTATTGCCACCACCACCGAAGCGACGGCGACGGTTAAAGCCACCATTTGGACGTTTTTTGCCACCAGCACTATTTCCACCACCATTACCACCGCGATGCTGTGGTGCGCCATTAGGGCGTCCTCCGCCGCTACGTGGTTCCGGTTTTGCTGATGGGTCGATCAAACGGGTGATAGCACTCCATTTAATACGATCCGCTGGAGTGATAAGGCACAAGGCCGATCCTGCAGCACCAGCGCGAGCGGTGCGACCGATACGGTGAATATAATCTTCCGGACATTGTGGAAGGTCATAATTGATAACATGCTCAATGTGTGGAATGTCAAGGCCTCGCGCCGCGATGTCCGTTGCCACCATGATGCGGTATTTGCAGGCACGAAAAGCGGCGATGGTTCTATCGCGTTGGTTTTGGCGAAGGTCACCATGAATAGCATCTGCGCTGTGGTTTTCCTTACGCAGGCGTTTTGCCATTTTCTCAGCACCATATTTGGTTTTCACGAAGATAATAATAGATCCTTCGCGCTTGTTAAGCTGGGTGATGAGTTCAGCGTATTTTGCATCTTCGGTAACGTGTAGTACTTCCTGTTCGATTTTAGCAATCGGCTTAGAGGTTGAACCTACCGATACGCGCACAGGATCTTTCAAATAGCGACGAGACAAGGTAACGATATTGTCTGGCAGCGTGGCAGAAAAGAGCAGTGTCTGGCGCACAGCTGGCATGAATTTCAGTACCCGTTCAATCTGAACAGAGAAACCCATATCAAGCATACGATCAGTTTCATCAAGCACGAGGAAGCCAGCGTCGTGCAACATAAGGCTGCCGCGTTCCAGATGGTCGTTAATACGGCCAGGGGTACCAACAATAAGACGAGGGCGAGCACGAAGCTGCGCCATCTGTTTAGGCATAGAATCACCACCAATAAGCAGCGCGGTTTTGATACCACCCTGACTATCGATAAGTTTTTCAAGCATTGCTAAAACTTGCACGGCGAGTTCACGCGTCGGTGTCATCACCAATGCAGAGCCACGGGGGCTGTTTAAGAGTTTGGTTACCAGCGGAATGCCAAACGCGCCGGTTTTACCGGTGCCGGTTTGAGCAGAGCCAAGGATGTCTTTTCCTTCGAGAGCTGGTGGAATAGCCTGCGCCTGAATTGGCGTAGGGGTAGTAAATTGCATTTTCTCAAGCGCGCGCATTAAAGGTTGCGGCAACCCCAGTGATTGGAAGTTTTCCATTTTATATGTCCATAGGCGAGCCAATACGATGCCATGCACAATGCTGGCTCGCCTACTCGCATTTTTTGTAGAAAAAGGGTTAGCTTAAATTAGCTAGCCAGTTTCAGATTAACGGCAGAAGTTTTGCCTTTGTTGCTTTCCAGCTCAAAGCTAACTTTCTGTCCTTCGTTGAGGCCGGAAAGACCAGCACGCTCAACAGCGCTAACGTGAACGAACACGTCGCCACCGCCTTGATCAGGCTGAATGAAACCATAACCTTTAGTTGGATTGAACCATTTTACTGTACCTGTAGCCATTGTAGTATCCTTAAATAAAAACGTTAAAAATAAAGAGCAATCACCCTGATTATTCAGCAGGTCACTCTTTACTAAACGCTTGGGATCAACAATGTCGTAGATCTCATTTGCCTTATTTCTAAGACAAGTAACTGTAGTCAAACAGGTAGCAATTAAACAAAGAGTCTTGCGAAAACTCGAGACTCATTATGCACAAAAAATCATGGCACACAAGCTATTTATTTGAAAATTCGTGATTTTCTCTAATACATATAGATTAAAGACAGGGAAGCGCGGTTATCCCTATATTCATCCGAAGCTATGGGAGATGAGCGCTCCTGCCAGTCGTAAGTGGCTTTAATACCTAAATGTTCTGTGGCTTTGTATTGGGTGGTAACGCCCGCAAATTTCAGATCGGTTTCACGGTTTATGCTGCCGGTGCCGCCCACATAATTATAGTCATTTAGGCCAGTATATATCTCGGCGCGGAGTAATTCAGTAAATTGCTGGGCAAGGCCAAGCCTACGCTGGGTACGCAATACACCTGCCACACCAGACACGGTGGTTTCGTTGAAATCTGTTTCCAGCAGGCCGGTGAGGGTGGTGAGCTTGGTGATATCATAACTAAGCGTTGCACCCGGATAGATGCGGCTGGTATCGGGGCTTTCGGTTTCATACTGGCGGTTTATATAAGTACCAAACAAGCTGGCTTTGATGCCGCGATTCAGGTCTATCTCCATACCAGATTTAATATCATAGCCTTGCGCGTTGCGACTTGCCCCGCCGGAAAGCGCATAATCTGTATTGGCATACGTATACCGCGCAAACAGCGAATTTCCAGGCATATATTCAAATTTGATTTGCCCCCCGATTTTCTGGTTATCACGCTCAGCAAGGCTAGAGTTGGGCACTCCACTGGCTGTGACATCGCTTAAGCGCACATCCTCATTCTGACCGTCCAGTTCAACTTGCAACACGCCAAGCTCACGCACAAATCGGAACTGCTGGCGAGTTACTTCATATTCAGTAGGGGTAGAAGCATTAGGATCCAGCAAAGACCCACGGCCAATATGTCGGTTAGCCTGTGAGAGCGCCAAAATCACATACGTATCATCGGTAATATCATACTGGCCGGAGAGCATGACGCCATAATCCTCAAAATTCTCTGAGGTATAATTTTTGTAAAAACCAAATTCACCTTCCGCTCCGAAGAACAGGGCGTGTCTATCCCAATTACTTTGTATGCCGATTGCGGGTTTTACGCTGGTAATAAGGTCTGATTTTTCACCTGTAGTGGTACGGAAAATATTATCATCATAGGTGCTGCTTACCTCAATACCCGGGCTCACCATTAGCCCGCCAAGGCGAATGCCTTGCGGCAGTGTATCGCTAATGGCGCGCTTGCGGAACAAAAGCACATCATCCGGCACCAGCGATTGTGCAGCAATACCTGCTGCCGTGAATCCAAGCCCGATAATATTGATGATAAGAATACGTAGCGAATTTGCTACCATGCGCTCTGCATTATTAAGCAGACGGTTAACTCGCAATGTATCTTGAATTGATAAACTATCCGCCGACATATTCAGGCCGCGTTTGCCGCTTTAGGCAGTAGAAAATCAGAGCTGGTGGAGATAGTTTTATATTTGCCAATATCTACCTTGTTGATCACTACACCCAATACCTCTGCATCAAGCTCTTTGAGCGTAACAAACAGATTAGAAAGACTTTTTTGTGGTGTTTTAAGCCATTCGGCAACCACTAGCACCGCATCACTCGCGCGCGCAATGGCGGCCGCTTCGGAATGTGCCATCAGTGGGCCAGAATCTATCAATACAAATTCATATGCAGCGCGAAGCTGTGCAAGGACACGCTGTAATTTAAGTTCCTGCAACATATCTGGTGAAGCAGGTAACTGGCTGCCTGCTGGTAGAAAACGGACATCTTCATCAGTACTTATTGCATCGTCCAGCGTGGCGCAGCCAAGCAGCACATCCGTAAACCCAATGGCTTTACGCAATCCAGAATTTTTCGTTAGAGTAGGGCGCAGAAAATCAGCATCGACCAGCACTACATTATGCCCCAGCGAGACGAGGTAATTTGCCATTGATTGTGCCAGGGTGCTGCGTCCCTCTTTGGGCATGGCAGAGGTTACAAGCAAGGTACGTGCCTTACTATTCATTAGTCCAGACATATACACACGCTTAACCGCCTCGCGGTAACTGGAGGCATCAGTGGAATGCATAGCAGTAGCAATATCCGCAGCAAATGGAAGAATGCCAAGGGGAATCTGCTGTAGCTGGCGCACATCATCAAAACTGCGTACACCACGTTGCATCAGTTCCTTCATAAACACCACGGTAAGTGCCAGTGATGCAGAGAGAATAGTTACAAAAAACATCAGCAATTTTTTACCGGGGGGCGCTGGTTTTGTTGGGGTAACTGCGGGTGAAACCAGCGTGGCATCCGGCCATGCGAAGCTCACCTGCGACTGGATGGTTTCATAATTCTTCAAAAAATTATCCAGTATCTTCTTGCTAGCGTCAGCCTCGATCTGCAAGCTTTCCAGCGTAATCATTTTATCGCGCAGATTATCTGCTTCCTGATTAAGTGTATCCAGCCGCGATTTAAGCAAGGTTTCCTGTGTTTCTGTTGCCGCCTGCGTTTTTATCACTGCACCTTCTATGGCTGCCGTCTCAGAAGCAATCGCTGCATTCACCTGCGTTAGCCTGTTTTTTATCTCCAGCACCCTAGGGTGGTTCGGACCATATTTGGCACGCAGCGATCCAAGCTCTTGCGAAATGTTACTGGCTTGCGTTTTTAAGTTCTGGATAAGGGGAGATTTAATGATATCATCAGAGTCCGTTTTATCTGCATCCTGTGATTTCGCTTGCATCCCATACTTGCTCACCTCAACGGGCACTAACTGGCCTGCTACATCTGAAATTTGTTGGTAAATAAGCTCATTTTTATCCTTGCCTATTACCAGTTTTTCTTTCGCGCGATAATCCTGCACGGCCTGCGCTTTTTTGATCGCATCAGCTTTCAGTTCCTTTACCTTTACCTCAAACCACCCGCGCATTTTTTCCGCCTGCTGGCGTTTGAATTCCACCTGCGATTCAAGATAGGAATTTGCATGGATATTTGCCACTTTAGCAGCAAATTCAGGATCTTTGGATTTAAATATAATTTCAATGGCGCGTGATACACCTTGTGAATTTACCGAAAGATTTTTTGCAAAAGCACTTATGGCTTCTTCCTCACGTTCAATGCCAGCATATTCAGGATGTTTGAGCAGTTCACTTTTTTGTACCGTGGCCAGTGCAAGGCTGTGTGAATTGAGTATTTTTAATTCCGTCTGCACTGACATATTATCCTGCTTTACACCGGAGAATATATTCTGGAAGTCACTGACATTCAGGCTTTGCTCATTGAGTACAATGGTTGCATAGGCCTTATAATAATTCGGCAACAGCATGATGATAATAAAACCAACTGCCATGCAACCAACCATTATCTGCGCCATCAGCTTTTTATAGCGCAACAACACGCGCAGCACTTCAAACACGTCTGGCACGTTTGCATTATTTGCCTGATTGTTATTTTCTTGCAGCACGATACGCTCGCTTAGCCTTGATCTTCCAATATTGGGACACTCTTGTATGCCCGTATAAAAAGTTAATATCAACTCAGAAGTTTATGACAAAATCTTCATACAAAAACAGTTGAAATTAATACTGTAAACTGGCTTACCTTGCTGCAATGCAACCAACTTAATTTTGAAATTTGGCCGATAATGAAAAATAGTAATAAAAAACACAAAGTTATTGCTGTTATTGGCACCAGGCCCGAAGCTATTAAAATGGCGCCAATTATCCGTGCCATGCACCGCAATAAAGCCTTTGATGTGGCCGTTTGTGCTACCGGACAACATACAGACATGATGTTTCCAATCCTTGATTGGTTCGGCATCTCAAGAGATTATACGCTGGATGTAATGCGCCACCAGCAGCCGCTGTCACATCTGGCAGGCAGATTACTTTCCGGTTTACATGATGTGATTGAGGACGTAGCACCAGACATTATCATGGTGCAAGGAGATACTACGTCGGCATTCATAGGTGCACTCGCAACATATTACAGCTATGATCATTTCTGGAAAAACCAGCTTCGTAACACTCCTATGCGGATTGCTCATATAGAAGCAGGGCTTCGCACAGGTGATAATTATTCACCGTATCCGGAGGAAGTGAATCGCCGACTTATTGGTCATATGAGCCACTGGAACTTCGCGCCAACTGAGCAGGCTGCTGAGGCTTTAAAACGAGAAAGCATTACCCAGAATGTATTTGTAACGGGTAATACAGTGATTGATGCACTGTTTGAAACACGCGATATGTTAGCAAAAAAGCCATTAAATCCAGTAGCGAATATTCCTCAATCACACCGAATTGTATTAGTTACCAGCCATCGCCGTGAGAATTATGGCGAAGGATTACAAGAAATCTGCAAGGCAGTAAGGCAGCTAGCTAAAAAATACGTAACCCAAAACGTGCAGTTCGTTTATCCCGTGCATCTAAACCAACATGTTCAGAGCACCGTGCGTGAGGCACTGGCCGATATTGATAATGTGCATCTTATCAAGCCATTAGATTACCCAGAATTTGTTGCGTTGATGCAGCGCTCTTACCTTGTGCTCACGGATTCCGGCGGTGTACAGGAAGAAGCGCCGTCTTTGGGTAAACCGGTGCTTGTCATGCGTGATAATACCGAGCGGCCAGAGGCTGTACTGGCTGGCACAGCAAAGCTTGTAGGCGCAAAGAGCGAGCAGATTATTACTCATACGATTGAGTTGTTAGATAATGATCTTTCCTATGCAAAAATGGCAAAAACCGCTAATCCTTACGGCGATGGCAAGGCCAGCAACCGCATCATTAATATACTTTCCGGTAAACACAGCACCAGCAATAATTTTGAGTATAAAGCGGCATGACGTTGTTTGACACAGCGTCATACACCAAAAACCCTACTCGCCGTTTTACATTCATGAGCGCGCCGATGGATGCACTTACCATGCAGGAAACACTTGCTATTATGGAACATGCCATGCAAACGCGCATACGGCTGCAACATGTAGTGGTGAATGTCGCAAAGCTGGTGAACATGCAGCACGATGCTGTACTGCGCCAGGATGTATCCAGCAGTGATCTCATTAACATAGATGGTATGGGAGTGGTGTGGGGTGCACGGCTTTGCGGGCATACTGTACCAGAGCGTGTAAGCGGCGTGGATATTATGGAAAATCTGTTGAGCTTGTGTGCCGCAAAAGGCTATCGCCCATATTTTTTTGGTGCAAAGCAGGAAGTGTTAGAACTCGCCATTGCCAATATAAAAACGCAATATCCAACAATAAGCATTGTGGGCTATCGCAATGGATATTTTACACCGGCGGAGGAAGAGGGGATTATCCGTGATATTGCCGCAAGTAATGCCGATTGCCTCTTCATCGCTATTTCTAGCCCTACTAAAGAGCGCCTGCTTTCACAATATAAAGACATCATCAATGTACCTTTTCTTATGGGGGTAGGTGGTTCTATTGATATTAAAGTCGGCATTACCAAACGCGCGCCACTCTGGATGCAGAATTCTGGTCTTGAGTGGTTTTATCGTTTTCTACAAGAGCCACGGCGTATGTTTAAGCGTTACCTCGTGACGAATGGCAGGTTTTTGGTGTTGGTGTGGAGGGAAAAATTTTGTTATTATCGCTCCTCGCAATGACTCCATGGCATTAATCCTCCACTCTCTGGGGCGACAGCGCAGGAATACCACCCATTACCGTAAAATACCCATCATTACCGAACCATATGGCAACATTGCGGAAATAGGCAGTGCAACTACCAAAGCGTGCATTATGCGTGGCATCATAACAGCCAAGTTTCAGGTATGGGCCTGTTACATCGCTATACATAGCGGGGAGGTTGAAGTGCCGAAATAGCGGCACACCGTCCATATAAAATTCTCTGAACCCCGTGAAAGTGGTTGACCAAAACGCATGCAAACATGCTTTATGCCATCGACCTCTTTCAAAATCCGTAATTCCTGCCGGTTTGAAATTAGCCCCTTCTGCTGGCAACGTTTGCAATGGGACATGCGCGGCAAGATATCCTGCCTGTTCATAATACAGCGCAAAGGGCACAGCCTTTGCGCCATCACCGCCATCTGGAGTGTCATGAATCTGCATCAGGCTGATGGGGGCAATGTTGGGGTTAAAACCCTCCGGCAGCATAAACTCCCACACATACCAACGCTCGGTAAAACTATCCGCCGGTGCAGTAATTTCTGAACGTATCGCAGTAGCCGTTAGCGTATCAGATTGTGTGATGGTAGATTTCATCACGCCGTTTTCTATGCTAAGCGCACCTTCTATACCATCTCGAAGATTATTTCCGGTATCAATAACACCTTGCGCTTGCAACGTATTTACTCCTGAAAAATCAGCATTAAGCGGGTAATCAATAATTTTGCTCATTTTAGGATCTTTCTCATCTCCGCCAGCCATTAGAATACTGATGCAAGAATACGTTTGGATGGATTGCGGCGCAGTGCCTGAAACACAGGTGTAAGCGTGGCTATAGTTGGCATAGGTTTAGATGCAGACAGTTTTAACATCACAAACGCCCGCGTCTGGCAGACAATGCCTTCTGTGCTGGCTGCCACTGCTGGCACTGATGTGCCGATGTTAAATGTATTAGTAGTGCGGGTATCGCGGGCATTGCCGGAATCAAATGTGGCATATGCTCCACCTAAGCTTGCGGCATAAACCTCGTCTACCCAGATACCGAATTTCTTGGCCTGACCATCCAGAACTGCGGCAAAGCTGTGTAAGTTTCCATCAAATGGCACTTCGCTTGGTGTACTGGAAAAGCTGCTATTGACAGCATCATGCGCGATAATTTGTAGTGTGCCTGTTGTATTGCAGCGAATGCGAACACCAGGGTAAGTGGTATTAAATCCATCACCAAGCAATGATACGGCAGAGCCTTCCGGTGTGGCTTTGCCCAACCACCATATGATAAGTTTTTCACCACCGTTATAATCAAGGTTAAGGGCTGGCATACGAATAACACTATCTGTAGAACCACCAACAGGATTAATAGTAGAGACATATCCTGCATTTGCCCATGCGTTTGTGTTTGATAAATTTGCGCCAAACGAGGCATCATTGCCCGCGCCAGAAATATCATAAAATTTGGGGTCGCCTGTTAGTTGCGCGCCTGCAAAACCGTGGAAGAAGTAATTGCTGTTTGCACCAGCAATCTGCTGCATGGTGGCGGATTTTGTGGTGCCGCTTTGCACCACGGGGATAAGTTCTGCGCCAGTAAGACTGGTTGCAGCGGTAAGCTGGCTGATTTTTTTTGCCATAAGAAATTCCTTTATTCGTAGGTGATGATTTCGCTGTTTTCTGCGCTGAGCGCGTCACCATCTTCCAGCGTGATGGCGTTGGAGGGGATGCCCAGGAATAGCAATAATAAAAGCCTGCTCATGTTACACTGCCCGCGTAACCAGCTTGATGCTGCGCTGGGCTGCTTCTGATGCATTGCTGATTATTTTGATGAAGCGCACACCCGCTGTAACCGCAAGGTTATTGATGGGGATGAATTTGTTGGCCGTAACGGCAATGCTTAGGTCATTTCCATTGCCATCCTGCACGGCAACGAATGTGCCGCCGCTGGTGTCTGACATTTGAAGTGACAAGGCTGTGCCGGTGATGACAGCGGGAATAATAAGACCACAAAGGGTTGTACCTGCCAGATCTATTTCTGCGCTGGTGGTCTGGCCATTAGCTATGGTTGCGGTGAGGTTATAAGAAACTTGTGGTTCAAAATTGATACTGCTTGGCATGACTGCTCCTTAAAATTGATTACAACGATATCATTTAAGGATTGCAGCGAGTGTGATGGTCGGGAAGGGGGAAAATTTGTCATTCTGAGGCAAAGCCGAAGAATCTTAGGATCCTTCGCTATGCTCAGGATGACATGTTGAGAATACTCAGCACCGCCTCATGCAGCTCTTTCGTTCCTGCGGCGAGCACGGAGCCGTTTGATTGGGTGGAAAGGGGCTTGCCTGACCAATCGGTGATTATGCCGCCGGCGCCTTCAATTACGGGGATAAGCGCGCAATAATCATACGGTTTCATATGTGCATCAATCACTATATCCAGATTGCCGCTTGCCAGCATTGCATAGGCGTAGGCATCACCACCCTGCTGGAAATTTGCGCATGAGGTACGCAGCGCTTTGAAGACTTCAGTTTCTTTTGGGGTAAAATGTAACATAGACGTAGTGGCCAGGTTTGCATTAGCCAACTCGCGCATATCACGCACAAGTACTGGCTTGCCATTGCAGGTTGTTTGCTCACCTGCTAAGCCCTGCCAGCGTTCATTATTTATTGGTTGGTCTATAATGCCAAACAACGGCTTATCCTGCTGCATCAGTGCAATGAGCGTAGTGAATATCGGATATCCGGCAATAAATGATCGTGTGCCATCAATAGGGTCTATCACCCATTGTTTCGTTGCATTCTCGTTGGTGCGGCCATGTTCTTCGCCAAAAATCCCATGATCTGGAAAGTTGGCAGCAAGCACAGAGCGCATGGCTTCTTCGGCCTCGCGGTCGGCATGGGTAACAGGGCTAAAATCAGCTTTTTGGTCAACAGAAACAGGCGTGCGCCAGTAACGTCGAAGGATTTCACCAGAAATATCAGCCATGTGATGAGCCAATGCAAGCTCACGGTTGTCAAAAAACATAATACCTGTAAAACTATGGTTATGAGTGACACCCAACATGCCGTAATAGAAGCCTTCTTGCAACAGCAGAGCATCACCCGCCTGTGGGAAGATGTGCATTCACATACTATCTCGCATTATAACAAGGCAGGCGTAGTGCCGTTTGTGCGTTCTGGCGGGTTTAAGTATTTCATGATGAAACCGGTTTCTATCTCGCCGGATTTGAGTGAGCCGCCGTTTCAGATATGCAAGGGTACGCGGCAATACCAGCTACCTGATGGCACATGGCAAGATATTCGTGACGGTGCAGGGCAGCACGCCGATATAAAAGAAACTCTGGCAGCCACTGCTCTGCGTGAAGGCATTGAAGAGCTAGGTCTGAAACTGGATAATATAAAGTATATGCTGGATATGGGGGCGTTTAATTTCTCATCCGCTACCACCGGAAAAACCAAATATATGTGGCTCTTTGCGGCGGAAATTCACCACCATGATAATTTTTTATCCGATGCAGAAACCACGCCTTCAACTCAGGAACGCAAATGGGTTAATTGCGCTGATTTTCAGGCCATCGGCAGGAAAGATCATGTGTCGATACTTCAAGAGATAGAGAACAGGCTTATAAATAATTTTAAGGAGTAATCCCATTAAACCTTTTGAAAAAAACCCTCAATTTAATAACCCACTGGTTAATTCCAACAGCCCATATTTGCGGCAGCATGCACATAATCCTGTGTTTTGGTATCCGTGGAGCAAAGAAGCCATTGACCGCGCATTTATAGAAAATAAGCCTATTCTGTTATCCATAGGATATTCCACCTGTTACTGGTGCCATGTGATGGAAAGAGATGTTTTTGAAAATCTCTCGATTGCATCGCAAATGAATAAATTTTTTATCAACATCAAAGTGGATAGAGAAGAATATCCTGAGATTGATGAGTTTTATATGGTGGCTCGCCAGCTTATGACACATGAAGGTGGCTGGCCAAATAATATCTTTCTTACTCCTGATTTGAAGCCTTTTTATGCAGGTGGAACATACGCTGCAGATGAATCTCTGAATAAACCCGCATTCCCCAGAGTGCTTGAATGGATTAATTATACATGGGCTACGCAGGAACAATCCGTTCGCAGCAAAGCGGATGAAATTATTGATGTGATGCGTCCATTTCTTGTGCATGAACGCACTGAAAGTAACAATGTATTAGACCTAAACAGCCTTGTACACTCCCTGTTTGCAACATTACAAGAGCAGCATGATGCAAGAAGTGGCGGCTTTTTTCAGGCACCCAAATTTCCTAATGAATGTTATTTAAATTTTCTGCTGGATTATTATGAATACAGCCACTCCACGGAAGCACTGGCTATCGTAACCCGATCGTTAGCGAGGATGGCAGCCGGCGGTATATATGACCATGTGGGCTGCGGTTTCCATCGTTATTCGGTGGATAAAGAATGGTATGTGCCGCATTTCGAGAAGATGCTTTATAATCAGGCATTGCTTGCAAATATTTATACCAGAGCTGCACTTCTGATAGACAGCAGCTATTTTATGGATATTGCCAAGAGTATTTTGGATTTTTCTATTGCTCAGTTTAGAAGCGGACATAGTGCATTTTATGCAGCTATTGATGCAGAAACAGATGGAGTAGAAGGAGCATATTACGCATGGTCGGCAGAAGAATTGCAACAAATTCTGACTCCGGAAGAAACACAATTCTTTGTTACCTTCTATGCACTGGCAGATATTCCCGTATTTGGCGGGCATAAATCAACCAATGGGAAAGTTATCGTAGCGCGCAAACCTCTACACATTGCCGCCCGTGAATTTGGCAGGCCATATGCAGAAGTTGCTGCTCTTTCCGCGCAGATAATGAATAAAATTCTGGCAGTAAGGAATACGCGCGCCGCACCCAATGTTGATGATAAAATTATCACTTCATGGAATGGATTAATGATTGGTGCATATGCAAGAGCGGCGATTGCATTTAATGCACCACGCTACACGGATATAGCACAATCAGCCGCACAATATATACTGGATCATGGCTTTGATAATAATGGCAGACTAAAGCGAATTGTAGGGCCTAAATCCAATATTGCCGGCACTTTAGAAGATTATGCCTATTTCGTTGATGGCCTGCTGGCATTGTATCACGCAACCAAGGATAATAAGATTTTAGAATCAGCAGAAAGCCTTATTGAGCGTGCACAGGAATTATTTGGGGATAACGTTACGGATGGCTATTATTTTGCCCAAAAAGGTGAAAGACTTCCGTTGCGTATCAAAAGCGGCGACGATTCCACTCTGCCGAATACCAATGCCATGATGCTACATAATCTCACGCAGCTTTACGCCATTACCAAAAAAGAAGCCTATAAAATACAAGCAGAAGCATTGTCGCAGCACTTCCTAAAAGGGAATGATCGCAATATGCTGGAATATGCCACCATGCTTTCCGGCACACTTAGATTCGACAGCTTGGTCAATCGAGGCAAAGGGGAGAATGATCCTGCATTTAAGCCTTACACACCAAGTGTTACGCCACCCGAACAGGTTCCCGCCGCTGATGACGTCATTTTTCTTAAGGTTTCGCCATTGCCCGATGAACTCCAACAGAATGAAGTGTATGAGTTGACCTCCACCATCCTCATTAAGGAGGGTTGGCATATCAATGCTAATGAGCTGAGTGAACCAGGCCTTATTGCTACCCAGATAGATATCCAATCACAGGATATTGAGCTTGTTGACGTGAACTATCCAAAACCTCTGGTGCGCGGTGTGATGCGGCTGTTTGAGGATACCATCACCATTCTCATGCGTGTGAAATTCGTTGGAAATATGTCTGAAAAACCGCGCTATACTGTACGTCTGCGCTGCCAGCCCTGCCACGATACCATTTGCCATAAGGTACGTGATATATCTTTAACATTCTGAGAAATAGCTAATTTATTGTTTTGACAGCCATTAATATGGCTGTTAAAATGCTTGTCCTTTCAACAGATAACACTCCGCAAAGGGGGTATATTTTTTTGGTAGAAGTAATTGTACGTGATAACAACGTCGACCAGGCTCTGCGCGCACTTAAAAAGAAGATGCAGCGTGAAGGGCTGTTCCGTGAGATGAAAATGCGCCGTCATTATGAAAAGCCAGCTGAAGCGCGTGTTCGCAAAGCGGCTGAAGCAAAGCGTCGCGCCCGTAAACTGGCTCGCAAAAATTCAGATCGTAACGACTGATTTTTTTAGCTAAAGCATTTGAAACGCACAGAATCTAACGGTTCTGTGCGTTTTTTATTCACAAAACCTGCAAATATGCTACAATGGTAAGACAATGCAGGGGAAATTTATGCAGCACACCAAAGCCATTGCCATCAAACATAATCAGCCTTTTTCTCTGGCACTTGTATCAGCAAAGAATGCCTTTTTTGCTATAGTTAATTTCATGTATGGCACGCCAGAACGCACGAATTCTACCTTCCTTTTTGCTCTGGGGCTGGCACTTATGGGCGGCTTGATGTTCAACGATGCCTCACAACAGGTATGTGTTAACAGCTAATATCTGTTATTCAACCAGCCTGTAATCAAATTAATCTCACTTTCACTCATCAGCGCTGGCGCATGACCTGAGTTTTGTATTTCATGCAATGTAAGGTTCGGGTGCAGTGATTTCATTTGCTGGGCGGTTTCCGCCAATAATAAATCAGATTGTGCTCCACGAATCAGCAACAACGGAATTGTCTTCAATGCCTCCCAGAATACCCAAAGATTCACATCTTTAACCTCAACGGTTTTCAGCGGCGTGATAATATTAGGGTCATAATGCAGTGTGCATGTGCCATCAGGCAATGAGCGAATCGTGTAGGCAAACAGATGTTGCCAATGGGATTCTTCACCGATGCCAAACGGTTTGCATATCAAACGTAAATGCGCCTCGGCTTCCTGCCGGTTCGTAAAGTGCATTTTTACACCAGCATAACTCAATATACGCTCAAGGCTTGCCGCAGGAATCAAGCACCCCACATCATTCAGTACTAGTGATTTAATCAGGGTAGGGCGCATACCAGCAGCCATCATCGCAATGATACCGCCCATGGAAGTGCCTATCCAATGCACTGTTTTGATGCTCAAACTATCGAGCAGGGTAAAAATATCGGCAATATAGGTGGCATAATTGTAATCGTTTGCCTCACGCAACCACTCGCTGCCGCCACGTCCGGGCATATCAGGGCAGAGAACGGTATATTTCTCTGATAATGATTTTGCCAGAAAATCAAAGTCGCGCGCAAGCCGAGTCAGCCCATGCACGCACAATACCACCTCAGGCCCATTACCCCATTTAAGATATGATAATATGTGGCTTTGCAGCGTTGCTGGCTTTAAGGTTTCTGGCCTTGAAGGTATAGCAATGCTATGTATTTGACCTGACATCAGCAATGAATCTTAAACAACTTGGCGATCACGCCATAAATCACTTTTCGTACTAACCATGTTGCCACCGCGCCGACCATAAACCCAGCAACAACATCAGCAGGAAAATGCACTCCAAGCGCCATACGCGACCAGCCCACCCCCAGCGCTGTAAGCATACCAAACCAGCGCATATTCTCAGATAGCACCGGCCAGAGTGCAACGAGTAACATCATAATGAATGTAGCATGGCCGCTTGGAAAGCTTTCATTGGCTTTCTTTGATTCTTGAGGCTCAAGCCAAAACACGTCTTTGCTGTCATATTTTTGGTACGGTCGTTCGTAAGCAAACTCATTTTTGAGGTATTTGGTAGTAAGCCCTGAGGCAGCATAGGCAGCAGGAAGAACCAATAATACGCCCAACCACTTGCATAGGTGTTGTTTTACACCGCCATTTCCTTTTAACTTTTTTAATGCTGTGCTGGCGATGGCATATATGACTGCGAGTATAAGATAATATTTGAAATTTTCATGTTTTCCTAAATCGGAAATAATCTGCATGGTATGGTCATACAGATCGCCACGAATGCTGTTTATTTGTTTGAATATCCATTCATTCGCACCGTGCCAATCATAAAAATTTTCTTTCAATGAACCTACGGAGCCAAACTCACCATACACCTGATTCAAATCTCTTTTATCATCGCTCAAGGATCATTCCATTCATTAAAATTTGTGGTGCTTTATTCTGCATAATATCGGCGACGATGGAAGCACTTCCTGCCGCCTGTGTCCAGCCCAGTGTGCCGTGGCCTGTGTTCAAAAACAGATTTACATATGGGGTAGGGCCAAGCACTGGCAAACCTGTTGGTGTGGATGGCCTCAGACATGCCCATTTTTCTACAGGCTGATTCCAGTTTACTTTTGGCAATATACTTTTTGCCGCGCGCAGAATTGGCTTGATGCGGGATTCATTTATTTTATCATTATAACCAGCAAACTCAGCGGTGCCTGCGATACGCAGCTTGCTACCAATACGTGTGTACACTACCTTATATGCATTATCCGTGATGCTGGATTGTGGGGTATATTCGTCAGCATTCAGTGTCAGGCTGTAGCCTTTCATCGGATATACAGGAATCTTAACGCCAAGACGTTTCATGAAAATAGCGGAGTAAGAACCCATCGCCATCACAAAACCATCAGCCTGCATTTGACCCGCGTTAGTCTCCACTGCAAACACACGGTTTTCTTCAGTAATTATTGCTTTAATTGTGGTGCCATATAAAAATTTTACGCCGTGTTTTTCAGCAGCATAATTTGCAAGCGCATTGCAGAATATATGCGCATCACCCACTTCATCCATTACTGCGTGGATACCGCCAGCTATCGGGCGAGAGGTATGGGCAAGGGCGGGCTCTAATTCAATGCATTTATTGGCGGTAAGTATTGTTTGTTTGCAGCCAAATTTTGCCTGAAATTCCATTTGTTTTTTTGCGCTCTCAAAATCAGCATCACTGCCGTAGAGCTGCAAAATCCCCTTGGAAGTATAATCAAAAGTAATAGCTATTTCTTGAACAATACGGTGCATTTCCATGCGGCTGTAAAGGCCAAGCCTAAGAAGATTCACGGTATTGATACTGGCTCTTTCCACCGTGCAATTACGCAGGAAACGTAACCCCCATTTAATCATATCCAAATCTGCCCGTGGTCTGAAAACCAGCGGCGCATCGGGGTGTACCAACCATTTCGGCAGTTTTTTGAGAACTTCTGGTGTCGCCCATGGTTCTGCGGTGCTGTAGGAAAGCTGGCCGCCATTGGCATAGCTGCATTCGGCAGCACTGGCCTCTTTTCTATCCAATACAGTGACCTCAAACCCGCGCTTTGCCAGCTCATACGCGGTCGTTACACCAAGCAGTCCTGAACCAAGAATAATTATTTTCATATATTACAATATATTAATTAGATTTTTTTAGATTGTAACGAAAGAAAGTTACATAGTTATTTATAACATTCATAACTGCAACAAAACTGCAACAAAACTATGCTACTATAATACCGTACTAAAGGAAAAAATTCACCGTTTGTTAAGCAAGCTATTGTAAGCACAGAATAACAGAGGATTATTGCATGTCTGCAGGCCGCCTACAATCTGATCCATTATTTCAGGGTTTAACTCGTCCTACCATGATTCTTGGGGTGAGTTACATGTATTTCGTTATTAATGCAGTGGTGAGCATGATTACATTCATCAACATGCAAAGTTTTGTGATGATTCTTGTTGTAGCACCGATTGTGCATTTGATTGGGTATATCATATGTTTGAAAGAACCACGGGCGATAGAGCTTTTTATTATCAAAATTAATAAAGGATACAAATGTATCAATCGTGGCTATCACGGATACACCAACTCTTACGATCCATACTGATATGATGTTTCTGAAAAAAAAACGTAGAGTAAAAAAAGCGGCATATTCAAGGCTGGAAGTGCCTACATCGTCTTTTATACCCTATGAATATCATTGGGATAAAGAAACCATCGTCACGAATAAAAAAGAATTTCTGCAAGTCATCAAGCTGGAAGGATATTCCTTTGAAACCGCTGATGATGAAGATGTAGATATGAAAAAAATGGTACGCAATTCGCTGCTAAAAAGTATGGCGGATGGTACCTACGCAGTATGGTTCCATACTGTCAGGCGTAGGCAAAGCGCGTATCCAGCGGGCAGGCAGCCGCCAGGATTTCCCGCGTCACTTGATAAACAGTGGCGTGATAAACATCACTCAAAAGATTCTTACATCAATGAGCTTTACATAACGGTTATCAGAAAACCGGACACTAAAGGCGCAGCTAAGGTTTATCATCTTTTTAAAAAAGCATCTGATGTATCTAGCAAGGCGAATACCATTGAATCGATGCGAGATTCTTATAAAGACCTTGCAGAAGCGGTTAATCGCCTGGTTGCTACCATGCGTGATTATGGAGCCAGAGTACTTACTACCTATGAAAATGAACATGGTACGTTTTCCGAGCCATTGGAATTTCTGGGCAAAATTGTAAATTGTGGTTTTTCGCAGCCAGTTAGGTTTAACCATGAAAAAATAAACACATTGCTTCCAATATATCGATTATATTTTGGTGACAGAGCAGTGGAAGTTGCGGGCGCCCCCAGGAAACGCTTCGCCGGTATGATTAGTGTCAAAGAATATGCACCCGCCACCGCAGCAGGTTTATTGGATGGATTTTTACAACTGCCATTTGAATTTATTATTGCACAATCATACACTTTCCATAACCGCAGCGTAAATATCAACCGTATGCAAATCCGCCAGAGGCGCATGATGGCAGCAGAAGATGCCGCCATTTCACAGATCGCCGAAATCTCGGATGCCTTGGATATGGCAATGAGCGGCCATGTTGCTTTTGGCCCTCATCACATGACAATTTTGTGTTATGAAGAAAGTTTGCCTGAACTTGAAAAAGTGCTGTCTCTTGCAATCGCAGAGCTTGTAAATATCGGCATTAATCCTGTGCGCGAAAAATTTATTATGGAGCCGGCTTACTGGGCGCAACTACCAGCAAATTTTGATTATATTGCACGTGGCTCAGATATCAGCACAATGAATCTTGCTGGCTTTGCAAGTAATCATAATTATCCAACTGGTAAAATATCTGGGAATCATTGGGGAGATGCGGTTACTGTATTTGATACATCTTCTGGTACGCCGTATTTCTTTAATTTTCATGCACGCGATGTTGGTCATACAACCATCATTGGGCCAACTGGTGCCGGTAAAACGGTGTTGCTGAATTTCCTGTGTGCGCAAGCTCAAAAATTTAATTGTCGTATTTTCTTTTTCGATAAAGATCGCGGTGCAGAGATTTTTATTCGCGCTATTTCTGGTAAGTACACCGTTATTGAGCCAGGGAAAAAATGTAATTTTAATCCACTGCAATTACCGGATACGCCTGAAAACCGCACTTTTATTGCAGAGTGGTTACATACGTTAGTGACTGTGCACGATGAGCCTTTTACCGCAGAAGATATGGATCGCCTTAACGAGGCGGTGGCGGGTAATTTTAAGCTTGCGAGAAAAGATCGCATACTTCGTAATATAGCTCCATTTCTTGGAATGGAAGGCCCAGGCACAATAGCGGGGCGCCTGAAAATGTGGCATTCCGGTGGTCCATATTCTGGGCTTTTTGACAATGAAATGGACGTTGTCGATTTTTCAATAGGTAGCGCATTTGGATTTGAAATGGGTGAAGTGTTACGCGAACGTGTAAGCCTTGCTCCAACGCTATTATATTTATTCCATCGTATCTCACTATCACTGGATGGTACACCTACCATCATCGTACTTGATGAGGCGTGGGCACTTATTGACAATAAAATATTTGCAGGCCGCATAAGAGACTGGCTAAAAACATTACGTAAATTGAATGGAATGGTAGTTTTTGCCACGCAAAGTGTTGAAGATGCCTCAAATAGCGCAATCTCTGAAACCTTAATCCAGCAAACTGCAACACAGATATTTTTACCAAACCCAAAAGCTACGGATGCTTACAAAAAAGCATTTATGGTAACGGACAGAGAATTCAATCTATTAAAAACTACAGATCCCGGGAGCAGATATTTCTTAGTAAAACAAGGAAAAGACGTTGTGGTCGCAAGAATTGACCTTAGCGGCATGGATGAAACGATTAACATTCTATCTGCCAGAGCTGAGACGATTGTAATATTAGACGAAATTCGAGCCAAAGTCGGTGATGCGCCTGAAGCATGGATGCCTGTTTTTCATGAGCGTATGAAATTGGAGAAAGAAAAATTTGCCAGTAAAGACAAAAAATAATTCTTTAGTGCGTTTATTATCCGCACTCCTGATGGTGGTAGTAGTATTCTCCACCTCGTCTTCTTTTGCGTATGATTTTCAAGATGGTATCGTTGCCATAGACAGTACTACCGGAAAAATTTGTCCCGATCCCAACGGCGATGGCATCCCGAATAATGATGGCCTAACAGCACGGTTTGTGGTGTGTATCAAAGAGCCTATCCTTGTTGCAGTAAGGGATTTCTTAAGTGTTTTTTGTAACTACTTAGCCTCCTTTGTTGCTGCTGCAGGTTCGCTTGCTGTTATACTCTGGGGAGCACTCATGGTTACCGGTAAAAACTCGGCGCCTGTTCGTGATCTAGGCGTATTAGCGGTTAAACTAGGGGCAGTTGCAATTTTTACCGATAATTTTGGAGGATTTTTTCCAGTTTTTCTGGATACCATGGAGTGGATGCTTGAGGCGGTCACCAGCTATGTGGCATTTTCTCCTTCATTTGGTTGTTTGCCTGCAAATGGCAGCGCATCTATAGGTATGTGGCAACGGGTGGATTGCACACTGGATTCATTGGTGGGGGGTATATTTTCGCCATTTAATATTTATTTAGGCATCACAGGCTTTCTTGTTTCGGCACTATTCTCCCAAAGTGTAGGCTTGTTTATCGGTTTGCTTGGACTAATGGTTATCGGCCAACTAATATGGGCAATGGCAAGAGGACTTTATATATTTATTAGTGCCTA
Source organism: Alphaproteobacteria bacterium (assembly GCA_046344715.1). Classification (GTDB taxonomy): domain Bacteria; phylum Pseudomonadota; class Alphaproteobacteria; order Rickettsiales; family SXRF01; genus CAZAQK01. Next base: position 101,837 of record JBKDKX010000009.1, on the reverse strand, counting down.
TATTGCGTTTGCCTTGATGGTGTGCGTGTCTCCTTTGTTCATACCGCTGATTCTGTTTAGAGCCACATTTGGATATTTTGAGAAATGGCTTAGAATAACCATGGGCTTTATGCTCCAGCCTGTGTTTTTATTTACCTATCTAGCGATGATGATGGCAGCGTATGATGTGGTAGTTTACACAGGAACAAATTCTTTATATCGATCAATTGCAGGGAATGAGGTCGATAATCCTGGCTTTAAACTGGGCGATTGGCTCTTGAATAACGGTGTGTATGCGAATTCATCGCAAAGCAGTCAGGCATACAACGTAGACCCCAAGAAAGTATTTGATGGTCTTGCAATGCAAAAAATTAAAACAGGGGTTCTTGGTACAACAAAAGATCTGGCAGGCCCAGAAGTAAAGCTTACAGAACAAGTTACCGACCCAAGCGAATGGCGAGAAAATTCAGGATTACCCAAAAACATTTTCATGGATAAGCTACTGCCACTCAATTATTTCATCGTTGATTTGCCCGTTAAGGCAATTGACTGGAAACATCTTTCTCAAATTAATGGATATGATGCAAACGATCCGACAGATTACTGGATTGACCTAATGCTTGCGTTTGTTATGGCGGTACTGATTTCTTATATTTTCTTGCTGATGATAGATTTGCTTCCATTTATTGGATCGGGTGTTGCAGGTGATGTGCTTTCCATGCCTGCGTTTGGTACGGGTCCGTTCGCACCGCCTGGTGATAATGTTATGGCAAACTTCAAAAGTAGAATAATGGGGAATATGATCGGAGGTAAAGCGTGACCTTTGCCAAAACATTACGCCCCACAATATCACTTGCACTAATTAGTGTATTTTTGCTGTTTGCTCTTTTTGTCAGTCCTGCGAATGCTCAGGGACTTGATCTTGATACATGTGCTGGTGGAGCCGGCCCACCGAATGCATATACCAGCAAAGTTGTTATGTGTGTAACGGTAGCTCTTATAGACGCATCGCAGCAGATGGCCGTAGCGTTGTCTTACTATATGGGAGATATTGCCACAGCTATGCTTGCTTTAGGTACCGCCTGGCTGGGTATGCAGATTTTAGGTGGTGAGAAACAATTGACACAAAAAACAGTAACATTTGCCATCAAAATTGGCGTTGTATCCATGTTTTTCTTTTACACACCACAAATATCATCACTAATGATCAATATATTATTCCAGTTTCTAACGCTATTGAATGGTCCATGGACCCCATGGGGATTTCTGGATGGTCTAATCGCAAAGTTTATGGGATATGGGCCTAGTCTGGTATTAGCTCAGGGATTATTGGGCATATTGGGGGCGACATTAATGTCTTCCACTACCGGTATATTCCTCTTTATGGCGGGTGGTATAGCCATTCTTGATTTGTTTTTATTTCTCTTCAACGTCGTATTTACCTATCTGTTGGCGGTAATGGTCATGACCTTTATGTTAGCACTAACGCCTATGTTTGCGCCTCTGTTGCTATTTTATTCAACAGAAAAGTATTTTAATAAATGGTGGCACATTATTGTTTCCGCAATGTTGGTGCCTATCCTGATGTTCACATTCCTGTTTTTCTTTCTACAGATATTTAATATGCTGTTGGCGGATATATTCAATGTATTAGGCTTTCCTTGTAGCAATCCTGCTAATCTGGCAACATGCGAGGCACCCGATTTTAGTGCATACTGGAAAATGAATCAGCCTTTGTTTGCGTGGCTTATGCCTGCGGATCCCAACTTTTCGCAGCAAATTTCTGATATGTCGCGCGCAGATCAGTTAAGCACACCAGCGGTTCAATCAAATGTTAACCCGTTTTTGCGACGCGCATATAATAATAATATGATGAACGTGCCGGGTGTGAATTTTGGGCCAAACGACGTACAAATTTCTGAGCAATTAGTATTTGCATTGATTAGTTTGTGGATTTTTGCATCTTTGATGAAATCCATTATCACAAAAATTCCCAATATCGCAGATGATATTGCAGGCGCGCTCAACAGGATTACGGTTGAATCTACACAGATTGAGAATACAATTCGTAAAACAACAAAAATGACCCCGCAAGACATGCAGAAAACTTCTGCGAACATAAGCGAGAATATCAAGCAAGCACTTGATAATGCTAAAAATATGGTTGGCTCTAAAAGAGGAAGACAGCCATAAAACCGTAACAATACTGTGGTAAAGTGAATTATTATGAAAAAAGACTATGTGCAGAAAGATCAGAGGACCTTGTTTTATAAGGTGGTTGTACTTTGTCTTTTTTCTGTCTTGTTTTCGCTTTCCATTAGCTCTGCTTACGCCCAGCCATTGCCATCTGCTCCTAGCGGTACATGTACCACCGATCCACCGTTTAATCCCACGCCTCCTGGCCCAGGGGAAGGTATTATTTCCAGAATTGTAGACAATATTCAAAATGTCCTCGATAGCCTTTCTCAGACTATTTATACGTATGTGGCTAGTGACTCGGGGTTTCAGGAAATGGCGGGGGCAACTGTTACATTATATGTAGCCGTTTATGGCGTGCTATTCATGTTTGCTATGGTGCAGATAACCTTATTTGATTTTGCGGTACGCATGATCAAAGTAGGGATAATTGCAGCGTTGATATCACCTGGATCATGGGGGTTCTTTAACGATACTGTAGTGACTTTCTTTAATGATGGAACGGATAGTTTAATTTCAGAGCTAAGCCAAATAGCAATTGCCGGTATTTCTCAACCAGTTACACCAGGCAGTCCACCATTTGCAGTTCTTGATGACGCAATAGCTAAGGCACTATCCGCTAAAATGGCTGTGACACTACTTGCCACATTTTTTACCGGACCATATGGGTTATTATTTGGATTGCTTTTACTCATGTCGATAGGTTCATTCGTGCGCGCATTGTTAACAGCCGCATGGGTCTACTTGATGTCTCTGGTGGTAAAAACTTTGCTATTTGGTATCGCGCCATTGTTTATATTGTGCCTTCTGTTTAACCGTACTCGCCATTTGTTCCAAGGCTGGTTAAATCAGGTTATCAATGCATCTTTGCAACCAATCATGCTGTTTGCATTTTTTGCATTCTTCAGCAGATTAGTAGAAGCTTCCATTGATAAAATTTTGCAGGTCCCGGTATGCTGGACAGAATCTATGGAAGCTGTTCGAGGCACGCCATTTTATACCCACTACTGGCGCTTTACTTATAATAATGAGCCCTATGGCGGCGGGTGGTCTTGGGGCGGCCCAGACGCAGGTGGATCAAAAATATTTCCACTGGAAATTCTTGATGTACTGATTTTCTTAATTCTTGCAGAATTGGCGAGCCGCTTTAATAGCGTAGTATTGATGATCGCGCGTGACCTTGCGAACGCAACTACCAGCCTTGCGGATATGAAGGGTGGGCTTTCTGACTGGATGTCTCCCGTGAAAGGGCGCAAAGGTGGAACACCAGGCGATTTAGGGCGCACGGAACAAGTACGGGATGTAATGAGACGTGAAACAGCTGGCGGTGCAGCTGGCGGAGGGGATGGGTCTATTGCGTCTGCCGATGCATCGGCAGGCAGTGCAGGAAATCTTTCTCAGGCACGCGATGGAGCATCTGCTATGGCAAGTACAAGGCCACCTGCTACTTAGGCTTATATTACACGATTTACTTTTTCATATTTAGCTGCTAGTTTGAGCCGTTACCATATGCACAAGGAAATGTTATGTCGCGCACGCTTTTATTGGGAATAGTAATATTATTTCTAAACAGTTGTTCTAATGAGGTCGTTGACCTTAAAAGTCCTTGTGTTGGCGCTGAAGGCAGCCCGTGTGACCGCAGGCCAGTAAACGATGAATGGCAGAGCTGATTTATCTGCCTTGTTTCTGCGCTTCTTGAGCAAGTTTTTCTAATTCTTCCGCGGTAAGTACCGCGTTACGTACTCCAGCAGTACCAGGCAACCAAACCAGACTAAGTTTTTTGGGGTCACGGGCGAATACTCTTTCTTCCTGCACCATGCCAAGATTGGGTGGAATGTTATTTTTTGCGAGCCCCGCAATCATATGGGGGCCATCACGGAATAAGCCAATTACCACGCGTGGTCTGTCAATAAACACCTGAGAACCACGCAAGGCATCCAGTAACTCTCTTGCAGTGCGTGGATAGGATGATTTTTGTAAATGATGTAAAATTACGACGGCAGTATTCTTTCTTATTGCAAACTCTTCAATGGCTTCAAAAAAATCACTGACAGCCGCCGAATCATCTTCGTCACCTGAAAGGAATTTACGAACAGGATCAATAATCAAAAGCGGTACATCCGGTACTTTTTGCAAACGTTTAAGGTGCTGTGCAAATGTAACCCCTTCTCCAAAATCGGCACGCTGGAACATCAACCTGCGCCCACGTCCTTTTGGATCAAAAATAGCTGCCCGTGCATTGAGTATGGGAGGACCATCTTCACCAGAGAAATAGATGGTGATACCTTTAGATTTTTCTATCGAAACGCGTTGGCCAAGCCAGCGAGGAGCCTCTTCCCCTGATTCATAATCAGTTGCCACCATCACAGCCAATTGATGCACCAAGCTACTTTTTCCAGTACCACCAGATCCAGCCACCATTGTAACGCTGCCTTTAGGAATGAGTCCGGGCACAAGGAACTCAAACATATCATCTGCTTCCGTACGCATTGGTCCTGTGGCATCAAATAATTCCACATCTCGCGCCACCAAATTAAAGAAGTTCAGATTACGCTCAACATCTTCAGGGTTAGTACCAAATTTTTGGTACAAGGAGTGGTAGCGTTCGTATGCATCCCAACAATACGCAGCATCCAGTATTTTCTGTACATGTATTGCGCTATCTTTAGCAATTTTTTTGCAACTTTCTGCTGTATTTTGAAGCGTATTCTTTGGAAAAAGCTGGCGGATATCAGCATGTTGAAACAACCCATTATTCGTAAGGTAGGATAATCCAGAAAGCAGGTAACAATGGGCGTAAGGCTGGCTTTGCACATCGGTTATATCATATAACTGTTTGCAACCTACAATAGTTCTGCCGTCATCGCTAACTTTCTGGGCTTCATCACAGAAGGCAATAACTTTAAGCCCGGATCGATCATTATCGCCACGATGGAACATACTTGCCAGTGCGCCAAGCTCCCAGATGCGTTGTGCAGATTCTTCCTTTAAAACATCAACACCCAATGAAAGTGCTGTACACCAAATAATACCAGAGCCAATTGGCGTATAATTGCCATCCGTGTGTTTTGTGTGGATAATAGGATTAAGGATTAAGGTGGTGTTTGGAAGTTGCCCATTATTATAATGCCGCAGAATTTCCTGAATAGCGGCTTCCGTGCCTGCCTCATCAAACCAGTATTGAATACCTGATGTTTTGCTGCGGAAAGGCACCTGTTCCGGCATAGAATACAGGCACATATAGCCTGAAAGCCCCACTAACCGGTGTGCTTCCCAGAGCAGTTTGAATTCAGTAGCAAGCAGTTCAGGAATTTTTTCGATTGGTGCGTTCATCCGTGGCAGCTATACATAGAGGTAATGGATTCAGTTTTTATACCTTTTTATAGGTTAATTTATCATGAATTGCTACACAATACCTGCATCAGAACCTTTCATGAGAACGCTGGCTCATTGGGTATTGTCGGAATATGGGCACAATCCTTCGTTATTCACCTCCACCGTCATTTTACTGCCTGGCCGCCGTGCCTGTCGGAGCCTGCGTGAGGTTTTTCTTGATATAACAAATGGGAAGCCATTATTGTTACCGCGTATACAGCCGATTGGTGATATTGAAGATAATCCGTATCTTTTAGCTCCCGCTATTGAGATGCACCCGCCGATTAACCCCTTACGGCGGCAGTTGCTGCTTATGCGTCTTGTCAGCGATTTTGAACGCCAGCGTTATGGGCGAATACATAACCTGCAAAAAGCCGCGCAACTTGCAACACAGCTTGCAACCTTAATCGATGATGTGGAAAGGGAAGGGCTAGATTTTTCAGGACTTGATGCTCTGGTGCCGGAAGAGTTGCAGGAACATTGGCAGCAAACGCTGGATTTCCTAAAAATTATATCACTGCACTGGCCAGATGTATTGGCTTCAGAAGGTGCAAGTAATCCGGTTATATACCGCAACTCGGCCATAAAGAACCTTGCGGAAAATTTACGACGTAATCCTCCAGAATTTCCAATCATTGCGGCAGGTTCTACAGGTAGCCAGCCCGCAACAGCAGCGTTACTTGCAACGATTGCAGCCTTGCCACAAGGCCGCGTGATTATACCGGCACTTGACCAGAATTTATCAGAGCAGGAGTGGAAGCAGCTCGGTGAAACTCATCCTCAATTTATGCTGAAACAACTGTTGGAAAATATTGGCTGCAAATACACCGATGTAAAACCTTTAATCCACCATAAGCCCAGCGCACGTGAAGTATGCTTAAGCGATATATTCAAACCAGCACAATCAACATCCGGCTGGCAATACAGTACGTCTGATTTTGGTTCAGGCCTGAATAATGTTCATATTCTAGAAGCAGAAACAGTATTGGATGAAGCTCGCATGATCGCGCTTTTACTGCGCAATGTGCTGGAAGTACCAGAAAAAACAACCGCTCTTATCACACCAGATCGTGTGCTGGCACGCATGGTTGCTGCACAGATGCAACGTTTTGGCATCATCATCGATGATTCGGCAGGAAAACGCCTGAAAGATACGCCAACCGCTACATTCCTGCAGCTGGTGCTGGAGGCGGTCGCTTCGGGCATGTCGCCGGTGGTGTTACTAGCGTTACTCAGGCACCCGATGGCGGCGTGTGGCATTATGCCGCATGAATGCAGGAAATTTGCTGCTATCATGGACAAACATCTTTTAAGAGGCATCCGCAAGGAGGCAGGGTTGCAAGATCTTATAGATACCGCAACAAACAATAATTTCCCTGCGCTGGCTAATTTTCTTTCCACATTAGCATCACATATTGAGCCGCTGGCGGAAGCTTTCCAGCAAAAGCGCAACCTACCGCTTAAGGAATTATTGGAGCGTCATATCCAGCTTGCAGAATGGATGGCGAGCACTCCTGATGAAACCGGCGCAGAAAAATTGTGGAGTAGGGAATCTGGCAGTCATGCAGCTGCGTGGCTTTCGTCACTCAATGAACATGCGGATATTTTATCAGCTATTGACCCGCATATTTACGCCGCCACATTCGATACGCTAATGGCACAGCAAACTTACTGGCCACAACACACACAACATCCGCGAATACATATTCTAAGCCCGATTGAAGCGCGTTTGCTACGCTTTGACTGCGTTTTTCTTAGTGGACTCACAGAAAAAACATGGCCACAACATGCAGAGCCGGATCCATGGATGAGCCGCCCCATGCGCCTGAAATTCGGATTGCCTTCGGCAGAACGTGGTATTGGGCAAGCCGCACATGATGTGTATTACCACGCACATGCGGAAGAGGTGTATTTAACCCGCGCACGCAAAACCGATGGTACGCGTACGGTGGATTCACGCTGGCTGGTACGGCTTGAAACGTTGGTTGGCGCAAAGAATGCTGAAATGTTCGAAGGCATCACGAACCAGAACCATATCAATAGAGCAAAGGATTTTCTTGACGCGCCCATCGCACTTGCTGCGCTTACCGTGCCCGAACCACGCCCGCCTGTGTCTGCACGCCCCATCCGTATGAGTGCAACTGGTATCGACCGCTGGATAGCCGACCCTTATGTGATTTATGCCAAGCATATACTACGCCTGAAACCATTAGAAGAACTGGATAAAGACCCTGACGCTGCTGATCTTGGCAAAACTATCCATACTGCATTGGATATGTTCACCCGCCAATTTCCTGCACAATTACCAGAAAATGCATTTGAATCATTGCTTGAATGTGGCAGGCAAGCGTTTGTACCCTTTGCCCATCAGCCAGCAGTTGCCTGTCTGTGGTGGCCGCGGTTTGAAACCATTGCTGAATGGTTTATTGAGCAAGAACAGGAACGTCGGCGTACCATCACCGAATTGCTATCAGAAGTTGAGGGCAACTGGCAATGCGATGTCAATGGTAAACCATTTACTCTCACTACGCGGATTGACAGGCTGGAAATCCACAAAGACCGAAGCATGGTCATTGCTGATTATAAAACCGGCTATATCCCCGATAGCACAGAAATGAAGCATGGACTGGGCAACCAACTTTATGTGGAAGCGCTCATCGCTGAACACGGGACATTATTGCCTAAACCGCAGATGCTTATAAGAACTGTAACAAATCTTGAATATTGGAAGCTTGCTGCCACCAAAAATGGTTCGGAGATAAAAGCAGTGGCTGCATCAGCCGAGATATTGACGCAGAGGCAAGCAGCATTATACGAGCTTATTGCAGCATATCAGGATGCTTCGCAGCCGTACCGTGCGCAGGAAAATCCAAGGCTGAAACTTAGATATAATGATTACGAACATCTCACACGGCGCGCAGAATGGGAAAACGTATGATGAGATGGTTAGTGCACGTTCTTAAACTGATTATCCAGCCGGTATACGCGCTCATACAGCTCAAGGCTGCGATCCAGAAGAAAGCATACATAACTCGGCAGAACGCCGTGCAATACACGGTTATCCACCAGGCAAATATCATGAAAATCAAGACCATGACGGCGTGCCGCTTCAGACGCCTCAATTTGTCCGGCAAACACGGCGCGCTGTGCCATGAGCCACGCCATAATAGCGGAAAGCCTGAGGGTAATGCGCGACATCTCGCAGGAATACAACGTTTTAAGATTTGCTTCGATACGGCTGCGATCATCATCGCCGAACATCGAGAAATATTCATACGAATCATGCAGGAGCTGCATGGTTTCATTAAACAGCCCGGGCATGAACATTACATGCGGCGAAGCTTTATCGGCAATAAAATTCTGGCCAACAGCCATAAGTTAGCTCCCTTACTAATACCCCATTATACCTCAGTTTTCCTTGATTTAATGTTAATGTTTTGTGAAGATTTTAATAAAATTTTAATCAAATGCCCCAAGATACGCTCTTAAAAACTATAGGTTCATTTTCACCGGAAGCATCTGTATTTGTTGCAGCAAATGCAGGTTCTGGGAAAACCAGTAAACTTACAAAACGTGTTTTGGGGTTGCTTTTGCATGGCATAGCACCTTCACGAATCCTGTGCCTGACCTTCACGAACGCGGCCGCCGCAGAAATGTCCGAACGTGTACAGCGCCAGTTAGGTAACTGGGTGATGATGGATGAAAAACTTCTCATCGAACACCTACAGGAGTTGCTGGGATACCCACCAGAAACACGCCAAATTAATTTTGCCCGCAGTCTGTTTGCCAGTGTTCTGGATTCGCCAGAAGGTGTGCGCATACAGACTATTCATGGATTCAGCCAATCTCTGTTAAGGCGTTTTCCACTTGAGGCAGGAGTGAGCCCACATTTCGCCGTGATGGATACACGCACAGAAGATGAATTGCTGCACGAAGCCAAAATTCGCCTGTTCAGCCACACGGCTGATGCAGACAGTAAGGTAAAGGATGCCATATATGCGCTGGCACGTACCACCAGCGAAAGCGCACTCAAAGATATTTTACAGGATGCGATTAAAAATAAACAAAAATTCCAACGTATTTTCAGCGAACCCGCCGGACTTGAAAATGCGTGCTATGACATCTACCGGACGCTCGGCGTATCAGAACATCACACGGAACAGCAACTGGTCGATAGCTGCTTTGATTACGATGATCTGACATTACATAAATTGCGTAAAGCCATCTCAGTTATGCAACATAGTGGAAAAACCGATAAACAAAGAGCCGATAAGTTTGCACGCTGGTTTGCCGCGAAAGAGAAAAATATTGAGCGCGCTGATGAATACCGGCTTGCCTTCCTGAGGGCAAACACACTTGACCCCTTGGAATCTATTTTTACAAAGAATTGTTTTGCGGGCGAAAACACCCTTGCAGATGCAATGCTATCAGAGCAGGCACGCGTGCTGGCATTTGATCAGCAACTGCGTTCGCTGCGTATTGCCAAAAGAAGCAGCTATTTGCTTACTATCGCCCATGCGTTGCTTTCTCAATATGAATCGCTTAAACAATCGCACGCGCTGATGGATTACGATGACCTGATACTCACAGCGAATAATCTATTAAATCGCAGCGGTGTTGCAGCGTGGGTGCTATACAAACTTGATGGTGGCATAGATCATATACTGGTAGATGAAGCACAGGATACCAGCCCGCTGCAATGGAATATTATCAAAGCCCTGACAGAAGATTTCTTTGCAGGACAGGGCAAACGAGAAGTTCCACGCTCACTTTTCGTAGTGGGCGATGAGAAACAGTCCATATATCGCTTTCAAGGTGCAAATGTGGAAGCACTGCAAACCATGCAGGAATATTTTACCAGAAAAATTGAAGATAGTGGTGGAATCGCAATCAGAGAGAAACTTAATACGTCATTTCGTTCACTAACTAATGTTCTTAATGCAGTGGATACGGTTTTTTCTACAAATCTTGCTAAGAATGGGGTTATGTTTAACGATGAAATTCTTAAGCATAATGCATACCGAAAAACCCACACAGGGTATGTTGAGCTATGGCCACTTTATAGGAAAGATGACGAAGAACAATACACTGCCAAAAGTCAGCTGGTAAAACATATTGCAGATACTATTGGCGGCTGGTTGTCTGAAGGTATGATGCTGGAAAGCAAAAACCGCCGAATAAATGCTGGCGATATTATGATATTGGTACGCACCCGTACAGATTTTGTCGATAAATTATCCCGTGCGCTAAAGCGACGTAATATACCCGTGGCGGGTATCGACCGCATGAAGCTGGGAGACAATCTGGCGGTACAGGATTTACTTGCTTTAGGACAATTTCTGCTGTTGCCAGATGATAATCTGACACTCGCATGTGTTCTGAAAAGCCCCATAGGAAATATTACCGAAGAGATACTGTTTGAACTTTCTTATAATCGTGGTGATACATCTTTATGGGATAGACTAGCGCATCATCCGCAATGTGCTGACGTTTATGCGTTACTGAAAAATTTGCGCGCTAAAACAGATTACCTTAAACCATACGAATTATACACATACACGCTGGATACGCTGGGTATTCGCCGCCAGTTCACAGGGCGCATGGGCATGGAATACGGCGAGGCGATAGACGAGTTTTTATCGCAGGCATTGCTATATGAACAATCACACATCCCCACCATGCAGGGGTTTCTGCACTGGCTAGCAAGCAGCGAAGGGGAAATACAGCGCGACATGGAAGCAGCTAAAGGCACCGTACGCATCATGACCATCCATGCCGCAAAAGGCTTGCAGGCACCTGTAGTCATACTACCCGATACGTGTGGAAAATCAGGAGTAAAAGAAAAAATCCTGTGGGATAATGAACAGCTATTGCCACTATGGTCTGAATCAACCAGAGCTGCCAACCATTATTATAAAACACTTCGCGAGAAAGAGCTGGGTGCATTAAATGCTGAATATCGCAGGCAACTCTACGTTGCTATGACACGCGCAGAGGATTTGCTTTATATCGGTGGGCACACGGAACGTGGTGAAGAAGCCGCTGCTGACAGCTGGTATGGTCTGATAGCAAATGGACTTGCCGGCGTTGCAGAACATTATGAAAATGATCAGGGGCAGGGGTTTAGGCTGGGTACGCCTCCAGCGTACAGTCATGGTGCGCCCCCCCATGGCAGGCCGTCTTCTATCGTTGATGATGCTTCGGATTTACACTATCTGCGCCATCCTATCCATGCAGACCCGGAACCCTCCAAACCACTCACACCATCGCGCCTGCCTGATGATGCACCACCTGCCACCTCTCCACTGAGGCAGAAAGCATTTTTCAGTCGGGGGGAGTGTATTCACCTGCTGTTACAGCATTTGCCACACACTCAGGAATCTCAGCACGCTGATGTTATTGAACATGTTTCAGCGCGGTACCGGCATGCGATGCAAGCCAAAGAGCTTGAACAATGTATCCATGAGGCGCTTGCAGTCATCACAAACCCTAAGTTTATTTTTATTTTTTCTAAAGACAGCATGGCAGAAGTGCCAATCACAGGGGTAGTGCATATCAAAGGCCAACCATACACTGTATCTGGTCAGATAGACCGTTTATATGTAGGGGATGACGTTTGGGTTGTGGATTATAAAACCGGCCAGATACCGCCCGATAATGCCAACATCCCCAAACATTACCTGCGGCAAATGACTTTGTATAAACTGCTGCTTTCCAAGATTTATCCGCAAAAGGCTATTCAATGTGCATTATTATGGACATCTGCCCCGCAAATATCCATTATTCCTGAGGCATTGCTTGACGAAACTGCTTTCAGTTCTTACATATGATAGTGACTATCATTCTACAAAGAGGACGCTATGACATTACACATCGATGATAATGAATTTGAGCAGAAGGTACTCAAGGCCGCTGGCCCTGTACTGGTAGATTTCTGGGCCGAATGGTGTGGGCCATGCCGCCAGATAGCACCTGTGCTTGATGAAATTGCAAATGACCGCGCAGGCAAAATTACTATCGCAAAAGTAAATATTGATAAGAATCCTGGCACCCCGCAGAAGTACGGCGTTCGAGGCATCCCAACACTGATTATTTTCAAAAATGGTCAGGCAGTTTCAACCAAAGTTGGGTCGCTTCCAAAAAGCAAGCTGGTGGAATGGATCGATTCAGTGATTGCTGCATAACTCCATTATTGAAATAACAAAAACTTTACAGGCCGAGTTCGGCCTCACCCCGATTGTCGCATCGGAAATAGAGTTTTACCTGCATGGTGGTGCGCCAGATGAAAATTTCTGGGCTGCGTTGGTTGATGCCTGCAAACAGGAATCTATACCGCTTCTGAAATATGAAAAAGAGAAGGGGGAGAAGCAGTATGAAATTGCCCTTGCCCCTACTTCAGCACAAAAATGCGCTAATGACACTAAGTTAGTTAAACAACTAATAAGTGATTTAGCTATAAAAAATAATATGAAAGCAGATTTTTCTGCAAAACCATTGGTAGAACAGCCAGGCAGCGGGCTGCATATTAATGTGCATCTGGAAAATGATGCTGGAAAAAACGTATTTTACAAAAAAGATGATATTATCAGCGATACCTTGAAATTCAGCATTGGCGGCTTGTTAGACAGACTTCCTGCCTCCATGTACATATTTGCACCTAGCGAATCCTCTTACGCACGCTTTACTGACAAATCCAACGCGCCAACCACTATCAGTTGGGGTGCCAATAACCGCACTGTTGCCATTCGATTACCAGATAGCGCACCGGACAAAAAACGCATTGAGCACCGCGTGGCTGGCGCAGATGCACACCCTGATGCTGTGATTGTCGCCATATTGGCGGGCATACATCACGGCCTTACAAACAGGATTTCACCACCACCGCAGATATATGGTGATGCTTCGCTTGAGATGTATAATCTGCAGAAATTGCCACAATCATTAGTTGAAGCAAGCAAGCTAATAAAGCATGCTTAGTGGGTGAATACAGCATGGCTGAATTTAATGAAGGCAGAACGCTTACATTCTAAAGGTTTTACACTGATTGAGCTATCAATCGTGCTTCTGATTATTGGCCTTATTGTCAGCAGTGTATTAGCCGCTCATGCGCTTATCATCGCAGCTGGCGTACGCGCCACTATTTCTCAGAAAGAGAGGTTTGATTTAGCTGCTCAGACATTCCGTGCAAAATACAATTGTCTGCCTGGTGATTGTGCTAATGCCACAAGTTTAGGCTTTACAGGTAATGGCAACGGGGATGGATGGGTTGGTACTGCAAACATTGCTACTTCGCCAAGTAATGAAATTGCTAATTTCTTTACGCATATTATTGCTGACGGTTTACTTAGCCAAACAGATACGGCCCTAAAAATTAATGCATCACTAAATTCAAGATGGAGTATGTGGTGTGAGGAAGGTCAATACTCTGGTGCATTTCAAAGAGTTTATCCTGAATGGGATACCAGAAATTCGTATTCCATATCAGACGGCAACCTTAATGATGGCGGCGTTGGCGCGCCGCTTCGTCCTGAGCTTGCACAGGCTATTGACCTGAAAATTGACGATGGCCTACCCACTACTGGAAGCACTCGTGCCACTGGCGGCTATAATATGAGTGGGGCTGGGGATCTCTGCCAACCCTATCTATACACCAATTTTATTGGTGCGGGCGGTGCTTCGAGTGATTTTTGTATTAGCAACTCATCAACACCAAATCCTTATAATGTGATGGGCGAAAATACTTCCTGTTATCTGATAATAAAAAGCGCTTTCTGACTCAGCGTGAAAGACCGGCAGCAAGTTGCATTACAAATGCACCTGCTGCCTGAACTGGGTTTTTGCTTTCCGCTATTACATTCACCAGCGCAGAGCCAACCACCACCGCATCGGCATGTTTTGCTGCCTCTTTTACTTGCTGAGCAGTTTTAATACCGAAGCCAACAGCAATAGGCAGGGCAATATCTTTATGTAAGGCCTCCAGTTTTGCAGCGAGATCAATACTGCTTGCAGTTGCCGCACCCGTGACACCGGTAACAGAAATATAATACACAAAACCACTAGCAGAGGCGGTAATTTTCTTTACGCGTTCATCATTGCTGGTTGGAGCAATCAGGCGAACAAGGCAGAGACCATTCTGCTCCAGATGCGGCGTTATTTCGCGCTCTTCTTCCGGTGGCAGATCCACAATAATCAGCCCATCAACACCAGCGGCACCCGCATCTTTACAGAATTTCTGTACGCCGTAACGGTATATGGGGTTGTAATACCCCATCAAAATTATAGGCGTTGCATTATTCGCGGTACGGAATTGCTGCACGGTATGCAATATTTTTTTAAGCGTTGTACCTTTGCTGATGGCACGTTTGCCTGCCGCTTCAATCACAGGGCCATCGGCCATGGGGTCAGAGAAAGGAATGCCAATTTCTATAATATCCGCACCTGCCTGTGGCAATGCTTCCAACAGCGCGCCGGTGGTTTGCAAATCCGGATCACCTCCCATGATAAAAGTGATAAGTGCGGCACGGTTCTGTGATTTTGCAGCTTCAAATATTTGTTTAATTCTTAGCGTCACAGTGTCACCCCCAGCGCACGCGCCACGGTGAATATGTCCTTATCGCCGCGGCCGCACACATTAAGCACCATCAAATGATTGGCAGGAAGGCTTGGGGCAATTTTCAACACATGCGCTAACGCGTGGGCTGGCTCGAGTGCAGGAATAATGCCTTCAAGTTTTGAAACCAGCTGGAAGGCCTCTAATGCTTCATCGTCTGTAACACTTACATAATTTACGCGCTTACTATCGTTCAGCAACGCATGTTCCGGACCAATACCCGGATAATCAAGGCCGGCGGAAATAGAATGTGCCTCTTTAATTTGCCCATCATCATCTTGCAGCAGGTAGCTACGGCAACCATGCAATACCCCAGGCTTTCCTTGAGAAATAGATGCTGCATGTTCACCAGACGCAAGGCCTTTGCCTGCGGCTTCCACGCCAATCATATTCACCTGCTCATCCGCAATAAATGGATGGAACAGTCCAATTGCATTTGATCCACCGCCGATACTGGCAACCAGCGTATCAGGCAGGCGGCCTTCTACTTTTTGCATTTGCTCGCGCACTTCACGGCCAATGATGGTCTGGAAATCACGCACCATTTCAGGAAAGGGGTGCGGGCCTGCTGCTGTTCCTATGAGGTAATACGTGTTATCCACGTTAGTTACCCAATCACGCAATGCTTCATTCATCGCGTCTTTCAGTGATTTTGATCCTGCCTCAACCGGACGCACCTCGGCACCAAGAAGCTTCATGCGGAACACGTTGGGTGATTGGCGCTCAATATCCTTAGCGCCCATGTAAATTACGCACTCAAGACCGAACAGGGCACACACAGTTGCCGTGGCCACGCCATGCTGACCAGCACCTGTTTCTGCGATGATGCGCTTTTTACCCATACGCTTTGCGAGCAAAATCTGGCCAATACAGTTATTGATTTTATGCGCGCCGGTATGGTTCAGCTCATCGCGCTTGAAATATATTTTTGCGCCCTTGCAATGCTGAGTAAGGCGCGAGGCATAATACAGCGGGCTGGGGCGGCCAATATAATCAGAAAAATAATAATCCAGTTCTTTTTTGAACTGCGGGTCTTGCTTAGCAATATTATAGGCTTTTTCAACCTCAAGAATCAAAGGCATTAGGGTTTCCGACACATATCGGCCACCATAATGGCCAAAATGGCCGTTTGCATCCGGGCCTGCAAGGTTCAGTTTCATACGTTTTTTGCCGCTTCAATAAATTGCTTTATCAATGCCGCATCTTTTACACCCGGCGCGGTTTCAACACCAGAAGATACATCAACTATTGCAGCACCCGTTTGTAAAATTGCTTCTTTGATGTTACCAACATTCAGCCCACCGGAAAGCATCCATGGCAAGGCAATATGTTTTTCTTTAAGTAATGACCAATCAAAGGCGATGCCGCTTCCTCCATGTTGGTTTGGTACTTTGGTATCAAACAATATTATATCCGCAACATTCGCATAATCTGAAGCGCTTGCAATATCTTCAGCATTCTCTACAGAAATGGCTTTAATTATTTTGGTGCCTACTAATCGGTTACGTATTTCTCGCACACGCTCGGGCGATTCATCGCCATGCAGCTGGATATAACTAACAGGAAAATGTATCTGCTCTAGCCAGCTATTTGCTGGGTTCACCGTAACCACAACAGACGCGACATTAGCGGGAATAACTGCAATCAATTTGGCAATATCCGGCTGTGTAATATGGCGTGGTGATTTAGGGTAATCTACGAACCCAACAAAATCAGCACCTGCATCAATGGCTACCTGAAGGTTTTTTGTATCCTTCAAGCCACAGATTTTAACGCGCACTGTCATTGGCGGCAAGCTCAGGCAATGTGCTGATGGATGTATTTTTAGCCTTGAGTGCCTTAAGCTCTGTTTCAAAGGTGAGAGCACGCTTCTTTTCTGAAACATACTGGTGCCTGAGTCGGGTAAAGCGGCCGCTTATGACTACAATACTGATAAGCACACCAACGATAATGCACAGCATTACCAGCAGAAACAGAGGCAAATCAATCGCATAAGAGAGAGGAAACAAGCTAATGGTAACCAGCGTATGGTTGCTGGCGGCAAATACAATAAAAGCCAACGCAAACAGGGTAACAAACACCAGTTTTACTGTGCGTGCTGCTTTAGAAAACAATTGCTTAATTACTGGTGACGAACGATGACAGAGGGCTTATTGATGCGCTCGCGCAGCTCTTTACCCGTGCGGAAATAAATTGCAAAGCGCTCACCGATACTTACTTCCTGACCATTCTTAGGATTACGGGCTTTGCGTGCTTCGCGCTTGCGGATAGAAAACGCGCCAAACCCACGAAGCTCAACGCGGCCACCGCCTACAAGGGTTTCTGAAATATCATCAAAAATGGTATTCACCAGCGTTTCAATGTCGCGCTGGTAAAGATGTGGGTAACGTTTTGAAAGCCTCAGGATAAGTTCAGATTTCGTCATAGACATGCCCTTGAAGTAAAAGGATTAATGCATGTCAGGATGCCATATGGCGGCCATCCCGTCAAGCCCTATGCTCTTAGAATTGAAAAATATTTTGCTTGTAGATTCGGCTAATTGGTCAAAAAAGCCCAATTCCTCTTCTATTTTGATATCTTTTATATCCAGATCCGGCTTTATTTTCTTTTGCTCGGTAAGCCATACCATGGCCTCCTGCTCACCACCGATAGCGTCAATCAGTTTATATTCCAGGGCTCTTTTACCGCTATATACCCGGCCATCCGCCAGCGAAAGTGCTCTTTCTTTGGGCAGTTTGCGTCTTTCAGCCACCATTTCTACAAAACGACCATAAAAATCATCGATGACCTCCTGAATCACGCGCTCAGCCTCAGGGGTAGTCTTTTCAAGTGGGTTGGGAGAAGCCTTAAGAGGAGCGGTTTTGATAATAACCGGTTTTACCCCTATTTTTTCAGCCAATTCCGTGACCTCAAAACTTTCCATAAGTACGCCAATTGATCCGGTAATGGTACCTTCACGTGCAATGATATGGTCTGCGCCAAGAGCAATCATATACCCAGCAGACGCCGCTACAGAGCGCATTACCGCTATCACCGGCTTTTCTTTGGAAAGTTCGCGCAGACGCAGGTAAATTTCTTCACCAGCCACCGCACTACCGCCTGGGGTATCCAGCCATACCACCACTGCCTTTGCGCGCGGGTTGCTCGCCACATCGTCAATTAACTCATAAATGCGCTGATCATCCAGTACTATCTGATCAAAGGTAAGGCGCGCAATAAAATCACCCTCGATAGGCGAATGCAGAGAGTTTTTATCGAAAAAAATAATGAGGGCGAGAACGCCGAAAGCTATTGCAAGCAACCGCCAGCGCGCAATTTGTGCTTTGAGATATAAACGGTCAAGGAGGGTATCTGCGTTGATGGCCATAGGTGGTAGTGGTTGTGGTGGTGATTGTGTAAGTACTTTTTACACTACCACCACCACTGCCACAATCACTTTATCCTTTTTTGCTTTTTTTCGCTGGCTTCTCTTTTGCTTCATTCAGGGCTGCGCCAAGAATGTCACCGAGAGATGCGCCGCTGTCCGTCGAACCATATTCAGCAATCGCTTTTTTATGTTCATCGGCTTCAAGTGCTTTAATAGACGCACCAACTTTGCGTGATGCCATATCCAGCGTGGTAATTTTCACATCCACACGGTCACCTACTGCAAAGCGATCAGGACGCTGTTCCTGACGTTCACGCGCAAGTTCACTCTTCTTGATGAAGCTGTTGATGTTGTCCGTTACTTTTACAGTGATGCCATCATCATTCACTTCAGACACGGTGCAGGTCATGACCGCGCCTTTTTTGATGCCATCGAATTCAGATTCAAATGGATCATTCTCAAGCTGCTTCACACCTAAGCTGATGCGTTCTTTTTCTACATCCATCGCGAGGATTTTTGCTTTAATCACATCGCCCTTTTTGTAGTTTTTGATTGCAACATCACCAGCTTCAGACCAGCTCAGGTCAGAGTGGTGAATGAGGCCGTCAATTTCGCTATCCAGCGCAATGAACAAACCGAAATCCGTAATGTTGCGGATTTCGCCTTCAATCACATCGCCCACATTTACTTTGGTAGAGTATTTAGCCCATGGGTTTTCTTCGCATTGCTTCATGCCAAGAGATATACGGTGTTTGGAAGCATCAATATCCAGCACCACCACATTCACTTCCTGGCTTACAGAAACAAGTTTGGAAGGATGCGCGTTTTTCTTCACCCATGAAATTTCAGATACATGCACGAGGCCTTCAATGCCTGGCTCAAGCTCAACAAATGCACCGTAATCGGTAATGTTGGTGATTTTACCAGAGAGTTTGGTGCCCACCTGATATTTCACATCAGCACCCTGCCAAGGATTGCTTTCAAGCTGCTTCATGCCAAGCGACACGCGCTTGGTGTTCTGATCAAACTTAGTCACAATTACCTTAATGGTCTGGCCAAGGCTCAGCACTTCCGATGGATGGCTGATACGGCGCCAAGAAATATCGGTAACGTGGAGGAGGCCGTCAATACCACCCATGTCGATGAACGCACCGTAATCGGTAATGTTTTTTACCATACCGTCGAGCACCTGACCTTCAGCAATTTTAGAAAGCAGATGATCGCGCTGTTCAACACGTGATTCTTCAAGAATCGCACGGCGAGACACAACGATGTTGCCACGCTTCCTGTCCATTTTCAGAATCTGGAATGGCTGTGGCACATTCATGAGAGGGCCAACATCACGCACGGGGCGTATATCCACCTGTGAACCAGGCAGGAACGCAACTGCGCCCTGAATATCCACCGTGAAACCACCTTTAACGCGGCCAAAGATAACGCCTTCAACGCGTTCGTTTTTAGCACAGGCTTTTTCGAGCTTGAACCATGCTTCTTCGCGCAGTGCTTTCTCGCGCGAAAGTATGGCTTCGCCATTTTTATTTTCAATTTTTTCTAAGAATACTTCCACTTCATCGCCAGCGCGAAGTTCTGGAGTTACACCATTTACTGCGAATTCACGAAGTGGGATGCGGCCTTCAGACTTCATGCCCACATCAACGATAACAACATCTTTTTCAATCGCAACAACCACACCGGTTACAACGGAACCTTCGTTTTTGCCGGATTCTTTTACTGATTCTTCAAATAACGCGCCAAAATCTTCTACTTCGATATTAGCAAACGCTGCTGCACTTTTAGCCATATTTTTCCTGTTTTCTTCGGTCATGCTGCCATTCCTTATTTGCGCGGCTGACACAGCCGAGGAGTTGTGAAATGCCAGCTAGTCATTTCGGGTTTACACAAAACGTCATCGCGAGCGGCTTTAGCCGCGTGGCGATCCAGAGCTTATCGCTTCTGGATTGCTTCGTCGCATCGCTCCTCGCAATGACGGTATTAAATGGGTTGCAAGCTGGACAACCCAGTCTATGGTTAAATAGGGGGCTAGTTGTACTCATAAATAGGCGGAAATCAAGTGTTTTTAGAATATTTTCTATCCATAGATCCAATGGAGTCTAGTGCAAAAACGTCACTGAAATGTCATGGAAACGTCATCAATCTGTCATCTGATTTTGGTACAATCAGGGAAATCAGGTAATACTCTGATTATTAATATTAATATTGGAGCATCTTATGAGTTCTAAAATTAAAGCAATCCTTTTTGGTAGTGTAATTGGCCTTATTGCTTTTAACAACAGTTTAGCCGCTACTGATGCCACTGCCGGAAGTGGTGGTCGGACTCATGTATTTCCGGTGTATGATGTTCATCCATTAACAGGGGGCGGTAAGCCGCTAGATGATGGTGCAGCTACCAATCAGAGCACTACCTGTATAAAGCTTGATGAAATCATCAGGAGACGCGGGGGAGAGGGCTGTGCGCTGACTCAAGTGTCTAGTAGCGAAGGTATATGTACCTGCACCTGGTAAAATCTACTAGCCTTTAGCATCGATTACCCTGCACGCCATTTCAAACACTTCGCTGGCATCGAGCGTTGAGGTATCCATTAAAATAGCATCATCCGCTGGGATGAGGGGAGCGGCGGCGCGCTGTGAGTCGCGCTCGTCACGCTCACGCAAATCTTCCAGCACAGAATCAAAAACCACCTCAATACCTTCACCTTCCAGCTCTTTATGGCGGCGTTTGGCACGGGTATACAGCGTTGCCGTGATAAAGAATTTGAAATCAGCATTCGGGCACACCACCGTGCCGATATCGCGCCCATCCAGCACCGCACCTTTGCGCCCAATGGCAAAATTCTGCTGGTATTCCAGCAATGCGGCGCGCACTTCAGGAAATGCAGAAACGATAGATGCAGCCTGCCCAATACGTTCCTGACGCAGGCGAGGATTTGCCAGATCATCCGCATCAATGGTTTTTGCCGCCTCTATGGCCGCTGCCTTATCATTAGGATCTTTGCCGCCATATACCAGCTTCAGGCCAACAGCGCGATAGAGGCTGCCCGTATCGAGATATTCAAAACCGTAATGCTCGGCTAGGCGACGGGCGAGGGTGCCCTTGCCGGATGCCGCCGGACCATCCACGGCGATGATGATTGGTGAATAGTGGCTGGTGCCTGGCAACTGGTGAGATACTGATATTTTTGCGCCCGCACCATTCATCAAAGCTACAAAATTGGGAAAGCTGGTTTGAATAGATGCGGCATCATCAATAGTGACTGGCTGCTCGCTCGCCATACCCATTATCAAGAAACTCATGGCAACACGGTGGTCAAAATTGGTGGTGATAGTTGCCCCGCCTTTTGGCGGCTTGCCCGTGCCAATCACATGCAGTGACTCACCTTCCGCAAATACCTTTACACCACAAGCACTAAGTCCGTCTATGATTGCTGCCAGTCGGTCGCTTTCCTTGACACGCAATTCGCCAAGGCCATGCATAACCGTCTCGCCCTCGGCGAATGCAGCGGCTACTGCGAGAATAAGATATTCATCGATCATGGAAGGGGCACGCTTAGCATCAATCACCGCGCCTTTGAGCTTGCTGTAACACACGCGAATATCTGCCACATGCTCGCCACATGCCATGCGCTGGTTGATAAACTCAATCTGGCCACCCATTTCATGCAGTGATGTGAACAAACCAGTCCTGAGAGGATTTACGCAAATATTTTTGAGCAGTATTTCTGATCCAGGACAAATAAGTGCTGCAACCGCAGGGAAGGCAGCAGAAGAGGGGTCGGACGGCACAATAATTTCCCTGTCCATCGCTGGTATATTTTGTTTGCCTGATATGGAAATTACATGCGCACCATGCTCTTGTTTTACCTCGATACCATAGCCCAGATAGCGCAGCATATTTTCGGTATGGTCACGCGTCGCGTGTGATTCGATCACGGTAGTAGTGCCATGAACATTCAGGGCGGCCAGAAGGATTGCCGATTTTACCTGCGCCGACGCCACAGGTAATTCATAATGTATCGCTTTGGGGTTAGCTGTGCCTTGTAGAGTAAGCGGCAGGCGGTTACCACTATGGGCAGTGAATTTTGCGCCTATTTCTTCCAACGGCTTTATCACGCGAGCCATCGGCCGCTTGCTTAAACTTTCATCTCCAATAAAAAACGTGGCAAAAGGATAGGGGGTCACAAGCCCCATCATCAACCTTGCTGCGGTACCGGAATTGCCCATATCCAGCACAGAAGGGCTCTCGGTAAGCCCGCCAACACCAACGCCATGCACCAGCCAGTTATTTGCACCATCACGGGTTATGGAAACGCCAAGCAGCCCCAGAGCTTTGGCGGTATTCATCACATCATCACCTTCGAGCAAGCCTTTAATCGTTGTTTTTCCGAATAACTGGGAGGATATAATCAATGCACGATGCGAAATGGATTTATCACCAGGTACATGCAAAGAACCTTTGAGATACCCAGCCAAAGAAACAAACGGTGATTTGCCAGAATGTTGCATTAAATTCTACTACTGTGTAGGCAAAATTAAAGTATCGCCCTGAGCCTTATTACGGATGTTTTCCTTGCTGCAATACCAGGGCAGCTTCTTTGCAGTTGCGAAATCAGGGCAAAAGAAGCCTTTCATTAAAATTGCAAACGATGTGAGTGATAACAGTATGATTATCAGGGCAATGGCAGGGGCAGCATTCTCTGTAAAATGCCTAAATACGTGAGTATACAGCCAACGCCAGTGTGCACCTTTTTCCTTACCTTTGTTTGGACCATCCTGCATAAGATAGGTTTTCGCAATTTTAGGTACACCGGTATTTTCTATGTTGGTAATATTTGCACCCATGCCATGTCTTTTCCTCTGACCAGATTGTGTAAAGGATTTGGAAGCGGCGGCGACATTTTGTGAGCGGTTGTCTTGATGATTCGTCTGCATCTGCGGAGAGGCTGGCGTTTGCTGTCCATCAACAGCACTATTGAGGGTAATAATGATTTGTTTTTTTTCAGGTGATAAATTTTCAATATTAACTGAATAATCAAAAGGTTGAAAATCATCTAGCGAAGAGAGTGAATCGATAGTGTGTGACAAATTCTTACACGTTTCAGCATATATTTTGGCCAAATTCAGGTTGGTCTCAGAGTTCATAAAATCTGATCGATTCAAATATACGCGGCAAGAGTCAGAATCTTCGTATATTTTTACATCAAAATTGCACGTGTTGAAAACATCATGCACTGTATAGGCACTGTGCTTTGGCGCTATACGATAGGATAACTGCGTATCATTGGAAGAAAGGAGGGATACTTCGGTACAAAGCGTTGAAAGTATGTCTTCTATCTGTGTTTCGGTGTTATTGTTCATAGCCTAATTATCGTATAATATATATTATGGAAAAAATAACATAGGTTTTAGTATCAATAGCATAGTCGGGGCTAGATATCCATAGTCAATCCATCATAGCCAGGTTCAATATGGGGCGGTAATTGCGTTTTTAAGGCCTCATATTCGACCTCATGAGACATATGCGTAAGCACTGCACGCGATGGCTTCACGCGCTCAATCCATGTCAATGTTTGCTCAAGATAAGAATGGCTATGCGATTTTGTTTCGCGTAAACAATCCACAATCCAAACCTTCACACCAACCAGTGCTTCGAATGATTTTTCCGGTATAAAATCCACGTCAGTTGAGTATGCAAAATCGCCTATCCTGAACCCCAAACTTTCCAGTTTTCCATGCCCCTGTTTGAACGCTGTGACCGACACCCCCATAACCTCAAAATCCACCACATCCTCCTCGTTTACCAGCTGTGGCGTCAGGCTTGGCCTGAACCAAACATACTCAGGCTTTTCTTTAAAAGCATAGGCAAAGCGTTGCTGTAGCACGTCTAAGGTCTTTTTGTCAGAAAAAACAGGAATTTCTTTGCTAGACAGATAGTTAAATGAACGCAATTCATCAATTCCGTGCGTATGGTCGGCATGGTCATGGGTATAAAGTACGGCGTCTACCCGATTAATGCCGTTATCCAACGCCTGCTGGTGAAGATCTGGCGAAGTATCTATCAATATATTGATATTATTCACCTCAACCAAAACAGATACGCGTTTGCGAGTATTTTTTGGGTTTTTAGAGGTACAAACGGCGCAATCACATCCAATCAACGGCACACCGCCGGAATGTCCACACCCAAGCATGGTAACACGCATCAGTTAGATCCTGAAGGCCGTTTAGCCTTATCAAATAGACGGAAGAAATTATCGGTGGTAATGCGTGCGCAGTCTGCTGAAGATATATTCTTAATCTGCGCCAAAGCATTGTTGGTGAATACGGTATAAGATGGTTCATTGCGCTTGCCACGATGCGGCATGGGCGCAAGGTACGGCGCGTCGGTTTCCACCAATAATCTGTCCAAAGGCACATCCACCAATGCATCCCTAATGGCCTGCGCGTTCTTAAATGAAATAATGCCAGAGAGCGAAATACAAAACCCTAATTCTACAACTTTATCAGCAAGATATTTCGAGGATGTAAAGCAGTGGATTAAACCTCTAAATGCGCCTTTTTTCATTTCAGATGTAAGTATATCCACCGTATCTTCATCGGCATCACGACTATGTACAATAAGCGGAAGCCCTGTATTACGAGCCGCCTCTATGTGATTGAGAAAACTTTCTTTTTGGGTGGTGCGGTCAGAGTTTTCATAGTGATAATCAAGACCTGTCTCACCAATACCAATTACTTTTTCATATGAGCATTTGGCGATAAGCTCCTGCACTGCAACAACTTTGGTCTTTCCGGAATCATTAGGATGCACACCAACGGAGCAATACACACCATCATATTTCTGGGCGATGGAATGCACCTCATCAAACTCCTCCATTTCGGTGCAAATGGTCTGCATAACGCCTACACCCGCCTCCCTTGCCCGCTTTATCACATCATCAATATCTTCCCTGAAGTCAGGGAAATTAAGGTGACAATGGCTATCTACGAGAAGCATAAATTAGGCAGCCCCCGCCTTCTCGTCTTTTAGCCCCCCGAGGCGCGGAAAGACTGGGGATGGCGATGGGAGGGGGGTGGCTGGAATAAGGGCTGATTTAGCATTTAACTGCCCAAAATCGCGTTTATCCACAGGCACGGCCAACTGATCCAATATGGCGCTTGAGGAATTGGGTATAAATGGCTGAATCATAATAGAAATACAGCGAATTCCCTCCAATAAATGATAGAGGGTTGCATTCATAAGCCGTTCATCTACCTTTTTCTGCTTCCACGGGGCTTTTTCATCTATATAGGCATTAGCCTCAGTGGCTATGGCTACAATGCTTGCCAAAATATCATTGAACTTGCAGTCCATGTAATTTGCAGTCACTTTTGCCGGTGTATCTTTTTCAGTTACATACACCTTGTTCAGGAAGCTAAGGTCTAATTCATCCTTATCAACACCTTGAGGATCCGGCACCTTACCGCCACAGTTTTTTGCCACCATGGATAGCGTACGCTGCACCAGATTGCCTAAATTATTAGCAAGCTCGGAATTGATGACAGAGATCATACGCTCACGGGAGAAGTTGCCATCACTGCCAAATGGTACTTCACGCATCAAGAAATAACGTGTTTGATCCAGACCAAACTCATTCACAAGGTCAGCCGGAGCCACCACATTACCGAGTGATTTGGACATTTTCTCACCTTCAATCGTCCACCAGCCATGGGCGAACACGCGTTTCGGCAGCGGCAAATCAGCCGCCATCAAAAACGCTGGCCAATACACCGCGTGGAAACGCAGAATATCCTTACCAACCATATGCAGGCTGGCTGGCCAGAAGGCTTTGAAATCAGCCGCATTTTCATCTGGATACCCAACCGCAGACATATAATTAGTGAGCGCATCCAACCACACATACATAATATGTTTTTCATTACCCGGTACCGGAATACCCCATGAAAATGTGGTGCGCGAAATGGATAAATCCCTGAGGCCACCTTTAACGAAACTTTTCACCTCATTGAAGCGCGATTCCGGCTTCACAAAATCCGGATGCTTATCAAAATATTCCAGCAGCTTATCGCCAAATGCTGAGAGTTTAAAGAAATAACTTGGCTCTTCCACCCATTCTACATCCGCACCTGTTGGCGCTTTGCCGTTTACCAATTCAGATTCAGCGTAATAGGCTTCATCACGCACGGCATACCAGCCGGAGTAGCTGCCCAGATAAATATGCCCAGCTTCTTCCATTTTTTTCCATAACGCTTGCGCGGCCTTCACATGGCGCGGCTCGGTGGTACGGATAAAATCATCATTACTGATGTTCATTAGCGTGTTCATTTCGCGGAAATGCTGCGACACCTGATCAGTAAACGCCTGCGGTTCAATACACGCAACCTTGGCTGATTTTTCAACCTTCTGGCCAT
Source organism: Alphaproteobacteria bacterium (assembly GCA_046344715.1). GTDB lineage: Bacteria > Pseudomonadota > Alphaproteobacteria > Rickettsiales > SXRF01 > CAZAQK01. The sequence continues at coordinate 74,883 of JBKDKX010000009.1, read as the reverse complement.
GTTCATCCGTACCCGTCAGGAATTTGACATTTGAGCCATCCAGCCGCTTGAAGCGTGCCAGTACATCGCACGCCACTGACGTATACGCATGGCCGATATGTGGACGGTCATTGACATAATAAATTGGGGTAGTGATATAAAAATTCTCTTTATTCAAGCGGCTGCACTTCCTAAACGAAGTCCTTCTTCAGATGATATGGAGTGGAAAAAAGTAATAATCACTTGCTTGTAATCAAGATGCAACCTTTGTGCTAATAAAAAATTATCCGCTGACTGCTGCCATTTATTCGCCCATACATGTGGTGGATACAACTTAGCCAAATGTTCCAGCACTTCCACTTCGCGCGAGGTTACACCCTCAAGACCAATATCCGCCGCCTGCTTGGCAATACGCTCAAACAGGAATAGTGCCAAGTCAGCGAATAACCGCCATTTCTCATGCGGTTTTTCCACTAAGGCTTTATCTGCAAAGGCATGAAGCGCGGCTGAGTCAAGGACTGGCAAACTTTCTACCAGTGCCAGTATTTCATCATACATGGCAAGGGCGCCCTGCTCCTCATACTCCAATGCTTTGCCTGGCGCACCGCCGGTGAGCTGTGCAAAAGCGGAAAGTTTGCCCCCCCCTGCATCTGGCAGGAGATATTTTGCCGCTTCTACAAATGCCTCATGCTTAAGCGGACGTAATTTTATCACCTGACAACGCGAACGAATGGTAGGCAACAGCAGGCTTGGCTGGTGAGAAATCAGAAGTAGAATTGCCTGTGGTGGTGGTTCTTCAAGAATTTTCAATATCGCATTGGCGGCGTTGGTATTCAGCGCATCAGCAGAATCTATGATTACCACCCGCCAGTTGCTTTCCGCAGCAGTGAGCGACAGAAATTTGGCCACCTCCCTTGCCTGATCTACGTTTATATCCTTGGCATATTCGCCTTTTTTCTCATCGAATTCTGGTTCAAGCACCAGTAAATCTGTATGTGAACCAGCGGCAATGCGGCTGAATACTGCCTCTGGATTCACTCCTTCTTGGGTTAACAAAATTCTTGCCAGCCTGTATGCCAGCGTTGCCTTCCCTATTCCTCTAATGCCGGAAATAATAAGTCCATGTGGCAGGCGGCCAGCTTTTGCATCTCCGTGCAATTGCAGCTCTGCATCATCATGGCCAAAAAGAAAGGTGCTGTTTTTCGGGTGAATCTCGCTCATGCAGCGATTGTTACACCAAAACGCTTATTGATAACATTAAGAATTTCTTTGTGCAGAGCATCTTTATCCTGCGAGGCATCCAGAACTACGCAACGTTGCTTGTTTTCACGGGCTATATCCAGAAATCCCTGACGTACCATCACATGAAACTGATCGGGCATGGATTCAAAACGAGTTTCTGTATTATTGCGGCTAGCGGCACGCTTAAGACCAACTTCCGGTTCAATATCCAGAATAAAGGTTAAATGCGGCTGGAAATCATCAAAACATAAGCTGTGCAGCTTGCTTATAAATAGTTCATTGATACCTTTGCCAATGCCCTGATACACGCAGGTGGAATCATAAAACCGATCACAAATCACTGTTTTTCCGGCCATTAAAGAAGGCTGAATCAGCCGCTTCACATGCTCCATACGCGCAGCAACGAATAAAAGCGTTTCGCTTTCCGGCAACCACGCATCCTTACTGCCCTCCACTACAAGCTTGCGTACAAGCTCAGCACTCGGCGTGCCACCTGGCTCACGCGTGACCACACAAGGCTTTCCAATACGCTCAAATGCAGCAGAAAGCATTTTCACCTGCGTGGATTTACCGCTACCCTCACCACCTTCAAATGTGATGAATACACTGGTCATGATTCAGGTGTGCCACCCATCAGGGAATGTTTGAAGAACGCCTTGATACGTCCAAAGCCGGAGAGCTTTTCTACATCTTCAGCTGCAAGCAGTGGAACGGTTTGTTCTGCGCCACCTTGCTGTGTAATCACTAAATCTGCAATATGTGTGCCTTTAGCAATCGGAGCTGGCACAGGGCTGTTATACTTCAAGGTAAATTTCATATCCGGCATTTTGGCATGTGGTACGGTTGCTACAATATCCGCGTCTGCAATCAGACCAACACGTTCTCTTTCACCAAACCAAACTGTTGCATCCGCAACATTCTGCCCTTTGGATACCAGTTTTTTATTGGTGAACTCACGGAAGCCATAACGCAGCAGGCGATCACCCTCCTCTTTTCTTTGTTTTTCGCTTTCAAGGCCATTCACGACCAGAATCAATCTGCGGCCATCTTTTTTTGCAGATAGTGTAATACCATACCCAGCCACTTCGGTGTGGCCGGTTTTCAGGCCATCCACTCCTAAATCACCCCCGAGAAGCAGGTTGCGGTTATATTGGCGAATTTTATTATAGGTATGTTCCGGCACCGCAAAATAATGGTAATACTCCGGGAAATCATTGATGAGATGCTTGGCTAAAATCGCGAGATCTCGTGCTGTCATCAAGTGCCCATCATCGGGCCAGCCGGTTGCGTTCACAAAGTTGCTGTTATTCATGCCAATCTCTTTGGCCACTTTGTTCATTTCAGCCGCGAAGGCTTCCTCGCTGCCGCTGATGCCTTCGGCAATAACAATACACGCATCGTTGCCTGACTGTATAATAATACCATACAGCAGTTCTTCTACTGGTACCGAATCTCCTACATGTACAAAGGTTTTTGACCCCTGCATTTTCCATGCTTTTTCACTTACGGTTAATGTGTCCGTCAGCTTCATGCGGCCTTCTTTGAGGCGTTTGAAGGCGATATAGGTTGTCATTAACTTACTCATAGACGATGGGTGCATTTGCTCATCGCCACTTTTGTTAAGCAGCACCGTACCTGTATCTGCATCCATCATAAATGCCTGCTTAGCCGCAGTTTCCATGGCTATTGCCGGAAATATCGCAATACCATACAACACAATACATAAGGAGAGTATTTTCTTCATTACAACCCTATTAGCTTAGATTATTTTTTTATCACCCGCGCATCTGGCACACCCGCTGCCCGTACATCTGCCAGAATTTTTTCAGCAGATATTTTATCATCAAACGATCCCACACGCACACGCCACAAACTGCGACCATTCACATCCACATTTTCGATGGTTGCATTGGCAAGTGATGCTGTTTTAGCAACCAGTTTTTGAGCATTCTCCTCCGTGGAGAACACACCGGCCTGAATGGTATAAATACCAGATGTCTGCGTTGATGGTGGTGGTGAGAATGACTTCTCCGGCGCCTTGCCAGCAGATGGCGCAACATCTTCCGGTTCTGGCAGTGTAACATTATCATCTGCCCATGCCTTACTCACTACGTTACTGTTGCTTACCTGTTGCTCACCTTTGTATAGCTCCACCGGTTGAGTGGTGATGGGCTGGTCTTTGATAAGATTGTCGCGTACTTTTTCTTCGCCGGAAGGTGTGGTTTCCACTGAGCTCACACTCATCACCGGTGCCGCCTCCGTTACGCCTTGTGTATCGTCGTAGCTGGAAGCCTGAATATTTTCGACAATTTTAGCTTCCTGCGGCTTATCGTTATAAGCAAACATATCAAAACTCTGCCCACTGCGAATGGTCGCCAGATACTCTTCTGTCTCACGTTGCAGGAACTGCACGCGCACTTTTGCTAAACCCTGAATACCCAAACGCTGCGCGGATTTTTTGGATAAATCAATAATGCGGCTATCCTTAAATGGTCCGCGATCATTCACACGGATGATGGCACTTTTACCCGTTTGTAGATTGGTGACGCGCACCAACGATGGCATAGGCAATGTTGGATGTGCTGCGGTTAAATCATTCTGGTCAAACAATTCACCATTGGCAGTGTATTTTCCATGAAAGCCAGGCCCATACCAAGAAGCTGTACCCACACGATCATAATTCTGGTCATATTCCGGATAATACATTTTACCGGCAATTTCATAAGGTTTGCCAATTTTGACGTTACCCGTCGGCTTGCCGCTGGGTGATGGCTGGCAGGCGGAAAGAGTGCCAAGCATTAGCACTGCAACTACAAATGGAAGTGAACGAAACATCACATGCTCCCCTGTTTTATCTTCTCTGACAGAATTCCTACTGATGTCGCAAAATAGCGCGAACGGTTCCATTTCAGCAAGACTTTATAATTATTATATACGAGATATGGCCGCGCATCCGCCCCCTGCCCTACAAAAATGACAGATCCCTTTTCTGGGTTCGACGGCAGCGCAGAGCCATGCATCTGCATTACCCCAAGTGCATTCCACTCGGAAATAGATTTTTCCTGCTTGATATCTGCCAGCGCTGCATCAAATTTGGCAGGTAAAGCCACAGGTATTCCCCATCCTTCATCACCTTTCCAGCCTGATGAACTGAGGTAATTGGCGATAGAGGCAAATACGTCAGCCTGGGTGGTCCATATATCGCGCTTGCCATCACCATCATGATCTACAGCGAAATTATGGAAGCTGCTGGGCATGAATTGACACTGTCCCATCGCACCCGCCCATGAACCAACCATTTCCCATGCGCCGATATGTCCTTCATCAATGATTTTTAGTGCATTTATCAACTCGCCACGGAAATAATCACTGCGGCGACCATCATAGGCAAGCGTTGCCAGCGCGTGCGGCACACTGAAACTGCCCATATTGTTGCCATAACTCGTTTCTACGCCCCAAAGAGCTACAATAAATTCCGGCTGAACGCCATATTTTGCGCTTACTTCTTTAAGAAGTGCCGAGTTGTCATCATAATTAGCAATACCATTTTCAATGCGCGCATTATTTATCACTTTTGCAATATATTGATCGAAAGTGATGGTTGATTCCGGCTGTTTCCTATCGAGTTCAAGCACCCTATCTATGGGCTCAATATCCGCAAACACATCATCTAATGTTTTGCTGGAAATACCCTGTTTTTTTGCATCTGCCATAAAATCTTTAAGCCAAACAGCAAATTCCGCTGAATGACTGGAAGACATTTTGGGTTCTGACACCTTAGACGGCGTAGCCTGCGAGCCCGCGCAAGACGCCACGAGCAAAACAGTTGCAATATATGTAATAATTTTCTGCATATACATACGGTGTAGCAGACCTGTGCTGAAAATAAAGTGCGAAGGTGAATCTTTTTTTCGTGGTATTTTTTTTGCCATGGCACTATTGATCGTTAGCATGAGCAATATTTTTACAGATCATTTCAAAAATTCGTTAACGTCTGAGCCACGCATTTGGGTTGAGTCATCACTTAAACATGGCATAGATGACATTATTTCGCCGCTTTTTCAAAATGCATCGCTTGCGATTGTCGATGATAAAAATACCGCAGAGGCATTTGGCGACCATGTTCATAAAGCGCTATCTGCAAAACATGCGTGCGAGCACATTACCTTTGATTCATCGCCAAAAGCAGATGATGACGCGGCAAAATATCTTGAAGTGCGCTCTTCTAAATACGATGTGATTGTAGCCGTGGGCACCGGCACGATTAATGATTTATGCAAATATATTTCGCATAAGCACGGCAAACCCTACATCGTTATCCCCACTGCGGCTTCCATGAATGGCTATCTCTCCGCCAATGCCTCCGTTACTTTTGATGGTTATAAAAAAACCGTGCCAGCACATATGCCAGCAGCCGTGCTTTGCGATATGTCGGTAGTTACTGCTGCACCCGCCCGACTGAACCAGAGCGGCTTTGGTGATTCCATAGCACGCTCCACCGCGCAGGCGGACTGGCTGCTTTCACATTTGCTACTGGGCACGCCATATGATGAATCGGTGTTTGCGCCATTGCTTGCCATAGAAGATGAATTGCTGGCCTCCGCACGCGGCATAAAGCTCTCTGATGCTGCATCGCTTAAAATACTGATGAATACACTCCTCCTTTCCGGCCTTGGCATGACCGCTGCAAAGGGCAGCTATCCCGCAAGCCAAGGCGAACATATGATCGCCCATGCGTATGACATGCACTTGGCGCACACAGGCAGCACTTCCACTAATTTGCACGGTGAAGAAATCGCCGTTACCGCGCTTGCCATGGCTAACAGGCAGGAAGCGTTGCTGAATATTGACCCGATTTTTGCCGACAACGTATTTCCTGAAGCACGTATTACGGAATTATTTGGTGAGCACGTAGCAGCGGAGGCAAAAAAGGCTTATGCGGCAAAATTGGAGATAATGAAGAATCGTGAAATTTCCAACTGGCCGGAAATTGCCAGCAAGATACGTAAAGTCACCATACCAACACAGCGTATGCAGACTGTACTCACCGAGGCAGGTTGTCAGACTTTCTACGGGGCACTTGGCTGGAAGCAGGATACCTACATTACCATCAGCGGATCAGCGCGTTTCCTACGTGATCGGTTTACGTTTTTGGATATTATTTAACTTGTCACCCCGGCGCAGGCCGGGGTCTACGCGTCAACTATATAAATTATGTGAAACGTGGATTCCGGCCTTCGCCGGAATGACAATTACTCCTGACTCAGCCGAACCAAACTCGCACATACCATACATGCCAGCGGTACGCTGGCGCAGGCGATGGCGGAAAGAAACAACACCGCCCCCTGCCCGCTGATGGACGCCGCAAATATGAGCACCGGCGTATAAAGCGGCAGCGCAACCAGTGCCTGTAATAATCCACCGCGCTTGTTGCCCAGTGTAAGTGCAGCAGTCACTGCACCAATCGCCACAATGCTGGGCGAGGCAAGCAACAACATAGTGAGTGCCTGTAATGTTTGTGCACTATCCAGATTGGCCATTGCCGCAATAACAGGCGACATCAGCAATATCGGCAGCATGATGGAAACCCACAGCCCTGTTATTTTAGCCAGCACCAGAATTTCCAGTGCTACCGGTTGCAATAATAATTGCTCCAGTGTGCCATCTTCATGGTCGCGCTCGAATAAAAGCGGCAGGGATGTAATGCTGGCCAGCAGCAATGCCACGCACATCACCGCACCGGCATGTTCATGCAACGTCTGCGGGTTCAGGGCAAATGTGAACATCGTCACCACCAGCACATAAAACGCCAGCGTGCCAAACGCCCCGCCCCCCTTGCGGAAGGCGTGAGAGATGGTTTGTGTGAGGATGAGGTTAAACATGGCTAAAATCTTCCACCCACAAAGTATGTGAGGCAATCGCCGAGCTCATCGTATGGCTGGCGGCGATGACGATGCCGCCCTGCGTCACGCGAGATTCTATCAGGCTTGCGGTTAAAATCACCGCCTCTTCATCTAAAAAATTGGTTGGTTCATCGAGCAGCCAAAGTTTGCTTGGCGCAAGAATCAGACGGGCAAGCGCCACGCGCCGTTGCCAGCCTGCGGAAAGCTGCCCTGCAGGTGCATCCTTAAATTTCGTGAGGTCAAAATATTTGAGCGCGGCGGGAATGAGCAGTTCCGTATTATAAATCTTTGCCCAGAAGCGCAGATTTTCTTCCACCGTGCTATCCGCTTTCACCGCGCTCTTATGGCCGATATACATGAGTTCACGCTTGAACTCGGCATTATCCCTGGTGGGCTGGTTATTCCATGTGATGCTGCCCTGCTCTGCTGGTAACAAACCCGCAATCATGCGGATAAGAGTAGTCTTGCCCACACCATTCGGGCCTTTGAGCAGCAAAAGTGCGCCAGATTGCAGCGAAAACCCTAAACCGCTGAAAATCAGCCGGTCAGAACGTGTGCAGGAGAGGTTTTCGATGGTTAGCATGGCCAAGGTATAACGGCCAGAATCAAATTAGTCTATTTCTCTTGATGGCAGCCCTAAAGATTCGCGGATTTCCCTTAATACTTCACTTCGTCCCTTTCGGATATTCTGACGGCCTACTTCTGTAGTACTATCTAAATTACCAAAACTTGGAATGCTAACACCCAACACTTCTATTGTATGGTCTAACAATTCACTGAGCCCTCGTTTTTGTTTTGTTTTACTATATTCTGCCCCGTAAACTACCTGTTCCATCAATCCTAAAACCGGACTTTTTCGTGCCCTTAATAAAGCAAGTTGTTGCTCTGCAATTAGCAAAAGGGCTGCATTGCGACCAATGTTTATACCAGCCTGTAATTTTTTATCACTGTCGTTAAACTGTAAATGATTTATCTGTTCTTTGCTTACTGCGAAGCTCTTTTCGCACAACGTCAATAATTCTGACTGACGGCCCCCCTGAGATGCTAGACATATCGAAAAAACGTGCATAATACTTTGCATTATGCTGTTGGCAGCTGCAACTTCATCAACACTTGATTTTAATCCATCTACACCAGGGTTAGATGGATCTTGCTGAAATGTAGCCACCGTCAACACTTCACTTGCATCGTCAGGCGCCTGTACTCCGGTAGCTTTATAAGCAATCCCCGCAATATCATGAGCATCTAATCCATGCTGTATAGCGCCTTCCTTGTCTATTTTTTGTGTAAGGAGACCAATTATACGTTGTTTAATAGATAATATTTTTAGAAAATCAGGATCATTATTTGCAATTTGAAGCCTAGATAAATCTGCTGAATCTTTCAGTATTTCTATAAATTCCCTTAACAAATTACCCTTTAAAGGAATATTCATTAACTCAGGATGATTTTCGTCCGTGAAATAGACCATAGGTTTTCCCGCATATTTTAACCTAACTTAGCATGCAGCGGGAATCTTAGATGTTACATTTCTATTAAAAGTGTCTAAGGAGCCTATATGCGACACTAACATAATGAATTATCAACAAGTTAGTAATAAACCCTTAACTTTTAGTCGTTACCTTATACAATCGAATCGTAATATCAATCTGTTATGGAGAAGTACGTGAAAAACAAGAGCAAGAATTCACTGGGTAGCCGTTCAACATTGCAGGCAGGTGGCAAGACATACACCTATTACAGCCTTCCAGTGGCGTATCAGAAGCTTGGCGATCTAAGCCGCCTGCCTTTCTCCCTTAAAGTATTGTTGGAGAACCTCCTGCGCTATGAGGATGATTTCACCGTATCTGGTGAAGACATCAGCGCATTCGCCGAATGGCACTTGAGCAAAAGCTCGGCGCGTGAAATTGCTTTCCGCCCTGCCCGCGTATTAATGCAAGATTTTACTGGTGTTCCCGCCGTTGTTGATTTGGCCGCTATGCGTGATGCAATGGCCAAACTCGGTGGAGATGCAGAAAAAATCAACCCACTTTCGCCTGTTGATTTGGTTATCGACCATTCGGTGATGGTGGATAATTATGGAACAAAAGACTCGTTTGCAAAAAACGTGGATGTAGAAATGCAGCGCAATGGCGAGCGTTATGAATTCCTCCGCTGGGGTCAGGCGGCGTTTAATAATTTCCGCGTTGTTCCCCCGGGAACGGGCATCTGCCATCAGGTGAATCTTGAATATCTGGCGCAGGCTGTGTGGGTGGATGGCGATGTTGCCTATCCCGATACGCTTGTAGGCACTGATTCGCACACAACCATGGTGAATGGCCTTGGTGTGCTGGGTTGGGGTGTTGGCGGTATTGAGGCAGAAGCAGCCATGCTTGGGCAGCCTGTTTCCATGCTTATCCCTGAAGTGGTGGGCTTCAAACTCACTGGGAAATTAAAAGAAGGTGCAACGGCGACTGACCTAGTTCTCACCGTGACACAAATGCTGCGGAAAAAAGGTGTGGTGGGTAAATTCGTGGAATTTTACGGTTCGGGGCTAGATAACCTGCCGCTCGCTGACCGCGCAACCATTGCCAACATGGCACCGGAATATGGCGCGACCTGCGGTATCTTCCCGATCGATGCTGAGACCATCAATTACCTGAAACTCACTGGCCGCGATGCTGGCCGTATTGCATTGGTTGAAGCCTATGCAAAAGCGCAGGGCATGTGGCGCGATGAAACCTATAAAGAACCGGTATTCACCAGCACGCTTGAACTGGATATGGCAACCGTTGAGCCTTGCCTTGCCGGCCCAAAACGTCCGCAGGATAAGGTGTTGCTTTCTGATGCTAAAAAATCATTCGCTGATGGGTTGCCTGAACTAGACAAAGACAAAAAAACTGCCGCTGGCGCAAAAATTAAGGTTGGCAATTATGAAATGTCACACGGTGATGTGGTGATTGCCGCTATCACCAGCTGCACAAACACTTCAAACCCATATGTTATGATGGCGGCAGGTTTAGTGGCGCAGAAAGCCAGAGCCAAAGGCCTGATGCCAAAGCCTTGGGTAAAAACATCTCTCGCCCCTGGTTCAAAGGTAGTAACAGAATATCTAAACCAATCCGGCTTGGATAAAGATCTGGATGCGGTGGGTTTCAATTTGGTTGGCTATGGTTGCACTACCTGTATTGGTAACTCCGGCCCGCTGAAAGATGAAATCGAAGCAGCGATTAAAGATAATGGCCTCGTGGTGGCATCGGTACTTTCCGGCAATCGCAATTTTGAAGGCCGCGTGCATCCTCTGGTGAAGGCAAATTACCTTGCTTCTCCTCCGCTAGTTGTGGCTTACGCCATGGCTGGCAGCATGAATATAGACATCACCAAAGATGCCATCGGCACCGGCAATGATGGAAAACCTGTATACTTAAAAGACATCTGGCCAACCAATAAAGAAGTGGCAGATGTAGTAATGAAATGCGTAACGCAGGAAATGTTCAAAAAGAAATATGCCGATGTGTTTGCCGGTGAACCTGCCTGGCAGAAAATTCCAGTAGGCAAAGGCAAGACGTATGGCTGGCCAGCAAAATCCAGCTACATCCAAAACCCACCTTATTTTGAAGGTATGCAAAAAACATCCGGCGATTCCATGCAGGATATTGTAGGCGCAAAGATTCTCGGCGTGTTTGGAGACTCAATCACCACTGACCATATCTCCCCAGCTGGTAACATTTCCAAAACATCACCTGCTGCAAAATACCTCATGGAAATGGGTGTTCAGCCTGCTGAATTCAACTCATACGGCGCACGTCGTGGCAGCCATGATGTGATGATGCGTGGCACATTCGCCAACATCCGCATTAAAAATGAAATGCTCGGCGGTGAAGAAGGTGGCAACACCCTTTATAAAGGTGAAAAAATGAGCATCTATGATGCCGCCATGAAATACAAAGCCGATAAAACCCCGCTGGTAGTTATCGCCGGCAAGGAATATGGCACCGGTTCTTCGCGTGACTGGGCGGCCAAAGGCACCATGCTGCTTGGTGTGAAAGCTGTAATTGCCGAGAGCTTCGAGCGTATTCACCGTAGCAATCTGGTTGGTATGGGTATCTTGCCGCTTACCTTCCATGGTCAGCAGGATCGTAAAACCCTTGAGATCAAGGGCGATGAAACCATTACGCTTCGCGGCTTGGCCGCTGGTATCCGCCCACGCATGAAGGTGGATATGGTGATAAAACGTGCCGATGGCTCGGAAAAGGTTATTCCGGTGCTGTGCCGCATTGACACGCTGGACGAGGTGGAATACTACAAAAACGGAGGTATTTTGCAGTATGTAATGCGTAGCCTGCTTGGCAGCCTCAAGAAAGCAGCGTAAAAAACTTGCTGAATATGGCACAACCCAGTAAAAGCTAAGGCATGACTGACCACAAACAGCAACAAGACGACCTAACGCGTATTATCGTGCTGGTATATGCCATGCTGGAAACGCGCCAGCCCTGCTGGATTTACGTGGCCGTGAAACCCAGCAAATATGATGCGTTTATGCTTGCCCAGAAAGAAGGCAAACTGGATTTGTACCATTTCGACCCGTTTGGCGAGATTATTGTTTCCGGTGAAGGGAAATCCCCACCCGATGCCATTACATTGAAAGTGGCAGAAATGTACCAGACGGATCCAACAAAGCTCTTTCAGCCTGTTGATTTAGAAGATGAAATCGCAAAACGTATGGAAGAAGCCAAAAAACAGCCCACAAAGAAGAAAAAAGACTGACAGCTGGGCAGTTAATCTTCATAAAACTGCAATATATCCTTTGAAAAAGCGTGATATATTGCATAATTATCGAAATGCTTTGATTATTGAAGGTTATTGTTATGAGTTCAGGAAAAGTATGTTGGGGCAAAATTATCGCAGGTGCGGCTATCGCCGCTGGCGCAGTTGCTGCCATTGCCTTGTTCCCCGAGCAAGTGGATAAAGTAGGTGGATTTGTAAAAGATGGCCTTGCCGCAACCTATGATGCTATTGGTGATGCAGGCAAATGGATACTGGCGAAGCTTGGGCAATTTGCAGACCTTCTCACCGAACATAAAGAAATCTCCATCAGTACAGCGGCTGTAACGGGGGGCTTGCTTGCCGCCACACACCACAATAAACCACAACACGCAACGTTACCTTCCTTCGCTGAACAAGAAGATATAAAAATCATGGAAGCGAATATGCTGACTATGATGCAGGCGCAGGGCTATCAGCCCGCCATGGCGATGAACGCCAAAGGCCGCTAAACCATAAAGGGAGCAGCATGACACACCTTCCTGAAAATGCTGATACCCTCTCCCGCATTATCGCCCTTACCTTCGGGCATATGGACAATGGCGGGAATTATTGGTGTTATGTGGCAGTAAAACCCAGCCGCTATGATGAATTCCAGAAAGCCATGAGCAGCAAGGCCTATAACATCCAGTGTTTCCCTGATGATGGATATGGCGAAGTAATCGTTTCCGGCGAAGGAATTACCCCACCCGCCGAAGTTACCAGTCAAGTGGCAAAATTGTTCAATATCCCTGTAAAAGAATTTTTTAAGGATATTGACCCACAAAAAACAATTATTGATAAATTACAGTATATTGGCAAGGCGCAACCACATGAATAAGCCTTGTCACAATTCTGTAACGCAGTTAGTTTTAGCGCATTCACAAAACTGTCATGCAACTGTTTGGCAAAATTGTGTAGTATGAAATCATGATAAACCCGAAATTGGATTAGAACAGTATGTCAGATATTAGCTGGGGCAAAGTTTTAGGCGGTGTAATGCTCACCACAGGAGCACTCGTTGCAGGTGCAGGCTTTGTACCTGAGGGAATTTCCGAAGGAGTAAATGCTGCTGCAGGAGCCGTAACCGATACAGCTGCATCTGCTGCAAGCAGCGTTGGGCTTTCTGGTATGTCCGGTTCAACCGCCGCTGCTATCGCCGGCGGCACACTCGCCGCAGCTGGCGTTACCACAATGGTGATGTCTGGTAAGAAAGACGAAGAAAAATCTGAAGAACCCAAAATCTCCGAAGAAGAAATCGCTGCACTCCGCAAGCGTATCCTTGCCGCGCAGGAAGCTGCTATGCAGAATGAAGGCGAAGTACCGCCTATGCAACCCGATTCAAAAGGTCGTGGAAACCCACGCTAAGTAAAAAGGAAAAAAATTATGAGCGAAGATAAAAAAGGTATTAGCTGGGGTGGTTTGATTAAGGGCTTAGTTGCAACCGCAGCCGTTGTTGCCGGTGCAGAACTTATGTTCCCAGGATTTATTGAGGGGATTGTAGAGAAAGCTGGTGAGTTAAAAGATTGGATTGCAGGAAAATTTACTGCAACGCCTGAAATTCTTGGCCCAATGACTGCGGAACAGGCAGCAGAGAAAGCCGCAGCTGAAGCAGCCTCTGCAAAATTTGCTGATTCAATAAAATCCGTAGCAAAATTTGTTGGTGGTGCTGTGCTGGCTGTTTCTGGCTTGAAGTATGTTCTGAGCGAGAAACAAGAAGCAGAACCTGAGCAGGAATCGTTCGCCGTGCGTGAAGATATGAAACGCACGCAGGCACTCATGATCGCCCGTATGCGCGCGCAGGGCTATCAACCTGCCATGGCAACCGCTGGCCAGCAGCGCTAATCCTTGGCTTTATCCCCTGATAACGGATATTTAACTGTTTTACAGTATCTTATCTGAAATTTATTGGGGTTTATCATGAGCAATAATAATCTCAAAGAAGATGACATTGGCCGTATGGTCATGCTGGTCTATGGGCAGATGGGTAATAATGCCGGCCCTTTCTGGTGTTACCTTGCCGTTAAACCCAGCCGTTATGATGACTTTCAGGCCAAGGTAAAAAATAAAACTTTTGATATTCGCAATTTTGAAAGTGATGACTTTGGTGAGATTATTGTCTCCGGCGAAGGTGTTACCCCACCCACCGATGTCACCAAAAAAGTAGCTTTTATGTTCAACGTTCCTATCAAGGAATTGTTCTTAAGCACTGATCCAAAAGCAGCAATTGCCAAGGAGCTTGAGCGGATGAAGAAAAACAATGAATAACTAAGCAATAACTAGTCGCTTACATGCAATTTCTACTCATAGCCTACGATGCCACTGATGAAGATGCCCTCACCCGCCGGTTGAGTGCGCGTGAAGCACACCTCGTCCATGCCGAAGGGCAGAAGGCACGCGGCGAATTACTTTACGGCGGTGCCATTTTAGATGCTGAAGGCAAAATGATCGGCTCCTGCGGGGTGTATGAGTTCCCCAGCAAAGAAGCCTTGAGCGATGCACTTTCCGCAGACCCATATGTAACAGGCAAAGTCTGGAACACCATCACCATTCAGCAATATCGCTTGGCTCCATTTTTTCTTCATGCAGAAAGTAATGCTTAAATGACTACTCCATTACAAAAATTTATTGTCCCCAATGACCAACAAAAACTTGCTGAATTTGTCGGCAGGTTAAAATGGCAAAAGATAAAAGCTATTGCGGAAGGTGATGAGCAAAATCTTCGGGATATCGCGTTATCTGCGCTTAGCGCGTTAAGAAGCGTTCCCCCAAATGAAATTCCAGCAACCATTCAAACCGCTGCCAACTTTCTATATGATGAATTTAACGGCGAAATCGACCGAGAGGATAAATTCAAAAAATTACACCATTCCCTCATATCAAGTGCCACCACGCATAATACGGCTATATTATGGCAAAGTGCTGATTATTTTACTGATCTTAGTCGTTTCTTTTCTGAAAAAGGAGAGCAAAGAGAAGATTCTACTGGGCAATATAAAAGACTATCTGTGCAATATGCTAATGCCGCCCATCTATTGCAATTATCCCATGCAAACATTCGTGCGCTAGGTTCACCTGAAAAACGCGGGGACAGGACCCCATAATGCACTCTTTGCTTGTGCTGAGCCTTCGTTTTTAATATTCTCTGCCCCCTATGAAAAACACAAACGACATCCGCAAGGCTTTCCTTGATTTTTTTGCCCGTAATGGGCATGAAGTGCGCCCTTCCAGCTCGCTGGTGCCGCTAAACGACCCAACGCTCATGTTCGCCAACGCAGGCATGAACCAGTTTAAAAACGTATTTACCGGTGCTGAAAAACTACCCTTCTCCCGTGCTGCAACATCACAAAAATGCGTGCGCGCCGGCGGCAAACATAATGACCTTGATAATGTGGGTTACACCGCTCGCCACCACACCTTCTTTGAAATGCTCGGGAACTTCTCCTTCGGTGACTATTTCAAGGAAGAAGCGATCAATTATGCGTGGGAATTACTCACCAAAGATTACGGGCTGAATAAAGATAAACTCTGCGTCACCGTTTACCATGACGACGACGTGGCGTGGAACCACTGGAAGAAAATCACCGGCTTTGCTGACCACCGCATCATCCGTATCAACACCAATGACAATTTCTGGTCAATGGGTGATACCGGCCCGTGCGGCCCCTGCTCCGAAATTTTTTATGACCACGGCGATCATATCAAAGGCGGCCCTCCTGGCTCTGCCGATGCTGATGGCGACCGTTTTGTTGAAATCTGGAACCTCGTGTTCATGCAATATGAACAGGTTGACGAAAAAACCCGCATCAATCTGCCAAAACCTTCCATTGATACCGGCATGGGGTTAGAACGCCTCGCAGCTGTGATGCAGGGTGTAACTGATAATTACGATATTGATTTATTCAAAGGCATCATTGCCGATATTAAAGCGGAAGCCGGAAAAATCGGCGGGCAAACTGCCAAAGACGCAGCTGCTTATAAGGTGATTGCCGACCATCTACGCTCCAGCTGTTTCCTGATTGCCGATGGCGTAATGCCTTCCAACGAAGGCCGTGGTTATGTGCTCCGCCGTATTATGCGCCGCGCCATGCGCTATGCCCATCAGCTTGGCTGCCGTGACCCGCTGATGTATCGCCTCGTGCCATCGCTCATTACACAAATGGGTGGCGCGTATCCGGAACTCGCGCGCGCCAAAGCAAGTATTGAAGAAAATCTCCGCCAGGAAGAAGAGCGCTTCAAACAAACGCTAGATCGCGGGCTGAAGCTTTTGGAAGAAGAAACCGCCAAAGTAAGCAGTGGTAAACGCTTCTCCGGTGAGGCTGCCTTCAAACTGTATGATACATTCGGTTTCCCGCTGGATTTAACGCAGGATATGCTTCGCGCAAAAAATATTGAAGTAGATATAATTGGCTTTGAGAAATGCATGGATCAGCAGCGCGAAATGGCGCGCGCCGCCCATAAAGGATCAGGCGATACCGCCACCAGCCGTATCTGGTTTGCAGTGAAAGAAAAAACCGGTGCAACGGAGTTTCTGGGTTATGACGCAGATGAAGCGGAAGGCAAAGTGCTTGCCATTGTAAAAGATGGCGCGGAAGTGACCTCTGCAAACCCGGATGATGAAGTATATGTAGTGCTGGATAAAACCCCGTTTTATGGTGAATCTGGTGGTCAAGTGGGTGATACTGGCGAATTTAAGGCCGTTGCCAAAATTCTTGATACCCAGAAACCTGTAGAAGACCTCATCATTCATCATGCAAAACTCACTGCTGCACTCAAAGTGGGTGATGCAGTACATGCGGTTATTGACACTGCAAAACGCAACGCCACACGCTCAAACCACTCTGCCACCCACCTGTTGCATAAAGCACTGCGTGATGCGCTGGGCGAACATGTAACACAAAAAGGCTCGCTGGTTGACCCAAACCGCCTGCGCTTTGACTTTAGCCACCCCAAAGGTGTAACGCCGGATGAGATGCAAAAAATTGAAGCCGAAGTGAACGATGTGGTGTGGCGTAATACGCCGGTTGCCTGCAAAGTGATGTCGCCTGATGATGCCATCAAAGAAGGTGCCATGGCGCTGTTCGGCGAAAAATATGGCGATAGCGTGCGTGTGCTTTCCATGGGCGAGAAGAATGGAAAAACCTATTCCGTAGAACTCTGCGGCGGCACGCATGTGCGCGCTACCGGCGATATTGGCCTGTTCAAAATTGCATCAGAAGGCTCGGTGGCGTCCGGCATCCGCCGTATCGAAGCGGTCACGGGTGAGAATGTGCGCGAGTATTTAAGCAGTGTCCTCGCTGCTCAACAAGAACAAGTGGCAAAACTCACTGAGGATAATGCAAAACTTATCGCTGAATTATTCGCACTTGGTAAAAAGCAGGAAGCTGCAACCCTTGCAAAAGCAGAGCTAAATCTTGCAGGCATTTCGGCACGAGATTTATTGGCGCGTTATGATGCAGCGTTTGAAACCCTACAAAAAAATGAAGAGATCTTACGCGAACACAATAAAAAACTCAGCAAAGAACTGGCAGATGCCAAAAAACAGGCAGCACTCGCCAGCGGCGGCGAGGTAAAGCCGGAAATGATTGGTAATATTAAATTCATTGGTAAAATTTTTGACGGGCTGGATGCCAAAGACCTGCGCGGCATTGCTGATGAATATTTGCGCCAGCTTGATCCGGGCATTGTGTTCATCGCCTCACGCAATGAGGGTAAAGCCTCCATTATCATCGGGGTGGATCAGTTCCTCACCCAGCTTTATAACTCGGTAACACTACTTCAGGCGGCGGTGGCTATCGTTGGCGGCAAAGGCGGCGGTGGCAAGCCCACCATGGCGCAAGGCGGCGGCCCTGATGGCAGCAAACTGGAAGAAGCACTGGCGGCGCTTAAGGCAAACCTTTCCGGCCAAAAAGCGGCGTAATGTCTACTATCACCATCGCCTATGGTGACGGCTTCGGCCCTGCTGTTATGGAAGCAGCACTCACTGTGCTGCGTGAGGCCGGTGCGAATATCACCATAGAAACTATCGAAATCGGCAGCCGTATTTACAGTATGGGAAGCAAAACGGGCATTCTTCCTTCCGCGTGGAAAGCGCTGGAAAAAAACCGCGTGTTGCTGAAAGCCCCCGTGATTGTGCCGGAAGGCTGCCGTGAAACCGGCGAAGTGATACGGGAATATTTTGGGTTAGAAAAAGCTACAGACAATATCTGGAAAAATGAATCCTTCGCCCTGTTTGAGCCAATTTACGCGGCTGAATGCTGGGAGCAAAAACCCGCAACGCTTGACCCCTCACCCATGATTCATGCGGCGGTTGCACTGTTAGAACATATCGGCCAGCCACGTATCGCCGATAAAATCACAGCCGCCCTGCAACGCACAATAACCGAAAATATTCACCTCAAAGAACGTAAACGCCTTAGTCGTATGACGGATGCCATTACAGAGAAGTTAGCCATACCTACAAACTCAATTTCTTCCATGCTGTGAGAGATGTGAGCAACAGCGACACGAAAGTGGCAACCCATAGGCTATGTAACCCGAAAGCCTGAAAGGAAAGCGCGCCGAGAGCTCCTCCTGCAATCAGACCAAGCCAGAGTAATAAGTAGGGTATCCATGCTGTTTTGCGGCCACCTGTGATGGCCTCCGCCCATTTCTGCCCCAGCTTCACCAGCGTGCCACTCATATAAGTAAGTCCCACCACCATATCACCACCGCGCTGGAAGGTTGAATTTTCTGCGCCCATAGCCAGCGTCATCAGCATAATGGCCAGATAGCCAAATCCCATTTCAAAACTTATGGCTGCGGCAAATAATAACACCGTAAGCAGCACCAGCACACTCACGGCAACGGGTGGCGCCTTGGTAAAATGCCGCACCAATGATCCGAGCATTGCTCCCATCACGAACAGGAAAATAATGCCAAACAGAAGGAAGAAGCTATTCATCTCACCACCGATAAACGTAACAGACAGTCGGGTAGAATTACCGCTCATGAACGAAATAAAATATCCGCCCAGATACATGAAGCCAACCGCATCCACAAAACCTGCCAACGCGGAAAGGCAGGCAGCAAGCATGTAAATATTTTTATTCAGCGTATCCATATGCATCCTGCGTGTGTTTGCGTGCAGTATGGCGTCAATCTACTAATACGATATTAATGACTCCATAACTTGAGATTTTTTATAAGATGTGCGTATAGTGAGTTGTATGGAACATGCCCTCATAAACACACTGATTGCAAGTATCGTTACCGCCTTTATTTTTGGCATGATCGCAAAAAAACTGAAGCTGCCTGCCATTTTTGGTTATCTGCTGGCCGGTGTTGCCATCGGCCCTTACACGCCTGGGTTTGTTGCCGATGTTGAACTGGCGAGGCAACTTGCGGAAATCGGCATTATCCTGCTGATGTTTGGTGTTGGCCTGCATTTTTCCCTGCGTGATCTTATGGAGGTGCGTAAAATTGCACTCACCGGCGCACTGGCGCAGATACTTTCTGCAACTACGATTGGCGCTATTGCTGCCGTAAGCCTTGGCTACATTACCATACAGGGTTTGATATTTGGTTTTTCCCTTTCAGTTGCCAGTACCATTGTGCTGCTTCGTTCGCTTGAGCAACGCAGGATGCTCGAAAGCACCGGCGGCAAAATTGCCATAGGCTGGCTGGTGATTGAAGATATTGCCATGGTACTGGCACTGGTTATGCTGCCTGTGCTTGCGGATATGATTAAAGGCACTGAATCTGTGGAAATAAGCGTTATTGCAGCAACCGCCTTTATTGTTTTGCTTAAGATCACTGCCTTTTTCCTGTTCATGATGGTGGTTGGCAGGCGCTTCCTGCCCTGGCTTCTGGTGTCTATTGCCAGGCTTCGCTCGTCTGAGCTGAGCACACTTGGCACACTTGCGATTGCGCTGGGGTTTGCTTCCATTGCGTATGTAGTGTTCAACGCTTCGTTCGCACTTGGAGCATTTCTTGCGGGTATGATGCTCAATGAAAGTGAAATCGGCAAGAAATCTGCCGAAAGCTCACTACCCATGCGTGATGCGTTTTCCGTGTTGTTCTTTGTATCTGTTGGCATGCTCTTCGACCCCGACACGCTGCTGCTGCAACCCAAAGCCGTGCTACTCACCTTTCTGGTCATTGTAGTGGCCAAGGGGTTGGCGGCATTGCTCATCACACGCTGGTTCAGGCAAAGCACGGAAGTAAGCTATACTGTGGCCATCGGCCTTGCGCAGATTGGCGAATTCTCTTTTATTCTTGGCGGCATGGCACTCACTAAAGGGCTGATTACGCAGGACTTATATAATCTGATGCTGGCGGGGGCGATGCTTTCTATCGTGGCAAACCCGTTCCTGTTCAGGCTTTTAGACAGGATTCGGCTAAAACCTGCATAAACGCCCTTGCAAGCCATGGCTTTCCTGATAAATTACCGCGGTTTCCAAGGATAAGCACCCATGAGCAACGATACCTCCCAACCAACAAGGCGAGATTTTTTAAGAATAACTGCGGGAGCTGGATTTGCCACCGCAATCAGCGCAAATAAATTAGCGGCTCAAGAACCACAAAAACAGGATCCCAAAAAACAAGAGCCCACACCTGCAAAAAAAGAGGAAAAAAAAGATGCAGGTGTCTTCAAAGATATATCCTTCACTGACCAGCATGGCAAAGCCTTCAAACCGGAAGAATTGGAGCAATCGCTCGTTGTATTTGGTTATGGTGGCTGCCCGATGTGTCAAAAAATTACCGACAGCGTGGCTGCTATCCAAGCAAAATTACTGGCCGATGACAAAAAAATTCCGATTGTTGTAATCTCTGTGCAACCAGATGAAGATAAAAAAGATCTCAAGACTTATATCGCTTCATATTATCGCAAAGGTGTAAAACAATTTGCGAATGAAGAATTGCCAGAGGCAGATGATGCCCGTGAACTACGAGGGAAAAAATCCTTTGACGCCGCAGAAAAACTCCCCCAGCGTGACCGTATCTTGCACGTGCTCTGCCCACCAGACAGCGATGCTGCAAAAACACTGCAAACCCGTCTTGGCCTGTTCCAGAACCCTAACAAGCCTACTAGTCACTCCTCATACATCATTTTGATCAAAAATGGCGTTAAGGCAGAAGAATTTCGAGCATTACCTAAAGATAATTCTGCACCTGATGAAAAATTTTTGAAAGAACTGGCAGAAAAAGTATCTGCAAGCATTCCAGCGATTAAAGAGGAAAAGAGCCTTAAACGCTGATGCAGGAACACAACCATCAACACGCAGAACATACTGGTCAGAGTCACCTGCTTAGAAATATTGCTATAGGCAGTGCGATTGCAGGTGGTGCTATTATTCTTGCACCACACATATTGCCAGCCATCGGTATTGGCAGTGCTGACAAAGCCGCAGAATCCATGTGGATATTACATGAAGAAGTTGGCAGTGGCTGGGCGAGTGATATTAATAGACTGCTGAGAGGAGTTCCGCTCGTTGGCAGCAAATTAGCCGAGGGCGGATTATTTAATTCTGCCGCCACTGCACTGGTGGGTATTGGTGGCGTCATGCTTGGCAAGTTCATAGAACGGCGAGAAGATAACACCGCAAAAATAAAATGGGGCAAGGTAATAAAATATGCCGCCCTTGCCACCAGTGCGCTTATTGCCCTACCTACCGTGCTTACTGCTCTTGGCTCAGGCATTATTTTTCTTGCAAGTCTTGGTGGAGACGCAGCTTTTACCAGCTCCGTAATCGGCGCGGTAGATTCCACACTAGGCAGCATCGGCGCATCGGCCATGAATTTTACGGGATTAAGCGGTGTTGCCGCAACCATTCCGCACTTTCTCACCTGCGGTGTGTCACTGCTACCTGCGGCGCTTGCCTTCATGATGGATAGTGATGAAACGCAAAAACCGCATCATGACATCGCCAATGATTACACCATGCAGATACGCATGGAAAAATCTTCCAAAGCAATACTTACCATTACCCATAAAGATGGCACGCCACTGCGTGATGAAGAACTCGCTGTGGTGCATACACGCAAACTGCATGTGTTTGTGGTAGATGATAGCTTGAAAGACTACCAACACGTTCACCCTGAGCCGACCACAACTGCGGGTGAATTTACGTTCAGTTTCAACCCAAAAACATCTAATGGCTACCGCGCATGGGCAGAATTCACCGCTGCAAAAACCAATCAGATGCAACGAACCTTTGCATTGGTGCCATACACAGGCATACGCCCAACTGCACCTGCAAAACCATATACCGAAACGAATAAAGAAGGTATCAATGTACGCTGGAATTCAGATATTCCATTACAAAAACATGCCGATTCAATCGTTAGCGTGGAATTCACTGATAACACTGGACACCCTCTAAAAACATTGGAACCGCTCATGGGCGCATACGCACATCTGGTTGGGTTCAGTACCGACAGGAAAGAGATTCTCCATTGCCATCCGTTAGGAAAGGAGCCACAGAAAGATTCACAGCGCGGTGGGCCTATCCTCAGTTTCCATGTAACACCTACATTTGATGGGCCAGTACAGTTTTATTTACAAATAAAACATCAGGGGAAAGAAGTGTTTATACCGATTGATCAGCGCATCCTGCCTCCTAAAAAGATACAGGACAAAACACCGGATAAACACCTAGAAATCAACCATTCACGCCACTAATACCCTAAACATGACAAACTAGAATTAGTCTGTTATAAGGCATTTCTCACAGCAAACAGGTAGGTCATGAAACCAGAAGATAACCATTTACTGCAAACCATTAAAAGTGTGTTTGTGCCCATTCATCCTGCGGGCTGGATGTTCATTGCCATCTTTGCCATAGTATCTTTGGCACTTAGCATGGTGTGGAGTGGTTTTGGCTGCATCGGTATTGTGGCAACCGCATGGTGCGTATATTTCTTTCGTGATCCGGAACGTGTAACTCCACTGCGCGAGGGGCTGATTGTAAGCCCAGCCGATGGTGTGGTGCAAAAAATCTGCAAATGCGTGCCACCGGCAGAACTGGATTTAGGCAGCGCCGAGCGTGTGCGCGTCAGCATTTTCCTCAATGTGTTCAACGTGCATGTGAACCGCATACCGATTGAAGGCAGCATCAGCAAACTGCATTACCAACACGGTAAATTTCTGAATGCCTCTCTCGATAAAGCCAGTGAGGAAAATGAGCGTCAGAGCATCAAAATCACTACACCGGATGATATGACCGTGGGTGTGGTGCAGATTGCGGGGCTGGTTGCCCGCCGTATTTTGTGTGACCTTAAAGCTGGCCAGTCAGTTAAAACCGGTGAGAAGTTCGGCATCATCCGGTTCGGCAGCCGTACCGATGTATATCTGCCACCTGATGTGGTACCGCTTGTTATCGAAGGTCAGACCGCCGTTGGTGGTGAAACCATCATCGCTGACCTGAAAAGTTCAGAGGGCGAACGCGTAGGAACGAAGCACTGATGAAACGTCGCCATACTGACCGCCCACGCCGTAAGTTAAAAGAACAGCCACTATCACGGCTGTTCCCCAATATGATTACGCTGGCTGGCCTGTGCTGTGGCTTATCTGCCATACGTTTTGCCATTATTGGCAGGTGGGAACTGTCTGTAGGCTTCATTATTGCAGCAGCCATTATAGATGGTATGGATGGCCGTGTTGCGCGAATGCTTGGTGCCACCAGCCTATTTGGCGCCCAGCTGGATTCTCTTTCTGACTTTGTGTGTTTTGGCGTTGCTCCTGCGCTGATTATATATCTCTGGGCACTGCATGATATTCGTGGAATTGGCTGGGCCGTTACACTGTATTTTGCTGTGTGTACCGCACTACGCCTTGCGCGTTTTAATACCGGACTGTTTGATGAAGATAAGCAACCATGGGAAAATAAATTTTTCACCGGCGTGCCTTCGCCTGCCGGTGGCTTATTGTGCCTGCTGCCGCTTGTGATAACTCTGCAATTACCAGAAGATTATACACCCCCTGCCATGTTTATTGCGTCCTATACGCTGATTATTGGCACGCTTATGGCCAGCCGTATTCCTACGTTTTCTGGCAAAAATATACGTATCAAACATGAGATGATTCCATTTTTTATGCTAGTATCCTCTGCGCTGCTGACACTGTTTATCATTGAGCCATGGATGACGCTTTCGGTGGTAAGCCTTGCGTATCTTTGTTCAATATTTTTCAGTGCCCGCAGTTGGAACAGATACAAGGCAGCATCAGCCGTGGCGAATTTTCATGATAAGGATGGTGAGAGCCATTAAAAACGTAATGCCGTTGGCCAGCATGAGCGATGGGCTACCAAGCATCATTCCATAAATAAACCACAGGCCAATGCCGGCTGTTATCATCAGATACATGCCCAACGAAAGGCTCTTCGTGTGTTTTTCTCTCAGAACTTTAATAGTTTGAGGAACATAGGCTGCTGTTGTAAGTATCGCAGCCAGCAAGCCAATCCATTCGGGATTCATAGGGTTAACCTTAAGAAAAGTGAGGATTTTAGCGAAGTATGATTGACAATCGTGCCTAATCTTCTAAACCAATTATCCGTGATTTCAATGAATTAAAGAGCTTATGTCTAAACCGCTACTTCCTGCCGGATGTTATGATCTTCTGCCGCCCTATGCGCGTCAGCAGTCAGAGATTGCTGGCAGCTTGCTTCGGACATTCGAAAGTTTTGGCTATGAGCAGGTGGCTCCTCCCTTGCTTGAATATAGCGAAAATTTGCTTGCCGGTCGTGGCACAGCACTCTCTGCACAGATTTTCCGCGTGATGGATCCGGGTGCCCATAAGGTTATGGGCTTGCGCGCTGACATAACCCTGCAAATTGCGCGCATTGCGGCAACCCGCATGGCCACCACCCCCCGCCCACTTCGCGTGTGCTATAACGGACTGATACTGCGTATGCAGGGTGAACAGCTGCGTGGCGACAGGCAGCTGCGGCAAGCAGGTATTGAACTCATCGGCGCTTCATCGGCTGAAGCAGATGCAGAAGTTATCCGCGTGGCAGCAGAAGCAGTGCATCGTGTTGGGGTAAAAGACCTTTCAATAGATTTGAATTTGCCTGGTATCGTAAGTGCACTGCTTGCCACCGATAAGTTGGATAACACGCAACTTACCGAACTGATGGCGGCTATTGCGCATAAAGATATTCCCACCATACGCACCTTCCACTTCATATACCGTGATTCACTGATTGAATTATTGCAGTGTGCTGGGCCCGCCGACAAGGCACTGGATATTATCAGCCGCCTCGATTTACCGGAAAAAGCACGCAACCAATGTAAAGATCTGGCGCAGGTGTTTCATATTCTTAGAAATATCGGCAAAAAAGAATGGGCAATCACCATCGATGCCACAGAAATGCGTGGCCTGAATTATCACTCCGGTATCAGTTTTTCATTATTCGTTCCTGGCTCTTCGTGTGAAGTTGGCCGTGGTGGCCGTTATCTGGTGGAAGGCAAAACACTGGAAACGGATACAGAAGCCACCGGTTTTACGCTGTATGTGGAAACGCTGGCAGAGATGCTGCCACATTCTGCACCACAAAAACGCGTGCTGGTGGCAAGCCAAAAAGATGAAAATGCCGCTGCCAAATTGCGCGCGGAAGGCTATGCCACTGTGTACGCGCTGGCGGAATACGGCAATGACGATTTGGAAGCCATACGGCTGAATTGTAATTACATACTGATAGACGGACAGTTGAAGGAGTTGCGCAAGGCATGACAAATGTAGTGGTAATTGGCTCTCAATGGGGTGATGAGGGCAAAGGCAAAGTAGTTGACTGGTTGTCAGAACGCGCACAGGTAGTGGTTCGTTTTCAGGGCGGGCATAATGCCGGCCACACGCTGGTAATTGATGGCAAGACGTATAAATTGTCACTCCTGCCTTCAGGTATCGTCCGTGAAGGGAAACTCTCCATCATCGGCAATGGTGTAGTGGTTGATCCGTTCGCACTTCTGGAAGAAATCGATAACGTGGGCAAACTTGGTGTGAAAGTAACCCCGGAGAATTTACGCATTGCAGAAAATGCGCCACTGATTTTGCCTGTTCACCGTAAGGTTGACCAGATGGCGGAAGCCATTCGCGGCAAAGGCAAAATCGGCACTACAGGCCGTGGCATTGGCCCTGCGTATGAAGATAAAGTGGCTCGCCGCGCCGTGCGCGTGTGCGACCTCGCCGATGAAGGCCTGCTGCGCGATAAAATCGAGAATCTGCTAGTGTATCATAATGCGTTGCTGAATGCAGCCAATGCACCGACGATGACGGTTGATGATATACTCAAACCACTCCTCCAGATTGCTCCTAAAATTCTAGCATTCTCTACCCCTGTGTGGCACCTGCTGCACCAATTGAAACGCGAAGGCAACCGCATATTGTTTGAAGGTGCACAAGGCACCATGCTTGATGTTGACCACGGCACCTACCCCTACGTTACCTCATCAAACACTATCGCAGGCATGGCAACCGTTGGATCCGGCATGGGCATGAACGGCATTGGCTATGTACTTGGCATTACCAAAGCATACACCACACGCGTTGGCAGTGGCCCATTCCCTACCGAGCTGAGTGATGAAATTGGTCAGAAAATCGGTAAAATCGGCCACGAATTTGGCACTGTTACCGGCCGCCCACGCCGCTGTGGATGGTTCGATGCCGTGCTGGTGCGCCAAGCTATCAAAATTTCCGGCATCAACGGCATCGCGCTCACCAAAGTGGATGTATTGGACGGGTTTGATACGGTAAAAATCTGTGTGGGCTACAAGCATAATGGTAAGATGTACGATTACCTGCCTGCATCCATGAAAATTCAGGCAGAGATCGAGCCAATTTACGAAGAAATGCCAGGTTGGTCAGAAAGCACACACGGTCGCAAAAGCTGGGCAGAACTACCAGCCCAGGCAATCAAATATATTCGCCGTATTGAAGAGTTGATTGAGTGTAACGTAGCACTGCTCTCGACCAGCCCTAAACGTGAGGACACTATCCTCGTTACCGACCCTTTTGAGGACTAATCACTTTAAGGAAGTTTTCACGGTTTATTAAGATGTTGCTAATAGACTTTGTGCGATTGCATAATGCATTCACGGCGGAGCAATGGCTGAAGCAAATACAGAAAATAAAAATGACGCGCATTTGCTGGCGCAATGCAATGATTTTCTCAAGAGCTACGTTCTACCACAAGCAACAAAACCCAAAGACATTCTCGATTCCAAGTATAGAATTGAATTGTCGTTACCACTTCCAGAATTAAACACCAAGACAGCAATAGCGTATTCCGTAGCCGATATCACAGATGGTGCACGTCGATTATACGCGCTTGTATGCAAGCCAGGCACCGTACAACGTTTTCGTATACTTGAAAAACTCAAACGTTATAACAATCCTAATCTTCTTCAGCTTGTTGCATATGGTACCGTTAATCTTTCACACCCTGATGCCGAACGTTTTGTACTGGTGTATGATCGCCCGCGTGGCCAGAAACTTTCGGATATACTTGCCAATGCCGGTGTATTAGGTGAACAATTTTTAGCACGCACTTTAGCTACCCCACTGGCAACACTTGCAAATGATCTTGCCATGATGGACATTACACATGGGCGCATTAATCCCGATAATATATATTTTCAAGACATCCCCGTGCTGGGTGAATGCGCCTCAGAACCTTGCGGCTATTCGCAATATTATTACTACGAATCACTGGAGCGGATGCAGGCGCATCCTGCAGGTAAGGGTAACGGCACCAACACAACGGATTTTTATGCCATCGCTGTTTTGTTGCTGGAAGCTATGTTTGGAAAACAACATTTTGCCTCTATGCCCAAGGAATATCTTATCAATCAAATATTTCAGGAAGGTCCCTATTACACACTTACACGCAACAAAGATCATTCCGATCGTTTTGATGATTTACTGCGGGGCGTACTGAGTTATGATCCAGAAGATCGCTGGACATGGAAATACATCAAACCATGGATAGATGGAAAACGCTTACATGTATTAGAACCACCAACTCCCAGAGAAACGCCCAGAGCATTTGAATTTAGTAATAAAACAGCAAGATCAAAGCGAGAGCTTGCGCATATAATGTTTGAGAACTGGGTCAATATTCCTGAAGCAATTCAGCACAATAAAATTGTACAGTGGACAACCGTCAGCCTAAGAAATAAGCCTGTTTCAGAAAACCTCACGCGCATCATTAAGACAATCCACGATCTTAATGCAAAAGATGAGGTGCAATTCAATGAACAACTCATGAGAATGTTGCTGGCTCTGGATCCCGCAGGGCCAATTCGCATGAGTCCGATTTCCATGTTTCTTGATGGTATTGATACACTATGCGCTGAATATTATTTTGGCAAACAAGAGAAGGAATTTAATTTACTGGCGCGTTTTATAGATCTGAATATGGCAAGTACATGGATGAACAGCCAGCATTTCAATGAAGATAAACTAATTCCTCAGGAAATTAAAAATGCCAATCAGAAGCTTGATAGGATTAGACTGTCTATGCGAAATACCGGTTTGGGTTTTGGTATTGAACGAATTATATATGAACTAACTCCCGAACTTCCTTGCTTAAGCCCAATGTTGGCAGGCAGATATATCGATAATCTGCCTGCACTACTCACTCACCTTGATAGCATGGCCGCAACGCTTTCTAGAAATACAGAGCCACTGGACAGGCATATTTTTGCGTATCTTGCCGCAAAGCTTAACATTCAACATAACATCAAGCTGCACGAGCTGGAAATAATTCCTGCTCTGGCAAATAGTAATGATATTGTCGTTCTAAAACTTATATCTACCGCACAATATCGTTGTGGCACGCTGCAATTACCAGGGTTAACCCACTGGCTTGCATCACGCATACTACCCACAATGCATTGTATTCGTGGGAGAACCTTGCGCCAACAAATTAAGAAAAAAATTCTGGATGCGGCAGAAACAGGATATACGCAAAATATGGCAGCAGCTATTATTGATTCAGGATATTCAACAGCTGATACCAGAGGCTATGCAAATGCTCACCACATTTACCACGCAAGCGTACGTGAAATTGCTGCCTTAAAACGAGGCGACGGCTACGCGATTCGCAGCATGCGAATGGCACTCAGGATTGCAAAGATTCTAGCTTATATCATTCTTTTTGTCACCATATACACAGTAAGCGAGCCAACACAACCATGAGTAAAGCCAAAACCAAACTGAATAAAATTCTCCTGCCATTACTACTCATTTTTTGCTTTGCGGCAGTAGTTATTCTGCAGCTTGGGTTTATTTTTATTATGCTTGCCATGCTGCCAACGCTGGTGGCATATTTTATGGATAACCATCACGGATTGCCACTTTTTAAGACGATAGGCGCATGTAACCTATCTGCACTGCTTCCAGTGATTGCACCTATGATTGAAGCTGTAGTTTATGCTGACCCCTTTGATCCCGTAGAATTCATGAGTAACCCTATGAATTGGTTGATAGTGTATGGTGGGGCGGCACTCGGCTGGGTATTGATTTTTTTATGTCGTATTATCGGCAGCTTTATTATGACACTCATGTATGAATATAGAATAGCTTCACTTGAGCGTATGCAAAAAAAGCTCATCGAAGAATGGGGTCAAAATATTAAACAATAGGCTTACGCATGTATTACCTAGTCAAATTCTTTTGCTTATTAATGCTTACAACTGTTTCTGTATTTGCACAGACAGCACCTCATGTTCAACCAAAAAAAGAAGCGGTCTGGAGCTACGACAATGATTATACAGGACAAGAAGAATGGGGATTAATCACACCGGCTTTTGCTGCTTGTGGTATAGGTACCGAGCAGTCCCCTGTACATATCGGGCGGACTGAAGAAATACGCGCTGATGTGCCAACATTTAATTATAACTCTGGCGAAATGCGCTTGCAGAATATTGGTTACACATTTGAAATTCAGCCAATCAGCGAACTATTTTATATTGAAGAAGGTAAAACCTATTTGCTCAAATCCATTCATTTTCATACCCCTAGTGAGCATGGTGTGCGGGGTGCATT
The DNA here is from genome assembly GCA_046344715.1 of Alphaproteobacteria bacterium. Classification (GTDB taxonomy): domain Bacteria; phylum Pseudomonadota; class Alphaproteobacteria; order Rickettsiales; family SXRF01; genus CAZAQK01. Next base: position 44,952 of record JBKDKX010000009.1, on the reverse strand, counting down.
TTATCCTATGGAGATCCAATTTAACCATGAGAGCATAGAAGGAAAAAAATTAATTATTGCTGTATTCACAAAGATTGGCGCTGCTCAACCAGAGCTTGATATCGCATTATCCGCCGTGCCAGAAAAATATAATGTAAGTAACACTATTATATTTAATCCAGCATTGTTGTTGCCTCACAGCTTCGCACATTATGCCTACACGGGTTCAATTACCACACCGCCCTGCACAGAGGGCGTTCAGTGGCGCATCATGAAAAAACATATTACGATTTCTAAAGAACAAATGTTTAAAGTTGCAAAATTTACACGCAGAAATGCGCGTCTGGCACAACCTCTGTATATGCGAACTGTGAAAGAAGTTAATTAGCGGCTGTAATCCAACCGCCACCAAGCAATCGCTCACCATTATATGCCACACAGGCCTGTCCGGGTGAAACCGCTGCCTGCGGAACAGCCAACGTCACACATGCCTTGCCGGCATCCACCATTTCAACCGTTGCCGCAACACCCGGATGCATGGAACGAAGCTTAACGGTTACTGGATAGGTGACTTCTGCGCCACCATTCAACCAATTACAATCACGGATGATAAATGATTTTACCAGCAATGCCTCTTTTGGCCCGACGATAACCTGCTTTTTATCGGCATCCACACGTATGACATAGAGCGGTTCTTCCGTGCCACCAATACCAAGCCCTTTGCGCTGGCCAACGGTGTAATTGATGATGCCATCGTGATCACCCAGCACTGTGCCATCGATATGTATAATTTTCCCACCATCCAGCGCACCCGGACGGAGTTTTTCAATTACCTTTGCATACCCCCCTGAGGGTACAAAACAAATATCCTGACTATCTGGCTTATCTGCCACTTCCAACCCAAAACGCGCCGCCAATTCACGGGTTTCTGCCTTGCTCTTTAAGTGCCCAAGTGGAAATCGCAGGAAGTCAAGTTGCTCCTGAGTTGTGGCGAATAAAAAATAACTCTGATCACGCGAGTGATCCGCCGCGCGCAACATCTGCCCGCGTCCATCCTCTTCTTTGCGCTGCACATAATGGCCCGTGGCCATCACATCTGCACCTAGGTCACGCGCGGTTTGCAGCAAATCTTTGAACTTCACTGACTGGTTGCATTTCACGCAAGGAATCGGCGTTTCACCCGCGAGGTAACTATCAACAAAATCATCCATCACGCTTTGCCTGAAGCGGCTTTCATAATTTAGCACATAATGCGGAATGCCAAGCGTATCTGCCACACGCCGCGCATCAGCAATATCCTGCCCCGCACAGCACGCGCCTTTCTTGCCCACCATCTGGCCGTGATCATAAAGCTGCAGCGTGATGCCAATAACCTGATAGCCTTGGCTATGCAACAATGCCGCCACCGCCGAGGAGTCCACTCCGCCAGACATCGCCACCACCACTTTGGTGTCTGCTGGTGCTTTGTTGATACCTAATGAATTAATCACACATATCCTTTTTTAAGGGAAAACAGTATATTAGCAGCACACCCCCTTAGCAAGCGCGTTTTTGGTTAAAATCATACGAAAACTAAGATATACTGAGCCTGAATGAATGAAAAAAGAACCACTGTCTACATCCCCTGCCTTCCCGCGTTAAGCTCTGATGATTTAAGCCTTTATAAGGAGATTCACGCAGCACATCTGGATTTGGTAGAAAAGCTGCACTCAGCGGGACTACGCGTAGGTGACATCGACGGCAGTCGTGCCTCGCTGCAATCGATGATGCGCCATGCCGCGCAATCTGACGCGTTTATTTTCCCGCCAATGACTTCGCTGAAAGAATCACATCCCAAGTTCAAGGCAGAAGCTGCGCAGCGCTGGTTTGAGTTTTTTTCGCTGGTCACAGGTGTGCATGTTGGCAACAAAGAAAAATACGGCGCAGATGACAAAGCAAAGCCCTGCGTCATCATGGATCCTGATGGGCAATGGCAGCTTGCCACCGAACTGCTGGACGACATTAAAGCCAAAGGCATGTTTTCCTCCAGCGTGAGTGATATTGTGCATGTGGTAAATGGCGTCACCAAATCACTCACCTATCAGGAACGTAACGACAGGGCAGTGAAAGAACTCTGCGCCATCATCGCGGAAGGTAAAGGCAAAACGCTTAAATCCGTGCCGAAGATGTATAGCAGAGACACCACCTTTGATGCCTTCCGGAAAACAGAACACCGCCATGAATTCGGCATTGCCATGTTTGGATCGGCCAGCACCAAAGAAAAATCATACATTGATGCTACGTATGAACTGGCCAAGCGCGTTGGCCAGCGCGGCTGGCGCATGAGCACCGGCGCTGGCAATGAAGGCTGCATGGGCGCGATGGATAGCGGCTTCACCGCCGGTAGCGAGGAGTTCAACCGCATCTATCCTGACGCACCTTTCAAACCAGCCCACGTAGGTGCCAGCACGCAATCCATATTACAGATTGAGGGGCCACCGCCTGGCGTGAGCCAGCTTATCATCACCCGCAATATCTATGACCGTATCCATGTGATGCTGAAGGGCAATAAATCACCGGATAAAACCCAGCGCGCTAAAGATACCACCAAGGTGGTTTATGTGGTGCCGGGCGGCACTGGTACGCTACATGAATTCGCCGCCATGATGCAGCTTGCACTGCACAGCAAAGACATGCAGGAAAAGACTATTGTGCTGTATAATGTACCGAACCACCTGAACCCGCGTGAAGGCTTCTGGGATAAGCTGATTGAGACTGCAAAAAAACTGGGGTTTGCTGAGCATTGCGAGATTGCCGCAACACCCGATGAAGCCATCGCCATCGGCGACCGTGAATATAAAAAATGGACAGAACGCCATCCTGAATATGCGGCCCTGCCGCATCCGGTGTTTAATGCATAATTAGATCACACTAATTCGAGCCTATATTTATAGAGATACGCGTGAGCTTTACACACCGGAAGGGGTAAAATGAAATTATTTTATTTTTTGTCATCCCCGCGCAGGCGGGGTTCTCCGCCAACAGCTTGCGAGAATTAAGAAAAGATTCCCGCCTACGCGGGAATGACACCCATTAGGCGGCTCCCTCAAGGGGAAAAGAGCTATTGAGAACCTGCCTCACCCTTGCCTTTTACCCGGTCGGCTAAGGCCGCGCTCATGAAGGCATCAATATCGCCATCCAGCACGCCTTTGGAATCGCTGGTTTCATAATCCGTGCGGAGATCTTTTATCATCTGGTATGGGTGCAGCACGTAAGAGCGTATCTGGTGCCCCCATGAGTTATCGGTCTTTTGTGCGTTCAGTGCATCAGCTTTTTCCTCGCGGATGCGCAGCTCACGCTCGTACAGGCGGGCTTTAAGCATCTGCATGGCTTCAGCACGGTTGGCATGCTGGCTGCGGCCACTTTGACACTTCACCACGATACCTGTCGGCAAGTGGGTGAAACGCACGGCGCTTTCCGTTTTGTTTACGTGCTGACCACCTGCACCGCCAGAGCGCATTGTATCTACCTGAATATCTTTTTCATCCAACACAATTTCGATTTTATCGTCAATCACGGGATACACCCACACCGATGAAAAGCTGGTGTGACGACGGGCGTTAGAATCAAATGGAGAGATACGTACCAGCCGGTGCACACCGGATTCCGTCTTCGCCCAGCCATAGGCATTATGGCCGGTAATTTTCAAAGTGGCGGATTTAATGCCTGCTTCCTCACCACGGTTTTCATCTATCAGCTCTGCCTTATAGCCACGCTTACCCGCCCAGCGCATATACATGCGCATAAGCATTTCTGACCAATCCTGCGACTCAGTGCCACCTGCACCAGAATTGATTTCAATGAAGCAATCATTAGCATCTGCCTCGCCGGAAAGCAGGCTTTCGATTTCGAGTTTCCTGAGTTTATTTGCCACGTCCTGAAGCGCGTTTTCTGCCTCAGAAAGCATGGCATCATCTTTTTCAGCTTCGGCAAGTGTAGCAAGCTCTAGGTTGTCACGGAAGTCCTGATCAAGCTTTTCATAGCCGGTGATAAGTTCATCCAGATGGTTGCGCTCACGCAGCATGGCTTGTGCTTTTGTGCTGTCGTTCCACAGGTTAGGATCTTCGGTAAGTGTGTCTAATTCCTCGCGGCGGCGTAGGGCATTATCCCAGTCAAAGATACCTCCTCAGGAGTTCCTGCGACTGCTTTATTTTACGGGATAGCGTTTCGATTTCTGCTTTCATAACCGCAGTTAAAATACGAATAATACCCACTTGTCAAATGGGTATTTTGAAAAGCCTTTGAAGTTCTGGGATAATCTGCATAAATTTGGCGCAATATACCATCCTTTATTAACAACACATTAATCATTTTTTGCTAAAGTTATAAGCTATATAGCCACTCATTTTATCGAGAATTATGAACCTTTTGAAGCGCACAAAATACCATAAACATCTGGGTTTTTCGTTGATGCAGACCAGCATCGCGCTGGCGGTAAGTGCCATTGTGATGTCTGCCGTGTTGCCTGGCGGCGGCGTGAGTGATGAATCCGCAAAACTTGCAATCACCAAACAACGTATGACAGCTATTGAAGAAGCCACCAAGAAATTCATGGCCACGAATTACCGCCGCCCATGCCCAGCCAATGGCACGCTGGCACCCACCGACGCCAGTTTTGGTGCAGAAGCCACACCCACAGGTACATGTACGACGGGTGCTAATTTTACCACTGGGAATATTGCACTTACCGGGTTAATGACGTCCTCTATGGCCGCCGGTATTGTGCCAGTACGCGCCCTTGGCCTGCCGGATGAATATGCGCTGGATGGTTTTGGCAGACGGTTCATGTATGTGGTAGACAGAAATGCCACATCCTCCACCACCTGCCGCAACATGCAAAGCGTGGGTACAAAAGGCATTGTCCGTGTCAGGAATGCCAGCACTGATACAGCGGCAAAAGACCTTGTGATGGCAGCACTTATTTCTTACGGCAAGGATGGTCATGGAGCATTTCCTCCGGGTGGAAGCACTGTTGCTAACCGTATAAATACTTTTTCTAGTGATGCAAATTCACAAATGAATGCGTTCGTGAATAGTGTTGCTACCACTATGCCATCATCATTTGGCACGTCATCGGTAATTGTCAAACGCGAATCTTCCGGCACCTTTGATGATATTGTGTATTACGATGAGTCTACTAAAGACAAATGCTGCGTTGGCATGAACTGCAACCAGGGATTCAGGATAAACGGGTATGCCAGACCAATAGACATCACGGCAGGCATTAATTATGTAGCTGGAGATTTTGATGGTGATGGGAATAAAGACTTAGCCGTATCCAACCATGATTATGACAGTTCATCTGTATCCGTTTTCTTTAGTGTTAATACTGGCTGGCCAGTCGGCACCGCAGGTACAACACTGGCGAATGAAGTTGAGAAAAACAGCATTGCATGGACTATTTTTAATAGTAACCGTCTTAATTACGTAGGATATTCCATGGCAGCCGGAGATGTTACTGGCGACAATAGAGATGATCTGGTGATACTTGGTGAAGGTGTTGGTTTTATAATATACCAATCACCACCGTATACTACTGGAGTTCAAGAGCTACCTCTCTCTACTATTTCGGATGACGATGATTATAACATGGGCATTGATATAACGCATAGCGGCACAGGTAAACCTGGTGCAATTGCCATCGGCGATATTGATGCTGATGGATATAAGGATATCATATTCGCCACGGAAGAAACGCCTTCCGCCAGCGGTATCAATGCCGGCTCAGAAGTTGCAGTAATCTGGGGGCGTGATGCTCGTGATTTCTCAAGAGAATTTGATATAGGTTCAAGTGATTCCTTTTATTTATACAGCTCCGGTGCAACATTAACTGTGCCACTTAAGTTCAGCTCTTATCTGCATAGCATGGCCACCGGCAATATCAATGGTGATGTCTACGCAGATATTGTCATGGGCGCACCAACTATCATTCCAGGCTTTAACGCTCTGGTTAGCGTATTTGGGCGCGACAGAAGTTCATGGGCAAGCCCGCACCACAATATTGAACCTGATGTATTCGGTGGCACAAACGGATTTACGCTGCTTGATGATTCCGGCGGCAGTAACTTTGGGCAGTCCGTTGCCGTGGCGGATATGAATAAGGACGGTTTGGACGATGCCTTATCTCCATCAACTACATATATCCTCGGGTTTTATGGAAAAAGCGGAGCGTATACTCCGCTTTGGGATCTTGCTACAGCTAGTTTTGCTGGTGGAGCGCTGTTTGCCGTGGATATTATAGCCGACAGGCCACCCGGAGCTACATTAAATAACGATAAAACGATTCTAAACGCAGCAGATGTAAATGCCGATGGCAGGCCAGATATAATTCTCAGCAACTCCAGTGCCTACATGTCAAATGCAGCCAATGCAGGTATGACCTATGTAATGTTTAATCCCACCACTGCTATGGGTTATGCATCAAATGGATTTGCAAACTTTGCAGGCAACGCCATGTTCACAGCCACCAATAACGGATATGCCACATTCAATGGCACTAAAGGCTTTGTCATAGAAGGTGCAGCAGGTGACTATGCGTCTAATGCCGGCGTAATAGACCTTAACTTGGATAAGAAAATGGATGTAGTTGTTGCCGCGCCCGGGTATGACCATGCAATCACGCCAGCCACAGCGCTCTATGTTATTTATGGTCGTAACAACACTGATTGGCGCAGCCGCTATACCGCTGCATCCGCAACCCCTGCCAACTGGCCTAAGATTGATCTTACGGATTTGAATCCGTAGTTCGCTGATCTATTCCCTCTCCCTTTTAGGGAGAGGGAGAAGAACTAGCACAACAGGTTAATACAACCCACCCGTGCCCACCACCGGCGGTGCAGTTTCACTGGGTGGAATAACTGGTTGGTTTGGCGACATGAAGGCTGGTTGCTGCAGGCCTGAGGGCATAGGTTCGGCGCCTTCCGGCTGCAAGCCATCATTCTGAAGTATATCACCCAGATTAGCCGAACCACTCACCCCAGGAATGTATAAAGGCTTACCGGTGATAAAACTTTCCAACACAGTTTTTGCGCCATGCTCTTCAAAACCCGTAAGCGGCTGGCCTGTTGCCATATCCACTTTTATAAACTGAATACCGGAAGGCACACGGAAAGGAATATTCGGCTTATCCGCCAATGCGGTTTTCATAAAGGAAATAAACGCAGGGAGCGCAACCGATGCGCCGGTTTCTTTTGCTCCCATGGTTTTAGGTGAATCATACCCCACATAGACACCCGCCACTAAATCCGGCGAAAAGCCAATAAACCATGTGTCTTTGCTATCGTTCGTGGTGCCAGTTTTACCGCCAACCACCTTACTGATCTCCTTCGCGCGTGCGCCTGTGCCACGCACAGTAGCGCCTTCCAGTATAGATATCATCTGATACGCCACACGCTCATCCACCACCTGATCCCGAATGTCCGCAGGCAGTGGCGGCTGTGAATCTGGCTTTATTTCACTTAAAGATGCGATTTCGCATTTTATACATGCGCGCGTATCACGGCGATAAATCGTTTTCCCATGCCGATCATCAATGCGCTCGATAAGCGATGGGGCAACGTATTTTCCACCATTCACCAAGATGCCATACGCATTCGCCAGCTTCATCAGCGTGGTTTCTGCCGCCCCAAGCACAATAGAAAAATTACGTGCAGGATTATCATAAATACCAAAGCGTTTGCCGATTTCCAACACTGCATCAATCCCTATCATCTGGGCGATACGCACGGTCACCGTGTTGCGCGATTTTTCCAGCGCCACGCGCATGGTGATGTCACCTAGATAATCATCGCCGTAATTTTGTGGCTTCCATGTGTCCTGCCCTGCGCCCTGCTCCATTTCCACCGGCCCATCATGAACAATGGTGGAAGGGGTAAACCCGTTTTCCAAACCCGCCAGATACACAAAAGGTTTAAATGCTGAACCAGGCTGGCGTTTTGCCTGCGTTACGCGGTTAAATTCCGTGCCACCGTAAGCATATCCGCCAGACATAGCAAGCACACGCCCCGTATGTGGATCAATCGCCACAAAACCACCATTCACTTCCGGCACCTGCTGCAAATCCCATGCAGTTTTCTGATCAGCGGCGGCAAGCAATTTTTTCTGTTCTTCAGAAATAACACCAACCAACACCACATCTTTTTTCTTCAAAATATCGGCAGGTTTTTTTACCTCAGGCCCCAGTACTCCATCAGAAATGATTCGACGTGTCCATTTCATGAGGGTGAAGGGTATGTACCCTACTGTGCCATCCGCAAATGTAATTTTTGCTTTTTTTTCATCAAGCTCACTCACAACGGCCAACTTCTGATCTTCGAGTACTTTGTACCCCTGCTCTTTATGTATTTTGGCCAATTCATCTTTCCATTTATCGGAAGATGTTATTGTTGCAAATGCGCCACGGTAGCCACGCCTGCGGTCATATTCCATAAGCGCAAGGCGCAGTGCCTTATCTGCTGCTTTTTGCAACTGAGGATTTAGCGTGGTTTTCACTACCAACCCCCCCTGATACAACACATCTGACCCATACATTTCAACCAGTTGCCGCCGGACTTCTTCCGCAAAGAAATCAGCCTGTGCGATTTCAGTGGCGTCTCTGTTTTTAAGGATGATAGGGATTTTCTTGGCCTCTTCAGCTTCTTCAGCCGTTGCAAAACCAGCATCCTTCATGCGGTCAATCACCCAGTTTCGTCTCTCCAACACCAAATCATAATTCTTTTTGGGGTTGTAGGTATTTGGCGCTTTTGGCTGAGTGGCAAGCAGTGCCGCTTCTTCCAGTGTTAGCTCATCGAGCGATTTATTGAAATAATTTTGTGCTGCCGCTGCCACGCCATACGAGCCAAGGCCAAGGTAAATCTGGTTTAAGTACAGCTCCAGAATTTTGTCCTTGCTGTATACCGTACTGATACGCACCGCTAGAATGGCCTCCTTGATTTTACGCTCGATAGATTTTTCGCTGGAAAGCAGAAAGTTCTTAACCACCTGCTGCGTAATGGTGGAGCCACCTACCAGCGATTTTCCCTTGCCGTAATTAATGATATTGTCACGCACCGCACGGGCAAGGCCGGTGTAATCAATGCCTGTATGTTCGTAAAAATTTTTATCTTCGGCCGCTAAAAACGCATGTATCACCTGTTTTGGCACAGCTTTAAGCGGCACGAATACTCGTTTCTCTGTAGCATATTCTGCCAATAATTTACCATCTGCGGCGTATAAACGGGTTACGTTCGGCGGCTCATATTTAGAAAGCTGTGAGTAATCCGGCAAATCTTTGCTGTAATGCTCAAACACCATGAACGCCGCCACACCACCAATAATCACAGCAGTAAGCCCCAGCGAAAATAGCCAACTCAACAGACTAACAATGCCGCGCGCAAAGCGGTTCATGAATTTTCCGTTTCTTTTTTATACGCAAAATAGGCATCAATACCCGCAGCGATGCCGCTGATCATCTTGTCGCGATAGGCTTTAGATTTCAATTGCTTTTCTTCACTAGGGTTAGAAAGAAACCCCGTTTCAATGAGCACTGAAGGTATATCTGGTGCCTTAAGCACAGCAAAACCTGCAAACCGGTGAGTATTCACAAGCAGCGGCACGCCTTTTTTACGCACATGTTCAACCAGCATATCCGCCAGCGTTGAGGAAAGATTGTTGGTTTCACGCTGTGCAAGAGAAATTAAAATATCCGCCACATCTTCACGCTCGCCGGAAAGGTCGATGCCCTCAATAACATCTGCCTTATTTTCACGCGCGGCCAGCGCTTCGGCCTCTGCGTCTGATGCTTTTTCAGATAGCGTGTATACCGAAAGTCCTTTTGCCGTGCGCTCCGGCGCGGAATCTGCATGGATAGAAAGAAATATGTCACCTTTTGCTTTGCGTGCAATCGCCACACGACCGCGCAGACTGATAAATTGATCTCCCTCACGCGTCATAACTACCTTATATTTACCTGATTTTATCAGATATTTCTGAAGTGCTATTGCATACTGCAACACTACATCTTTTTCTCTGGATTTATAACGGCCAATGGTACCTGGGTCCTGACCGCCATGCCCTGCATCAATCACCACCACCGGCTTACCTTTACGAACCGGTGCGCTATCCTGCTTTGTTTCAAATGACTGTTTTTTCTTACTGGCTGCTCCCGTACCAGCAATGGTAATAGTCAGTGTGTCCCGCTTTTCTTCATCCTTGCTAACCACACTAAAACTACGAGCAATTTCAAACACAATACGGGTGGTTTCAGGGGTAAACTGCCCGGATCTGCTATTTTTGATAAGTGTGCCTTCATAGTCTGAAGGTAACGCAATTTTTTGTTTTACCGCACCTGTGGGTACATCCACTACCAACCTGTCAGGATTTTGCAGGGTAAAAACCTTGTGGCCAGACACCCCTGCACCATCAATAATAATGGTTTCCTTACCGTCCTCTACCCGTATTTCCACAGCGAAGGCCAGAGCTGGCAACACCATCAGCGTCATCGCCAACAAAACAGAGTATTTTATTATATTTTTCAAATATTTAATATACATACACCACAACATACCACCACGCAGCTCACTAGCTTTAGCGAAAAAAAAACATCTTCGCTACAGGATATAAAGAAGATTGTATAATCCATTTTTAACCACTATAGTGTTTAGTGTTATTGTTCACCTGCAAGGTGCAGGTCGGACGTTTGAAATTTGTGGCACCTTCCCTCCCTAACACACAGCTGGACGGAAAATGCCTTGAATAAGGATTTTTGAATTAACCTCGCCTCATGGTTAGGTTTTACGATTTTGGTATGAGTATTTTTTGTTGTTATTTCACAAGGGTGTATGTTCCGTCGGGTTTTCAACCTGATTCCGGATCGCGTTTGCGCGGCATTGCACCCGTTACAACGGAATCCATACCCATCGATTAAACTGATCCCCTGAGGCGACGCATATAAGGAGTCGCCATCATGGCTAAAAGAATGTTAATTGATGCGCTACACGTAGCAGAAACGCGTGTAGTTATTGCAGATGATAAACAAATCTTCGATTTTGATTTTGTTTCCGCTGCTAAAAAACAACTCAAAGGCAATATTTACCTCGCCAAAATCACGCGTGTTGAACCGTCTTTGCAAGCTGCTTTCGTAGAATATGGCGGCAACAAGCAGGGATTCCTGCCGTTCTCGGAAATACATGCTGATTATTATCAGATACCTTCCTCTGATCGTGAACGCCTGATGAAGGAAGCAGAAGCTGATGAAGACGCCCCTGAAACTCAGGAAAACCCTGATCAGATACAGGATACTGCAAACGACAGCCAACCTGCAGAAAGCAATCTGGAACAGCCAGACGCGAATTTTTCCGCTGAAGCAGACGACAACAGCCAGCGCCTGCCAGATTTTCAGGCTATACCCGTAAATGAAGATGAGCCATCACAGACAGATTATGCGTATGAAGCAAGCAATAATGCTTCTGTCAGCACTCCTCTGGAAGCGCCGGCACAGGACGCGCCGTTTGCATCTGAATCAGTATCAGAACACAGTGTACAGAACAGCGATGAAACATCCTTATACAATGAAGGTGATGCCGCGCAGAATATGGAAGCCTCCGTTGACGCAACGCAATCTGCCTCAGAGGGTAGTGAACAGACAGGCGATGTAGAAACACTGTCAAGTGAAGAAGAAGAAATTCGCTCAAAACCTAAGCGTCCGAACTTCATGCGTCGCTATAAAATTCAGGAAGTTATCCGCCGTGGCCAGATTGTACTGGTGCAGGTAATCAAAGAAGAGCGCGGCAATAAAGGCGTATCGCTTACTACGTATTTATCATTACCAGGCCGTTATTGCGTGCTAATGCCAAACTCACCTAAAGATGGTGGCATCTCCCGTAAAATTGCCAGTTCAGAAGATCGTAAACGCCTGAAAGCCATCTCAACTGAGCTGCGGCTTGCAAAAGGCATGAGCGTGATTATCCGCACCGCCGGTATGGACAGGACGCGCGCCGAAATTAAACGCGATTATGATTATCTTGTTAAAGTATGGAACGGCGTGCGCGAAGAAACCCTGAAATCCACCGCACCCGCGCTGATTTATGAAGAAAGTGACGTGATAAAACGCGCCATCCGTGACCAGTACACCAGCGATATTGATGAAATTGTGGTGGAAGGTGAAGCAGGCTATCAAGCCGCGCGCGAATTCATGCAGCTGCTACTCCCAAGCCATACACCTAAAGTAAAAGAGCATACCGAAACAACGCCACTGTTTTACTCCTACAATGTAGAAGATCAGTTACTTTCCATGCATGACCCTGTGGTGAAGCTGCGCTCTGGCGGATATATCGTTATCAACCCGACGGAAGCACTCATCTCTATCGACGTGAACTCTGGCCGTTCAACCGGCGAGCGTAACATCGAGGAAACTGCGGCAAAAACCAATCTGGAAGCCGCCGTTGAAGTTGCCCGCCAGCTTCGCCTGCGCGACCTTGCAGGGCTGATTGTTATCGACTTCATCGACATGATGGAATCACGCCATCGTCGTGCAGTAGAAAAAGCTCTGAAAGATGCGTTGAAAATGGACAGGGCAAAAATCCAGCTTGGCCGCATCAGCCCATTTGGCTTGCTTGAAATGTCACGCCAGCGTCTGCGCCCGTCTATCAGCGAAACCAACATGGTGCAATGCTCGCATTGCGTTGGTCGTGGCTATATACGCTCCAATGAATCCATGAGCATCCAGATGATCCGTGCGCTTGAGAAAGAAGCAAGTACAGGCAACTGGAATGGCCTGCGCCTTATATTGCCACAGGCAGTCGCGCTGCATCTTCTGAATAATAAACGTGAATTACTGCGTGGTATTGAGCAACGCCATAACCTGACCATTCAGGTGCTGATTGATGCAGACATGGCGACCTCAGAATTCAATTTGGAAAAAATGCGCCGTTCACAATCTGAACGCGGACAAAACCAGAACCGACCTAAGCAACCACGCCGTGAAGAAGCGCGTGAATCTCTGGAAATTGACGCTTCATCAGATGAAATGACAGAAAGCAATGAGCATACTGAGCTTTCAAGCGTTGAATCAACTGAAGGTGAATCAGGAAATGCCAGTAATGATAACCGCCGTGGCCGTGGCCGCCGTGGCCGCAGGGGTGGCGCGCGACGCAATAACCGTGACCGCGATCACAATCGTCCGTCAGGTGATGTGCAAGGCGCGGAGCAAGCGGTATTATCTGAAAATATCAGTGATGTTGCTGATTCAGCAGAAGCAGCATATAGCACGGATAGCAGCGGTGAAAAACCATCGGGTGAACGTGGCAACCGCCATCCTCGCCAGCGCGGCAACAGAAACCGCCGCAAATGGCGTGATAACCGCGATGGCAACCCGCAGGAACGTGCACCACGTGAGCATAGCAGTGGCACAGCGGATCTTACCCTGGTGGAAAAGCCAGCAAGTTATACGAACGTGTTACCTGCCTTTGCCACCGAAGATCGCAGACCTGAACCAATAAAACCAACAGAACCAGAAAGAGTGGCTGCGGTACATGCATTACCACCAACTCCTAAAGATCCAAACGCCCCTACCAAAAAAGGCTGGTGGCAGAAAATGATAGAGCTGGATGATTAAGATAGATGAGGGATGAGAAGATGAGAGATGAAAAGATAAGTAAGAAGATAGCTGTAAAATGCTCTTCTACTTTCTCATCATCGCTTATCCTATTATCGCTCATCTTATCATCTTTCATCCCTACCTCAGCGCATGCCGTTCCGCTGATACGCGATGCGGAGATTGAATCCACATTAAGAACCTATGCAGATCCCATCTTCAGAACCGCAGGCTTAAAGCCCAAGGCGATACGCATTTTTCTGGTAAATGATGACAGTATCAATGCTTTTGTGGCCGGTGGTGCTAACATGTTTATCCATGCTGGACTCATACTGGAAGCCGATAATCCAGGAGTATTGATTGGTGTGATGGCGCATGAAACCGGCCATATTTCCGGCGGGCACCTTGCTCAAGGCACAGAAAAACTTAAAGACGCACAGATTGGCACCATACTCACCTATGTACTTGGCGCAGCAGCAGCCGTTGCCACAAAAAAACCGGAGGCTGCAGCAGCCGTCATTGGCGGTGGAAGCAGCACTGTAGCAAGAAACTTTCTTGCCTACACACGCGCAAATGAAGAAGCTGCGGATCAAGCTGCACTGCGCTATTTAGATGATCTTGGCATTTCATCCAGTGGATTGCTGCAAACATTACTCTTATTGCAACGCAATGAACGCCTGCATTCCAACCGGCCAGACCCTTACTTACTCACGCATCCGCTGAGCTCCAGCCGTATTGAGCATGTGCGTAATCATATCGAAAATTCAAAGATTCCTGAGGGTAGCTATCCATCATCATATAACCTGATACATAAACGCATGGTTGCAAAGCTATACAGCTTTATGGAGTCTCCAGAGCGTACATTCCTTAAATATCCTGTATCCGATAAATCGGTGCCAGCGCGCCTTGCCCATGCAGTTGCCTATTATAAAATGCCGGACCTTGTGCGTTCGCTAGAGAAAATGGACTCCCTGCTGGCCGAAGCCCCTAATGATGCATTTCTTCATGAACTAAAAGGCCAGATTTTATTTGAGAATGGAAAAATTCCTGAGGCACTTGTATCATATAAAAAGGCAGTGCAACTTTATCCCTCCTCTGCGCTTATACTCACAGAATTAGCCAAGGTTGAACTTGCTCAATCAGACGATATGGCAAACTCTGCCATCTCGCATCTTGAAAAAGCAAATAGCATTGATAATAGCAATTCAATTACTTGGCGGTTGCTTGCTACAGCATATGGTAAAAAGGGTAATTTGGGCATGTCTTACCTTGCACTGGCTGAAGAGGCCATGCTTGCAGATAGCCATGATGCCGCCATTAAACAGGCCGATTTAGCCTTGCAGGCACTAAAGGCAGGCACACCTGCACATTTGCGCGCGCAAGATGTGAAAGCTCGCGCAAATGAGATAAAACGTAAAAAAGACGAAAGCAATTCAACACTCTAAATAAAATCGTCTATACTTTCTGAGCTATCTGCGATATATGGTTAGCACCAATGCACAAGGAGGATTACATGCATTTTTCACGGTTTACTGCCCTTACACTTTCTGCCATCGCGCTGCCGTTTATTGCGCTTGCGCAAACCCCTGCTGCCGCTCCAGCTGCTGCTGCTGCGCCATCAACCGCACCAATAACACGCGCGGAACTGCCTGCGCTCGTTAAAGAAGCGCTGATGAATGAGCCTGAAATGATCATGCAGGCCGTGCAGAAAATGCGCGAAAAGCAACAGGCCGAAGCAGAAAAGAAAACTACTGAAAGCATCGCTGCGAATAAAGCAGGCTTGTTTAATGACACAGATTCTCCATCTGTAGGCGATGAAAAAACCGCTGACATCACCATCGTTGAGTTCTTTGACTATCACTGTGGTTATTGCAAGCACATGCTGCCAACCATCACTCAGCTTTTGAAAGATGACAAAAAAGTACGCGTAGTATTCAAGGAATTCCCAATCCTGAGCGAAGATTCTGCACTGGCTGCCCGCGCAGCTGTTGCGGTTAACCGTATTGCAAAAGACAAATATTTTGCTTACCACACCGCGCTTATGAAACATGAAGGCAAGTATGAAGAGATAAACCTGCTGGAAATGGCACAGAAAGAAGGCATTGACTCTGCTAAGCTGAAAGCTGAAATGGCTAAACCAGAAGTAACCGCAGTTCTTGATAAAATGCGTAAACTGGGCGAAGACATTGGTGTGCGCGGCACACCGGCAATTGTGATGAATGATCACTTCCTGCCTGGTGCAGCTGATGTGGACGAAATGAAGCGCATGATTGCTAACGTTCGTGCTGGCCGCAAACCAGATGATAATGGCACAGCTCCAGCAGCAGCTCCTGCTGCCGCTGCACCTGCGAAGGCTAATTAGTTTTCGTTTTCTTCTCCTGCTGCGTCTTCCGGAACATAATGTTCACGGTAAGTACGCAGCAGGATTTTTTCTTTCATACCCTCTAATATTTCAGCGCATAAATTAAACGTATCTATGGGGCGTTCTGTCTTACTGAAATAATTTTCATGTTCTGGAAAGATAGATTGTGTAAGCACTGGAAGCCATTCTTTGCCGCTGCACACATCCACCTTGAAATACCCTGAAAATCCGGTGCCTTCATACTCACCGAGGCGGTTGGTATTGAGTGCCTCGTTATTCGGAAACACCAGTAAATCACCTTTGCCTGCTATATCTATTTTATCTTGATCCCGAAACATCAGATACACATTACCGGTGAGAATAATTTCCACCCGTTTTTTTGGTGTGCTCTGGTAGCGTATTTTATTGCGTTTACCGGCCATCTTGTATCCTCGTTACTGTAACCCATGCATCTGGGAATATACCTGACAGTTGCGCTTTTGCACTCTGTGCATGTTCTTCCATATCATATAGACCAAAACACGTTGCGCCACTGCCAGACATACGAGCAAGCCTGCACTCTTTTGTCTGATGTATCGCTTCTATTATATCTTTTATTTCCGGCATAAGCTGAATAGCTGGTGTTTCCAGCATATTCTGTGTGGAGGCAAGATTATCTATATCCGCCCCCGATGCCGCATATGCACCAGAAAATTGCTTATATACCGACGCGGTAAGCAGTGGTTTTCTTGGATTTACCAACAAAACAAATGGGCTGGCATCACACCTGACAGGCATGACATACTCCCCAATACCGGAAATAATTGCAGGTTCCGCCTCATAACACGCGGGCACATCACTGCCTAATAGCAATGCCATTGCCATCAATTCATCCTTGCTGATGCAAATATTCCACACATTGCAGAGTGCGCGCATTGTCGCCGCTGCATCCGATGAGCCACCACCAAGTCCTGCGCCCATAGGAATATGTTTATGCAAAATAATTTTTGCGCCCTGTCCGTTTGCATAAGGCTGCAATAGTTTTGCTGCTTTCAGCACTAGATTATTCTGGGCATCTTTCTGCAAGAGGCTCGAAAATTCACCTTTAATTTCCAGCGTAAGCGAATCCGCAGGCGATATATCAAGCGTGTCACCAAACTCTGTGAAAACCACCAGGCTTTCAATACAGTGATAACCATTCGGTCTTTTGCCAGTAATGTGCAAAAAAAGATTGAGTTTAGCAGGTGCACGTACCGAAATACTATTCATCAGGGTGACGGAGCATCCTGAAGCTGCTGCGCTGCCACCTGCGGTGGTTTTTTTCCCGCGAGGACTGGCGCACTCACGCCTTCCTGTAATTTCTTGAGGATACCTGCTTTAACCGCTTCATCATCCGTAAAGGTGAGTGAACGCTCCCACTGGAAGCGAGCTTCCGTTTTGCGCCCCTGCAACCAGTATACATCCCCCAGATGTTCATTGACCGTGGCATCGCCAGGGATAAGTTCAATAGCTCGTTCAAGGTATTTGGTTGCCTTTGTATAATCGCCCTTCAAATAAAACGCCCACCCCATACTGTCAATAATCTGCGGATCATTAGGTTTAAGAGCTAGTGCCCTGGCAATCATTTCATGCGCCTGTGACACATTCTGCCCCTGTGTAAGCCACGTATAGCCGAGGTAATTCAATACATCCGGCTGATCTGGTTGAAGCGTGAGCGCCTGCTGTAAATCTTTTTCAGCGTCCTGCCACCTGCCCATGCGCTCATACGCCGCACCACGCGCGAAAAATACCGCCCAATGACGCGCGGAAAATTCCTTCACTCTGCCTATGGCCTGCGTATATGCAACAACCGCTTCTGCAAGATTTGTTTTACTACGCAGCACATCCCCCTTAATTACCAACGCATCATATGCATCGGCGTGTTTCTGACTTATTTTATCGAGCAGTGCTACGGCTTCCTGATACTTGCCCATACGCTGCAAATTTACTGCGATATTGATTTGAGCCGAGGAATAAATCGGACTGGATTCTTTTATTTTTGCGTAAGCCTCATTCGATTTTGCAAATTGCTGGATAGAGCTATAAGCCTCGCCCATCGCCTGCGCTGCTGCCGGAAAATCATGACGCATATACATTGCCATGCGTAAATAAATCACTGCATCCTGATTTACATTGGCACTGAGCATGATGCTACCCATCGTATACAATACCTCAGCGATACCATCAGCCGTGCTTGAAATTGCAACATTTTCAGCCGCTTCCAGCACGGATACGTCTGCGTTTGCATCAATCACCGGCTTAAGGATTTCTGGCTCGCCATTTTTTTTATAAAAAGCATGCAGTGCCGCAAATACGCGTGATGGTGGGTTTTCGATATCTTCAATAGCATCGCGGTAATTCTTTGCAGCGGCATCTTTGAAACCTGCCCTGTCATTTATTAAAGCAAGATGATAATTGACCACAGCAGCAGCGCGGCCAATATCAGTATCTACCGTGTCTATCGTTACCGGCGCATTCACCTTCTGTGTGCTGATATCAAGCCATGCCGATACGAGCGGCAGCCAGAGCTGGCCTGTAACATCACCAAAAGATTCGGTGAGCACTGCTCTAGCACCAACCAAATCATTACGCTTTGCAGCCTGAAGTGTAAGCAGCAATGAAGAAATGGGATCTTCAGGCGATTTTTGGCGTATAGTTTCAGCCATTTTAATAGCATCATCCATGTCACCGCTGAGTATCAGGAACCCCTGCAACTGGCGGGCAACATCAACATTATCTGGGGTGCGGCGATGCACATCTCGCAAATACCGCACCGCTGTTGCAATGTCACCATTGCGGCTGGCGAATCGACTGGCCAGATAACTACCGGTGAATCCATCCTCAATTATGAGGTTTGATGAGGCCGTATTTTGCGTTTCCTCTGTTACTGCTTGCGTTTTTTCCTGAGGTTTGTCAGGAGAAGAGGCATATAAAGGCTGTACAGAAGCAAGTACTAAGACCACTGCAAGCTGCACTAAAAGCACGTTTTTATTCATAAATTCAACATATTAGAAATATGCCCCAAAAAGAATTTGATGCGTACAAGTAAGAATTATGAGGGCAAAAAACATACCATGCATAAAAGACTTGCACCTTTCGCGTATATTAATAGAATCCGCGCCTAACAAAAATACATTTTTTAGCAAAATAGAGAGATTTTTTATGAGCAGTAAGAATAACCCTGAAGCCCGTGGTAAGGTAACAGAATTACGTAAATACAATGGCAAGACCGTAAAACCGGTGCTTTTCATCAAAACCGGTGTTGGCCGCTACATCGCCGCGGCTTATGAAGATGGCAATCTGGTGCTCGATAAAAACACCAACCTGCCGATTGCGTACAAGAACGTTTAATTATTCATGAAAAACGTCATCTTAACCGGCATCCCGCGTTCGGGTTTGACGGTTTTTGGTGCTGTCGCAGATTGTCTACCTAACATTGTCTGCCTTAATGAACCCAAATGGCAGCAGCGTAAGTCACAACAGATAAAAAAACCTATGGCTTATTGCAAATGGCTAGTAGGTGACTTTGTCTGGAGACGAATGCAACTCTTGAACAAAAAGCCGGTAAGAGATTTGCGCGCACCTGACGGCAAGCCTATATTAGATAGCATTAAAGACCCTAAGCTAAATAAAACTGATCCTGCTGACGCAACAGTCGCTTTTATAAGAGAAGATCTGAACGAGGATTTTACTCTTATAATGAAACATCACGCACTATATACTGCCTTACTTCCTACGCTATCCGAATTTCAACATTTCAGAATTATAGCTGTTATACGGCATCCTTATGATGTGATTCAATCATGGCAAACTTTAGATAACAGATCCATTGCCAGTGGTAAGTTGCCGCAAGCTGCAAAATACTGGCACGAAATGGGAAGAATTACGTTGGAAGAAAATGATTTGGTTACCCGTATGGTGCAGATATATGATGCGTTCTGCCAAAGATACTATGAATTAAGAGAACATATTGAAATTGTGCGTTTCGAAGATTTCGTACACAATCCCATACTTGTAAGCAAGATGTTCAATGTTGATTCTCTCTCGCCAATGGCTTCCTACATAGGAGAAAGACCTCGCATTTTACTACGTGATGATACTGATAAAATAAAAGAAAAAATAAAAAAGTACGGTGTATTTACGCGCGAATTTTACGACATCTAAACACAATAATATAAAAAGGCCGGAGCAACTTAGCGTCACTTCCGGCCTCTCCCTGTTATAACCTATACTGGTTACTTGCTGTATATTTGATCGAATATTCCGCTGTCGTCAAAATGTTTTTTTTGCACTTCGGCCCATCCACCTAAATCTTTTATGTTGACCATTCGGATTTGTTTGTATCTAGCAGCATATTTTGCAGCTACAGTTTTATCCGTTGGGCGGAAATAATGTTTAGCAATAATTTCCTGAGCAGCTGGTGAATATAAATATTCAAGATAGGCTTTGGCAACTTCTGTTGTACCGCGTGATGCAGCATATTTTTCCACCACTGCCACTGGCGGTTCTGTTTTTATACTGATGGAAGGCAATACCATATCAAACTGGCCTTTACCTACTTCTTCCTGCGCAAGAAACGCCTCATTTTCCCATGTTACCAGCACATCACCAATGCCGCGCTGAATAAAGGTTGTAGTAGATCCACGCGCACCAGAATCCAACACAGGAACATTCTTAAACATTGCAGCTACAAACTCTTTTACTTTTACTTCGTCACCTGCAAATTTTTCTGAGGCATATGCCCACGCTGCCAAATAATTCCAGCGTGCACCGCCAGATGTTTTTGGATTCGGTGTAATCACCTGTACATCAGAACGAATTAAATCATCCCAGTCTTTTATATTTTTTGGGTTCCCTTTTTTTACAAGAAAAACGATAGTGGATGTATATGGCGAGCTGTTGTTGGCAAATTTATTTTGCCAATCTGCTGGAAGTAGTTTTCCTTTGGAGGCTAATACGTCAATGTCATATGCCAGCGCCAGAGTTACCACATCAGCTTGAAGCCCTTCCATCACCGAACGTGCCTGCTTGCCAGAGCCACCATGCGATTGCGAAATAGTTATATCCTGCCCTGCTTTTTCTTTCCAGTATTTTGCAAAAACAGCGTTATACTCTTCATAGAATGCGCGTGTGGGGTCATAGGATACATTAAGAAGCTCAACAGGTGCGGCAGTCGCAGAAAAAGTCAGCACTATTCCAAATAGTAACGCTTGTAAAAAACGCATGGTTAACACCTCTGTGTTGCTTTATTGTTCTAAAAATCTATAACATAATTCTCATGAAAAAAATCCTTTTTGTCTGCACTGGTAATATTTGCCGTTCCCCCACGGCGGATGCAGTGCTGCGCCATGCTATCAAAACCCAGAATCTCACACATCTCAGCTGCGATTCCGCCGGGATGCAGGCTTATCACATTGGCGAAGCGCCAGACAAACGCACCATCGCAACGGCTCGCAAGCGGGGTATCATGATGGATGATTTGAGGGCACGGCAAGTCCATACAACCGATTTTGAGATATTCGATGTAATATTAGGCATGGATAGAAGTCATGTGCGGCAGTTACGCGAAATAGCACCAAAGAAACATAAGGCAGAAATCGCGCTCTTTCTGGAATATGCGGGCAATTCAAACGCAAGTGATGTGCCAGACCCTTATTATGGCCAGCAAAAGGATTTTGATCATGTGCTCAATCTTATTGAAGCAGGCATTGATGCCATGCTAAATAGATTGCACCCAAGTACAACATAACATACGAGGCATATTCCCATGTTACACGCCGCCGCATTACTAGACGCTGAACAATCCCGCGCTGCTGATCGAGCCGCTATCACGCAGGGTGCAAGCAGCGAATCGCTGATGGAAAATGCCGGCCGCGCAGTGGCCGACCTGATGTGCGAAACCTACGACCCATGCCCAACCGTTGTGGTATGCGGCACAGGCAATAATGGAGGTGACGGCTTTGTTGTTGCGCGTATTTTAAGGGAACGGGGCTGGCCTGTTACTGTTACTATTGTTGGCAATGATAATGCCATTGAAGGCGCAGCCATACTTGCTCTACATAAATATGAAGAATCGCATGGCCGCACATTGCTGTTCGATGAAAGCATGTTGCACGGCCAATCACTGGTGGTGGATGCCATTTATGGCACTGGACTCAGCCGTGGACTGGCAGGTGCTGCACGCGATGCCGTGGAAGCCATTAACAGAAGCGGCCTTCATGTTGTCGCCGTTGATATTCCAAGTGGTGTGAATGCAAGCACCGGCGAAGTGCTGGGTTGTGCCGTGCGCGCTACCCACACCGTCACCTTCGTGCGGCCAAAACTTGGCCATGTATTGCTGCCTGGTAAGGCTTATACAGGCGGTTTGCACGTTTTTGATATTGGCATTGCGGGTGATACCGTTCGCCCTGATTATTTCTTAAATAGTCCTGCGCTCTGGGCACATAACTTCGCCATGCCAACACCGGAAAGTCATAAATATTCACGCGGTCATTCGCTGGTGATTGGTGCTGGTCTTGGCTACACAGGTGCCACTAAACTTGCAGCCCTCGGTGCACTGCGTGCTGGATCTGGCCTTGTGAGCGTGGTTTGCGCACCGGATGTGCTTCCGGTATATGCCGCGTCCCTCACCTCGGTAATGACTAAGCCAGCATCCGACCTGAAACAGCTGGACGCACTGCTGGAAGATAAAAACACCAGCGCGATTCTGGTTGGCCCAGGTTGTGGCGCAAATGAAGTCACGCGTGAGAAAACCCTGCGTATCCTAGCCGCCAAAAAACCATGCGTGATTGATGCTGATGCGCTTACAGCATTCAAAATCTCTCCAAAAACGCTCTTTACCGCTGTGGCAGGCCCTGTGGTGCTTACACCGCATGAAGGTGAATTCGGCCGACTGTTTGAATTTGAAGGCCAGAAGCATGAACGCGCGCGTGATGCCGCGGAAGTGAGCAACGCCGTCGTGGTATATAAAGGCAACGACACAGTGATTGCTGCACCCGATGGCCGTATTGCTATAAATGCCGAGGCTCCCGTTTGGCTTGCAACCGCTGGCAGTGGCGATGTGCTTTCCGGCATCATCACCGGCCTGCTTGCGCAAGGCATGCCTGCGTTTGAAGCAGCCTGCGCTGGTGTATGGATTCATAGCCGCGCCGCGGCGCTGTTTGGCCCAGGCCTGATTGCCGAAGATATTCCAACAAGCGTGCCTGCGGTACTCAAAGCCCTCTATAGCTAATGCTCAATAAAGGCTTCATCTACAGCACCACTAAATGGCTGCTGTTTTTGAATGTCTTTATGGCGGAATCTGTTTTCCGCATCCGTGATTATGCTGAGAAATCAATTGATTTTCAGGTGATCTTAAAACTCGGCATCTGGGGTATGTCATTTGCCTTTTGCGTATTTTACTATCGCCTATGGGCAAAAAAGCTCCTGCAAATCGATAATATTTTTCAGGTGCTGCTTTTACTATTGATTGTTATCTCCTGCTTCTACGCACCCAATACACTCTATAGCCTTGCATCGGCTTTCTCATTGATTGCTGTGCTTTTTATGCTGCTTATGTCTTCTAGCGTACTTACCAATCAGGAACTGCTAAGGCAAATTATACTGGGCTGCACACTGGTAATTGCTGCATCCATCGCCGTTTATTTTATTAATCCCGACTTCGGTCAAATGAAAGAATGGGTGAACGGCACACTGGTTTCCAGCGGCAGGCTTTCCGGTATTACCGGCACCGCTAATGCCTGCGGTTATATCGCTGCCATGGCACTGCTGGCACTCTATTATTACCGAAAACATCTGTCGCGCCTTGGTATCAGTTACTGGCTGTGCATCACTATTAACCTTGCCGGATTATTGATGAGTAACAGCCGCACAGCGATAGCCGCGTTGATACTAAGCCTATTGATAGCAAGCATCATTACCGCTACCACAGCGCGGCTCGCGGGTATTTTTTTATGCATATGCATTGCGTTGATCGCCCTGGCATCATTGGATATGGAATCAGTGTTCCAGATGCTTTCACGCTCTGGAGACGCCAATGAAATTATGAGCGGCACCGGACGCACTGCAATATGGGCAACCGTTGCTGACCTTATCAGCCAAAGACCACTCTTTGGGTGGGGGTACGCGGCAAGCAATACACTGATACCTTCAGCCACAGCAGATGTAGGCTTCACTGCCAACCATGCGCACAATGCTTTCCTGCAGGTAGCTCTTTCCATTGGGTATGTAGGGCTTACCCTGTTCATTGCCATGTTACTGGTTAAGGTTTATTTTTCGTTCAAATCGCGCGAACAATTAAACATCGCCTTCATCTTTTTCCTGCTGATTGATGGGCTTACCGAGCCCATTGCCTTCCAAGGACCTGCCACCACCACCACTTTGGTGCTTGCAACTGTTCTTGCACTGAATTACAGGCATAGTCATGCAACAAAAACTCACTATCCTTCATATAAGTAGCGATTATCCGGACTGTGTGAAACCGGATAAGACCAAGGCTATTAATAATCTGGTGGAAGCCGTACCAGAATATCACAATGTAGTGTATTCGCTAAATCGTATTACTGGGTGGAAACATATTGAGTCCACACCCTTTGGCAAGCACCACACAGCCATTATCTATGCCGCACTACCCAAAGGACTGTTCTGGTTGCCGAGATTGCAGGCTGTGGCTGAGTATATCTATGCTGATCTTACCAGAAAAAATATTACCCCTGCCCTCATCCATACACATAAATTTACCGTAGAGGGTATTATTGGCCATGCGCTTGCCCGCCGCTTCGGCTGCAAATTGATATGCAGTATTCAGGGCGGCACGGATGTAAAAATACTAAAATTCAAACCCAGCCTGCATGAAATCTATACAGACATTGCGAGCTATGCCTCACATATCTTTTCTTTTGCACCGTGGGCAACACTGCCATTTATAAAACAGCTTGGGCTTGATGATAGCAAATCCTCACTATTGCCTGCCCTGCCCGCGTTTGATGCGCTCAGAACTTCTGAAAGCCGTGGCAGCCAGAAGCTGGTGACCTGCCTGCGCTGGGATACGCGCAAGAATAAAAATCTTGCAGGTATCATGAATGCCATCAGGCAGCTTGTTCCTAAATATCCAAACATCTCGCTGGATATTTATGGCGGCGATAGTCCGGAAAATATGACGAGGCTTAGGACATTAATTGAAAAATCCAGCCTTTCCGAGCGTATCAACCTGAAAGGTGCTGTGCCAAACCACACATTTCAGAATTTTTTGGGGCAATATGCCGCACAGGTCACTCCCTCATTCTCAGAAACTTACGGGTTGGTATTTGCCGAGGCCTTATTTTGCGGCGTGCCTGTGTTGTTTTCTAAAGGCCGCGCTATTGATGGATATTTTGATACCAGTAATATCGGCTATGCTTGTAATCCAACATCTGCACAGGATATCGCGCACGGTATTGATCATATCTTCACGCATGAAAACAGGCTGAAAGAATCCATCACCGCCATGCAGCAAAACGGCAGCCTGGATGCCATACGCCGCGATCATATCATCCGCCATTACCGGCACGTGCTTGCATCATGTATGCCAGAAACACTCCGCCATGCAGCATAAAACCTACGAAGACTGCAACTGGAAGCAAAAAGCTGTGGGCAAAGCGCGGCAGATGATAGCCTTGTTTCAACACCGCAGAATACAAAAACTTCCTCAAGGCTTCATGGGATTGAGCATCTGCTTTGATGATTTTCCGCAGAGTGCGGCAGAACATGGCGCAGCAATTTTGGAAGATGCCGGACTGCGCGGCACGTTCTACACCTGTTTTGACCTGCTGGGTACCGACAACTATGCAAAAACCGAAGATGTGCTGCGCCTCCACAAGCGCGGACATGAAATTGCCTGCCATACGTATGATCATATCAACCCATCGTTTAATGATTTAGCTACTGTTAAGGCAAGTTGCGCCAAAAATGTTGCAGCCGCGCATGAACTAAAAATACAGTTGGATAATTTCTGCTATCCACAAAGCGGTATAACGCCTGAAGCCAAACGCATGGCAAGCCATATGTATGGATCTTCACGCAGCGGCTTCTGGGGCATAAATACGGAAACGTTTGATGCGCACTGCTTAAAAAGCCTACCACTCTATCAAGGTCATATACAGCAGATTAACACCTATATTGACCGCCTTACCAAAGAAAAAGGCTGGCTGGTATTATATACGCATGATGTGAGCGAACACCCTACCGAGCATGGTATATCGCCGGATGCGCTAAGCCATGTGATTACCACATGTATGCAGCAAAACATTGTCATCAAACCCATTCACGAAGTTATGAACCTATGCATTATGAACTAACGATATTAGGCTTGGGTTATATTGGTCTGCCAATGGCAGCGGTTTCTGCCAAAGCTGGGCTTAATGTACTCGGCGTGGATATTAACCCGCACGTCATCAGCACTATTTCTAGAGGCCATATACATATTGAAGAACCTGGGCTTGCGCCGTTGGTTGCTGAGATGGTTATCGCTGGGAAACTAGCTGTTTCAAGTACTCCGGCTGCATCAGATATTTTTATGATTGCTGTGCCCACACCTGTTGACCATATCACACACAAACCAGATATGCAGATGGTAGAAAGTGCTGCCCGCGCCATTGCCAGCGTTGTGGAGGCTGGAAATCTTGTAATCCTGCAATCCACCTCACCAGTTGGTTCCACTGAGCGCCATGTAAAAAAAATCATCGAATCACTGAGGCCAGAACTTACCGGCAAGATAGATTATGTGTATTGCCCTGAACGCGCCATTCCCGGCAAAACTATGCACGAAATGATACATAATGACCGCGCAGTTGGCGGCCTTACGCGCGAAGCGACCCAACGCGGCATGGAGTTTTATAAAAAAGTGGTATCCGGTAAATTGCTGCCCACAGATGCCGCTACGGCAGAAATGGTAAAGCTGGTGGAAAATGCCTCGCGTGATGTGCAGATAGCCTTTGCCAATGAACTTTCACTGGTATGTGCTGCTATGAATCTTGATGTGCAGGAAATAATCAAGCTGGCAAACCATCATCCTCGCGTGAATATTTTGCAGCCCGGCCCTGGTGTTGGCGGCCACTGCATTGCCGTTGACCCATGGTTTATTATTGACGCGGCACCAGAACAAACACCTCTAATGCGTACTGCACGCGCCGTGAATGATGGCAAGCCAGACTGGGTAGTCCAACAGATTAAGAATGCTGCAAGCACCGTGCAAAAGCCTGTGGTGTGCCTGCTTGGGCTTGCCTATAAAGAAAACGTGGATGATTTCCGTGAATCTCCATCTATCACGGTTGCTGATACGCTGATTGCCTCTGATATTGGCGAGGTGCTGGTGGTGGAGCCGTTTATGAAAACCAGCAGCAAATATACGATTGCGCCACTGGATGAGGCCTTACAACGTTCCAACATTGTGGTACACCTTACCGCGCATACAGAATTTCAATCACTACGCCCAGAACAACTAAAAAATAAAATTATTATCGATACCCGCGGCACGCTTGCAAAGGCCGCCGCATGAACCTGATAACACCTTATGCCCTGCGCGGCCTTGCAAACTGCTGGATGCCAGATAAGCATAGATGGTCAACTATCTATCATCTTGATGGCCGTGAAAACCCGAATGAATCCATACCTGCGGGCGATGTGTTTTATACGCTCAATGTATTGCTTGGATTAGCAAAAGCTGGCGTTACCGATTATGATTTGCGCAGCATATACCAGCACAATGTATCATTATTGGGTGCATACCCGATGCCGCCTTATGCCTATGGTATGGCACTGTGGGCTGGAGCAGAACTTGGCGAGACCATACCAGAATCTGTGCGGGCATTTATAAGAAATCAAAAGCAATGGGCACATTTCACCGCACAAGACATAGGCATGATACTCAGCGGTATTTGCGCGCAAAAAGATAAAGGTTGTACTGATTTTGATGCAGAATCCCCCCTATTTTACAAACGCATCAAGCAATACTTCCTCACTGCATCTGGTCTGTTTCGTAATAGTGCCGTAGGAATCAGACAAGATTTTGCTTCTTTCGCCGCGCAGACATATTTGATTACCGCCTGTTATCATTACGGGAAAATATTTGACGTAGCAGAAGCAAGTGATATCGCCGATAACGCCACCATGACCATGCTAATGAAGCAAGGTGCAAATGGCGAGTGGCCGTGGTTTTATCATGCGCCTTCAGGCGTTGTTGTAGACCAATACGAGTTTTATTCGGTACACCAACACGGCATGGCAGCATTGTTTTTATTTCCTGCGGCAGAGCGTAATATCCTTGGAGCAAAACGTTCAATTATTCAGGGATTCAACTGGCTTTTAGGAAATAATGATTTACAACATCCAATGTTGCTGCCAGAGCTGGGCATGATTTACCGATCTATTGCGCGAAGCAGCGAATTGGATAGCAAAATAAAGCGTGGGTTACGCTCGGTGTATCATTGCGTTATACAAAGCTCAAACCGTCATGACCTGCCAGAGAACCTTACCATCCGCAAGGAATGCCGCAGCTATGAGCTGGGCTGGCTTTTACATGCGTTTGGACATCGTAGCGACTTACCGGAAATTACAGAAAATAGTGCCTTCGCACTGCATGTTAATCAAACCCACCGCCCATTTCTTCTTCAATCTGATACCAGTATTTGCGGATAAGAGTTATCGACATCCATATATCAATACCTTCACAAATCGCCGCAAGCAGAATAAATACCCATACCGTTTCCAGTGATGCCGCACCGGTGAGATACCGATACGCCCCAATAAAACACACCACTTCCGCTGCAATTTCACTATACACAAAAAATTTGCGTGAACGCACTAATGCCGCAAGCATTTCCGGTGTCAGCGTATAATAAAAATCTGGCTGGTGCCTGCCAAATATAGCGTCCAGCTTGTTTCTATCCATAATTAAAGTGATTTGTCGCATGGAAAGAATATTCGGTCGGCCACGCAGAATGTCCTGCCAGCAGAACCAGTATGATCCGGCAGTCAGTATTGAAATCAGCACGATGACGATGAGAAATAGCGTCATAAATCTTTCACACCGTACAACACATCGGCACGCTGCTTGAAGGCAGACACCATTTTCTCCGTCGCACGTGTAAACACCGAACCTATCAGCTTCTCCAGCAATTTAGAACGGAACTTGAAGTCCAAATAAAAATCTATCTGCGTGCCGCCCGATGCAAGCGGTATAAACCGCCAGCGATTCACCAGATGCTCAAAGGGTCCTTTGGTCATGGTTACATCAATAGAAGCCGCTCCAGCCTCTGCCTGTGGATGTAATTCCACACGCGACGTATATCGTTCTGTAAGATGATTAAAACTGATGATAAGCTCCGCCAGCATTTCATTCTCACCACGCTCAAGTATGCGCGCTGCCCTGCACCACGGCAGAAACTCGGGATAACGTTCAACATCCGCAACCATTATGAACAGTTGCTTTGGGGTGTATGGTGAGGTCTGTGAATCGCTATGTGTCGGCACGTTATATTGTTATGATCTTTATCTTTTTTGCTATGCCGGTCAGCATATGCACAAAAAACACATAAATAAAGCCCACAGGCACACAAAATATTGCCATAAGTAATGCTCCTTCCACAGCATCACCATTAGGATGCTCCAGGTTAAAAGCAATAGCAAAAAATACGCCACACAACGGTGTAAATATCCACGGCAGCCACCAGCTGGCTTTTTTTATTTCCTGTGCTGTTTTTTTCCTGCACCACCACAACACACCAAGCGCAAAGAAAAAATACGGAACACCGCCAATCATTGAGCATATTATTAAGAAGCGCAGTAACATCCCTATGCCTACCATCACTGCTTCATAGCCCCATATTCCAGCCGCCATAAAAGCAAGTGCCGGAAAAATCAGCGGCATAAACAGCATGACAAGATACCAGCGTCTAA
Organism: Alphaproteobacteria bacterium; assembly: GCA_046344715.1. GTDB lineage: Bacteria > Pseudomonadota > Alphaproteobacteria > Rickettsiales > SXRF01 > CAZAQK01. The sequence continues at coordinate 15,052 of JBKDKX010000009.1, read as the reverse complement.
GCGTCATGATTCAATCACCAGCCGCAATTTGCAGAACACGCGTACAAAAATAACCCACGGGAATATGTATAAATATCCGGCTGGAATGATCACCAAAGGATGCGTCCATAGCAAAGATGTGTTAAATTCACCGCCAGTTACCAACACATGCCCAATCAGTGAAAATGGTATGTAGGCCATTGGCAAAAGCATGAATTGTTTCTCTATATCTTTTTCATCGTCATCACTGAGCCAATACATAAAAGCGGTCACCAGAAATACTGGCAACGAATAGCTGCCAAGAAATTCCTTGAACTGGGCGCTTTGCTGCATTTCTATGAATTTATAATACGCGGCCTCTTGCCCGTTCGACCAAAGCCAAAGCGCAAAATAATCCGTATGTGCAAACACAATCACAAAGGCCAGCAGCAGGAGCAGCGCAATAAAATATATCCAGTTGCTTGGCATATTCTCTCTTTATTTTACATTTGTCATTCCGGCGTAGGCCGGAATCCATATTTCCAAAAATTGCGTCAGCACATGATAATCCTTATTACAGCAACTTCAAACCCTTACATCCAAGGTGGATACCGGCCTTCGCCGGTATGACAGGGATAATAGGCAATTCAGGTTATTAACTGATTAATCCCGCGATAGAAAATGCAGCAATGGCCGCCGCTGCACCAATGGCAGTGGTTTGCAAGGCAGATTTCAGCATTTTCTGGCCAGTGAAGTATCCCTTAAACGCACCGAATGCAAAAAGCGCTACAAGGCTTACCGCAGACGAAACAACCAGGGCTTCCATTGGGTCTGGGATAAGAATGTATGGTATCAGTGGCAGTGTACCGCCAAGTACATACGCTCCACCGATGATTAGTGGGCTTTTATAGAGTCGGCTTGGATCAGGGTTTTCCAGTCCTAGTTCAAAACGCATCATGAAATCCACCCATTTGGTTGGGTTACGCTGGATACCCTCTACCACTGCCGCCACCTTATCTTCCGGCACACCAAACTCCACCAGAATATCAGCACATTCCTTAGCTTCCACATGTGGGACACACTCCACCTCGCGGAATTCGCGCTTACGCTCAGCATCGTAATGTTCTTTTTCAGTTTTTGCGCCAAGATACCCGCCAAGACCCATGGCGATAGCACCAGCGGCAATCTCCGCCACACCGGCAGTGACGATAAGTGTAGTGGTATCAACAGCACCGGCAAGCCCAGCCGCCAGCGCAAACGGCACCGTAAGCCCATCTGACATGCCGATGACAAAATCCCGCAAACCAGCGGGCGAAGCATTATGGTGTTCGTGATGGTGGTTACTCATTGATTAAGTTGCTGGTTGCGCGCTTCACGCATTTTTGCAAAATCATCACCCGCATGGTAGCTGGAGCGTGTAAGTGGCGTGGAGGACACCATTAAGAATCCCCTCGCCTTTGCCTGACGCGCGTAATATTCAAATTCATCGGGAGTAACATACCGCTCCACCGCTGCATGTGCAGGTGTGGGTTGCAGATATTGGCCGATGGTCATGAAATCCACATCGGCAGAGCGCAAATCATCCATCACCTGCAGCACTTCTTCCTTGGTTTCCCCTAAACCAACCATAATGCCGGATTTGGTAAAAATGCTCGGGTCAATTTCCTTCACGGTCTTCAGAAGATGCAACGAATTGAAGTAACGCGCACCTGGGCGGATAGTTTTATATAGCCTCGGCACGGTTTCGATATTGTGGTTATACACATCCGGCCTTGCCTTGGTGACAATCTCCACGCCGTTTGGCTTGCGCAGGAAGTCCGGCGTCAGCACTTCGATGGTAGTGTTCGGTGCGCGTTTGCGCAGGGCGGCGATGCACTCTGCAAAATGGTTGGCGCCGCCATCCTCCAGATCATCACGGTCAACGGAAGTAATCACCACATGGTGCAGGCCAAGCTCAGCAATCGCCTGTGCTAAATTCTCTGGTTCATGCGGATTCAGCGCACCCGGCACGCCGGTTTTCACATTACAAAACGCACAGGCACGGGTGCAGGTATCACCCATGATCATCACGGTGGCATGTTTCTGAGACCAGCATTCACCGATATTCGGACAGGCTGCTTCCTCACACACGGTGTTGAGTCTGAGCTTGTGGATAACGTCCTGAGTTTCCTTAAATACCTTGGAGGCAGGCACTTTTACCCGTATCCAATCCGGCTTTGGCAGGCGCTTATTATTCTTTTCCAACATGTTATGTACGTCGGCCATATGATAATTCTGCTTGTTTTCACATGTAAAATGCTTTAGAAGCTGATTTTCCAGAAAATCCGCCCAATTGCAAGGAGCAAATGACCCATGGCACGCGTAACCGTTGAAGATTGCATTGTACATATCCCAAACCGTTTTGAACTGGTGCTCATTGCTGCCCAGCGCGCTAAGCAGATTACCTCTGGCAACCCGCTCACCATTGATCGTGATAACGATAAAGATGGCGTGGTGGCATTGCGTGAAATTGCAGACCGCACCGTAAGCCTCGATGATTTGCAGGAAACGCTGATCCAGAGCTTCTTCAAGCGCCCTATCTCAGACATTACTGATAAAAAACTCCTCATCACTGGTGAGGAAATTCCTGCGGAAATCGAAGAAGCGTTCAAAGATGCCGCGCAGAATATCAGCATTAAACCCGCTGCATCTGAAGATGATCTGCCAGCTGAAGGCATGTCTTTCGATGGTGAAGACGTTGCTGGTGACGACTAGTCAGCATCCTGCGATTTAATTGGCAGAGTAAGCGTAAACATTGCGCCACCTTCCGACGTATTCTGAGCCCATATTTTACCGCCATGCGCACGCACAATGCCACGGCAAATAGCTAGGCCAAGCCCGCCGCCCTTATTGCCTGATTTTTCACTGGCATAAAATTTATCAAATATTTTTTCTTCATCCCCACGAGGAATACCAGGGCCATTATCAGCTATCATCACATGGATGTCAGGCTTCACCATAGTTGCAGAAACACTGACTGTGGTGCCAGAAGGAGTAAATTCTGCAGCATTTTCCAGCAAATTAATAAGGACTTGTTCAATCAGCAATCCATCAATCCGCAATAGTGGCAAACCATTTTCAATATTGGTGATTACTTTATGACGGGTAAATCTTTGCTCCACACGCATCAGTGCAGAGCCAATCAATTCTTCAATAAAATAGAGCTCTTTATTAAGCTTTACCGCGCCTGATTCAAGGCTGGAAACATCAAGCAGGTTAGTTACAATTTTAGCAAGCCTTGCACCTTCTTCATGAATTGAGTGCAGCAATTCTCCCTTGTAGGCATCGCTGATCTTTTCGCCTTCTATCAACAATGTGCTTGCCGCACTTGTAATGGCCGCAAGCGGTGTGCGTAAATCATGAGATACAGAAGATAGCAGGATATTACGGAGTTTCTCACTTTCTGCTTCCACCAGTGTTCGCTCAACCATTTCAGCGGCCTGCGCCCTATCAAGCGCAGTTGCAGCAATCGTTGAGAACGTTTCCAGCAAATCAACATCTTCCGTGCTGTAGGCATCCAGATCGCTGTCATGCGGCATTGCACCAACCACACCCACCACACCACTGGATGATACAAGCGGAACATAGAGTGCTTTTGCAGAAGGCAACGTATCCGTACCAAATCCGGCATTCTGCCTGTGCGTAAATGACCAGACTGCAACGCTTTCCTCACGGATTGGATCTATAGATTCTTCATCCATATCCCCCTCAGCCACCACGGTTTGTAACTGCCCTTTACTATCTGGCAACCACAAGAATACATCGCTGTCAAATACATCAGACATCTGCTGCGCGGCAATCTGTGCCAGTGCAACTTTATCACGCGTGGCATTCAGATCGCGGCTCATGGTAAATAATGAGGAGGAATTCTTCTCTCGCTTTCTAGCATGAAGCACCTGCATACGTAACTGCGAAGTCTGTGCACCAATAATAATCCCCGTAAGCAACAGCACCAGGAATGTCATGAAATGATGTTCCTGCGCCATTTTAAACGTATAATACGGCACGATAAAAAAGAAATTGAGGCTTAAAGCGGCAAGAATAGTGGTAAGCACCGATGGCCCACGACCATACCGCACAGAAATAGCGACGATTACAATCAGATAAACCATGACTATATGAATGGTCTCCAGCAGCGATTGAAATGGCAGCAAAGCAAGGCTACTGGCTAATATCGAAAGTACCGGCGCAATATAATAATGCCAGGGCGCGTTACCTGACCAAAAAGTGGATTTTACGGTTTTGTTTTCTTCTTGATCACCCGTGACCACATAAACGTCAATATCACCTGAACCACGCATAATATCATCGGCAAGAGTACCGGTAATAAGCTCACGCCAGCGTGGGCGAGTGATTTTACCTACCACAATCTTGGTAATGTTATTGGCACGCGCATATTCCAGAATATCCTGCGATGCCTTGTGCCCCTGAATTGTTTCAACCTTTGCACCCATGCGCTCCGCAAGTCGGATGGTACGCTGTACGGATTCCTGACCTTCCTTACTCAACCGGTAGTGCCGCTCATTTTCTACATAAACTGCTGTCCATGGCGCCTTAAGGCCACCCGCCACACGCTTTGCAACACGTACCAATTTGGTGGAAAGTTGGTCGGAACCTATACAGACAAGAATCCTGTCGGCACCACTCCAGCCAGTACCACCCCCCCCTGGGGTCTTATATACATCCATTAAGGCATCAACACGCTCGGCCGTACGGCGGAGTGCTAATTCACGAAGGGCAATCAGGTTACTTTTCTTGAAGAAATTTTGAGCAGCGCGCTTCTTTGCATCCGGCGCGATATATACTTTGCCCTCTTTAAGACGTTTGAGCAATTCTTCCGAAGGAATATCCACCAGTGAGATTTCATCCGCCTTGTCAAACACCTCATCCGGCACCGTTTCTTTCACCCAGATGCCAGTAATACGCGCCACCACATCGTTCAGGCTTTCAAGATGTTGCACGTTGATGGTGGTAAACACGTTTATACCAGCACTCAATAATTCCTGTACATCCTGCCAACGTTTAGGATGACGCGAACCAGGTGCATTAGTATGCGCCAGTTCATCCAGTAAGATAAGTTGTGGTTTGCGGGCAAGCGCCGCATCAATATCAAACTCTTTAATCAACGTGCCGCGATATTTTACTTCGTGGTAAGGTAAGATGGGAAGGCCATCTAAAAGTTTCTTGGTCTCCTCTCGCCCATGCGTTTCCACAAGGCCAATGACAACATCTATGCCCTCAGCCAATGCTTGCTTGCCCGCAGAAAGCATCGCATAGGTTTTACCTACGCCTGCACAAGCACCAAAGAAAATTTTAAGTTTTCCACGCGTGCTTTCCTGCTGCGCTTCATTTTCTTCCGCAGTAATACGGTTTAGCAGTTCGTCCGGATCTGGGCGTGAATCATCATTCATGGCGGCCAATATATACGATGCTACTGAGGAAAAAAGCTTATTTTGTGTTTGCCGCTTGGCTTAATTCATCCAAACGTAAATTCAGATGTAAAACATTGACACGTGGCTGCCCAACCACACCAAACAAACTATCTTCCGAATGTTTATAAATAAGCATTAAGACATCTTCTGTCTTCATTTTGCGATGTTTTGCAACACGCATAGCCTGCCATTGCGCCGCTGCAATGCTGATATGCGGATCAAGCCCGCTGGCCGAGGACGTTACCAAATCTACCGGAACAGGCTGGTCATTATCCGGATTAGATTTTTTAAGATACATAATACGTTCGTTGATTGCCGCACGCAGTTTAGTATTAGCCGGACTAAGGTTTGAAGCGCCAGAAGCAGCCGCATTATAAGGTGGCGTGGTAGCTGATGGCCTGCCCCAGAAATACTGTGGCTTTGTAAAATACTGCCCCAGCAGTTCTGACCCTATCACCTTGCCATCTCTCTCAATAAGGCTACCAGTTGCCTTATGATAAAATACAAGTTGCGAAAGTGCAGTTACTACCACGGGGTAAACAATACCAGTAATTAAAGTAATGCATACTAGCAGCATCAAAGAAGATCTAAGTACAGCAAATATAGCGTTCATATTAAAACGCCCCCATCATAACCAGCACCATATCAATAACCTTAATGCCGATAAACGGTACAATGATGCCGCCCAACCCATACACCAACAAATTATGGCGTAAAAGCGCAACAGCACCTGCCGCGCGGTATTCTACGCCTTTAAGGGCAAGAGGAATGAGCGCAATAATAATCAATGCATTAAAAATTACGGCAGACATCATCGCCGATTCCGGCGACGCAAGCCGCATAATATTGAGTGCTTCAAGCTGCGGGTATGTCCCCACAAAAGCAGCAGGAATAATGGCAAAATACTTAGCCAAGTCATTAGCAATAGAAAAGGTAGTGAGCGCACCGCGGGTCATGAGTAGTTGCTTGCCGATTTTAACAATCTCGATGAGTTTAGTGGGGTCAGAATCCAGATCCACCATATTACCGGCTTCCTTGGCCGCCTGCGTGCCGCTATTCATCACCACCGCCACATCTGACTGCGCGAGCGCAGGTGCGTCATTCGTGCCATCTCCCACCATGGCAACCAGCTCACCACCAGATTGCATCTTGCGGATGAGTTTCAGCTTTGCCTCCGGCGTTGCCTGCGCCAGATAATCATCTACCCCTGCTTCTGCGGCAATGGCTGCCGCCGTAAGCTGATTATCACCAGTAATCATGATACTTTTAATACCCATGCGGCGTAAGTCGGCAAGGCGTTCTTTAATGCCTGCCTTCACAATATCCTTCAAATAAACAGCACCCAGCGCACGGTTTCCATCCACCACCACCAATGGCGTGCCGCCAAGCCGCGCTATAGACTGCACCTGTTTCTGCACATCATCTGGTATCATTGCACCAATTTTTTTAAGATGCGTCTCAATGGCATCCGCAGCACCTTTTAGCACTTCACGATTTCCGATACGTATTCCAGAAAAACGCGTTTCTGCCGAAAATTCAATGAACTCACTGCCAGCAGGTGCGGTGTCAATATCGGGCAGGTTATATTTACGGCGGGCAAGCAATACAATGCTTTTACCCTCTGGTGTATGATCTGCCAGTGAAGAAAGCTGAGCTGCCTCAGCCAACACCTGAATGGTTATACCATTCGCAGGAAAGAAATCTTCCGCTTGGCGGTTTCCGTGGGTAATAGTACCGGTTTTATCAAGTAACAGCACATTCACATCACCCGCTGCTTCCACTGCACGGCCAGATGACGCAATCACATTGGCCTTAAGTAACCTGTTCATCCCCGCGATACCGATAGCAGAAAGTAAACCGCCAATAGTTGTAGGAGAAAGACACACCAGAAGCGCAATCAACACCACCATACTTACCGGATTTGCCCCCTCAATGTGGCTCGCGCTAAAAATTGAAAATGGTAGCAACGTAATAATGGTAAGCAAAAACACCAGTGTAAGAGCTGCAAGTAGTATGGAAAGTGCTACCTCATTCGGTGTTTTCTGACGCTTGGCACCTTCTACAAGCGATACCATACGCTCAATAAATGATTCTCCGGCGCTCGCTGTGACCTTAACTATCAACCAATCTGAGAGCACACGCGTACCACCAGTTACACCATCTGAGTCGCCGCCACTTTCACGGATAACCGGCGCGCTTTCTCCGGTAATCGCACTTTCATCTACCGATGCTATCCCTTCAACAACCTGACCATCTGCCGGAATAAAATCACCAGCAACAACAAGTACCAAATCGCCACGCTGCAAGGATGATGCAGAAACCATCTGATATTCATCGCTGTTATCTTTACTTTTTAGTTTACGCGCCTGAACATCTTTTCTCAGTGCCCTGAGGCTTTCTGCCTGGGCTTTGCCACGTCCTTCTGCCACGCTTTCGGCAAAGTTGGCAAAAAGCACGGTAAACCATAGCCACAGGGCAGTCCACAACACGAACCATCCGGAATCTCTGGTGATATTTTCACCCGACACCAAGCCCGCAATATAAATAACGGTGACTGCCGCAGCACCAACATACACCACAAAAAGCACAGGATTCCTTAGCTGTGCTGCGGGTGAAAGTTTCCTGAGCGCATCAAACAATGCGTTTTTAATGCTCATGTGTTTGGATGATTTTTCCTGAATCATGGGCTGGCCTGTATCTGCTCAACCAATGCCATATGCTCAGCAATGGGTCCCAGTGCCAATGCTGGAACATAGGTGAGTACATCTAGCAGAATAATTACCCCAACCAGCATTACCACAAATAACGGCGTGTGCGTTGGTAATGTACCTGGGCTCTGTGGCACGATATTTTTTGTGGCAAGCGACCCTGCAACTGCAAGCACAGGCACAAACAGCCAGTACCGCCCGATGAACATACATATTCCAAGTATCGTATTATAAAACGGGCTGTTGGCATTCAGGCCAGCGAATGCACTGCCGTTATTATTACTGGCAGAAGAGAACGCATATAATATTTCACTAAAGGCCTGCGCGCCCTCATTTGTTGTGGCCATCACCCCCGCCTGCAGACTCACTGCCAGTGCCGTGCCTGTGAGCACAAAACAGGCGGGAATAATAATTACCAGCGATGCCATTTTAATCTCAAACGGCCCCAGTTTCTTACCCAGATATTCAGGTGTACGCCCCACCATCAGCCCACCAATAAATACGGTGATGATAACATAAATGATCATGCCGAATGCACCGCTACCTACACCACCAAAAATCACCTCCCCAAACTGGATAAGCAACAGTGGAATCATCCCCGCAAGGGGCATGAATGAATCGTGCATGGAGTTTACTGAACCATTAGAAGTAGCCGTTGTAGCCACAGCCCAGAGTGCGGAATCAGCTGCTCCCACCCTCACTTCCTTGCCTTCCATATTGCCTGCTTCCTGATTCACCAATTTTTTATCAAGCAACGGGTTACCGCTCGCCTCAAGGTTTCCGGCAATGAGTATGAGAGGCAAGAATATGGCGGTCATTGCAGAAAGCAGCACCCAGCTCTGCCTGCGGTCTGAAATCATCACGCCGAAGCAAAACACCAGTGCCACCGGTATCAGCAAAATTGATATCATATTCATGAAATTTGTCAGTGGTGTAGGGTTTTCAAACGGATGCGCGGAATTTACATTGAAAAATCCGCCACCATTACTTCCTAACATTTTAATAGCGACCTGTGATGCCGCAGGCCCCTGCGCCATAAGCTGCGTTGTTTCCTTGGCTGATTCAAGTGCCGTATATTCTGTATAGCTGTTGAAATTCTGGATAACGCCCTGCGATACCAGTACCAGTGAAAATATAAATGCCAGCGGTAATAATATATAGATTACACCGCGTACAACATCTGCCCATGCATTACCTATGGTAGTGGCCTGTTTACGCTTAAGCCCCCTGAATAATGCAACGGCCACTGCCATGCCGGTGGCTGCGGAAAGGAAGTTCTGCACCGTAAGCCCAACAGCCTGCGAGAAATAACTTAATTGCGCCTCACCGCTATAGCTTTGCCAGTTGGTGTTGGTAACAAAACTCATGGCCGCATTAAATGCCAGATCTGCCGAAAGGCCAGCATAACCTTGCGGATTCATGGGTAATACCCCTTGAAAAACCAAAATTACAAACAGTAGAAAAAACCCTAAGAATCCCAATGTTGTGAGCGATATTAGATAGGTGAACCAACCCATTTCCTGCTTAGGATCTACACCGCATACCTTATATACTAACCGTTCCGCCCAGCCGAGCACGGGCTGTGTCCACACACGTTTACCAGTATATACCCGTGCCATATAACCACCCAAAGGCTTTGCAAGAGCAAACGTAAGGACGAGATAAAAAAAGGTATGAAACAAACTATCCATAGGGGGTTACGGGAAAAAATCTGGTCTCAGAAGCGCAATAACCAGATAGACAAGCAAACCCGCTGCAACCAAACCCATAGTTATATAGAGCATATGTTGTACCTCTTAGTCTTTCTCTGTGTGCTTACAAAAGAAAGCGAACAAACCTGCACTCATAAAAAGAGCAAGGCTCAACAGCGTGTATAGTATGCCAGACATGCGCGCACTATAGATTCCATCTTAAACAAGTCAATTAAGATAAATAATGTTTACACAAACTTAAAAAAAAAATACACATTTGTGGATGCTCGATAGATTAATAGCAATATTTGCCCTGATTGGAATATGTGCCTTTATATTCATTACAGGAGCACTAGTTACGTATTTTAGAATACCACCTGGTATTCTTATAACAGAGGCTTTTGAGGGAGGAGAAGCCTGGTGGAATAATTTATCAACTGATATTCCAGAAAAGCCTGCGAAAATCAAAAAATCAAAAATAAAAACAATTGAAGGAAAACCCTTTAAACCAATTTGGGATAAAAACGCTGCATATGATGGTTATACTCTAGTCTGTCAGGAAAGCTTCACCAAAGCAGAATTAATTGATATGTCGGGTAAGGTCGTTCATGCCTGGAATATGCCGTTTAACAAAGCTTGGCCAAAGCCAAGACACACAACACCTACGGTTAAAGCAAAAATATTTTTTGATAAATGCCATGTGTTTCCAAACGGTGATTTATTAATCCAATATACCGGATTAGGCGATACACCCTATGGTTACGGGCTTGCCAAGATCAATAAAGATTCAAAATTGATATGGAAATATAGTGCTAACGTTCACCATGATTTTTATGTATCTACCCAAAATGGCACCATATATACCTTAACACATGAAATGATTAAAACCCCTCCACAAGGAACCAAGGGGCTTAAATTCCCCATACTTGTGGATTTCATCGTCACGCTGGATAAAGACGGTAAAGAGCTCTCAAAACTTTCGATTCTAGATGCCTTTATGTCATCTGAATTTGCTTCTTTGCTCTACTATAAAAAAGATGGGGCAAAAAAATATACATGGAATCATTTTCATACAAACTCAATTATGGCACTAGAGCCTGAAATAGCCGAAGTCTTTCCACAATTCAAATCAGGACAAGTACTAATTTCGCTTAGAAATTCAGGAATTTTAGCTGTCGTTGACCTGAATACAAAGAAAGTAGTATGGGCTGTAAGTGGGCATTGGAAAATGCAACATGACGCTAAATTTCTTCCCACAGGAAATATTGGATTATTTGATAACCAAGGATTTTATTACAATGGCAAAGACTATAGCAGGGCGTTGATAATAGATCCTTTAACCACAAAACCTATCTGGTATTATACGGGACAGGATACAAAATCTATATATTCTGAATTTCATGGTCGCATTCAGTATTTACCAAACGGGAACCTGCTGATTACATCGTCATTACAACGCTATATTGTTGAAGTTACTCCCGATAAAAATATTGCATGGGAATACAGACTGCCTCCTAAACCCCAAAATGGTATCTTATCTGGTACACGTTACGCAAAAGATGCCCTGACATTTATGCAGTAGCTTATGCTGGGAAAAATATTTAATTTTGTTTTTATTATAAGCGTAATCTTCCTGATTTTTATGGCAGGATTTGCCGCTAAACATTTTCATTTTCAATCTACGCTGGAGATATCCGAATTTCTAGAAAATGTTGAATCCTATATTACACAATATGATGCAGATTCGTTATCAGATACCAAACTATCCAAAATTTCAGAACTTATTTCAAAAAAGAAAGTAATCTGGAATAAAGAAGGCGCGTATAACGGCTATACGCTTTTTACATACCGCTATTCCTCAAATGCCTTTCTTGCTGATATGACGGGTAAAATTGTATATCGTTGGCAGCTCCCCTTTAATTCTGTATGGAAAAATCAAAAACACATTAAAAAACCCGTTCCGGAAGAATGGATATATTTAGAAAAAGCACATGTTTTCCCAAATGGAGACCTTATTGCAGTTTATACTGGTATTGGTGATACCCCATATGGCTATGGAATGGTCAAGGTAGATAAAGATTCAAATGTATTATGGACATATGCTGGTAATACTCACCATGATTTCACCATTGATCCTAAAACCGGTAACATCTTCGCACTCACACAAACACTGGAAAGATCTGATCAAAAACTATTTGAGACCGAATCAAACACACTGTTGATTGATGAAATTGTTGTTTTATCGCCTGATGGTCAGGAAATACAGAAATTCTCCATTCCTGAGGCAATACAAAATTCACCTTACGCACTCCTGCTAAATGATTACCTAAAAAATAGTGCCAAGTGGGATCGATTCCATACCAATTCTATTAACATACTGACTCCCGAATTATCAGCGGCATTTCCAATGTTTAAAGAAGGAAATTTACTTATTTCCATCCGCAATCTCGATACTGTCGCCGTATTTGATATGGCCAAAAAACAAATCATCTGGGCGTATAACGGCTTGTGGAGAGCGCAGCATTCCGCCCATTTTCTGTCTAATGGCAACATTTTAGTTTTCGACAATAAAGGCCATGCCAAGGATAAACATATTTACTCTAGGGTTATAGAGCTTGATCCTAAAACGCTGGGTGTCTCCTGGCATTATGCTGGAAACAAAAACAACCCATTTTTTACCGATTCATACGGTCGTGTACAACGGCTTCCGAATGGCAACACACTTATTGTAGAATCACTCAATTCAAGAGTCTTTGAAGTTACACCCAATAAAAATATTGTGTGGGACTATAAAATTCCTCAGAAAAAAATCAAAAAAACTAAAGATGCTCCCCAAGAAGCTGCAAAAGAAGAAACTATTGCCCCTTATTATGAAGAACCACTTTTATTCAATCCATACATTAACGGAATCATCGTGAGCGCTACACGCTACGGCGCATCAGAATTAAACTTTATTCTTAATGAAGACGCCGCGCACTAATTAAAGCGTTCGTATTTTACTAGCTAACATATTATTTTCATTAGCTATTTGATATTTATAAATGTTTTACAAATACACATTAATCTAATATACTGGTCGAATGAGCGATGTCACTGGTATTACTCAAGATACCAACACTGTCTCCGCGCAGGTGCGCGGCGAGACGGTTGCCTATGCGGTGCAAAGCGGCTTATTTAGCCTTGCTGCTAATATATATGAACCATATATCAGCCTTCTGGTTCAGAAAAAATACGCCAATAAATACAATTTTGATGCACCTGCTCACCAACGCTACGGCACATACACCCAAAACTTTACCGGCGAACTAGTGGGCGACCTTGCAGGTGCAAGCAGCCTAATTTTAGCCGAGGCCATTGCACCGGAAGAACTGCATCGTTTTACGCGCGGCGCACGCAAGATGATTGATCCATTATTCACCACCGTTGCCCATAGCGTTTTTGCCGATGAAAAAGACACGCCGGATTACCAGAAGCACGTAGATGAATGGAAAACATTTCAAGAACGTAATTTTGTGCGCTCTGGCATTATTGCGAGCACGGGCACGCTGGGCAACTTGTTGACACAAAAACTACTACTTAAAAATCCTTCCCCTGCCGGAGTTATTTTTGCCGGCAAAGCAGCAAGCACCGCGCTTACAACGGCTATCGGCCTTGCTTCTCGCTTCTGTTTTCCTGATCAGATGAAATCTATGGATAGCTGGATAAGCAAACGCTATCTGGTTTCACACCTTGAAGATAAGGATCTCGACGAAAATCATAATCAGCATGTTGCAAGACTACACACAACATCCCCAGAAATTCTTCCTGCGCGTTAGAATACAAAAAAATCATTTATATAGTATTATTTCCTACAGCGTTATTATAACGTTCAATTAAGTAATCATACCTACCTATGTTAAACAATAATATCTCTCGCAAGCGCTCTATTCTAAAAAGTTCAGCAGATGTGATGAGTCGTATCTTTTGATAATAGGCTTCCAGCGATTTCTCCATTTTAGATGTGTTGCCTGTCTTCCTAGCGTAGATATATCCTTTTGGTATATCTCTAGTATAGTGGCCGGATCGCAATGGCACAGTATTTGAAACTGGTAGCCGTGCCAACAGCACATCAGAAAGTGCTCTGGAATCTATGATAATATGCCGCGCTGACGCATAGAAACCTGTTGCTCCAATCACACGCTTGACCACAACATCCCTTTTTTTCTTCTTGGCAAGCCTCTGCCCATCTTTTGCCCATTTATGCGTAGTTTTATCGCGTATAATATGTCCTGGCTGCGTAAACAACCCGCTGACAGCGTGTCCATGTGTAAAAGAATTACTAAGCCTGAACCGATATTCAACATCGTTAAAATCGCTATTATCAATAACCACGGCATGCATAAAATATGTGATTAGGAAAACGGCCAATAACACAGCACGCATACGTAAACCACTGTTATGATAAATGAAGGGAATCATAAAAATACAAACGATAATAGTATTGGCCGTAAAGCGACCAAACATATAATCACCGCCTACATAAACTACGTAAACACCATTAACTATGCACCCAAGACATAGCAGTAAAATCGTTATATTTGGTCTAACTTTCTTACAGGCTAACCATGTAGCATAGCAAAGCACTCCAACTACCATCAATGCCGAAGGGATATCATAGGCAGCTGATACCAGAAAATAGTTTATACCATTCTCAATCAAATCTGAACTGCTGATACCACTGCTCAGCTTAGCATATTTTGTATTAGGGAAAATGAATCCATAATACACCAGCGAAAAACCCGACCAAAGTAAAAACGGGCTGATGGCAAATAGTGCTCTGACCATATTTATAGTTTTATACCTTCCCAGCAGCACCCAACACATAACAGGCGCAATCAGGATGATGTTATCCAACCGCGTTAATGCAAGAAGTGCCGTAATAAACAACAAGCGGTATATATCCGCAGCCTTGAACAACTCCAGCAAGAACCAGCCAAGCAGAACAAAGCTTAGTGGGCTCTCCATGCCACTGATGGCATACATCATCAGTGTATCAGAACATATCAGGGGAATAAGTATCAGCGCTCTTTTCAGGAGTGAGTCGCACCTTGGCTCTAAAACGAAGTGCAACACTTGTGATAAGCAGGTGTTGCTATGGAAAAACAATATGTTCACCTTTCCCGCGCTGAGAGGGATGAGATATTCCGCCTTTTAAAAGGCGGAATATCTCGGCGCAAAATTGCAA
>JBKDKX010000008.1:0-112172 GCA_046344715.1 Alphaproteobacteria bacterium | reverse complement strand
GTTGCAATTTTGCGCCGAGATATTCCGCCTTTTAAAAGGCGGAATATCTCATCCCTCTCAGCGCGGGAAAGGTGAACATATTGTTTTTCCATAGCAACACCTGCTTATCACAAGTGTTGCACTTCGTTTTAGAGCCAAGGGTGTTTATCCGCCTTTTACTAGAAGCGCAGCAAAAAAACCATCCATACCGCCATTTTCAGGCTTGTGGCAGGGCAGGGTGCGAATCCAGCCATACGGTGTGGTATAAGGTGCTAATACGCCTGAGGTGATAGGAATCAGCGATACATCACTTTTTTCATTCAGCAGCTTGTTTATTTGGTATTCGCCCTCTTCCGGTTGCAGGGAGCACACAGCGTATACCAGTTTTCCGCCTTTGGGCAGCAGGTCTAGCGCGTGGTTCAGCAATTTTTTCTGGGTAGCGGCAAGGCGGGTAATATCGCCTGCGGTTTTATTGAGTGCCACATCCGGATGGCGGCGCAGCGTGCCAGTGGCGGAGCAGGGAGCATCCAGCAATATGGCATCGGGCGTGAAATCCGGTTTCCATGTATAGGCATCCGCCACAATACATTCTGCATCCATCTGCAAACGTGCGAGGTTTGATTTCAAAATGCTCATACGGTTTTTGGAAATTTCCACCGCTGTTACTTTTGCGCCTGCTGCAATGAGCTGTGCGGTTTTGCCACCGGGTGCTGCACATAAATCAATGACGCGCTTGCCTTTAATGTCGCCAAGGAGTTGCGCCGGAATTGTTGCAGCCACATCCTGCACCCACCAGTGGCCTTCTTCAAAACCTTCCATTTGGGTGATGGCGGGTGGCTCTGCAATACGCACGGAGCCTTCTGGCAGCACTTCGCCACCCAATTTCTTTGCCCATGCATCGGCATCAGATTTTACGCTGATATCCAGTGGTGCTTCCAACATATGCGCGCGCGCGATATTTTCCGCCGTATCCTCACCATGGGCTTCCACCCAGTTTTTCCAAAGCCACAGCGGCGTATTCAACTTCCCAATATTTTTCTGCCTTTTTATGAGTAGGTGTCCTTGCTCGGATAAGTTCTTCAGTACAGCATTCACCAACCCCGTATAGGGGTACTGGCCGGATTCTTTGGCCAGTTCCACGGAGGAATGCACGGCAGCATGCGCGGGAATTTCCATCCAAAGCAATTGCGCCGTGCCCATGCGCAGCACATGCATTGCGATGGGGGCTTTATCATGCAGCGGTTGTTCAAGAAATTTTGAAAGCACATCATCAATCTGCCCTAGATGGCGGATGGTGGTGCGGGCGAGCCGTTGGGCAAAGGCCTTATCTTGTGGTGGCAGGGTTGCAAAACCAGCATCCTCACCCCATGTATTCTCCAGCGGTAGCTTTTTTTCCAGGCACAAGGTAAGCGCGTGCAGGCAGCTTAAGCGGGCAGAGGGCGGTGAATTTGCTGTTTTGATTGCGGTCATTGTCTGTTAAATTGCGGTTTGAAAGCACATATATGGCACAAAGGAGATGAAAATGAAAAAGATTTTGGCACTTGCGACCCTAATAACCTTGGTTTCTGCCGCTTCCCACGCCCAAATGACACCTATGCCGCACCCCATGCGGATGATTTCGGTCACCGGCGAGGCGCATGAGGACATTGTGCCAGATCAGGCGGTGCTGAATATCTCGCTGGTTAGCCGCAATATCAGCCTGCAGGAAGCCAAGCAGGCCAATGACAAGCTGACAGAAAAGCTGGTGGCGATTACCAAAGAATTCGAAATTCCTAAAAACGATGTGGCGACCTCTAACCTCTATGTGTCGCCGGAATATAATTATGATAATGGCAAGCAGCGGCTTACGGGTTATGTGGTAAACCGTTCCTTACGCATCACCATGAAGAAAATGGATATACATGAGCGCCTGCTTTCCAAAGTGGTGGAAGCGGGAGTTGACCAAGTAGGTGGCGTAGAATTTGGCCTTGCGGATCCGGAAAGTCATATGCTGAAAGTACGCGCTAAGGCATTTGAGAATGCAAAAGCCAAAGCGGAACTGCTTGCAAAAACGGCAGGCATGACGCTGGGCAAACCTATTTCTATTTCACTTGGTGGGGCGCAACCGCCGGTTATGCCAATGCCCATGATGGCTAAAATGGCAGATGCCGCTATGGAGATGGGCGGTGGATCTGTTGCCCCAAGCCTGCCGGGTATGAGTACGATTCGTGAAGCTGTATCTGTTACGTTCGAGATGGAATAATGACGCTTGAAATTGAAGCATGGCAGGCCGGAAACGAAGAACACCGCAAAGCATTCGCTGATATTAACAGCGAATGGCTGAATGAATTTTTCCGTATTGAAGAAGCCGATGCGGCGATGTTTGCTGACCCGCAAGGTTATATCATTGATAAAGGCGGCATCATTTTATTTGCGCGTGAAGGGGATGATCTTCTTGGCACGGTATGTTTATTTCCGATTGGTGATGGCGTGTTTGAGCTGGGTAAAATGGGTGTGCGTCGAAATGCACGTGGCAAAGGTATAGGCCGTATATTGGCGGCAGAAGCCATTAGCTGGGCACGGCGCAAGGGTATCCCGAAGCTCTATATTGCAAGTAACCGTAAGCTGGAGCAGGCGATTACGCTCTATAAATCCCTGGGGTTTGTGGAATTACCAGCCAGTCAGGATGCGCGCTATGCGCGGTGTGACATTACACTGGAAATGGATTTATCCCCGAAGGAAATAGGAGGTCGTAAAGGCCCAGATCCTGTGCGGTATGGCGATTGGGAAAATGCCGGTAAGTGTGTGGATTTTTGATTAATGAAACAAAAAAAACAAAAAGACATCTGGTTCGTGATTAATGCCTTTGCGGTAGGACTTATTGTGCTGGCGGTAATGCATAGTATCAAACCGTATCTTGAACCGCCAGACCCCCTTAAGCCTCAGATTATGGATTATGCAACCGCCATAAAGGTGATGGAGGCGGATGCCATACCGCCACTGCTTAAAAGCAAAAATGGCAAGCCAACGCTTATGGTGGTATATGCGTCATGGTGCCCCGCCTGCCGTATGAAAATGCCCGATATTATAAGCCTGATGCGTGAGGGCAAGCTGGCGCATGTAAATATGCTGTTCCTCTCGCGTGATAGTAGCCTGATGAAACTGTCTGAATATCTGGTTCATGCAGGGTTTTATAAAGATATGGATGCATATATTGCGCAAAGCACCGCTCTAAACCCACTGGACAGTGCATTGAGTGAGCTTGGTAGCGGATATAAGGGTACTGTACCGTTTATGGAGCTATATGATGCCAGTGGCAAGGCAGTGCGGCAAATACCACACAATAGCAGTAAAGATGCAATCCTAGAGGCTACAAAAAACTTTTAATATGTGCTATTTAAGCATCTGATTAACAATAAATATAGGACATAGCGCCTATATGCAGTCAGGGTGCAAGTAAATGATTGATTTAGTCCCCTCCATGCAGTAATGCAGTCAGCTGAAGTTTTTCTCGTAATAAAACAACATATCTCAAGGAGTAACACATGTCTGTAATGACATTTATTATCCTCTGTGGCGTTGCCTCGTTGCTGTACGGCGTGTTTGCCGGTCGCTCGATCATGGCAGCACCATCAGGGTCTGATCGTATGAAAGATATCGCAGCCGCCATTCAGGAAGGCGCACGCGCATATCTCAATCGCCAATACCGCACCATTGCTATGGTGGGTGTCGTTATTGGTATCTTTATTTCCATGCAGCTTGGCTGGTTTGTGGGCGTTGGTTTTGCCATCGGCGCAGTCCTGTCTGGTATTGCTGGTTATATTGGCATGAACATCTCTGTGCGTGCTAACGTGCGCACGGCAGAAGCGGCTAAATCCGGCTTGCAACCTGCCCTTACCATTGCCTTCAAATCCGGCGCGGTAACAGGTATGCTTGTAGTTGGCCTTGGCCTGCTGGGTATTGCCCTTTATTATAACATGCTCACCAACATGAATCTGGAAACCCGCAAAATTATGGAAGCTCTGGTTGCGCTGTCATTCGGTGCATCGCTGATTTCTATTTTTGCTCGTTTGGGTGGTGGTATTTTCACCAAAGGTGCCGACGTGGGTGCTGACCTTGTTGGTAAGGTGGAAGCGAATATCCCCGAGGATGATCCACGCAATCCTGCCGTTATCGCTGACAACGTGGGTGACAACGTGGGTGACTGCGCGGGTATGGCAGCTGACCTGTTTGAAACCTATGTGGTAACACTCGTTGCCACCATGCTGCTTGCTGCCATCTATTTCGTAGGTGATGCACAGGCGAACATGATGCTTTACCCAATGGCGATTGGTGGTGCTTGTATTCTCACCTCTATCATCGGCACGTTCTTTGTGAAGCTCGGCAAAGGCCGCAATATTATGGCGGCACTTTATAAAGGCCTCATCTGGAGCGCAGGCTTGGGTGCGATTGCGATTTACTTCGTAACCGACCACCTGATTGGCATACACACAGAATATAACGTGGGTGAGCTGGTATTCACAGGCCGTCATGTATTCTATTGTGCGCTGGTTGGCTTGTCTGTAACGGGTGCGCTGGTGTGGCTCACTGAGTATTACACCTCGACCAAGTTTCGCCCTGTTCGCAGTGTTGCACAGGCTTCTACCACGGGTCACGGTACAAACGTGATTCAGGGTCTGGCTGTGTCTATGGAAGCAACTGCTCTGCCTGCGCTGGTTATCTGCGCTGGTATCATTATTCCATTCCTGCTGTGTGGCTTATTTGGTATCGCTGTTGCAGCAACCACCATGCTGGCACTTGCTGGTATTGTGGTAGCACTGGATGCCTATGGCCCGGTAACCGACAATGCTGGCGGTATCGCTGAAATGTCTGGTTTGCCGAAGGATGTTCGTGAGAACACCGATGCGCTGGATGCAGTAGGAAACACCACCAAAGCAGTAACCAAAGGTTATGCGATTGGTTCGGCTGCCCTTGCATCACTCGTGTTGTTTGCGGCGTATACTGAAGACCTGAAGCACTACTTCCCAGACCTGAACGTGCAGTTCCTGTTGTCTGATCCATACGTTGTGGTTGGCTTGCTTATCGGCGGTATGCTCCCGTACCTGTTTGGTGCGATGGGTATGCAGGCCGTTGGGCGTGCTGCGGGCTCCGTAGTGGTAGAGGTTCGTCGCCAGTTCAAGGAAATCCCGGGTATCATGGCGGGCACTGCAAAGCCGGATTATGGCCGTGCGGTAGACATGCTCACCAAAGCAGCGATTAAGGAAATGATAGTTCCTTCGCTGCTGCCGGTGGCATCGCCTGTTGTGCTGTATTTCGTTATCAATGCGTTCGCGGGTCAAGAGTCAGCGTTTGCTGCTGTTGGCGCGATGCTTCTGGGTATCATCGTAACCGGTCTGTTTGTGGCAATTTCCATGACAGCAGGTGGCGGTGCTTGGGATAACGCCAAGAAATACATCGAAGAAGGCCATCATGGTGGCAAAGGTTCGGATGCTCACAAGGCAGCTGTAACCGGTGACACTGTGGGTGATCCGTATAAGGACACCGCAGGCCCGGCCGTAAACCCGATGATCAAGATTGCCAACATCGTGGCGATTTTGCTCCTCGCGCTTCTGGCGCACTAAGACTGTGTCACCCCCGCTCGTAGGCGGGGATGACAAATAAAAACAGGGAGAGGCGTAACTTATTTTCTTAAGTTCACCCCCTCCCTAACCCTCCCCCATCAAGGGGGAGGGTTTTTTTGAGCCGCCCTAATCAGGCGGCTTTTTTGTTGACACCCCCTCATAATTTCTTAATTTATGCTAGTAATTATTAACTAGGAGAACGGTATGAGTAAACCATCGCACGCAACACAGGCAGCATTTCTAACAACGCTTTTGGCAGCGGGTTGCAGCGATGCAACACAACAACACTATCCTAAGCTGGGTGTTTCTGACTTTCTTGGAGTAGTAAAACAAGATGTTGCTTTGCTTGAAATGAATATGACACTGCAGGCGAACTTGGAGTCTGAAAAGATGGCGGGTGATCTTTCTGTGCTCAAGGCTGCAAGTGACCAATTAAGATCATTGATGAAGCGAATAGCAGAAGAAAGAGATGAGACTGCAAAACTACCTAAAAAAGACCGCAGTAACATGTCTCCTGAGTTGTATAAAATCGAGATTATCGATAGGCTTAAAGCACAATACGCGCAGCTTTCTAAAACAGAGCGCGAGCAGTTTAGCGCTGAATTGGCAAAACTTAAAGCTGAACCATCTAAGCCTGTGACTGACGAACAAGCGCGTCAGGAATTAAAAGAAACAAAGATGAACGATGAAATAGCAGCTTATTACAGGAAGCAAACGGCATTTATGGACATTGAATCTGCTTTTAAGGATGTAGATTTGGGTATAGGCCGCTAATCGGTATTGCACGGTCGGGTCCACATTTAACATGGATACCGGCCTACATTGGTATGACGAATAAACAAAAGGCCGCCCGATCAGGCGGCTTTTTTATTGAGTAATAATCTTACAGTAAATAAAACCCATACGCCGCCACCTGTCCGGCGATAATCAGGGGTAGGGCGGTGCGTAGCGGCACTTGTAGCATACCTGCCGCCACCACAAACAGGTTGAGTATGGGCAGCCAGCTAAGCAGCAATACAAAAATGCCGTATTTGTGGAAATGCCCCTGTATCTTTTCATACATGGCGGCGTTGAAGCCTTTTTGCTGTTTGCGCTGGAGCTTATTTATCTGTGTGCCTAGAAACCAGTTAAACAACTGGCCTAGGGTAGCGCCAAGAATCGCAATGGCACATGCCAATTCCATAGAAAACCCACCAAAAGACTTTATGGCGAAGAAGGTGGGTTCTGAACCACCCGGAATGATGCTGGCTACCCAGATGGATTCGATTAGGATGTTGAGGTAGTGGTTCATAGTCACGTCATTGCGAGCGAAGCGAAGCAATCCAGCGGTGGCGTGTATGCGACGCAATGGCAAATAATATATCCACAGTACGTCTGGATTGCTTCGTCGCTATCGCTTCTCGCAATGACGAAAATCATGCCTTA
This sequence comes from Alphaproteobacteria bacterium, assembly GCA_046344715.1. Classification (GTDB taxonomy): domain Bacteria; phylum Pseudomonadota; class Alphaproteobacteria; order Rickettsiales; family SXRF01; genus CAZAQK01. The sequence continues at coordinate 105,168 of JBKDKX010000008.1, read as the reverse complement.
CGATCAACCATGAAGCGTGCAAGGGCGCGCAGGTGATCAGCTTTTTTATCAAACACATCAAGATGTGAAATGGCCTGTTTGGTAAGAATCTGTGCATGTTCACGCGCGCGTTCTACGCCCATGCTGGCAACCAGCGTGGCTTTACCGGCAATTTTATCTTTGCGCACGCCTTTCCCAACGGTGGTGCGTGTGCCTTCTGCATCCAGCAGATCATCGGTAATCTGGAAGGCAAGACCCATATCATGCGCGTAGGCACGCAGCATTTTACGCATCATGGCAGGCGCTTTGCCAAGGATGGCACCTGCCTCGCACGACACGGCGAAAAGTTCACCGGTTTTCATGCGCTGCATACGGATAATTTCATCGAGCGATAGTTGTTTCTTTTCGGCCTGCATATCCATCATCTGTCCGCCTACCATACCCCAGCAACCAGCGGCCTGCGCCAGCGCGGAGATAAGTTCGCAACGAACCGCCGGGTCTGAGTGCGTGCGTGGACTCGCCAGAATCTGGAAGGCATAGGCCTGAAGCCCGTCACCCGCCAGAATGGCAGTTGCCTCATCGAATGCTTTATGGCAGGTCGGTTTGCCACGGCGTAAATCATCATTATCCAGCGCTGGTAAATCGTCATGAATCAGTGAGTAGGTATGGATAAATTCAATGGCTGCCGCTGTATCAAGCGCGGAATCATACGACACACCAAATAAGCGGCTGGCGCAGATGGTAAGGAACGGACGCAGGCGTTTACCACCGGAAAGGGCAGCATAGCGCATGGCTTCAAGTACGCGTTCTTCGCCTTCGACGCTGTCATGATCTACCACCGGAGCTGTTTTTGCAGTGAGCGGGATAACCGTGGTGCTGTATTGCTCAGCTGCCTTCAGTAACTCAGCAATACGGTTCTGCAAATTATCGGCGACAGTGCGGAGCGCACTATCAAGATCGTCAGGGAATCTTGAGGTCATGGGGATCATTCGGGGTCAAAAGGTTTGGTGGTTAAGGTGCCATCCGGAGCTTTCAGGATGGATTCGACTTTCAGGCGGGCATCTTTAAGTTTCTGGTCACAATATGTTTTTAGTTCGGTGCCGCGCACATAATCGTTAATTGAGGCGTCAAGGTCGCCAGAGCCGGATTCTAGTTTACGCACAATAGCTTCAAGGTCTTTGAGTGCTTCCTCGAAAGACTGTGTATCTGGTTTTGTGGCGGTCTTGGTCATAGGTTTGCGATTGTATGCAAAATGGGATGTAGGGGCAAGCTAATAAGTGTTGTTACGTTGCATCAGCGTATGGTTTGGCATAGACCACGGGCTAGGCCAAATCTGTATGCGTTCTGATGATTCCTCAACCGCCTTTTTATAGGATTCTGACCACTCTGGCCCAAGTGCTGGCATATATAGGCGCGGAATTGAAGTAATGCACATAATACAAAAAATTAAAGTGGTCAGGTGTAGTTTGTCGTCTGGTTGTGCTTTTATCAGACCTAGTAATAATAAGGCATTTGATACAAAGAAATATCGCCCTCCTACCAGAGAGATAGCCATGTCAGACTTATTACCGGCTGCAATAAAAAACACAAAAAAAGATAAGATGACGTATGATAGTACAAGCATTAGACCGATGCTTCCTGTCTTACATATGCGAAAGCATAAGAAAAGATACAGCACTACCAGCAACAATGTTATGACAAGGGCGGTTGGTTGCAAAGCCCTTGCGTTGTCCTGTAATAATGGCAAGAAGGGATTGAACATATCAGCAAAGATTGGCATCACCAACTCTTGTCCGAGGATGGTGTAGAAAAACAGAATAATATCAAAGGAATAATCCCGCATTACATCTAATGTATTAGGGAAAATTGCAATCAGGATAAGTTGTAATGCGGTGGTAGATGATATGATAAGTGCGTGTAAAAAATATTCATAATTTCTGTATTTTAGCCATTTTATGACAAAGAGTGGCAAAAGAAAATTGGCAAAAACGCCGCTGATACCGCTCATCAATAACAGTAAACGACATAAATGCTTTTGTTTTTGGAGTACCGCATCGGGAAGTGCAAGAATCAATGCGGCAAGAAGCATAAAATGGAAATGCAGATTAATTGAATTTGCCCATACTTCATGAACACTGGATCCACACAAAATGAATATAAATAAAAAAGTCTGGCGTGCTGACAACCCAAAAGCATTGCGATTGAAAATAATAAACATTATGGGCATTGCTTGAATCAGCAGTGATAAATATGTGGTAACAAGCGGTGCATATTGTAAAGGCACCAATGTGGATAGAGCCACGACAAGATTGGTAAAAAATTCTAAATGTCCCTTGTACACGTACACTAGCCCGCTCCAGAAACCAGATGCGTGTATGTGTGTGTAAAAGAATGTGCCTTCTTCAGCCAGAAAACGGCCGGAGAACATGTATGATGATATTTTGAATGCAGATAATACGGCAAATGCAGCTATCAGTAATATACTTTTGTGTACAAATTTTAGCTGCATTTACCCGTCCAACATCCTGAGCGTTAATTCAACATAGTGGTCGCCGTTACCTATGCATTGCACACGCTCACTACGTGGAGCCGAGTATGTTGGAAATTCTTCATAAGGATATACGCTTTCGAGCCTGAAGGGATATGTCGTGCAGTGTGACTTGCCATAAAACACGTTAAGCTTGGAATCAAAGCCGATGGTGCCTACACGCTGTTTACGATTGTCACGTATCTCAATGGTCAGGGTATTCCAAGGCGTTTCGTTGGTCACAATTAATGAATCGTTGAGAATCTGTTTTTCGGTTTTGGCCAGAGTAATCAATCCCTTTTCGGGGGATCTTTGGGTTTTGTTATTGAAATGGTAAATAAGATAGAAACCTAACTTTGCATCACTGTGCTTGTCGATATTACGAATCAGTTTCATTATCTCGATACGTCCGTACTGGCGTTCGGCAGGAGGTGGAGCAGATGCGGCAAGCAATGCAGGGAGCCGCTGTATCCAGATAGCATACAATACTGCCAGCAGTATCGTTGCTGCAATGGCTTTTTTAATAGCGGAAAATGTGAACATCACTGGGCGCATTCAGGAGGGTTTCCTTGCTTTTTGTTATTACAAAGCGTGGTGTTACGCTATCTTTTGCATCTAGAGCATAGGCGCTGATGGATTGTGGCGGCTGGAGATTTGCTGCAAAAAGCATGTTATCGTAAATGGCAAGATGATAGGGCATTTGCAAGCCAGAGTTGATTCCGCCGAAGGTGCGTACTAACCGGACATTATCCAGATCTGATAGGTCAAACACGCTGATATAATAGTGAATGTGGTCTGCGACGTATAACAAGTCGTCATGCACCGCCATCCCAAGGGGATAATAAAGCCCAGTGTCTTTGCCAGTGGGAATGCGTTTTATGGTTGGTGGCGTTTTGCTAATATCCAGAATACTTATATCGCCTCTGTAATGATTGGAAACAATGAGGTTTTTTTTATAAAACACACAGTCTGATGGAGAGTGTCCCTTGCCATCGATGTTCTCCAGATTGATGGTAAGTTCAGGATTATTTTTGCCTGACATCAGCGCATCATAATCATAAATATGTATACCACGGCTGGTATCGCCGTGGCTCATGAATGTAATGCATATTTTGCCTCCATTGTTGCTTTCTAAGGCAACTGAATTGCGTATGTTGCGTATTGTGGCCAGTGGTCTAGCGTCAAATTTTTTCTCGGGTGCGACTTCAAAGAACTGGTTGATGTTATGCACCGTAACAGGAGCCGTCTTCTTATGATTGTGGTGCATAAGAAAAAGTTTATCTTCAATTACGGCTATTCCTTGGGTATCCCAGCGTGGGTCAAGCAACTGATGGCCAATTTTTTTCCATTCTTCGGGGGCTGTTCTCTCAAAAAGTACAACGATGGAATGTGCATAATCTGGATAGTCATATTTTGCAGGACTTACAGCTACAAAATATTCGGTGCCTTTTTGCAGGCGAATGTACGGTTTAGCATCGTCTTTCATATCCAAGATTTGTTCCAGGAACAGGGTGACGGCAACCACCGCTATAATAATGAATAGCGCATGTGGTATTCTGGATAAAAACATCAATGCTTAAGCGCTTTCACCAATTCTTCTGTCATTTTCTTGGCATCGCCGAAGAGCATCATGGTGTTATCTTGATAGAATAACTCATTTTCAATACCGGCATAGCCAGCGGCCATGCTGCGCTTGTTGAAGATCACCGTTTTGGCATTGCCTACATCTAAAATAGGCATACCGAAAATAGGGCTTTGTGGATTATTTTTGGCGGCAGGGTTCGTCACGTCGTTAGCGCCAATGACATACACCACATCGGTGGTGGCAAAATCATTATTAATTTCTTCCAGCTCAAACACGCTGTCATACGGTACATTTGCTTCAGCAAGCAGCACGTTCATATGGCCTGGCATACGGCCAGCAACAGGGTGAATAGCATAACGCACTTTCACGCCTTCTGCTTCCAGAGTCTGCGCCATTTCACGCACGGCATGCTGTGCCTGTGCTACCGCCATGCCATAACCTGGCACGATGATAACGGACGAGGCATTTTTCATCAGGAAGGCAGCATCTTCCGCGCTGCCAGCCTTTACGGGCTTTTCTGATGCATCACCACCACTACTCCCGCCACTGCCGCCATCAGTTCCAAAGCCACCGAATATCACATTAATGATGGAGCGGTTCATGGCCTTGCACATGATATAGGAAAGAATCGCGCCCGATGCGCCAACCAGTGCGCCGGTGATAATGAGCAGTATGTTGCCGAGCGTAAAGCCAATCCCTGCCGCTGCCCAACCAGAGTAGGAATTGAGCATGGACACTACCACCGGCATATCGGCACCGCCAATGGGTATGATGAGCAGAAAGCCAACGGCAAATGCCAGCAACACCATCAGAACAAAAAGCATTTTGGATTCGCTGAAGCAGAACACCATCAGAAGTAATATGATGGCGATACCCAGTGATGCATTGAGCATATGCTGGCCAGTAAAACGGATGGGTTTGCCGGACATAATGCCTTGCAGTTTAGCAAACGCAATAATGGAACCGGAAAAGGTAATCGCGCCGATAACAGCACCTAGACTCATTTCCACAAGGCTGCCAAAGCGAATATTGCCGCTATTGCCAATGCCGTATGATTCCGGTGCCCAGAGAGCCGAAGCAGCAATCAGCACAGCGGCCATGCCTACGAGTGAATGGAAGGCGGCTACCAATTGTGGCATGGCCGTCATCTGGATTTTACGGGCGACACCTGCGCCAATTAATCCGCCAATCACGATGCCAAAGAGTATCAGCGCATAGTTTTTTACTACCGGCATGGTGAAGGTGGTACCAATGGCAATACCCATGCCAATCATACCATACAAGTTACCGCGCCTTGCCGTTTCAGGCGAGGACAGCCCCTTTAATGCCAGTATGAAAAGCACCGAGGCAGTGAGGTAAAGCAGTATGGTAAGATCGTTATTCATATTTTATTTCTTTTCTTTTTTCTGGAACATGGCAAGCATACGTTGCGTAACAATAAATCCGCCAAAAATATTGATAGAGGCAATCACAACGGCAATAAAACCAAAGAGATGTGCCGCGCCGCCGCCTTCCGGCCCCATGGCGATGATGGCACCGACGATGATGATACCGGAGATGGCGTTGGTAACGCTCATCAGTGGTGTATGCAGGGCAGGGGTTACTTTCCAAACGACGTAATAACCCACAAAGCACGCCAGCACAAACACGGTGAGGCCAAAGATGAACGGGTCAATGCCGGAGGTCTGCTGGATTTGCAGGTGCAGGGCGTTAATGTCTTCCGCCAGTTCTGCTGCTTCCTGCGCCAGCCTTTCCGCTTTCTGGTTTACCATTGCACTGTCGAACATAGTTATCTTCCTTTGTTATCATTCTGAGGCGTAGCTGAAGAATCTCCTAAATTTATAGAGATCCTTCGTTTCGCTCAGGATGACATAAATTGTTTGTGCACTACCGCACCATCTTTACACAATAACGTGCCTGCCACTAACTCATCATCCCATTTCACATTCAGCCCGTCTTTGCCGAGCATGAGTGTGGAAATGAAGTTAAATAGATTACGTGCGTAGAGCTGGCTGGAATCGGCTGCCACGCGGCTTGCCATATTGCTATAACCAATAAGCGTGACGCCATGTTTTTCTGTTACCTTGTCCAACTCAGTCAGTGGGCAGTTCCCGCCAGCAGATACAGCGAGGTCAACAATTACGGAGCCTTGCTTCATGCCTTTTACCATATCCTCTGTGATGAGCACGGGGGCTGGTTTACCAGGAATAAGGGCGGTGGTGATTACGATATCCTGCTTAATAATGGTGTCATGAATCAGCTGGCTTTGCTTGCGCTTGTAATCTTCGCTCATTTCTTTGGCATAGCCGCCTGTGGCTTCGCCACTTTCTTCTGCGGGGACTTCTACGAATTTTGCACCAAGGCTTTCTACTTGTTCTTTTACGGCTGGGCGCACATCAAACGCTGAAACCACTGCACCTAAACGTTTTGCGGTTGCAATAGCCTGAAGACCGGCTACACCGGCGCCAAGCACAAGTGCTTTGGCAGGGGCTACGGTGCCCGCCGCCGTCATCATCATCGGTACGGCTTTGCCTAGTGCAGCAACGGCATCAATCACGGCGCGGTAACCGGCCAGATTGCTTTGTGAAGATAATACATCCATTGATTGTGCGCGGCTGATGCGTGGCAACAGTTCAAGGCTTATGGCAGAAATTCTTTTATTATTATACGCAGAGAATGCGGCCTGATTAGTGTATGGCTCCAGCATGCCGATTAGTAATGTGCCTTCTTTCATAGAGGAAAGCACGTTTTGCTCAGGCGGGCGGACGGTTAGTATAATATCGGCGTCACTTACTGGGGTACTTTCCAGCACTGCGCCCGCAGCCTGATAGGCATCATCTGCAATGGATGAACCAGTGCCAGCACCATGAGCAACGGCTACAGTTGCGCCAATCGATATATATTTTTTTATGGAATCAGGTGTGGCGGCAACGCGCAACTCGCCGGAAACGGTTTCTTTGAGTACAGCAATTTTAGTCATGATGCTCCTAACAGCTATGCTGCTAGGTGTAATGGATTTTCTTCAGAGGTGCAAAGGAGAAATAGTAAACGAATAACCAAATCAATCGATGCCAAGCGACATGCCCTGACCGGTGCCAACTACAGGTGGCGAGAAGTTGCCTAAATCTGCACGTGAGATAGGGATAAAATCGTAATCAGGAAAATTAGAAGGACTTACAAAACTGCCAAGGCTTGCCGAACTGTAATCATTAAAACTACTGCCGCCAGAATCACCACCACCACCGCCATCACCGCCTCCTCCGCCACCGGAGCCACTGGCATCACCACCAACACCAACTGTATGGTCGATGATTTCACGGTTTTTTATAAATATAGAGTGTAGCAATTTGGCAAGGAAACCTCCCTGAGCATCAGGGAAAATGCTTGGCATAATCATTTTGCCGGTAAGGCCTTCAGAGTCGCCACCCATGGCTTTCTGCAGACCGACTTCACCGACATTGCTCAGATTAACCGGAAGGCCAACGAGTTTTGCCGCCGTATAGGTTTGTTTGCCTGATGAATCTACCACCAGATCCATAGCGCTTTTTTCATTGGTGCCGTCGGAAGCATTATCCTGCTTGCCGCGGCCAAAGCCCATGTTATTGAGTTGATTGAAAATATCTGACATGGTGCCATTATAGCGTGTAAACGCCTAAAGTTAAATGGTATTGTTAGAAACACAGATTATTTCGAGCCTATATTTATGCAAGATACACCTGTGGAAGATGCACTGGAAGGGGGAAAATAAAGAATTAGACCGCATATCTCCGATAAATGCTGCCGCATTTTCGAGGGTGACAGTTTTCTAAGCAGTAAGCTGGTTAGAATAAGGTCAATTGGGTCGTTTTAATTGTTCTGGGCTATCCAGTGAGAAGGCCGGAATGACGATATTGAAGAATTCACCATCCATAGTGGTCATTTCGTAATGGCCTTTCATGATACCTGAGGGGGTATGCAATGCCGCGCCGCTGGTATATTGATAGACGTCGCCTGGCTGCAATACAGGTTGTTCGCCCACCACACCTTCGCCATGCACTTCCTGTACTGCGCCCAATGCATCGGTAATGTGCCAATAGCGGTTAATGAGCTTCACCGTTTCCTGCCCCATATTCTCCAGCTGTATGGTATATGCCCACACATATTGTTTATCGAGCGGATCAGACTGCTCTTTTAAGTATGCAGGCGTTACCATTACTTTTATCAGGCGTGTGGTCTGAACGTACATAGATTAACGACTAGTATTGTGACTGGCAGTTTTCAGCAGGCTGAAAAACTCCTGTCGAGTACGTGAATCACTGCGGAACAGGCCAAGCAGGTGGCTGGTCTGCATCACGCTGCTGGTTTTTTGCACACCACGCATGGTCATACACATATGCTTGGCTTCTACAACGACTGCAACACCGCGCGGCTTTAGCAAGTCATTTAGCGTGTTTGCAATTTGTGCGGTAAATTTTTCCTGAATCTGCAGGCGTTTGGCGTAGACATCCACAAGTCGTGCCAGCTTGCTTAGGCCAAGCACTTTATCGTTAGGAATGTAAGCAATATGCACGCGACCAGTGAAAGGTACCATATGATGTTCGCAGTGTGAACTGAAATCAATATCACGCAGCACAATCATTTCATCGTAACCTTCTACTTCCTGGAAGGTGCGTTGCAGTATGTCTGCTGGATTTACATCATATCCGCTGAAAAATTCGGTGAACGATTTGGCCACACGTTTAGGTGTATCAATCAATCCTTCGCGCGTTGGGTCATCACCTGCCCAGCGTATCAGGGTACGGACGGCGTCTTCTGCTTCTTCAAGCGTGGGCTTTATAATTTTTTTTGTCATGTCGGTAGCTAATCAGTTGCGTCTGTGCACTATATAAGTAAGGTAAGTAGTGTTGCAACCCCAATCGTTCGGAAATCATGCTCAGGCAGTCTATCCCTTTTGTTGATTTGCGCGGTAAAACACCGGTTGATCTGCTGCGTAGCTATCCAGACAAGGCGCGGCAGCTTATTCAGGCGGCACGACGCACGTACGGCGCATTATCATATATTCCAAGTATTGTAGGGATGCCACTGGGCGATATCAGCTCTAAATACCTGATGAAAAAGAATATGAACCCTTACCTGCATGAAGTGGAAACAATGGCAGGTGTTGTGGGTGTCTCAGGGCTTTATGCCCTGAATATGTGTTTTGAATGGGGCTGCACTACGGGAGCCTATCGTAACAGTGAGAATGTTGCCATGCTCAGAACGCTGGATTGGCCATTTCCCAAGCTGGGCGAACATATCATGATTGTGCTTCAGCAGGGTAAGGCGGGAGATTTCTATAATATCACCTGGCCCGGGCTTTCTGGCATGTTTACCGGCATGGCCGCGGGGCGTTTTTCAGCCGCCATTAATCAGGCACCCATGCGTAAGCACAATCTTACCTTTGCAGGGGATTGGGTAAAAAACCGGATTGTGGCGGGGCAGGGCGTTGGCATACCCGCTTCGCACCTGCTGCGTATTGTATTTGAAACGGCACGAACCTACGAAGAAGCAAAGGCCATGCTTATCAAAACGCCCATTGCGGTGCCTGCCATTTTTACTCTCACGGGCATACAGCTTGGAGAAGGCTGCGTGATTGAACGGTTGGAAAACGCTGCTGAAGTACGTGAATTATCTGCCGGAATGAGTGTATGTACCTCAAACCACTTTAACACTGCATTCGCACAATTCGGTAAAGGCTGGTGGCCGCGCGAGATTGATAGTGCCGGTCGCTATCGTCAGGCCATAACCTTTGGTGGGCATGATCTGGAACAACCCAATTTTGACTGGCTGCAGGCACCTATCATCAATGCTAATACCCGCCTTGCGGTGGTTGCGGATGCGTCTACCGGCCATCTGATGGTGCAGGGATATGAAGGCCCTGTGGCTGTGACAAATTTGTTTAACCTGCCGCCGACTGATTATGAACACAGACAAGCAATCTAACGAGATAGCACTGCTTATCAAAGCATTCGGCTATTCGCTGCATGGGCTGCGGTTCGGTATGCGCCAGCGGGCGTTCCGGCTTGAGTTGATAGTCGGTTGCTTTGCCATTCCTGCGGCTATTGCATTTGGGGAGAACGGAGTAGAGCGTGCCCTACTTATAGGTAGTATATTTTTGGTGATGATAGTTGAGTTGCTTAACTCAGCTGTAGAAGCTGCGATTGATCGTATTTCAGCAGAGCAACACACGCTTTCCGGTATGGCAAAAGATATGGCGAGCGCTGCCGTATTGCTGAGTATTATAAATGCAACCATCATCTGGCTTGCGGTGCTTTGGTAAGTGCATGGAGCTTGATGCGCTCGATATTGATTTGAAACATCTGAAGTATGGCCTTTTTGCCAAGCGGCGTTTCCTGCCTATCTTTCTTGCCACATTCTTAGGGGCATTTAACGATAATTTGCTGCGTTCTGGTCTTGTGGTGCTTATTGCCTACTCTGCCAGCAAAGGCATAACATTGCCCGCACAGCCGGAGATACTGGTTACCCTGTGTTCTGCCCTGCTTGTGTTGCCAATATTATTATTTTCATCCATTGCTGGCCCGCTGGCAGATAAATATGAGAAATCTCAGCTGGTGATACTCACTAAAATCGCTGAGCTTGGCATCATGCTGTGTGTGTTTTACGGCTTTGCAACGCTCAATATTTACTTGTTGATGGTGATGCTTTTTGTAAGCGGCACACATACCACATTTTACAGTCCTATTAAATTCAGTATCCTGCCAGATCACCTTTCTAATAAAGAATTGCTAGCAGCCAATGGCTTTATGGCGGCAGGCAGTTATCTTGCGATTTTGGGCGGTTTAATTGCTGGTGGACTGTTGGTTGAAATGGAAGGCAATGTGATTGGTGGTGTAGCGATATGTATTGCAGCCATTGGACTGCTTGCCAGCCTGTTCATCCCTAAATCACGTATTGCAAATCCGCATATCGAAATAAGTCTGAATATATGGAAAGGCACACAAGCAATGATTCGCAATGCCACCTATGATATGCAGAATTTCAGAGCAATACTTGGGCTTTCATGGTTTTTGCTGGTGGGATCTGTGTACATGTCGCAGTTTGCTAATTACGCGCAGGCTGTGGTGCGAGCAAACAATGAAGTTTATGTTTTATTCCTGCTGGTATTTTCGGTGGGTATCGCGTTTGGTTCCATGATATGTGATACGTTACTTAAAGGCGAGATATCCACAAAACTGACTCCTTTGATGGCATTCGGCACGGCATTATTTACATTACTGATGGTGCTGGCAACACCAGTGCCAGTACATGAAGGTCTGATGGGTGTATCTGAATTTCTCTCCACCACCAGCCACTGGCCAGTGCTTGGATGTATGCTTATGGTGGCGGTATGCGGGGGCATTTATATTGTGCCGCTATATGCATTTCTACAATCGCAATCACATGAAAAATTCCGTTCGCGCATTATGGCGGCAAGTAATATGTGTGATTCTGTTTTTATGACGCTCGCCGCTATTGCATCGGCCATACTTTTGATGTTAGGGTTTAACATACTTGATTTGTTTTTAGTATTGGCAACGCTCAACCTTGTGGTGGTCTGGTATGCATGGAAATTCACGCGTGAAGTCTAATGATAAACAGTTAAACGCTGCAGATTACTCAAAACATCTGCTTTCCGCATTGCTGAAAGCGCGTAATACCTTCGGTAAGAATACGGTTATTGCTGCAGATATTACATCGGACGGCATGAGCTATCAGGACATGTTTACCCGTGCCTTCATACTTAAGCGCAAGCTGGAACCTGTTATTGGCACTGAAAAGAATGTTGCCCTGTTACTGCCTAACTCACTTGGCGTTATACTGACATTTGTAAGCCTGCACATGTTAAGGCGTGTGCCGTGCATGCTTAATTTTTCTGCTGGTGAAGCCAGTATATTGCATGCATGCACTATATCTGCGGTGCAGACGGTGATTACCTCGCGTGTCTTCATTGAGAAAGCAAAGCTCGAACACATCATAAAGGCGCTGCAGAAGCACTATACGATTATTTATCTGGAAGACGTTCGGAAAAATGTTGACTGGAAGGATAAATTATCAGGAGCTCTGGATGCGCTCTTGCCCGAAATAGCATTACGCTCTGCGCTTTCCGGTGGCAGTCCTGATGAGGCGGCGGTGGTGCTTTATACCTCAGGCTCTGAGGGTGTGCCGAAGGGTGTTGCACTTTCACATGCAAACCTGCTTAGCAATATCGCGCAGGCCTGTGCAAAACTTGATTTATCACCACCGCATATTATTTTTAACGCGCTTCCGGTATTTCATTCGTTTGGGCTTACGGTGGGCACCATCATGCCGCTGATATGCGGTCTTAAAACCTATCTGTATCCAAGCCCTGTACAATACAAACAAATTCCTGAAGAAGTGTATAAATCAGAAGCTACCATCATGCTTGGCACCGATACCTTTTTTCAGGGATATGCGCGCTATGCAGAAAAACATCATTTCAGCCGCATCAGACTTGCGGTTGCTGGTGCAGAAAAACTCAAGGAATCTACGCGCAAGGCATGGATAGAGCAGTTCGGTGTGGATATTTTACAGGGATATGGCGTGACGGAAGCAAGTCCTGTTATTTCCGTGAATACACATGAAGAGCATAAACCAGGAACCGTTGGTAAATTATTTCCAGCCATGGAATACAAGCTGGAAGCGGTGGATGGATTGGAAAAGGGCGCAAGGCTTTTGGTGAAAGGGCCAAATGTCATGCTTGGTTATCTGAAGGCGGATAAACCAGGTGTGGTTCAACCGCAGGGTGCGTGGTATGACACTGGTGATATTGTGGATATCAGTGAAGATGGCTACATCACTATTCTTGGCCGCGCAAAACGTTTTGCAAAGATTGCGGGTGAGATGGTGTCGCTCACTGTGGTTGAGGAATTAGCCTATGACATTGATCCCGAAAAAGGCCACGCAGCGATTACTATTCCGGATGATAAGCGCGGTGAGCAAATTGTGATGTATACTGAATCTCCTGAGATCACCAAAGACAAATTACTGAAGCGCGCGCAGGAAAAAGGTGTGCCTGAAATCTGCCTGCCGAAGCAGATTCAGCGTATTGACCTGATACCTAAATTGGGTAGTGGCAAGGTGGATTATATATCACTCAAAAATAGCATGGCTCGTTCGCAAACTGAGGTGGCGTAAGCAGTTAAGCAGATTTGTCATTGCCTTAATTGCCACTTAGCAATTCTAAAGCAATCCATGTTTCTGATTACGCTGGATTCTCAATGACGGGCGTATATAGATTTTTTAACAGGCTATGACTAATTATTGCCAAAACCCATTACACCGCGGTCTTTGGAGTGTTTTCCGGCTTTGCCGCCTTTCTTAGATGGAGGTGTGTCCAGGTGGTGCACGTTTTCTACGTTCCAGTTTTTTGCTACTTCATTACAGCGCGTTTTCATGTCGGCAATTTTGCCAACACCATTCTGGAAGCGGTATGTTTTTGATGGCATCCGCGCTAGTGGGTTATATGCCCTGCGTTTGGAACGCTCGATAATTTTGTCTGTATAGTCGTGCTCCAGTTCATATTCTGCCGATATTTGATCGGAGAGGGCAAGAATTTTTGCATAATGCTCGTCTATGGTTTCACCTATTTTCTCTTTAGGTATTTCTGTAGTTTGATTCAAATCACGGCAGAAAGACCAGTATTGAAAGGCACAGGTATGGAATGAAAGCTCGCGCAGTGATTCAGAAAAAGCAGGCAGGCTACGTTTCTCGATAATTAATTCGCGTTTCTTTTGTTCAATAATGCGTATATTTTCAATGGCACGCTGATATTCGGCTTCTTGCGCTTGCTGTTCTGCTAATGCTGCATTATACGCTTCAACTTCTGCTGCAACTTGCGCCTGTTCTATATCTAGTCTTCTTTGGTCATAAGCCTCTATAATCTTACGTTCAGCTTCATAGCGTTCTTGCAATGACTCATTATACTCGACGTATTGCTGCTTAATTTTTTCTGCTTCCTGCTTCACAAAATCATCCATGCTGGCAAGCAGTTCTGCGTGGCCTTCCTGATGTGCGATATTGCGTGCAATATCACCGTTATTATCTACCTGATAATAATTGACGCCGTGCTGCAGCAGGAACATAACACTTTCTTTCTGGCCAGCGCGGGCGGCGTGGAAAAGTGCTGTTTGTCCTTGCGTATCGCGCCCATTAACATCCGCGCCTGAATCAAGTAATGTCTGTAAAATATTGATGCCTTCTGGGTCTTTGCGCATCGCGGCGAGTGCCAGAATGGGGATACCCTCATCGTTGGTAAGATTAGGCGATACGCCATTATCTATGAGCAGTTTTACATCGGCAGCACGCCCCAGATGTACGCGGTAGATGATTTCTTTTTGTGGGGATACTATTTTGCTCGTATCCAGTGGTGCAGGTTCGGCTGTTTGCGCCAATGTTGCGGTACTCGCTAAGAAAATCATTAGTACTGCAATGATTATTTTGTTCATAGATTTCAACCAGTCTCCTTGACACTGCTACGTTATGCACCATATGCATATCATGCACGCGAATTGTAACACAAACAGGTGAATTATGACGCAAAAAAACGAAGAAAAACTTAAGTTTGGGGCTGAAGTCAGTAAAATTCTCCAGCTGGTAATACACTCGCTATATGCAAATAAAGATATATTTATCAGGGAGTTAATATCAAATGCCTCAGATGCCTGTGACAAGCTGCGTTATGAGGCGGTAACCAAGCCCGAGCTTGCTGGAGATGATACGCAATATGCTATTGATTTGCTTGTTGATAAGGCCGCAGGCACACTGACGATTCGTGATAATGGCATTGGTATGAGCCGTGATGAGCTGGTGAATAATCTCGGTACCATCGCAAAATCCGGCACGCAGGAATTTCTGGCCGCGCTTAGCAAAGATAATAAAAAAGATGCGCTGCTTATTGGACAGTTTGGCGTTGGGTTCTATTCGGCATTCATGGTGGCAGATAAAGTGTCAGTCATTTCCACGCGCGCGGGCACAAGCGAGAGTTGGAAGTGGGAATCGGCAGGGCAGGGTGAGTTCACTATATCGTCTACCGAAGCTGCACCGCGCGGTACATCCATCACCATTCATTTGAAAAAAGGTGAAGAAGAATATCTGGATAGCTTCCGCCTGCGCCACATTGTGCAGACGTATTCCGACCATATTTCTTTCCCAATTGCGTTGACTGATGCAGAAGGGCATAAGGAAACTATCAACACTGGCGCGGCGCTTTGGATGCGCTCAAAAAATGATATCAAGCCAGAACAATATACAGAATTTTATCGCCATGTAGCGCATGCGCCAGATGAGCCATGGCTTACGCTCCACAATAAGGCAGAAGGCAAGGTGGAATATAATAGTTTGCTGTTTGTGCCATCAGCCAAGCCGTTTGATTTATTCCATCCTGAAAGAAAACGCCGCGTGAAGCTCTACGTGAAGCGTGTCTTCATCACTGAGGAAAATGCTGATTTAGTGCCAGCTTATATGCGTTTCATCCGCGGTGTGGTGGATTCTGAAGACTTGCCACTGAATATCAGCCGCGAAACGCTGCAGCATAACCCTATGATGACGAAGATTCGGGAGTCTATCGTAAAGCGTGTTCTGTCTGAGCTTAAAAAGAAAGGTGAGGAGGATGAAGTATCTTACCTCGGTTTCTGGAATAATTTTGGCGCCGTTTTGAAAGAAGGATTGTGTGAAGGGCATTCCCCGCGTGAGCAGATTCTAGAAGTTTGCCGTTTCAATAATAATATTTCAGATGAGCGCACATCACTTGATGCCTATGTTAGCCGTATGAAAGAAGGGCAAGATACAATTTTCTACCTCACGGGGGATAATGTGGATGTGATGCGTCAAAGCCCGCAGATTGAAGGATTCACCAAGCGCGGCATTGAAGTGTTATTGCTTTCTGACCATGTGGATGATTTTTGGGTAAACGTGGTGCAGGATTATAAGGGCAAGAAATTCAAATCTGTCACGCGCGCGGATATCGACCTTGATACCATCGCCAAAGAATCCGCACCGGAGGAAAAACCGAAAGTGGATAGCGATGCCGTTAAATCCCTCTGCGAAAAAATAAAAACCATTCTGGGTGATAAGGTAAAAGATGTGCGCGCCACACATAAACTCACGCAAAGTGCCGTCTGCCTTGCGGTGGATGAAGGAGGAATGGATTTCCGTTTTGAACGTTTCTTAGTTGAGCAGAAACAGTTGCAAGGAACATCGGCCAAAGTGCTGGAGATTAATCCGGAGCATTCCATCATCAAATCGCTGGTGGAAAAACGTGCTGATGAAAAATACGCAGCCGAGCTGGAAGATGTAGCGTGGCTGCTGTTTGATCAGGCGCGAATTGTAGAGGGGGAAACTATCTCTGATCCTGCATCGTTTACGCGCCGCTTGCAGAATTTTGTACAAAAGAGTCTGGCTGCATAGCACGTAAATTCTTTTTAATTTTTATAGGTTGGCTAGTATTGCTAACGGAAAATTAATAATTATTTACGTATATTGCAGTTGTATCGCGGTTACGCTAGAATCCCCGCCCTTTTGGAAAGATTTTTAGCATGGCAAAGCAAAGTACATTTAAAGGTTATGCGCGCAAAGCGCCTCAAAATGTGGAGAGTTATTCGGCTGACACAGTAGAAAAACTGCGCTCGGAAATTGAGCTGCTGACATCCTATTCCAACGATACCATATATCGCCTTCGCTACGACACGATGCGTTACGATTATATCAGCCCATCGGTGATTCGCCTGCTTGGCTTTACGCCCGATGAGTTGCAGACCATGAATATTCGCTCGCTCATTATGGAGACGCGTATTGTAAGCAATTCGCTTAAATCGGTGGATTCTTTTAGTCCGTTAGAAGAGGATCGTAAGCGTGGCAATGTCAGTAAATGGCAGGCCGATTACCTTATGCGCACCAAAGATGGCCGCAAAATCTGGGTGTCCGATATTTCTTACCCGTGGTTTGATGAGTGCGGTGCTATTATTGGTTCAGTGGGAAGCCTTCGTGACATTACCGACCGCGTGAACGCAGAGGCTACCGCCAAGGATGAAATCACCCGTGTGGTAAGTACCGATCAGCTTACTGGCCTTGCCACTCGCCGCGTATTTTTTACCAAGTTAGAAGATGAGCTGAAGCGCATCAAGCGTAGTCACGAGGATTTATCGCTGCTGCTTATCGACATGGATCATTTCAAGACCATCAATAATAATTATGGTCAGGAGATGGGCGATAAAGTGCTTCAGGCAGTTGCCAAAATTATCAGCTCCTGCTTGCGTGAGACTGATTTGGGCGCACGCATCGGCGGTGAAGAATTCGGCGCCGTGCTGCCGGAAACTCCAGCCAATGGCGCATTCTGGGTGGGTGAGCGGATACGCTCATCGGTGGCAAAAGAAACCTTCAAGATCGGCGAAAATAACCAGCTGTTTGGCTGCACCGTATCCATCGGTATCGCCTCGGCGCGGTTTGACCATAATACTGATGCCGAAGCACTCTATAAAACCGCAGACCAACGTCTCTATATCGCCAAACACACCGGCCGCAATCAGGTGTCCATGGACGAACTGGTGGAGATGCATTGATTATGTCAAGTTTAGGCAAGCAACAGCAGGCATTGGAAAAGACTGCAGGTGAAACAGAAAAACTTGTAGGTGCGTTATCTGAATTATCTAGGCGTCTTGAAGAACAACATAATGATAGCGTCGAATCCCAGAAGCATATGTTCTATGCAAACGTCATGATAACAATTGCAACCATCGTAATGGCAATTGCAAACGTGATCATGTTGTTTAAGTAGTTTTTTGAACATCCTAGCCCTTCAGCACGTAGCTTTTGAAACTCCGGCCTTGATTGCTGAGTGGGCGGCGGCGCGCGGGCATATGCTAACTGTGTGTCGTGTGGATGAGGCGGCCAATCTGCCAACCAGCGATAGTTTCGATATGCTGGTGATTATGGGCGGGCCGATGGGGGTGCATGATGTGGTGGAGCATCCGTGGCTGGTGGCGGAGAAAGCGCTCATTAAATCTGCCATTGATTCAGGGAAATATGTGCTGGGCGTTTGCCTTGGCGCACAATTGATTGCCGATGTGCTGGGGGCAAAAGTTTATCCAAACCACGTAAAAGAAATTGGCTGGATGCCGGTTGCTGTGCCAGATGCTGCACTTGGCCAGCCGGTGCTTGCTGGCCTGAACAATGCCATGACAGTGTTTCACTGGCATGGTGACACGTTCGAATTGCCAGGGGGTGCTGTGCATCTTATGGCAAGCGATGCCTGCCGCAATCAAGCCTTTATCTATCAAGGAAAAGTGCTGGGCTTGCAGTTTCATTTAGAGATGACGGAGCAGGGTGTGCACGCGCTGATAACACATTGCGGTCATGAATTGGTGGAGTCTGCCACCATACACAATGCACAAAAACTACAGGCGGGAACAAAACATATCCCCGCCTGTAAAACTGTTTTATTCAGGCTGCTTGATAACCTGACTTCTTAAGCGGCCTGCTGCTGAGCAGAAACATCAAAATTACCAATATAAAGCGATTGTGCGGCTGCGTTGATAACCGATGCAATGCGGATGCATGACTGCACGCCCGTTTTGCTAACGCCAGCTTTGGTTACTTCATTCACATGGGCATCCATGCACATGCCGCAGCCATTGATGGCGGATACGGCAAGGCTCATCAGCTCGAAATCAACTTTATCAACGCCTGGGCTGCCGATGACGTTCATACGCAGTTTTGCTGGCATTTTGCCGTAATCCTTATCAGACACAAGATGCAGAAAACGATAATAAACATTGTTCATCGCCATGATGCTGGCAGCAGATTTTGCGGCATTTAGTTCTGCTTCAGAAAGCATAGATGCTTCAGCCAGCACTGCACTGACCAGTGCATCTGATTTCGTGGCATAGGCAGAAGCCAGCGCGATAGATAAAATTTGTTTCTGGGAAAGATCAGTTGCACCTTCTTCACTCAGCACGCTGCCAAGGTTCAGGCGGGTGTCTTTGGCAAAGTCGCCTAGTTGGGCTTTGATATCATTGATAGACATATTGTATCTCCTTTTATGTGGGTAAAAAAATGGGGAGGCATTGCCTCCCCAAACTGCGGGAGTTTAAGCAGCCTTTTTAAGGTCGATCACTTCATCGCCTTTTTTCCAGTTGCATGGGCAAAGTTCGTCGGTTTGCAGCGCGTCAAGCACACGCAGCACTTCCTTGGGGTTGCGGCCAACACTCAGGTCAGTCACCATGGCAAAGCGGATGATGCCATCTGGGTCAACGATATAGGTTGCACGTTGTGCCACGCCTTCGTTTTTATCGATGATACCCAGCGCACCTGTGAGATCACGCTTTACGTCAGCAAGTAGAGGAAATGGAAGGTCTTTCAGTTCTTCCTGATGCTTGCGCCATGCCCAATGCACGAATTCGCTATCGGTGCTGCCGCCGAGTATCTGTGCATCACGGTCAGCAAATTCCTGATTCAGGTCACCAAATGCGGCAATTTCAGTTGGGCATACAAAGGTGAAATCCTTAGGGTAGAAGAACACTACCAGCCACTTATTCTTGTAGGATTTATTATTCACATCGATAAATACGTTGTCGATAGTTATGTCTTTCAGCTTCAGCGGTGCTGTTGCTTTTACGTTGAATTCTGGGAACTTATCACCTACGCCTAACATGTTTTTCTCCTTGTTTGGGTTGTTGTTAGCGAGACGAATATGCTGGGTTCATATAGATTTGTAAAATCGATTGATTTTATTAATTTAATAGATATTATCTATATATGAACCTTCGGGATTTTCAATATTTTGTGGCACTAGCTGAGCACAGGCATTTTGGCAGGGCGGCAGAAGCTTGCAATGTCAGCCAGCCAACGCTTTCCATGCAGATACAAAAATTGGAAGCGTATCTTGGCACGCAGTTGCTTGAGCGTCAGGGCAGGCAGTTACTGCTTACGCCAACAGGTGAGGATATACTGGCTCATGCTCAGGCTATTATGCATGAAACCAAAACGATCAGGGATATTGCCCGCTTTGCACAAAATCCCCTGGCGGGAGAATTTCGCCTAGGAGCATTCCCAACGCTGGCACCTTATATGCTGCCGCATATTGTGCCACGTATACATAAGGCATTGCCAGAACTGAAGTTGCTGCTCACAGAAGAAAAGACGGATAAGTTACTGGAAAAACTCTCTGCCGGCGAGTTAGATGCTGCGCTGCTTGCGCTACCTGCAGGTGATTCGGGCATGGAAAGTAAAATATTGTTTGAAGATCCTTTTTTGCTGGCTGTGCCTAAACATCACAAACTCGCAACCCGCAAATGGGTTACTGTAAGTGATATTACCAATGAACCGTTGCTATTACTGGAAGATGGGCACTGTCTGCGGGCGCAGGCTCTAGAATTCTGCCGTGCGCCGAATGTAAGCGAGTATAAGGAATTCCGTGCCACCAGCCTTGAAACACTCAGGCAAATGGTGGTTGCGGGTGTGGGTATTACACTTATCCCTGAAACAGCACGGCAAAAGAAAGACGGGCTGATTTATATTCCATTTCGCGATAAAAAAGTTGCGCGCAGTATTGGCCTTGTATGGCGTAAAAGCACCAGCCGTGGTGAAGTTATACAGAGTATAATAAGAATAACTTGTAACTCAGCCATTGCAGGTGGATGATAATACACTATATTCCCCCTCTCAATCAGATGAGGGGATATGCGCAGCGCAACAGAAAAATTTATTGAAAAAGGGTTGTTTTCCAGTCGATGGTTGATGGCGCCCATTTACATTGGTCTGGTGGGTGGCCTTATATTACTGGTGATGAGTTTCTTTAAGGAGCTAGTGCATTTGTTTGCACAGTTTCCTGAGATGAACCAGAATGATATTATTCTTGGTATCCTCTCGCTTATCGATTTATCACTGGCAGGCAACCTGCTGCTTATCGTGATATTTTCTGGCTATGAGAATTTTGTTTCTAAAATGGAAACAGAAGAACATGTGGATCAGCCAGAATGGAAGGGCACAGTAGATTTTTCTACGCTGAAGCTCAAGCTGATTGCCTCTATTGTAGCCATTTCAGGTATTCACTTGCTCAAGGTATTTATGGATGTGAATAAATACACCGATAATCACATTATGTGGATGGTGGTAATCCATGTGGTGTTTGTGGTGTCTGGCGTGCTGCTTGCGCTGATGGATAAAATTGCGGCAGGAGCTAAGGCGCTTAAAAGTAAGTAGGTTTAATAAATGCGCTCAGCGCAGAAATCTACAAGATCAAGCATTGCCTGTTTGGCGGGTGTTTCTGGCAATACGGAAAGCGATTGTATTGCTTTATTACAATAATCCTGTGTCATTTCCATGCAGCGTTGGAGTGCATTGTGTTTTTTCAGGTAACGCATGGCTGTTTGCAGGTCTTCCGGTTTTTGCTCTAAGTCTGCTAGGCAGCGGTTCCAGAAGGCTTTTTCTTCATCGTTGCCAGCGTCATATGCGATGATAACGGGTAGGGTAATTTTTCCTTCGCGGAAATCATCCCCCACGGTTTTGCCAAGTGTTTCTTGGTTGGCGCTGTAATCCAGCACGTCATCGACCAGTTGGAAAGCAATGCCCACATGAGTGCCAAAGGCACGCATCGGCGCGCGCAAATGTTCTTTGCCACCCGCGATTGCTCCGAGTTCACATGCAGCGGCGAAGAGTGCGGCTGTTTTTGACTCAATCACCTTAAGATAATCAGCAACGCTGGTTTCGGGATCGCCTTCAGTCATTAGCTGCATGACTTCGCCTTTGGAAATAATGGCGGATGCATCGGCAAGAATTTTCAGTACATCCAGCGAGCCATCTTCCACCATCATCTGGAAAGCTTGCGACAGCAGGAAATCGCCTACCAGCACGCTGGCTTTATTGCCGAATACTTCATTGGCGGTGGCCATGCCGCGGCGTAGGGCGCTTTCGTCTACCACGTCGTCATGCAGCAGCGTGGCGGTGTGGATGAATTCAATGGATGTGGCCAGCGCAACGTGCCGTGTGCCTTCAAATCCACAGGCCTTAGAGGCAATGAGTGTAAGGGCAGGGCGGATGCGTTTGCCGCCGGAAGCGATGATGTGGCGCGCTACTTCATGAATCAGCGGCACTTCGCTTTTGATGCGTGCCAGAATCAACGAATCCACCTGTTTCAGGTCATTCTGGATGAGCGAATAAAGCGCATCAAGGGATGCTGTTTTTAAGTCTTTTGCAGTGGCTGTAGCTGTCATACGTTAGGGTTTATAGTCTATTTATTTAAAAATACAGAGGAATTTTAAGGCGTTGCATCTACTTACTAGGAAAATCAAACCATGAAAAATACCATGGTTTAGAACAATAAAAACCTTTCAGACCAGTTTTAGTGTCTTTTTGTCATCAATTTGTAACAAAAACGTCATGCTGCTGTAACAAAAAAATGTTTAAATAGGATATTACCCTCTATTGGGTAAAATATCATGAAAAACAAGGAGATAAATATGATGAATTCTTCAAAATTCTTAGCAGCTGCTTTGCTTTCTGCCTGTATTTCAGCAGGTTCTTTCCAGACTGCCAGCGCACAGTTTGTGGAGCTCAGCTCTGAATATGAACAATACGTAAAAGATCAAAACAGGTGCTATCAAAAACGTGTTGATGCACATAATGCTTGTACTGCCGATAAATCACTGACCAAGGAACAATATAAGCAATGCCTCAAAAAAGCGGATGATGATCTTGCTCAATGCCTGAGATTTGCGCGTCTTAGTTATGATGAGGCAGTTCGTTCACGCCCACGCTTTACCCGCTATTAATTATTAATCGTGACTATCCAGCGCAGCCGTATTGTATGGCTGCGCTGGTGTTTTTTTAAAGGCTTTCGTTTATACATTTAGATCGCTGTGTGGCATGTTGGTTTCCTCCAGCGGCCGCACGGGAAATTCCTGCACGGTCTGGAAGGCCAATTGGCCCTTATAGCCGGTAAGCTGCGCCATTTCGTTATAGATGGTGAAAATATCCTGCCTTGTGGCATCATCCAGCTGGGTGCGGGTGCGGATATACAGGTCAAATTCCAGCGTTTTTGGGTCTTTGCGGATGAATCCATCAAGCTGCAATTCACCCATCTGGCTTAAATCCAGTTCTACAATAAAACGTGTATCGTCTTCCGTAGTGTTGTCGCGGTCATTTTTCTGTTTTTTGTCGCGCTTCAGGAAAAAACGGACTTGCTCAACCTGCCCATGTACTGCCAGCGGAAAAAACAGCGTTTGCCACTGGCCGGGCTGCACATCGCCAAACTGTTTACCGAGCGATAAGAATTCCCCCTCTGCCTTGCGGATAAGCGACGTATGGCCTTGGTCTTCCAGTTTGCTGATATTATCCCGCCCCAGCCAGCCGCGAAAGTCGCCGCCTCTGAGTGCGGCAATAAATACTAATAATCCAGTAGAGATAGCTTGAGGGTTTATGCCTGCGCCAGATTGTGCCTGCACATTAGGTTGCCCAAAAAGTGAGGTGATGCCCGAAGCATCAATGCTCTCGCCCAGCAAGCTGTAAATCTGCTGAAGGCTAGCCCAGTTGCGTGCCAATGCCGCCAGTGGTGCTGGCTCTTCAGTGTTGATAACTTGCGAAATTGCGGTTCCAGATGGCCTGATTGTACCGACTTCAAATGTTAGCTTGATACCTTGGACAAGGGGTGTGGTGGTGCTTAGCTGAAGGGTTGCACCGCTCGGTGTATACAAAATAGTTTCTCCCGCCTGCGTGCTGCCTGTTACGACTGCCTGAATAATTTGGCCTGTTGCAATGGGCGCAGCAGCGGTATTGGCTGGTGCTGACTGCAACGGCGCTGTAGGCGGTGCTACAGTATTACCAGAATTACGGGCATATGCCGCGTATGAAGGGTTAATGGCGGATGCGTTTGGAGAAGGTGTTTGCTGAGTTGGCGCTTCTGCAGAAACAACCTTGATTACAAACTGGCTGCCAGCGGGTACATCCGGCGTGTCCGAGGTAAGGGTTGCGTTGATGGTGGGCTGTATACTGACATTGGCGGCTTCCGTTGGCACGCGTGTTGTGGGTGCTGCCTGCTGTGGTATATTCCCAGAAGTCGTGGAGGATGGCTGCGACGGCTGGTTTTGTGGTTGCTGGAGCACGGAGCCTTTTTCATTAGTGACGGGCGGCTCGCCATCAATGGTGAGTATATGTGCCTGCGGGTGACCGCTGCGGTTCTCAATGCGTATCACCAGCTCTGTGCCAATTTTAAGAAATAAATTGGTCTGAAAAGTAATATCACCATTTTCGGTACGCAAAATAGGATTACCACCTGCATCACGATTAATCACAAAACCGGCAAGGATACTACCCGGAGGAAAGCGCGTGATAATGGGCGGCAGGTTGGTGGAGTTACTATCAGCGATGCCAGGCTGCTTCACATTCTGCGAAGGTGAGGCGATGTTCAGGAAACGTATTTCATCCATCGTGCCACCTCTTGTCCAATATCATCTCTGCATCAGTTTGATAGACAAGGCCGCTGCGTCAGTGGCTGCGGTGGAATGAGGCGCTTTGATAATGATAGATTTCTGACCGCGGATGGAATCTTTTACCTTATTATCACGGCGTATGATGCCAAGCAGTGGCGGTGACATATTCAGGAAATTCACGCAGGCTTTATTGAGTGCATGATACGTGGTTTCGCCTTCTTTCTGCGTGGCTGCTTGATTCACCACAATACCAATATCCGGCGGTTGCTTGCTGCCTTGGGCAATTTTGATGAAGGCATAGGCATCGGTGAGGGAGGTAGGTTCATCGGTGACCACCACAATACAACGGCCAGCCATTGAGGATAAATATTGCACATGCTGCTCAATGCCTGCGCCCAGATCAATGATAACAAAATCATAGTTTTTCTGAACAGATCGTAACTCACTTGCCAGATTTTCCAGTTTCTCCACAGCGAGCGTGGCAAGTGCAGCAGATCCACTACGACCTGCCAGAATATCAAACCCACCTTCTGCATATTGTGTGATGGATTCTTTAAGAGTGTTCCTGCCGTTGATAACGCTGTTTAAATCGCGCTGTGGGGTCAGGCCAAGCTGCACATCTACGTTGGCAAGACCAATATCACCGTCAAACAGCAATACCTGTCTGCCGGAGCGCGCGAATAAATGCGCCAATGTGACGGAAAGCCATGTTTTGCCCACACCTCCTTTGCCGGAGGCGATGGCAATGATGTTATTTTCGGCGGGGTCTGTCATAGGTGTCCAAGCATGTTGTATAAGTGTTAAGTTTGCAACTGGTATTGCAGCAAAAGTTCGGCAATGGTTGTGGCATCTGCCGGTTTTAAGGTATCCACCACGGATGATGAGGCACTGATATTACAAAAAGCAAAGTCATAGGCCGCAGCTACAGCCATAATACCACCAAAGCGGCGTGCAGTGTCCGCACGGGTGACGAGTACGCGGCGTATGGGCAGGGCAGCGAATGATTCTGCGGTGTCGATGGCTTCCATACTGTCGCCGCCTGCGGCCATCACCATCACAGGCTCAACGCCTTCGGTTTCAGCCAAGCCTTGCAGCTCTTTCATTTCAGACTGGTCATAGGCGTTGCAACCAGCAGTATCAATCAGTACGCGGGTACGGCTGGGCAGATTAGACAGGTAGGATTTTAGCTCTTTGCGGGAGGTTACCACATCAAGGTCTACCTCAAGAATATTGGTGAAGGCTTTTAGTTGCTCCACGCCACCGGCGCGTTTGTTATCGGTGGTGACTACGGCAATAGGTACTTTTTCCATGGCAAGGCGGGTAGCAATTTTTGCGATGGTGAATGTTTTTCCAATGCCGGGCGCGCCTACCAACATGAGGTGTGAATCCAGCCGGTCAAACAACAGTGGATCGAAGCTGAAGAAATTGCTCAGGAGCTTTTCCAGTCCCATGCGTTGCAATTTAATAGTGTCTCCCCTGCCGCCCATGCGTATCAGGGCGGAGGCTGCAACCATTTCCTTATCAGTAATTTTTTGCATCAGTTTTGCAGAAAATAACTCCGGTACATTGTGGAAGCGCAGGATGTTTTGCAGCTGGAAGCGAAGGTCATTTGCTGATGATAATTCTTGCTCTTCGACTTTTTGTGGCGCGGCTTTTGAAGAAGTTGGTGCAAAATCTGCTGGTGATTCATCGGCATACTCTACTGCCGCCGTTACTTTTATGGCACGTTTTCCGACCGGCTCACTGGCGATGATAATGGCGTTTTCGCCCATTTCATCGCGAACCATTTTTATGGCGGCGGGCATATTGGTGGCCGTGAAGCTGCGTAGTCTCATGTGGCAGCCTTATCTTTGCGCCAGCGTTGCCAGATGCCATAAGCGGTAATGATAAGCCATGCCACTTCCAGCAAAAATGCAGAGAGGTTCCAGTCCCACAGCAGGGATATTAGAATCAGCACTGCACCGGCCAGATTCATACATAAATAATCATAGCCATCCGGCTTCATGCGACCTTTCTGTAAAAACAGATAGGCAAGTAAAAAACAGCACATGCCGAGGATGCCGATGGTATTAAACAGTATGTTGGTCATATTTGACCTAATGTTTTAATACGCGCCTTGGGGTGAATTTCATTTTGTGAAAGTACCACGGTAGATGGGCGGAAACGCTCAATCACTGAGCGCACATAGGGGCGGATAGAAGGGCTGGTTAGCAACACCGGCATTTCCCCCTGCATGGCAAATTTATCAAATGTTTGTCGTACTGCGCCAATAAATTCCTGAATGCGTGATGGTGCCATGGAAAGTACTTTATCATCACCTGCGGAGGTGAGTGATTCGATATAGGTTTGCTCCCATGCAGGTGAAAGCGCAATAATCGGAATATATCCATCAGGCCCCGTGTTGGCATGGCTTATCTGGCGGGCAAGGCGTGAGCGCACATGCTCGGTGACCATATGCACATTTGGTGTGGCGCGTGATGCTTCGGCGATCGCTTCCAGAATAGTTGAAAGATCGCGTATGGAAATGGTTTCGCGCAGCAGGTTTTGCAATACACGCTGCACACCGCTTACGGATATTTGTGAAGGAATGGTCTCGCTTACCAGCTTTTGTTGTGTCTTGCCCAGATCATCCAGCAGTTTCTGGGTTTCTGCGTAAGAAAGCAGCTCGGACATATTATCTTTAATTACTTCGGTCAGATGTGTGGTGATAACGGTTGGCGGATCAACCACGGTGTAATTGCGGAACAGTGCCTCTTCGCGCTGGTTTTCGGCAATCCATTTCGCAGGCAGGCCAAAGGTCGGCTCGGTGGTGTCATCACCTGCCAGATCTATTTTGCCGCCACTTGGATTCATGATAAGCAGCGCATCTGGGCGTATATCGCCACGCGCCGCTTCAATTTCTTTTACTTTTACCACATAGGTATTGGGCGGCAGTTGCATATTATCCTGAATACGCACGGCAGGAATAATAAAACCAAGCTCCCTTGCCATCTGGCGGCGCAATGCCTTGATTTGCTCAGTCAGGCGATGGCCTTTCTGGTAATTAATAAGCGGCAGCAGCCCATAACCAAGCTCAAGACGCAGGGAATCAATCAGCAGGAAATCTGCGGGCTGTTCTTCCGCTGGCTTTGCTTCTCCTTCAGCGGCGGCAGGGCCTGCCAGTGCTTTAAGTGCAGCGGGTGAGCCTGGGGCAGGAGGCGTATCGCCCTGTGGGTTTTTAAGCATGTACCATGCAAGATACCCGCTGATACCTCCAAGCAATACAAAGGGCAGTGCCGGCACACCTGGTACAGCAGCCAGTAACAACATAAAACCGCTGGTAATGCCAAGAGGTGTGGGTGAGCGCGTAAGTTGGTTCAGTACCGCTTTTTCCGCAGAGCCAGCCGCGCCGGATTTGGTAATCAGGATACCGGCGGCGGTGGACACAATCAGTGCAGGCACTTGTGTTACTAGCCCATCACCCACGGTTAGTGTGGTATAGGTATGTACGGCATCCGCAAAACTCATATCATTCTGCGCAACACCGATGATGATGCCCGCAACAAAATTGATGAAGGTAATGAGCAATCCGGCAATGGCATCACCACGCACGAACTTGCTGGCACCGTCCATAGATCCGAAGAAATTGCTTTCATCTTCCAGTTCTTTGCGGCGCAATTTAGCCACATCTTCGCTTATCAGGCCAGCTGATAAATCGGCATCAATCGCCATTTGTTTACCCGGCATGGCATCTAACGAGAAGCGTGCCGATACTTCGGCGATACGGCCAGAACCTTTGGTGATAACCACGAAGTTGATGATGGTGAGAATCGCAAAGATAATAGCGCCGATAACCACCGATCCGCCCATCACGAATCCGCCAAAGGCTTCAATCACGTGACCTGCGGCATCGGTGCCCTCATGGCCTTTGGAAAGAATAAGGCGGGTGGACGCAATGTTAAGCGACAGGCGCAGCATGGTTACGATGAGAAGTATAGTGGGGAAAGCGTTGAGCTGCAGCGGTTTTTCAACAAACAACACCGCCATCAGCACGAGGACAGAGATAGTTATAGACAAAGATAACATCAAATCGAGCAGCAGCGGCGGCAACGGTAGGATAAGTACCACCAATATCATTATAATACTGATGGCAAAGTAAATATCGCGTCGCTTGAATAGCGCTATTACCTGATCTTGCAGCGTAGGTTGGGCAGGAAGTGTTGTGGCATCAGCCATGTGCTATGTCCTTTTCAGGCTTTCTGCAGGGCAATGAGTTTTAGAATTCGCATTCTTTCTTTTCTTCATTCCAGCGCCCTCCCTCATCCAAACAATTATCCACCGTCAACCACCGGCTGCACATGGGTATGCTGCCAATCAACAATCCCAGTATCAGCCAGCTTATGCGTATCTTCCACTCACGCTTCATTAATCCGTACCTGTGGGTGGTGGTGGAACGGCTGCGCCCTGTTCGCCATATGCTTTCAGCTTATTACGCAAGGTGCGAATGGAAATGCCAAGTATGTTGGCGGCATGTGTGCGGTTGCCAAGGCAGTGATTCAGCGTATCAAGGATAAGTTCCTGCTCGACAGAATCAACGGTGCGGCCAACCAGTCCGCCACCACTCTTGGTGTTGGAGATGCCGGTGTTGCTGGCAAGTTGTGGGGCAAGTGTTTCTGGCATACCTTGCAGATACACTGCATCTGGCTCGATGTTGCTGCCGGTGGCAAGTAATACGCTGCGATGCATGGTATTTTCCAGTTCACGCACGTTTCCTGGCCAGTGATATGCCTGTAATTTTGCTTGCGCTGCGGCGCTTAATTTACGCACATCAACGCCATTTGCTTTCGAGTACTTATCAATAAAATGTTCGGCAAGCCGCATAATATCGGTTTTGCGGTCACGCAGTGATGGCATGTTGATGGTTATGACATTCAGGCGGAAGAACAAATCTTCACGGAATGTACCTTTTTTTACTTCTTCCTGCATGTTGCGGTTGGAAGTAGCCAGTACGCGGATATTGACTTTTACGGGTTTGTTGCCGCCGATGCGGTCAACTTCACGTTCCTGAAGCACACGCAACAATTTGGATTGCAGGCGCAGATCCATTTCGCTGATTTCATCGAGTAAAATGGTGCCGCCATTGGCTTCTTCAAACTTACCGATACGGCGGGCAACAGCCCCTGTGAATGCCCCTTTTTCATGGCCGAATAGTTCGGATTCCAGCAAATTTTCAGGAATGGCCGCACAATTTACAGAAATCATCGTATTGCCTGCGCGCTTACTCTTTTTATGAATATAGCGCGCGATAACTTCTTTACCCGTGCCAGACTCACCGGTGATAAGTACACTGGCTTCTGATGGCGCAATCTGGTCAGCCATGGCAAGCACTTTTGCCATTTCCGGTGAGGCGTGGATAACAGAATGTGACTCTTCGGTAATGGCTTCCAGCACCGCGGCAATCAGCTCTTCATTCGGCGGCAGCGGCAGATATTCTTTTGCGCCTGATCTGATGGCTTTTACGGCAGCATCCTTATCTGCTTTGATGCCGCAGGCGATGACTGGCAGGTTAAAGCGTTCGCGCATGAGCAGGGTGATAAGTTTTTCGATGTCTTCACGTACCTCAATCATGATGAGGTCAGCACCCTGACCGTCGCGCAGAAGGTTCATGGCGCCTTCAATATCTGCCACATGCAGAACTTTGGCACCGCGGCTTTTGGCTATGCTACTTGCGGCACCTATCTGACCATATAATTCACCGATGATGAGTAGTCTCATTCTTCTAGCTCCTAAAAGTGTTGGTGTAGTGATGTGACGAAGTAATGAAATGAAAAACTATGATTTCTTCGTTACTCCACCACTTTACCACTCCAGTACTCAATTTTTCTCGCTTTTAATAATTTCTGTCATGGTTACACCGATTTTTTCCTCAACTACCACGACCTCGCCACGGGCGATAAGGCGGTTATTGACAAAAATATCAATCGGTTCACCTACTTTTTTATCCAGCTCAAGCACCGCGCCACGTCCTAATTTCAGCAGTTGGTTTACCTGCATACTGGTTTTACCGAGTACAACAGTGATCTGCACAGGAATGTCATACACTGTTTCAAGGCTTAAATTCTCTATACCATCTGCTATTATGGGTATGGTTGCTGTTTGTTCGTCCGCCATAGATTACTCCTTTTGCCTGGTTTGTTGTTCGGTGAATACCACCGGCATATCAGGATTATTAACCTGATTCTCCAGTTTTTCCATTTCTTTTGTCGCTTCATACGTAGCCGATGCAGAAAGATTGCCGATGGCCTGTTCAATATCCTGCCAGAGTTTTTCTGTATTGCGTATGAAAGCGCCGTTTTTCCATTGTACCTTACAGTCTGATAGCGGCAGCGCGGCGTCTGCAATAACCTGTACGGACATGCCAGATGCATATTGTGCAACAATATCCGCCATGCGCTTTTCCAAGGAGGGAGCGATAGATTCATGCACGTGAATGGTAATGCTTGCTTCACCAAGCATAGCTTTTACACAGCGTTCGGCAATGTCATTGATAGCAGCTTCTGTATTGTCCGAAAGGGCGGCACCTGCAACCTTGCGTGCTATGGTCATTGCTGCTTTAGGCATATCCTCGCGCAGTATGGTGCTCATGCGTTTATAATCTTCGAAAATAGGCAATGCGGATTTGACAAATCCACGTAATGCTTCGGATATCTGACGGTCAATTTCTGCCTGTGCGTCAATTTGCAGGCGTTTTCCTTCTTCTGTACCTTCGAGAAAACCACGTTTGTAACTTTCAAGCTCGGCCTGCTTTAATTGCTCCTCAGAAAAAGTAGGGGGAGGAGGGGGAGCCTCCCCCTTGTATCTGCCGCCAGGCAGAAAAGGTTTGACCTTGCCGGATGCGGAAACCGCCCCGCCGTCAAATTCTCTGAATAACAAAGGTTCAACACGCATTTATGATACCTTAGTAGATTAATTGTTCGTCTTCGCTGTCGCTTGCGATTACAATTTCGCCTTTGCCAGCTAAATCTTTTGCAATGCCTACGATGTGCATCTGTGCCTCATCTACGTCTTTGATACGCACAGGCCCCATGGACGCCATATCTTCTTTCAGAATTTTTGCCGCACGTTCAGACATGGCACCAAAGAAAAGCTCTTTAATGCGCTCAGATGCGCCTTTGAGTGCTGTCGCCAGTTTATCTTTATCGGCAGCACGCAGTAATACCTGAATACCGGAGCTGTCGATTTTAGCCAGATCTTCAAAGGTAAACATGAGTGCGCGTACGCGTTCGGCGGATTCTGCATTGCGTTCTTCCAGCTTGCCCATGAATTTAGCTTCGGCGTTGCGGTCGAAGTTGTTGAAGATTTCCGCCAGTAATTCGTGGCTGTCGCGACTCTGACGTTTAGCAAGGTTGGTCATAAATTCCATGCGCAAGGTTTTTTCAATACCATCCATTACATCTTTTTTTACAGATTCCATGGAGAGCATACGAAGAATGACTTCGGTGGTGAGTTCTTCCGGCATGTTCATCAACACTTTTGCCGCATGATCTGAACGAATCTTAGACAGAACCACGGCAATGGTTTGTGGGTATTCATTTTTAAGGAAATTTGCGAGCACTTCTTCACTTACATTGCCGAGTTTATCCCATGTGGTGCGACCCGCAGGGCCTCGAATTTCTTCCATGATGGTGTCCACACGGCCTTTGCCCAGTGCTTTTACAAGCAGCCTTTCTGTTGAATCATGGTTACCGACAACCGCATCTGATGCCGAGACTCTTTCAGCAAAATCAGCATATAGCTGTTCGACCATTCCGGCATTGACTTGTCCAAGAGATGACATAATGCCGGAGATTTCACGGATTTCTTCATCATCCATCATGGAGAATAGTTTGACAGCTACTTCTTCGCCGACCGACATAAGAAATATCGCCGCTTTTTGCGTTCCGTTTAATCTTCTATATTCGTCTTTTGCATCTTTTGGTGGTGCCATAAACTTTCCTCCTTCCTTATGCCTGCTTT
The DNA here is from genome assembly GCA_046344715.1 of Alphaproteobacteria bacterium. GTDB lineage: Bacteria > Pseudomonadota > Alphaproteobacteria > Rickettsiales > SXRF01 > CAZAQK01. Next base: position 72,623 of record JBKDKX010000008.1, on the reverse strand, counting down.
ATAATCCACTGACGCAAGACATTCATTGTCTCTTCCGGATATTGCTGCACAATTTCATTTATTTTCTTTACGGATGACGATTTCATGCCGCCCTTAATGTTGGCTACGTCAATCATCAATTCGGGCTCTTGCGATGCAGCAGGGCCGCCAGGCATTCCAGCCGCTGGTGCCGGTGCTATGCCTGGTGCCGCAGGAAGTCTGCCCGCGGGGGCACTCATAGTGCCCATACTCATGCCTGCTGGTGCTTCGAGCGCCGCTAATTCACCGGACACATAATCAGACGGTGACTGTCCCTGACGTGAAAGCTGGATAACAGCAGGACGCAGTACTAACATGATCGCAAGTATAGCGACTACGGCGATGATAAGTGTTTGTATGATGCTCTGCATTTCAAGTTTGAAGCGTTCAAAGACGGACTCTTCGCCAATTTCTGGCATCTCACCAGAGAATTTCATATTTACCAGCTCTATTACATCACCACGTTTTTCGTCAAAACCAATTGCTGATGCAATGAGTGTTTTGAGCTTTTTCAGCTCTTCATCAGGCCGTGGCGCGTAGGTTTTGTTGCCTTCGGCATCTTCTGTGTATGTGCCGTCGACCAAAACTGCAACGGAGAGTTTATTCACCGTGCCGCCTTCGCGAATATGATTCTGTACAGTTTTGGATATTTCGTAATTTGTGGTTTCATCAGTGCGTTCGGTTGCACGATTGCTGTTATTGCCTGCGCTACCTTCTGAGCCTTCGCCCGGGAGGTTTTCTTTTACAGATACGGCATCCGCACCGCTTGCTTCTTTTGCATCTTCGCGTTCTGTTGTGGATTGTGTGGAGCGTGCCACCTGTCCATCCGGATCGTATTTCTCAGAATTTGTTACGATACGGTCAAAATTCATATCGGCGGCAACCTGTACACGCACTTTCCCCGTGCCGATTACTTTCTCTAGTAAATCTTCCAGCATATGCTGCATACGCGTTTCATAATTAGTGCGGTATTCCTGTGCTGTGCTTGCGGATGCATCCATTCCATCATCACCATCGCCGCGTGCAAGCAGCTTGCCATGCGCATCTACAATGGTGACTTTCTTGGCTTCAAGCCCTGGTACCGCAGACGCGACCAGATGTGATATGGCGGTTACTTCTGAGCGCTCGATACTGCGCCCACCTGCCATTTTTATAGTCACCGATGCACTTGGTTTGTCTTTTTCACGGGTGAATAATTCACGTTTTGGCATAACGAGATGTACACGCGCTGATTCAATACCAGAGATAGAGCCGATGGTGCGTGAAAGCTCGCCTTCGAGTGCGCGAACCATATTGATGTTCATGACAAAGTTCGAACTGCCGAAAGATTCTGATCGGTCAAAAATTTCATAACCCACCACGGATCCAACGGAGGGAAGTCGTTGTTCAGCCATGGTCATACGCAGGCGAAGGACACGGTCTGAGGGTACCATGATTTGTGTGCCGCCGGATACAAGTTCATAAGGTGTGCTGGTTTTATCCAGTTCTGCAACTATTTTTGCGCTGTCATCTAGTGAAAGATTGGTATAAAGCGGCACCATATTGGCATCGGTGAAGCGGAATGTGATCACTACAAAAAATCCAATGCTGAGCATTGCAACAGCAAGCATTGCGCCTAGCTTTGATTTTCCCATGCCCTTTAATGTGTCGCCTATTGCCATAATTGTTTAGTCTCCCTTTTAGCCTTGGTGACAGGCCTTTTCCTTTTGTTGTTAAGGCCAGAATAGGCCACAAAAGTTATTTTTTTGTTAAAAATAGGAATTTTTTTCCTACATATGAGATAAAAATCATTTTTCGAGAATGATTACAAGCGTTTCCATAAAAATATTTTTATTGACGCGTAGACGATTTTATACATCTCCGCACTTTTCCTTGTGTAGATAAAAATAATAAAAAAGTTATCCCAAACTTATCCACAGGCGGATGGTTTTGGGGAGGTTATGTGGATAACTTTTCGTACATTTCACACAAGGCGGCGATAATGATAGGAAGCGTCAGTGGAACCGGTATAATCAGTGCAAAACAGAGCAAATGGAGCGCAAGCAGCATATTTAGCGTGATTATATGCTGTGCACCTGCGCTCTTTACCATGCGGTATGATTTTTTGAATGCCTGAGGAATACTGCAATGTGTATCCAGCAATAGTATGGGAACAAAAATAAAGAAAGTCGCTGCTAGTACACCAGGTACGATGAATAATGCAATACCTCCGGCAATTATTGCAGCAAGAAGTAAGCTGCTTAGTAAAATAGTAGCAAGGGCTGGAGCAAGTTGCAGGTTGATAAAATCGTCGCCAAATGTCTGGCCTCGGAAGAATCGCATTGCAAATACAAAATACATATTGTGCAATACCATAAATATGCACCAGCTGACAAAGAGTCCAGCATACACCCCAATCTGTGATGAAATAACCAATGTTAACATGAGCAGCATAAGCAACATGCCACCGGCGTACACCGTCATGATATTGTGTTCTATTGTAAATGACCATCCGGCTCTCAGTAATGCGCCAAGGCTGGCTTTGCCCGGCAATGCCCGCGCATCTTTCGGTCCTTCCAGCAAGCGCAGGAAGAACGGGCTGATTTCATCAATGACATCGGCGCGTTTAGAAAATTCAGAATCACCAATAAAAATTTCTGTATCCGGTTTTATTTTTCCGGCACGCACGCGTCGCATGATGGTGAGCATATCCAGCGGTCCTTCTTTCTGACCATTGGTGACTACATAATAGTCAGTGCTCATTTACGCCGCCTCTTTAGAGGCCAGCATGATAATATCGGCAAATTCCTGAACGTAAGCTGTGCCTTTGGCCGTTCGTGTAATCAGCACATTTCGGCGATCATTCTTATCGATGGTACGTTTCACTAGCTTTGCTGCTTCCAGCGCGTCAATGGCACGGCATATGGCGGGCTTAGACATTTCAAGTATTTCAGAGAGGCTTTTTATCGTATGGGGTTCAGCGTTCAGGTATATGTGCAAAAGCGTGCTTGTCTGGCGCGCCGATAAATCTACCGGCATACGTTGCAACGCAATGGTATTGACGCCTTGCCAGAAGGTAAGAGCCTTCTTGGTTTTTGGAGAGGATATTTTTTCAACTTTATTTGCCATATTTTTCCTTCAATAATCCATAAAGTGCGCGTACTGCCATAGCTTCACCACCTTGTGGCCTGCCCGGGCGGGTATTCAAGTTCCATGCCATCATGTCTACATGAATCCACGCGCTAGTATTAGTCACAAATTCCTGCAAATACAAGGCTGCGGTAATTGCCCCGCCATAGCTGCTGTCTGGGTCATTGCTTAAATCGGCTGTGCTGCAATCAAGCATACCGCGATACGCTTTATGCAGCGGTAATCTCCATAGCGGGTCATATTGCGCATTACTGTGTTTTTGAAGGGATGCAGCAAGATTATCATCCGGCGTAAAAAACGCTGGCACATCGGCACCCAGTGCCACGCGCGCGGCACCTGTGAGTGTAGCGCAGTCGATTATCATATCTGGCTTTTCAGAATCTGCTTCAAAAAGCGCATCGCAGAGTATCAGGCGGCCTTCAGCATCGGTGTTGCCGATTTCTACCGTGATGCCTTTGCGCGTCGGCACAATATCCAGCGGGCGCATGGCATTTCCGGCCACTGCGTTTTCGACAATAGGTAGCAACACGCGAAGCTCAACTTTAAGCTTGGTATCGATAATGGTTTTGGCAAGGGCAAGGAGTGCTGCCGCACCGCCCATGTCTTTTTTCATCATCTTCATGCCGGAAGTGGGTTTTATATCCAACCCGCCGGAATCAAAGCACACGCCTTTGCCCACCAGCGTTACCTTCTTCGCACCTTTTTTAGGGAAGCGAATATCAACGAGGTGAGGGGGCACGCTGCTGGCTTTGCCTACGGTATAAATCATCGGGTAGTTTTGCTTAAGCAGTGCGTCGCCTTTTATCACGGTTACTTTGCCACCGGCTTCTTTGCCCCAGTCTGCGGCTTCTTTGGCCAGAGCCTCTGGGGTCATGTCGTTGGCGGGGGTGTTGATGAGGTCACGCGCCCAGCACATGCCTTCCGCCAAGGATTTTACATAAGCAAGGTCGCAACCAGTTGGCTGCACCAGTGATGCATAGGTCTTGCCATTCTTCTTGTATTTTTTGAAATGGTAACAGGATAGTGCCCAGCCGAGAGCAAGCTGTGTGGCGTCTTCTTTGCTGAATTTTCCCGCAAGTGCATAGGTGGCAACTGGCAGGCGTGTGGGCAGGTGCGCGATGCTCCATATATTCAGTGGTTCATCCACACCACATACCACGCGTTCAATTTTTCCATTGGTATCTGGCAGTAAACACGCATCGCCATGCGCGGCCTTAAACTGGTTAGCCTCAAGCCAGTGTTTTGCTTGCGCGGATTGCTTTTTTATCCATGCGCTCAATTGCCTTTGCGTCACCAGATCGATGGGTGTTGCGCTATTGCTTTTAGAAAGAATCGGGAATGGCTGTTTCATATATGGTTGTATATTTATTTAATTTATAACTTATTGATAGAATATGTATTTTTCAGTTTTTTGCATTTGCTAAAAAGCAATGTGCCAAAGTAAAACATATCCCATAACGTCACTCGAGAGCGTAGCGAAGCAATCCAGTTTTGTCATCCTGAACGTAGTGAAGGATCTCAAAAAGATTCTTCGCTGTGCTCAGAATGACAAAAATGCAGGACATGTATGCAAGCAATTATTCTTGCAGGTGGGTTTGGTACGAGGCTTAAATCCGTCACCGGTGATGTGCCGAAGCCTATGGCGATGGTTGCTGGCCGCCCGTTCCTATGCTGGTTGCTTGAATATATGGCAGGGCAGGGCGTTATAAAAGCGGTGCTCAGCCTGCACCATAAAGCCGATGAGATTCACACGTATTTTGGGCATCGCTTCGCAGGTATTGATTTGCTTTATTCGATAGAATCGAAACCGCTTGGCACAGGTGGTGCCATTCGCCTTGCTATGGAGAAACTAAATCCAAAGGATCCAGTATTTGTATTAAATGGTGATTCGCTGGTGCAGTTAAATTATCAGAGCATGATGCAGCATCACATCAAACTAAGGCGGCTTGCAACACTTGCAACATTCGAGGTGGTAGATTGCAGCCGGTACAGCCAGTTGCATACGCGCTCAGGTATTGTGTGCCAATATGATACGCTGGGGCAGGCAGAAGCTGGCCTTATCAGCGCGGGGTTTTATGTGCTCTCGCCGGATGTTTTTGCAGGGCACGCGCTGAAGGAATCATTTTCTTTCGAGCGGGAATTCTTACATCCACAAACGCCAGTGATTTTACCAGCTTATTATGATGGTGTGGGATATTTTATTGATATCGGCGTGCCGCATGATTATGCGCGGGCGCAGACGGAAATTCCGGAGATGCAGAAGGTAAGGCGCTTGGCTTGATTATCTTTCTTGCCCGCCAAGTGGTGTTTTTGTTGATTTTGCAGTATGTCCTTGATCAACGCGCTTGCTCATTGCGCTTAGTTCCATAGAGATCATTGCGCGCGGGCTATCTTCACCAAGAGTAACTTCACTAAGTTCGTCAATGCCCTTTGGGGAATTATTTATGATATTTCCAATAGCATCAGAGATTCTCTCCATAGCAGCTGCTTCACGTCTATCATACGCTACACCGTCTATTAAGTTTTCATTTTCAGTGAGGACTTGTTGTACGAGCAACTTAACATCATTAGGAAAGTCTCTTCTCATCTCGTTTAAGACTCTAAGCGAATCAGACATAACACCCTCGATAAATTAATTTACAGTAATAATTTACCAGATAGGGGTTAAAAAAATAAGAAAAAATATAAAAAAATATTATTATTATAAAACAATATGTTGCCGTTCAAACATCCAGTGCTTCCAATATCTCATTGCCGCGGTTTGCAGTTTGTTCGGAGATGAACTGGAAGCGGAACTCCGGCTTTTTGCCCATGAGTTCATCCACGCGTTTGCCGGTGCTTTCAAACTCATCATCTTCAATACGCACCTGAAGCAGCACACGATTGCCCGGATGCATGGTGGTTTCTTTGAGTTGTGGCGGAGTCATTTCACCCAGACCTTTGAAACGGCCAACTTCCACGCGGCTATTGCCTTTTTTGTATTTGGCGATGACCTCATCTTTTTCCTTATCATCCTGCGCGTAATAGGTCTGGTTGGAAATAGTGATGCGGTAGAGTGGTGGTCTTGCCAGATATAAATGCCCTTGTTTGATGAGTTCTGGCATTTCCTGATAGAAAAATGTCATCAGAAGTGATGCAATATGCGCGCCGTCTACGTCCGCGTCGGTCATGATGATCACTTTTTCATAGCGCAGTGCCTCGCGGCTGTAATGCACACCGCTGCCACAGCCTAGTGCCAGCACTAAATCTGAGAGTTCCTGATTGGCTTTAATTTTATCCAGCGATGCGGAGGCCACGTTTAAAATTTTTCCGCGCAGTGGCAATATAGCCTGTGTTTCGCGGTTGCGCGCTTGTTTTGCGCTGCCACCCGCTGAATCACCTTCCACAATGAATATTTCGGTGCCTTTTTGCGCTGAGCGCGAACAATCGGCGAGTTTGCCGGGCAGGCGCAGGCGTTGTGTTGCGGCTTTGCGGCTTACTTCTTTTTCCTGTTTGCGTTTTAGGCGTTCTTCCACACGTTGGCCGATATAGGCCATCAGGCGATTGGCATTTTCCGTGTTGCCGGAAATATAATGGTCAAAATGGTCGCGCATGGCATTTTCTACCAGCTTGGCTGCTTCTACATTCACCAGTTTGTTTTTGGTCTGCCCTTGGAATTGTGGATTTTTCATGAAGAGTGACAGCACCACCACTGCGCCGCCAAGAATGTCATCACCGGTTGCTGCGGCGATTTTTTTGTTATTGGTCAGTTCACCGTAAGTCTTGATGCCTTTGGTAACCGCAGAGCGCAGGCCGGATTCATGCGTGCCACCTTCCGGTGTAGGGATGGTGTTACAATAGGTGCTTGAAAAAGTTTCTTCATCGGCTGGCCAGTCAATGGCCCACTCACAGCGCCCCATATTGCCAGCAAGTTCCGCCTCGCCGGTGAAGGGTTCGTTAGTCACAGGCATACGGCCATGCATTTGCTGGGCAAGGAAATCGCCCAAGCCGCCTGGGAAATGGATGGTATCTTTGGCGGGAACTTCTGAACCTTCCGCAAGTAGCGATGGGTCACATATCCATTTAATTTCTACGCCGCGGAATAAATATGCCTTGGAGCGGGCGAGCTTATATAATTTTTCCGGTTTGAATTTGGCTGTTTTGCCAAAAATGTCAGGGTCTGGTGTGAAGGCAACTGTTGTGCCGCCTTTGCTTTTGGGATCATTGCCTATGTGTTTTAGTTTCGTAGTGGGTTCGCCGCGGCTGTAAGACTGGCGGTATACTTCTTTTTTGCGCACCACTTCCACTTCCAGATAGTCCGAAAGTGCGTTTACCACAGAAATACCAACACCGTGCAGGCCGCCCGATGTATCATACACCTTACCGCCGAATTTGCCGCCGGAATGCAGCATGGTGAGAATGACTTCCAGTGCAGATTTCTTGGGGAATTTAGGGTGTGGGTCGATGGGAATGCCACGCCCGTCATCACGGATGATAATCAAATTATTCGGTTTCATCTCAAATTCGATGGTGCTGGCATAACCGGCAACGGCTTCGTCCATCGCATTATCAAAAATCTCATTCACCAGATGGTGCATGGCGGTTTCATCGGTACCGCCAATATACATGCCCGGGCGGCGGCGCACTGGCTCAAGGCCTTCTAGAACCTCAATATCCTCTGCGGAATAAGAGGTCTCCTTTGTGTTTTTCTTATTTGCGAATAAATCTGCCATTAGTTAAGCCCCGCCGAATGGCGGGGTCCGGTATGGTATGCCAGACCCCGCAATGAATGCGGGGTATTAATACCACGCAAACCGCAGATTTCAAGGGTTATAGCGAAAATGGCAGGATATGGTTGTTTTTGCAGAGCGTGAGCGAATGATAAATTTAATACCAAAAGTTAAAATTTTTCGGCTTAATTTGGAGTAACCATTTTGATACAAAAATGTCTTGTATCGGAGCATGTCATCGCCTAATCAGCTTCATATTGAAACAGTAAGCAGGTACGCTTCGTGATACTCAAGAAAACCATTCTAATACTCGTACAAGGTTTGGTTTTGTTACAGCTTGCAGCATGCACCGTTGTGGCTGTTCCTCCTGCCGCTGACAAAGATGCGCCGATGGAGATGCCGGCCAGCCAATCGCTTGGGCTGGGCGCAGGCGATGTGATTCGCCTTACTGTATATGGTGAGGATGTGCTTACCGGCCAATATCCTATCAATGCTGATGGTTTTGTGGCAATTCCACTGATTGGTGATATGCAGGCATCTGGTCTCATTAAGGATGAACTGCAAATAAAAATTACCGAAGCACTGGTGCGCGGTGGCTACCTTACATCCCCACAAGTGACGGTGGACGTGGTTTCGCTGCGTCCCATATATATCTTGGGTGAGGTGCGGAACCCAGGAAAATACCAGTGGCAGCCGGATTTTACGGTATTTCATGCCATTGCCAGTGCAGGCGGATACACGCCGCGTGCGGCTAAAGGCCTTATCCTGATTGATCGTGGGGCGGGTAAGGAAAGAGAGCATCTGAATGCTGCGGAAGCAACCCCCATTCTGCCAGGTGACAGTATTACTGTGCGGGAGCGGATATTTTAATGCCGCATTCCGCACTCAAGCATAAAGAAATTGCTGATACTCAGCTCAAATATTTCGTTGTTCCTGCAAATGATTTGGTTGTACTGCCATCTTTTTCACGCAAGATAAAACGTGCAATGGATATAGTAATTGCAGTGGTGGCACTTGTGATACTGTGTCCTGTATTTGTATTGATTGCGCTCATGCTCAAAATTGAAGGGCAGGGGGGCAGTGTGTTTTATGGCGGTGCCCGTGTTGGCAAATATGCCAGGCCATTCAACTGCTGGAAATTTCGATCCATGCAGCCCGATGCGGATCATTTGCTCGATGACTATCTGAATGCAAACCCAATGCTTAAGCGCCACTGGGAAAAATTTTGTAAACTACCAAATGACCCGCGTGTAACGACACACACAGCGCGTATTATCCGTAAACTGAGCCTTGATGAGTTGCCGCAGCTATGGAATGTGCTGGTGGGGGATATGAGTCTTGTTGGCCCGCGACCCATGCTGGTTGAAGAAATGCAGTATTGTGGCAGCCGTATTGCCTATTACTTATCTGTGCGCCCGGGTCTCACTGGGCTCTGGCAGGTAAGCGGCCGTAACAACACCAGCTTTAAGCACCGTGTGCATCTGGATAGTTGGTATGTGCGAAATTGGTCATTGTGGCAGGATGTACTGATTATGCTTAAAACGCCATTTGCGGTGCTTAATACCAAGGGCGCGTATTAGGTTTTGTCATCCACACGCTGGAATATAATCTTTTAACATGGCTGCAATGTGCTTAATAAACTGCTCAGCCGGCAGGCGTGTGCCGTGTAGAAGTAAAGCGCATCCCACAATCAGCAATAATAAGGACCATACGTTGAAGCGTTCTACATGTGCGCGTTTGTAAAAAAGCAACATGCTGGCGGCGATGACGGCGCAGATGCCAATGGTAAGTCCAATTATCACTTCTTCCATGCTGTGATGTCCGAGCGTTACGCGTGATACCGCGATACCGCCAACAAGTAGCAGCGCAATGAGATGAGGCAATAACTTCAGCCGGTATGGCATCTGGCTGCTGACCAGCAGCGCCAGCATAGCATAGACGGAAAGCGAAATTGCTGTGTGCCCACTGGGTGAGCGTATGCCAAACCATGATTCTTCCACGCACCCCAAAAAAATTAATTTGGCAACCGCAGTACTTCCTGCTGCCAGCACGAAGGCAAGCAGCATGGCGAATCCAGCGCGGTAGCTGCGGCTGAACAACAGATAGATACATGTGAGTACGCTGATGACGGCGAGTACGCTGCTATCACCCAGTTCAGTAGTGGCTTTTAGCAGGGAGTAATTTTCCAGTGTGGCGAGCAGGTCTATATGCGCCCCGTGACGGTACGAAGTGCATTATCCAGCGTATCAGCCAGTGATGCATGATTATCAATGGACATGCTGAGGTCATGCAACAATCCGTCGCTTAGTCCATACACCCAGCCATGTACGGTCAGGTTCTGTCCGCGTTCCCAAGCGTCACGCACGATAGTGGTTTGTGCTACGTTCACCACCTGCTCAATGACGTTGAGTTCGCACAGCAGATTCCAATGCGCTTTTTCATCCAGCTTCTCAAAATGAGTGCGGTAGCGCAGCCATACGTCCTGAATATGGCGAATCCAGTTATCCACCAGCCCGAGCTTGCGGTTGGTAAGTGCAGCATGCACGCCGCTACAGCCATAATGTCCACATACGATGATGTGTTTGACTTTCAGTACATCCACGGCGAATTGCATCACGGAAAGGCAGTTCAGGTCGCTATGTACCACCACGTTGGCGATATTACGGTGTACGAACACCTGACCAGGCAGGAGGCCGGTGATCTCATTGGCAGGCACGCGACTATCCGCGCAGCCAATCCAGAGATATTCGGGGTTCTGTAGAGAAGCGAGTTGTTTGAAGAAATCAGGGTTTTCTGACTGAATAGCAGAAGCCCACACCTTATTATTCTCAAAAAGCTGCTTTAAATCCATGCCAGTGTCATAACGGATTTGATATTTCGAACAAGAGAATTATGACAGTTTTGTTGCAGTGCAACGTAAGTGCATCATGTGGCATTATATTTTATAACTAAGGCTGAGAGCCAATTGCACAGGAATAATTTACACTTTCTTAATGCATTTATGCGCAATTCTGTTATAATTAAAGAATGGTTAAAGTAAAATCAGTAGTGGCCGCGCTGCTGCTGGTTGCAACACCAAACATGGCAGTAGCGGCTGAAGACGAGTCCGGGCAGAAATCCAAAAATGCCCGTAAAGCCCTTATCATCCTTGGACATATTGGGGCAGATAGCAAGGAAGTCCGTGAATTTGTTGAGAAAATTGATTCCCGTATCGAAGGCGATTATCTGACATTTGCTAAAGAACGCGTAGAAACCGGTACCATCCGCTTCCATTATCGTCTTGGCGAAGGCATGAGCCTCAAGAATGTTGAACTGCAATATGCCCCTGATAACTCCAACTGGGTAGCAACTGCCCGCCCAGATTCGGTTATGCTCAATTACAGCTATAAATTCTAGCTCCCATCATTCCGGCGGAAGCCGCAATCCAGAACATTATCAACACAGTTATAATTATGAAAAATAAGGATAAATACCTTCGCCGGTATGACAAAAAAAGTGTTGCCGCCTGCATTAGCAATTGTCATCAATTCGTCAATTGTTTCTTGGGAATTGGCTGCTAGACTTAGTTTAGTAAACATAAAGCAACAAAAATGAGCCAATTATCTTCCTCCGATAATCACCTGTCATTAGCGCGCAGCTTGAGTAACAAGGTGTTGGATATTATCCGTACTGATGCGTTGCTGGGTGGCGAACCTATAGCAGATCGCCTTGCACAGTTGCGCGATGCGGTCTGGCCGGAAAATGGAAAAAGTCTTGATGTAAGTGCAGAGCGTAGTGTGTTTCATCATGCGCTTAAAGGTCTTAATGATGATCAGAAAACTCAATTATTTGAAGCCTATGCACGCCTTGGCCATGTGTATGAAATAGCAGGGCTTGCGGCTCGCCACCATTTCTTTATGGGCGCAAAGCAAATTCCCAGTGGCGTAAAAGAGTTTTTGGCCAAGCAGAATGGATCGATGACGCTGGATGATGCCATTGGCAAGTTAAACAAGCCGGTATTTGAAGTTGTGATGACCATGCACCCAACCAACACCCACTCGCTGCAATCCATGCAGGCGCAGCGCGCATTGGCGAAGGCAGTTGAAGGCAAAGATGACGCGGCAATCGAAAGCTCTCTGCGTGATATGTTGCGTACGCCCGTGTTGCACCAACAGGATGGCAAAGATACTAATTTTACCGTGCGTGACGAAACGGCGGTGGTGCTGAATTTCCTCGGCAACTTGTACGAAGATATGACTGCGGTATATGCCGAATATGATGATGGGCTGCGTGGGAAATACGGCGATACCTATAAACCGCAAGACCTGAAACTTAAGTTCCAGCTTGGCTCATGGGGTTCAGCAGGTGACAAAGATGGTAACAGCAACGTAACGGCGGAAACCACGCTGGAAGCTATCGCCATGCATACGTCAGAAATCGTGGCGCGTTATAAGACGGATGTTGAAACTATTGATAATCCTGCATTGGCGGACTGGCAGGAGAAACTCACCGCAGCCAATACTGCACTACAAGCCATACTACCGGAAGTGGCGCAACTCCGTGAAGACAGCAATAAAGCCAGAAAAGGTGATGCAACGATTTTAGGAAAAGATTTAAATGATCGTTTTGATGCACTGTCAAAGAAATTGGTGGCCATACGCAAACCTCTCGATGCCAAGGCGTTTGAGCAGGATGTAAGCGCGGTACATACGTCCTCTGGCGATGCAAAGGCACTCGATCTGCTCCGCAAAATCCGTATCTTCGGTTTTGATTTTTCTAAAATTGAATATCGCGAAACGGCGGAGGAGTATGGCCGCGTGGCCGCAGAATTAATCGCGGGATATACCAGAATGTCTGCTGAGCAGAGAAAAAATGAACTAACGAAGTTGCTTTCGTCACGGTCCGATGATCCGCAACATCTGCTTTCAGCGGAAAAACATAACATCATCGCGGCTGCTAATAAGCCTTATAGTGCAGAATCTGCGCTGCCGATTGCCTACCACACCATGAAGCGTATGGAGCTTGCGCGTGATTTTCCTACCATGATTCAGGATAATGTGCTGGCGGAGTGTGGGCGTGCGGATGATGATAAAGAGCATACCAAAGATGAAATAGTAGCCCAAGGCACCGCCAATATTTTAGAGGCGCAGCTTATGCAGCGTATGATTCCTGAAAAAGATGGACGCACCGTAAAACTCGGCATTATTCCGTTGTTTGAAGAACCAAATACCATGATGAATATTGATGCGATCATGCGCTCTGTTTATGACAATGAAGCGTACCAGCAACATCTGGAAACCATGAAAGACCGGCATGACGGCAAGCGCACACAGCAGGTGCAGATTGCCCATAGCGATAATGCGCGACGTTCCGGCTTGCTTGCTGCGCGTGCATACATTCATGAGGCGCATAAAAAGATGCGTGCGCTTAATGAAGAATATAATATCGGAACAGAATTCTTTGAGGGTGGTAGTATCTCTGATGCGTACCGCAATGGGGTGCGCGCCGTATCCGCATCCGTCAATGCCTTTGACCTGCATGATTATATCAAATTCACTTTTCAAGGTGGTGATCTGGTGAACTATTTCAATGCGCCATCGTCTAGCGTGCGCCTGCTTACGCGCAATATCACTCATGCGGCCAGCCGTTTTGAAAAAGAGGGTGATAAGTGGATAGTGCGTAACCGTGCGAATGAAACACCGGAGCAGGAATCCGCTGCACAAGAAAACCGCAAGCCAAATCCCGTGATGGAAGATGTGGCTATTGCTGCACTGAAGGATACGTTGACGGAATATCAGAAAGAGGATTTTCAGAAAGATAAGATGGGCGTACTGCTTGCAGTGCTTGATTGTCAGAATGAAACCCGTGCTGGTGGCCGTGGGTCACGCGCTGCAAAACGCGGCGGAGAGGTCGCTTTTGCAAGAACGGAAAGCACACAAATGGCCATTGCTAAACGTTATCCACATTTGCATGATATTAAGCCGGTAGATATTGAAAAGATACGCACCATAGCCTTCAGCGAAGCATGGCAACAGGCAGGCATTGTGCCTTCGTGGCTTGGTTCTAAAAATCTTGGGCAGCATTTGTTGGATGAAACCAGAAAAAAGCTGGATGAAGTAAAAGCAAAACCAGTTAAATCTGATGCTGAAAAAGATTTTATAACTGCCTTTACCGGTGTGAGTGCTGATACAATTGAGCTTACACCCAAGCAGATAAAAACTTATTACAACAAATCTCCTACGTTCCGTGATGCCGAGGATAGGTCAGCCTTTGCACTGGCGATGACTGATCCTAATTCACTGCAGTGGATTGAAGGCAGGCTTGCAGAGTTGAAAAAATTGGGTGCCGATAAAAATACTGTGCAGTCTGGCAACGCGTATCTTGCACATGTTCAAGAAACATATAAAAACGCGGCGGATCTTGCCTATGCAGCCCTTAAAGGGGAAAAGCGTAGTGGCGAGGTGCGAGCCGACATGCTTAAAGCACTGCCACATTTAGCGCGAGATGTAAGCCGCAAGGCTAATTACCGTGACTTCCTGCTCTATACAAAGATACATGGCACGGGCGAGCATGACCGCGGTGTATTACATAACGCAGGGGATACGGTAGTGCATGGCCGCTTGCTTGCGGCAGATGATCCGGCTTATGGCGCGGCAGTACGGCCACCGGAGAGAGACGTTGCATTGGTGTAGTAGTGGATAACCTCCTCCCACCGCAGGGGTGGATTACCAAAACCACTGCATATGCTCCGGCAAGCCTGCACTTATCACAATCGGTTCTTTCTTTGGATATAGCGGCACAATAACTTCCCGCGCATGCAGGTGCAGCATTCTTTCCGGCTCTTTGCTTCCATAAATTTTATCACCTACAATCGGGCAACCAATGGCGGCGGCATGCACACGTAATTGGTGGGTGCGGCCGGTCTGCGGCATCATGGCCAGCCATGTTTTGCCGTCTTTCTCACCCATCACTTTATAATGCGTGATTGTTTCCATGCCGCCTGTCTCCGCCACCTGCATCTGCCAGCGCGCCTTGTGCTGGCTTTTTTTCTCCAGTGGCAAATCGATGGTGCCTTCTGTTTGCGGTGGTGCGCCTTCCACTATCGCCCAGTAGGTTTTTTTAATCTGGTTTTTCTCAAATAATTTGCCGAGTGTAGCCAGAGCATGGCGGTTACGGCCAAGAATCAAACATCCACTGGTGTCGCGGTCTAGCCGATGTGCTAGGGCAGGTGGGCGCGGCAGGCCAAATTGTAAGTGCGTAAAATACTGTTCAAGGTTCTCGCCGCCACCTGTGCCTTTATGCACAGGTATGCCAGCGGGCTTATTCAGCACCAGCATCAACGCATCGCGATATAGCAGGCGGCATTCTATTTCTTCAGGTGTCATGGAGGGCTTATAACATATTTATAAGCCAGCAATAGAATTTAATTATTTAACGATTATACCGTGCAATCGTAACAGCACATGATGTCGTTATAGCTCATGGGTTCTTGTACCACATGCACATGGTCAAAGGTATATGTTTCTGCAAGTTCTAAGCGTGGGGTGGCAATGCATCCGCTTAGGCTGATAGTAGCTATAGCTACAATGATGAGGCGGCTTATCATAAAACATCTCCGATGTGTAATCTCTATATCACACACTAGCAAAAATGTTCTAAATCCACGTTAATGAATTAATAACTATTAGTAAAAAATATCTGGCATTTTATCTATTTTCTTGAGGATCAATTCTTGACTCTCTGGATTGTATAAAGATTGGTGAGTTGTTGCCCACGCCGGAGTTTGTCCCATGCTACGACACGGGATGGGAATGAGAATTAAAATGTAAGTTTGCTATAGACCAACGAGGATAAGAATAGTAAAAATACTGCCACATTAATGATAATGAACAGGGTGGGGAATTATGCCGGATATTATTATTTTTCAAAAGGGTGGCTTTATTATGTATGGGCTGGCTGCGCTCTCTATTTATGCGGTGGCAGTCATTATTTTTAAGATTATCCAGTTTCGTAAAGCCAATGTGCTGGATCGCAGCTTTATCGAACCTGCGCTCCGTGAGATAAAACAGGGGGACAGGCTAAAGGCAACCCAGACCCTTGCAGGTACTAAGGGGCCAATCGCCCGTATTATGCGTGTTACCTTTGAGTGCGTGGCAAATCGTGAGATGTCACAAAAGAGCAAAGAAGCCGAAATTATGCGTGTGGGCGCAGCCGATATTCACTATCTGGAGTCCCATCTGCGCGGGCTGGAGATGACCTCTGCGATTGCGCCGCTCATGGGTTTGATGGGTACAGTGATTGGTATGATTACCTCATTTTCCAAACTTAGTCTTTCCGGTACACGCGTTGATCCCACACTGCTTGCTGGCGGTATCTGGGAAGCGCTCTTAACAACGGCGGGTGGTCTTGCGGTGGCCATTCCGGCGCTTGCTGCCCATTATGTGTTTGATGGCATGATTGAGAAAGTTCGCGCTACCATGAAAGATGTTTCAATACAAATACTGGCACTGGAAGATGAATTCCGCCGCAATGAGCGCCAGCACGCGATTGAAGAAGCAAAACGTGTTGAAGCAGAGCGTCTTGCACAGCTGGAAGCCGAGCGCAAAAAGAAGGAAGACGCAGAACGCTGGGCGGAAGAACAGCGTCGCAAGGCACCGCAAAAAACGACGACGCTTCAGATGCTCAATCCCAAATACCACAAGGTTAATTAGTACGCTGGGTATTACGCATGGAAGTAAGCGAAACATTTGAATTTGAACGATCTACGCACCGGACGTTTGATAATCTGAATCTGACGCCGTTGATTGATGTGCTGTTTATTCTCATCATTTTCTTCATGCTCACCACCTCATTCATGAAGATTGAATCGCTGGAGTTGATTTTGCCTTCCGCGGGCGGCAAGGCCTCTGCCAGCAAGGATGTGGTGCATTTATTTATTCATCCCAATGGTGATATGGCGCTCGGAAAACGTGTTGTAGATGCAGAAGACCTTACAAAATCACTTACCCGTATGTTTGAAAAAGATACCAACACCAAAATCATGCTGCTTACGGCTGAAGGTGTTACGATGCAGCAACTGGTGAGTGTTATGGACAGGGTATATATTGCTGGTGGCAAAAGCCTGTTTGTGCGTAAATGGGAAGGTAGTGACGCACCGAAAGGAGCTTCGCAATGAACTTTGCCCGCAATGAGAAAAAACGTATTACCATCAGCATGATTCCGCTGATTGACGTCACCATATTCCTTCTGATTTTCTTTATGCTTGCTGGGTCTATTGAGAAGTTTGACATTATTCCTGTGGAGCCGCCCGTGGCGCAAAGCGGTAAGCTGGTGGATGATGGGCATGTGTCGATCGTGCTTGGGAAATATGATGAAATTATTTTGAATGACGAAATTATTCCCATGGAAGAAATGCAGGCAATTCTTGCCCCCGACCTGAAGGCAAATCCTAATAAGGTGGTAACAGTAAAGGCTGATGCCACTGTACCTGCCAATCGTGTGATTGACGTGATGGATGCCATCAAGGCAGCAGGTGGGCGTAATCTGTCAGTGGTTACGCAATCAAAGGCGGTGATTCATGCCGAGTAATTTCCGCCTGTTTCTTTCGCCCATGCAGCGCCATGCAGAGATGTTGGGCAGTAATCATTTTGCGGTTGCTGTGGCGGCGGCGGTTGCGTTGCATATGCTGGCTCTTTTTATCTATCATATCAGTCCGAAAACGCAGGTGATTGATATTCCTGTGCGCGCGTTGAACATAAAGCTTTCTGAAGATGATTTACTTACAGAAGAAGAAATTAAACTGGCAACGCCGACTAACAGTAATTATTCTCAGGTGGAAAACACAATCACACGGCTGGTGCGCAGCCAGGAAGCAGAGGCTGCACGCGAGAAATCGGTGGTGAAGTCTATAGATAAAGCATTTGATAACGTGGTGAAAATCCCCACGGATAAAAAATTATATAAATTTGATATGCGTAGTGAGGGGGTGAAATCGGCAGCACCTGTAATGCCTGTGGTAGCTCGCCAGTTTGTACGTGATCTGGCAGCACCAACACCGGTGGCCAAGCCTGAACAAGCACCGCTGAGTAATTCTGCATCAAAGGAAGCAGAAGTTCTGGCACGCTATGAGCAGCTTATTTCCATGTGGATTCAAAAATTCAAGCAATATCCAAATGCAGCAAAATCCGCTGGTATGCAGGGTGAGACCGTGGTGCGTATACGCATTGATCGACGTGGGAATGTGAAATATTATTCGCTGGAACGTAGTACTGGACATGCAGATCTTGACCGTGCGGCGGTGGATATGATTCGCCGCGCCAATCCTGTACCGGCTGCACCTGCGGATTATCCGACCGGTGGTGAGGTGCTGGAATTTCTAATCCCCGTTAATTTCCAATTGCAATGACCAGTAAAACCATACTCGTCACCGGCGGTGCCGGATTTATCGGAAGCTGCTTCGTATCGCTGTGTGTAGCGCGTGACTATAATGTGATTGTGCTCGATAAACTTACCTATGCAGGGCATCCAGCCAATTTGGAATGGATAAAAAATGGCTGGGAGTTGGTGGAAGGTGACATTGCGGATGTCGAACTGGTTGGGCAATTGTTGGCAAAGCATAAACCCATTGGCGTCTTAAATTTTGCAGCAGAGTCCCATGTGGATAATTCTATTTCTGGCCCGGGTGCCTTTATTCAGACTAATATCATTGGTACATTTAATTTGCTGCAATCCAGCTTGAGCTATTGGAAGAATCTGCCTGATGCAGCAAAGAATGCTTTTCGCTTTCTGCAGGTCTCAACCGATGAAGTGTATGGTTCACTAGGGCCAACGGGAAAATTCTCGGAAAACTCACCTATCAAACCTAATTCACCCTATTCCGCTTCAAAGGCGTCTGCCGATCATCTGGTGCGGGCATGGTTTGAAACCTATGGTCTTCCAAACATTACCACCCATTGCACCAATAATTATGGCCCACGCCAGCACCCTGAAAAGCTTATTCCAAACATGATTTCCTGCGCGCTTGCAGGCAAGAAATTACCCGTTTATGGCGATGGCAAAAACGTGCGCGATTGGATCCATGTGGAAGATCATAGTGCAGGCGTGCTAGCTGCCTTTGAAAAGGGTAAAGCGGGCGAGGTGTATGATTTAGGCGGCGATGCCGAGGTAGAAAATATTTCACTCGTACACACACTGTGCGCTTTGCTTGATGCCAAGCGCCCTAAAAATTCTGGCTGCTATGCAGATCAAATAGCATTTGTAACCGACAGGCTGGGGCATGACCGCCGCTATGCCATTGATGACGGCAAGGCACAGCGCGACATTGGCTTTACACGTAAATACACTATAGAAAAAGGCATGGAAGCCACGGTGGATTGGTATCTGGCCAACACCGCATGGTGCGACATGATGAGGGGACGCAAATGAAAGGTATAATCCTAGCCGGTGGCTCTGGCACACGCATGGCGCCAATGACCACAGCCGTAAGCAAGCAGATGCTACCGGTGTATGACAAGCCTATGCTTTATTACCCACTATCACTACTGATGCTTGCAGGAATCAAAGACGTGTTGATTATTTCAACACCTCGTGATCTGCCGATGATGAAGTATCTACTAGGAGATGGTTCTCAGCTTGGTATGAGCATTTCTTACCGTGAACAGCCAAAACCGGAAGGTATCGCGCAGGCATTTATCATCGGTGAATCATTCATTGCGGGTGATTCTTGTTGTCTCATTCTGGGTGATAATATTTTTTATGGCCACTCGATTGGCGGCATGATGGAATATGCCGCAAAACTCACCGATGGCGGGATGGTATTTGCTTATTCGGTGCGTGATCCAGAGCGTTATGGCGTCGTGGAAATGGATAAATCCGGTAAGGCACTTTCCATTGAGGAAAAGCCCAAGCAGCCAAAATCCTCGCTGGCGGTAACAGGTTTGTATTTTTATGATAAACAGGTGGTGGATATTGCTAAATCGCTGAAGCCATCTGCACGTGGTGAGTTGGAAATCACGGATGTAAACAAAGTATATCTCGCGCAGGGCAAACTCAAGGTGCAGCAAATGGGGCGTGGTGTGGCATGGCTCGATACAGGAACCCCGGATTCACTACTTTCTGCGGCACAATTTGTACAGATTATTGAAGAGCGTCAGGGCATCAAAATCGCCTGCCTTGAAGAAATTGCTTACCGCAAGGGATTCATCAATCTAGCGCAGTTTGAGAAATTGCAGACT
Source organism: Alphaproteobacteria bacterium (assembly GCA_046344715.1). Classification (GTDB taxonomy): domain Bacteria; phylum Pseudomonadota; class Alphaproteobacteria; order Rickettsiales; family SXRF01; genus CAZAQK01. The sequence continues at coordinate 52,555 of JBKDKX010000008.1, read as the reverse complement.
GGCTATGGAAGCGGCGATTATGGTAAATACCTTGCAAGGTTGCTTGCTGAATATAAGTCCGCATGAGCAGCAAAATACTGATACTCGGAAAAGGTGGGCAGGTGGGAAGCGCGCTTGCTGCACTTCTGGGTGATGCGGCGCTGGTTGCTTCCATAGAAAATGTGGATTTTTTATCTCCTGATATTGCCAAACAATTAAGTAATTTTACCGCAGGACATGATGTATATGCTGTCATCAATGCGGCTGCCTATACACAGGTAGATAAGGCTGAAGGTGAGGGCAGGCAGGCATCTGCGCGAATTAATGCGGAAGCAGTGGGCGAACTTGCCAGCTGGTGTGCAAGCAAAACTATGCCGCTGGTGCATTATTCAACCGATTATGTGTTTGATGGTAGCGGTGATGTGCCGCGCACGGAAGATGTGCGCCCTGCACCACTTAACCAGTATGGCAAAGATAAGCTGGCGGGTGAAGTGGCGATTATTGCCAGTGGATGCAAACATCTTATTTTCCGCACCTCATGGGTATATGATGCATACGGAGTAAATTTTTTTAATACCATGCTGCGCCTGTTTCGCGAGCGTGAATCACTTAATATTGTATCAGATCAGATAGGTGCGCCGACCTACGCGCCGCATTTGGCAAAAGCAACGATGGATGCACTTTCTGCGGCTCTTGCTATGCCGCAGTTTCCCTCCGGCATTTATCATTTATGTGGCGCTGGCGAAACAAATTGGCATGAATTTGCGCAGACTATTCTGAAGTACGCGCAGCATCATGAGTCTGCTATTTTGTGTAATGCTGTGTATCCGATACCTTCCTCTTCCTATCCCACACCAGCAAAACGTCCGCTTAATTCACGGCTTGATTGCAACAAGGCAAAAAAAGTTTTTGGCATGTCGCTTCCTGATTGGCATGAAGGCCTGGCTGCGTGTATAAAAGAAAAATATGGACATAAAGCATTGCGACATTGAAGGCCTGAAAATTATCCAACTTAAAGTGTTTGGTGATAGCCGTGGTTTCTTTGTTGAGCGGTATCATGCGGGGCGCTTCGCTGAGGCTGGCCTCCCCACCGATTTTGTGCAGGATAATCATTCGCGTTCTGCTTCAGGTATTCTGCGCGGCTTACATTACCAGCACACGCCACCGCAGGGCAAATTGGTGGGTGTGACGCGTGGCCGTATATGGGATGTAGCGGTCGATATTCGCTCACACTCGCCAACATTTGGTAAATATCATGCCGTTGAACTCACGGGGGATAATGGGGTTTTATTCTGGATTCCGGCCGGATTCGCACATGGGTTTTGTGTGTTGGGCGATGAACCTGCCGATGTGATGTATAAAGTGAGTGGTCTGTATAATCAGCAGGGCGAAGGTGGTATTGCGTTTGATGATCCAGATCTGGGTATCAAATGGCCAATAAAGAATCCAGTTATCTCAGAGCGCGATAAAAATCAGCAAAGCTGGAAAGCGTACTGTAAAAATCCTGCTGTGTGGGGCGGTTTATGAGCAGTACCAGCGTTATTATGCTCTCAAACCAGTCTGGCTACACGTTGCTTGCCGCCATGAAAAGTGTGCTCAGGCAAGTAGCATTGCAGGAACTTATACTGGTGGATACCGGTACACCGCTTGATATGCTTGCCCGCCTGCAACAAATGACGCTTACTGAACCACGTATCAAAATTATTACCGGTGCAGAGAAAGCGAGTTTTGCACATGCATGTAATCTTGGCGTGCATGAAGCTAAAGGTGAATTTCTGGTGTTTATGAATCCGGATTGCCTGATGCCACCGGAGGCTCTGAAAATTATCACTTCAGAACTGGTAAAAGATTCGCAGGCAGTGCTTGCTGGCGGTGTCATACTCAATCCTGATATGAGTATACGGGAAACAGGTCGCGTTCTGCCACTAACGCCGCAGATTGCCCTGTCAGAAGCTATTAGTCTTAAGCCAAAAATACAAACTCTCCTTGCTGATGCTGCAAAGTCCTATGAGGTTGAACTTGTTCCCTCGGCGTTTATGTGTATCCGCCGTGCGGATTATGCAAAACTTGGCGGTATGGATGAGGCCTACGCTTTTGGCGCAAGGCTTGATTTCTGCCGTCGTATTCGGGCGAATAACGGGAAAATACTGTGTGTGCCAGCGGTACAGATTGCCTGTATGCAGGATATGTATAACGGAAGCCGTACACCGCGTGATGAATGGGATCGCGGCAGGGGATACATGCGTTATTTCCGTAAACATTACAGTGATGATTCGGTGCCTGGCTTCCTGATATTGCTGGATGTGTGCCTTGCCTTGCGCTTCTTACTGCGCGTATTGTGGAAAAATCTACGGGTATTGGGTGCCCCTAAACCTATGATGACGCATAGTATTGCGGCCAAGCGTTTGATGATTCTGGCATCGGGTCTTGCAGAGCTGACGGAGAAAAAAGACTGGTATGGCCGTACGGTACTGGTAACGGGTGCCACCAGTCAGGTGGGGCTGTGCGTAGTAAAGCGACTTATCGCACAAGGAGCGGCAGTGCTGGCTATCAGTCGTGGAGAGCCGATTCCATACCAGCATGAGCATCTGCGCTGGATAAAAGGTGATTTGACCGATGCTGATCTGAGCTTGCAGGGATATATTGTTGATATGGTAGTGCATTGCGCGCCGCTATGGACATTACCGCCTGCTATTACCAAACTCGCTGAAGCTGAGGCAAAACGCATTATTGCATTTGGCACCACATCTATTTTCGGTAAAGCGCTTTCTCACAATCCCTACGAGAAGGATATGGTGATCAAACTTGTTGCAGCGGAGCGAGCAATCGCCGAATTGTGTGATGAGAAGAAAATCGCGTGGACGATTTTCCGGCCAACGCTGACCTATGGTGTGGGGCTGGATGTGAATGTCACAACCATTGCCAAAATCATAGATCGTTACAGCCAGTTTGCGGTTTACCCGCCCGCTTTTGGCCGCAGGCAGCCTGTACACGCGGATGACCTCGCTATTGCCGTCATTCAGGCTGCAGATGTAACTGCTACCTATGGACGGAGTTATAATTTGAGTGGTGGCGAAGTGCTAACCTACTACCAGATGCTTGAGCGCATTTTCTCAGTATGCAAAAAACCCGTGAAGATTATAAAAACTACACTGCTGCCATTTGCAATGACGCTTACAAGTCTGTTTACGCGCCGTAAACATATCAACGGCGAAATTGCCCACCGCATGAATGATGATTTGATGTTTTTCAACGATGACGCTACGAAAGATTTTGCCTATAGCCCACGTCCTTTTCTGAGTGGCGGCATCAAGGATATAGAAGGATTTTAACAGATAATGCCGCATATTGCTTATGTAAATGGCCGCTATGAACATCACATGGAGGCCGCTGTCCATATTGAAGACCGGGGATACCAGTTTGCTGATGGTATCTATGAATACATCGCATTTTATAACCGCATATTGCTGGATGGCGCGCCGCATCTGAAACGTTTAGAACGCAGCCTGAAGGAGCTTTCTATTCCAGCACCCATGTCGCTTCGCGCCATGCAGGTTATTATTGATGAGCTGATTGAGCGCAATGGCCGTGAGCATGGCGGCATTTATATTCAGGTGACACGTGGGGTTGCGCGACGCGATCATGTGTTCCCTAAAAATACCCCGCCGGCTTTAGTGATGACACTGTGTGCACCAAAATTCCCCAAGCCCGCAGAAATCAATGATGGCGTGCGGGTGATAACCGCGCCGGATATCCGCTGGGGGCGTTGCGATATTAAGTCAGTTTCCTTACTTGCTAATGTGCTTTCAAAACAGGAAGCCTCAGCCCACAAAGCACGAGAGGCATGGCTGATTGATGCCAATCACGTCACCGAGGGCGCAGTGTCAAACACGTACATTATCACCAAAAAAAATGTGCTGGTGACGCACCATACCGGCGAGCAGATTCTTGGCGGCATCACGCGTGAGATGGTGCTGTCACTTGCAAAAAAAGCTGGCATCGCAGTGGAGGAGCGGGCATTTACGCTTTCTGAAGCAAAATCTGCCGCTGAGGCATTCATCACTTCCACCAGTGCCAATGTGTTGCCGGTAGTGAAGATTGATGAGGATATCGTAGGCGAAGGCAAGCCCGGGAAAATCACCCGAAAACTCCAGGAAATCTATAACGACCATATATTCAAACAAACAGGATTCAAATTCTAATGCAGGTAATACTCCCAAAACCCAAGGCCATTATTTTTGACTGGGATAACACACTGGTAAACACCTGGCCGATTATTCATGATGCACTTACGGCAACTTTTCTAGCCGTTGGCAAGGAACCGTGGACATTCGAGCAAACCTGCCAGCGCGTGCGTAAATCCATGCGTGATTCTTTTCCGGAAGTGTTTGGCGAAAACTGGCAGGCAGCGGGTGATATTTATCAGAAGCAATATAAATCCACCCATCTGGATAAATTACAGGCATTGTCACGCGCGGAAGAAGTGCTCTCACGCATCCGTGATCTTGCGCTGTTCTGTACCGTAGTCAGCAACAAAAAAGGCGGCACTCTGCGGCAGGAAATAGAAAAACTGGGCTGGGGTGATTATTTTGATTCTATCGTTGGGTCAGACGATGCCGCGCGTGATAAACCACATGCCGACCCCGTGCAGCTTGCATTTAAGGATACTGGTATTATGCCCGCTCCTGATGTCTGGTTTGTTGGGGATAGTGAAATTGATCTAGAATGCGCGCTTAATACCGGCTGTACAGCTATATTATATGGCGAGCTGGCGCGGGAGCATCCTGAGTATACCGCCACGCATTTTCAGGGTTTCCCATACCACGCTCATGTGCACGGCCACACGGAAATGTTGGATCTGCTTGATGCTTTTTGTCACTCCCGTGAACGCGGGAGTCTTGCTTCGAAATAATTAAGTGAAATTACTGCGTTCGCAGGAATGATAAAATAAGAATAAAAACTATTTCCCAGAAAGCACCTGAGAGAGTTCTTTGTACTGGTTTCTGGCGAGCAGGTCATGTACCAGCGCAAGCCTGCGGTTATAGTCCCTGATAAGTGCTGCCACTTGTTTAGAATGGCCGGAGATATTTTCAATATCTGCATCTGGCGGGGCGCTGGCAGGTGAAACAAAATCCGCAAATCCCTGACCGGCAAAACGCGCGAACGGCACACCTGCTTTGCGCTCTGCTTCCATCGCAGTGGTGATAAGGCATGCTGCCGCAATGCGTGGGAACAGCAACGTACGTGCAATATCTTCATTATCATTTTGTGGGGCATCATCGGGTGCTTGTTCCAGCTCATAAAGTACATGGTTGGTTGCGTCCACATAGCGGTTCAATGCTGTAAGGATATTATCCTGATTAAGGTAAAACAGTTCGCTCCACAAATCCGGATTGGAATTGCTGAGACGCAGGAATGTCTGAAGCTGTGGCGCATTTGCTGATGTATGCAGTGTAAGCCGCGCAGCATAAGCCAGCAAATGCGGCAGGTGAGATACATAGGCATAAATCATATCATGCATATCGGCGGGCATGCCTTCGATTTTTGCGCCCATGCCTTTCCAGAAGGCCGTTATTTTCTGGAGTGATTCGCTCATTTCTGGCGCATCAGGTGTCACGATTACATAACGTTTGCTAAATAAATCAGCACGTCCGGCACTCACGCCGGATTGCTCACTGCCGGCGATGGGATGGGCTGGTATAAAATACACATGTTCCGGCAGGTGACCATGAATGAATTGTATAGCGGTGCGCTTGACAGATGCGGTATCCATCACAATCGCACCATGCCGAAGGGCAGGTGCAATGAATTTGGTAATGTGTTCAAATGTTGAAGGTGGTGTAGCCAGTATCACCAGCTCACTTTGTGCTACGGCTTCTTCAGGTTCATGGCTTATCACATCAACAAAATGATGTGCCTGTGCATAGGCCAGTGCTGTATGGTTTTTATCACACCCAACAATCGTATTTGCCAGTTTATGTTCACGCGCTGCACGGGCGATAGAGCTTCCAATCAGCCCAAGGCCAATGATGGCGATGCGCTCAAACACTGCGCTCATGCCTTCAGGAATATTTTTAGGGCTTCTACCACCGCGCGGTTATCTTCTTCAAGGCCAATCGTGATACGTAAACATTCCGGCAAGCCATATGCCACCACGTCACGCACAACAAGGCCGCGCTCCATTAGGAAAGTATTGGCTGCCGTGGCAGTTGCTGCATCTTTAAAGCCAACCATCACAAAATTTCCGATACTCGGATATACTATAAGGCCAAGTTTGGAGAGTTCTGCCGAAAGCCAAGCAAGCCATTTATTATTAAATTCACGTGTCTTTTTTACAAAATCCACATCCTGCACAGCGCCCACACCCGCCTCAATTGCAGGGGTAGATACGTTGAAAGGTCCACGGACACGATGCAGCACATCTACCACATGCTTGGGAGCATAGGCCCAGCCGAGGCGGAGTGCCGAAAGCCCATAAATTTTGGAAAATGTGCGAAGCATCACCACATTATCGTATTTCTCTGCCATCTCAGCACCATCGCTGTAATCCGGTTTATCAGCATATTCTGCATAGGCATCATCAATCACCAGCAATATGTGGGTAGGTAGGCCTTTATGCAGGCGCAACAGCTCATCCTTAGTAATATAACTGCCGGTTGGATTATTCGGGTTTGCCACAAATACAATTTTAGTATTGCCGGTAACAGCGGCGAGCATGGCATCCACATCAGTACGCAGGTTTTTTTCCGGTGCAAGGACGGTATTCACGCCAAAACCTTTGGCATAGATTTTATACATCAAAAACCCATGCTGGCTCATGACAATATCTTCGCCTCGCCCTGCATAGGCATGAATAAGCAGGCCGATTAACTCATCAGAACCTGCGCCACACACAATATTTTCAGCATTCAGCTTATATACATCCGCAATGGCTTTGCAGAGCTTTGATGCACTACCATCAGGATAGCGATTCAGGTTGGCTGCAGCGTCCTTGAATGCTTGTATAGCTTTTGGGCTGGCGCCCAGCGGATTTTCATTGGAGGAGAGCTTTACAACCCTTACACCTTCTTTTGCTTTGGATTTACCTGCCACATATGGGGCAATATCTAAAATACCGGAATTGGGTTTAGGAAGATTTTGTTGCATGAAATACCGTCTGTTTTTCTTTTTGTTTACCAAACGTCAATGTAAATGGCACCGCATAAGAGCCAAGGAAATAATGATTCATCACTGCGTTACCAAGATTTGCAAGGAACAATTTCATACCTGCATGGTTGCTATCTACAAAGCCTTTAAGTTCTATCAGGTGATGACGTGACTGGGTGGAGAGATTGGCAATAGAAAGCCACTGTGCTTGTAGGTTGGCCTGTGTGAACGCGGTTTGCAGGCGGTGTTGGCTGACGTTATATTCTGTATCCAGCACAATGATGGATACATCCTCTTCTGTGCATTCCGGTGTTATATGGCCGATAGCAAGTGCGGAGGGCGAGTGCCTGCCAGGTGTTTCATAATACACGAAGGGCACATGCGCGAAAATGCTGGGTATGTCCTGTCCGCGTTGAAGCAGTGACGTCCACCATTGATCATCGCCGGTATAGGTAAAATTGGGGACGATACCAACAGAGGCCTTACCATCCATCACATCGCCAATAACGCGACGAATCTGTGGTTGTTTAGTGATGTTCAGGAAACCACCGAAATATTCGCGCGCAATCCAGTACAGGTTTTCATCTGTTTCCGGAGCATATACGGATATCTTAAGCGCACCCTCTACGGCAGTGGATGCACCGATTAAAATACGCCAGATAGCTGCAGCGGCAGCGGGAGAAAAATCCGTACCCTCGAATTTTTTGGCAATGCGGCGAACCATATCGGCCTCGCGTCCTGGACGAAGCGGGCACTGGGTGGCATTCACACCGCGCTTCATTTCACCAACCTGCGATACAATACCGATACGCTCTATCAGTAAATCAATGATTTTATCGTCCAGTGCGTCAATCTGGCCACGAAACTCAAGGAGTTTTGCCTGTTGTTCAGCATTCAGTAGTTTGCGTGGTGGCTGGATCATGGCAATATGTAAAAACTGATAAATTATTGGGAGATATGTGGTATCACAGCGTGGTAGCGCATTCAAGCAACTCCGATAACAATAGTTGACCATTCACTGGCTTATCCATACAACGGATAGGTATGGATAATACGGTAAAATCATTCTTTGGTGCTAGCTACCGTGAGGTGGAAATAGGTAATATCGTGCGTCTGGCGCAGGATAAACCGCTGGTGCTGGAGTGTGGCGTATCCATATCGGATTTTCCTTTGGCGTTTCAAACGTATGGTACGCTTAATCCCCAAAAAAATAATGCCATACTGGTGTGCCATGCGCTTACGGGAGATCAATATGTATGTGGTACACACCCCGTCACTGGCAAGCCTGGCTGGTGGGATAGGATGGTAGGGGCAGGAAAACCTATTGATACTGATAGATTTTTTGTGGTTTGCGTAAATATTATTGGCAGTTGCATGGGGTCGTTTGGGCCTAAGGAACTTAATCCGGCCACCGGCAAAGCCTATGGTCTGGATTTCCCCTTCATCACCATTGGCGACATGGTGGAAACACAGGTACTGCTGCTTGAACATCTGGGTATCAAGAAATTGTTTGCAGTGGTAGGCGGTTCGCTTGGCGGTATGCAAGTGCTGGAGTGGTCGGTGCGTTTTCCGGATAAGCTCCACGCTGCCGTAATCATAGCAACTGCGGCGCGCCAGTCAGCCCAGAATATTGCTTTTCATGAAATAGGCCGTCAGGCCATTATGGCAGATCCAGACTGGTGTGGTGGTGATTATATAGCGCAGAAAAAATATCCAACCAAAGGCCTTGCCGTAGCGCGCATGGCCGCGCATGTGACGTATTTGTCCGAAACGATGCTACAGGAGAAATTTGGCCGTAACCTACAGGACAGAGATGGGTTTACGTATGGTTTTGATGCCGATTTCCGTATCGAAAGCTACCTGCGGCATCAGGGCATGAGTTTTGTGGAGAGGTTTGATGCCAACTCGTATTTGTACCTTACCCGCGCTGCCAGCTATTTTGATCTGACAAAGGGTGGTACCCTCGCACTTACCGATGTGTTTGCAGGCAATAAGATACGTTTTTGCATTGTGTCATTTTCCAGTGACTGGCTCTATGCCTCTACGGAGAGTCGGAAGCTGGTGCGTTCACTGAATGCTGTGGCGGCGGATGTTAGTTATGCGGAGATACAAAGTGACAAGGGGCATGATTCCTTTCTTCTCGATCTGCCGGAATTTGATGCCATCATGAAAGGATTCCTTGAGGGTTCAGCAAAACTGTACGGGGTGTCATCATGAGTAAATCAGTTGAACTCCGCCAAGATTTATTAACTGTGGCCGGATTGGTACGTGAAGGCAGCACGCTGCTTGATGTCGGCTGCGGCACAGGCGAATTACTTAAATGGCTAGTTGCAAACAAACAGGTGGTGGGGCGTGGCATGGAGCTGAGCCAGCAGGGGGTTAACCAGTGTATCGCCAAGGGTCTTGCGGTGATTCAGGGCGATGCGGATATTGACCTACAATATTACCCCGACAAAGCCTATGATGTTGTGGTGTTAAGCCAAACGTTGCAAACGCTGCGTAATCCTAAAGAGGTAGTTGGCCATCTGGTGAGGATTGGTAAATGCGCTATCGTATCCGTGCCAAATTTTGGCCATTGGAAGAACAGGTTATATCTCGCGGTGCGTGGGCGTATGCCGGTCACCAAGACATTATCTTACCAATGGTATGATACGCCCAATATCCATTTTTGTACCATCACCGATTTTGAGAATTTGTGTGATGAACTGCATGTTGAAATTGAAAAACGCCTTTATGTAACCCATCAGGGGGCGGTAGGTGCGTTTCGCAACCGTGATGTGTTTGCTAATTTATTTGGTGAGCAGGGTGTTTTTATGTTAACAGATAAACTGCGCAATTAGTAAAAAATTATCTTTTTATTCCTATGTTTATACAAAATTTTGTGTAACATTTACCCTGTATGCTCTCACAGAAAATCAATATACCCGTTAACCTAAGATTCGTTGCAGTGTTGACACTGGGGTTTCTATTTTTAGTAGGGATCGCCCTTGTCATACAAGGACAGATCGATACCAATACGTATCGCAGCGAACTTAAACGTATCATCAAAGAGCGTACGGGGCGGGATGTATATATCCGTGGCGACGTAAGCGTAATGTTACTCCCTGTTCCAACGGTATATATTGCAGGGATTGAGCTAAGGGATATTAATGATGGTAAGCCGATACCTGCCGTGACTGTAGAACTGGCTCACCTTACTCCAACTCTCTCCACAATTTTTTCAGATACTCCTCAAATGTCTTCGATAGTGCTGGAGCGTCCCGTACTTGAGATTAATCGGGGTGAAAATAATCAGATTGAATGGGATTGGTTAAAAAAGGAACTGGATTTATTTGCTAAACAAGGATCAGATATTGAAAATTTAAGTGTCGAGATAATAGATGGCACAATGATTTATCGTAATGCGGTAGATAATCGCAGCGTATCTGTAGGTAAGATTACACTTAGTGGAAATTTGGGTGCTATTGCGCGGATTACTGGTTCTATGCAAATCAGTGATCGTAATGTGTTTTTTGATCTTACGAAGGATGCGGATGCTGGCACGGGTGATCTGCCCGTCATGATACAATTGTATGCCGACGAAAAAAATATTATTAAGCTTGAAGGTAAAGTTAATTTTTCTGCGGAACTTCCTAAGATCGCCGCAAAACTTACAGTTGATATAGAAGATGTTTTTCCCTGGCTTGTTCCTGCACAGGAAAAGAAACAGAGTATCTTTAACCAGCTTTCCGGTGAAGATAGTCAGGAAAATAAGAAATCAGTGCTGCCGATACAATTTTCAGGAGACTGGAGCCAGCAAGGTAACAAATTTGATATTAGCAATATAGTGTGGAATGGCCTGCAATCGACTGGAACGGGTACGTTGGTGGCAGATTTTTCTGAGAGTTCTTCCGTTGATGTGCAGATGAAATTTGCTTCACTAGACTATTTACAATGGAAGTCATTGCTCCAGATAATCATGCAACAATTATATGCCGCTGGCGAGCGTCAATTCCAACTCGATGCTGAAGTGTCAAAGAATCCTATACCGGAGGATATAGACATTTCGTTTGATATGACTGCCGAAAAATTGGTCATGGCGTTACAAACCTGGGAAAATGTTCGTATCAATATGGATGTTGCTGATGGCGCGCTTACTATTAACCAGTTCCAGATTTCGTTGCCTGGAGAATCTAATCTTGGGCTGTTTGGTGTTGTTTCTCAGAATGCGACCACCACGGCAATGCGCTTTGAGGGCAACATCGAAACAGAAGGCAAGAGCCTGCGCAAGGTTCTTAGTATTTTTGATGAGTCGGTAGCTGATTTGCCAGATCTTGGGGCAGAAGATTTTTATCTGAGATCCAATATTTATCTGTCACATGATCAGATACGTTTGTCAGAATCAGATGTAAAGGTGGGAGACCTGAAATTGGGTGGCGGTTTAGTAGTCTATTATGACTCTAACAATCCGCGTGTAGAAGCCGATGTCAAATTACAATCCATCAATTTTGACTATTTCCGTAACCTCTGGCGTGAGCGTCAGAAAGACGCAAAACCAAAAGACTTTTTTCTCAAAATTGACCAGAATATGAACTGGGGTTGGCTTAGGAATCTTCAAACAACGGTAGATCTCAAAATTCAGGTAGAAAAATTTACCTTCCTTGATCGCGAAGGTGATAATGCATACCTACGTCTTTTTGCCAGACAAAATGAATTGGGCATACAGAATGTCAGGTTTTACTATCCAGAAGATGTAACCGAGGCAAATATCACGCTTGATGTCGCTGGCGAGAAGCCATTTCTGAATGTTCTGGTAAATACGGCTGAATTGAATACAGCATATTTTGAGAAAGCAGTTGCAGAAAGGGCTGTTAAACCAGATGTAAATCGGGAATCCGCGCCACAAAATAATGCAGAACCGCAAACTAATGTTGAGATTATTCCGCAATCACAGAATATTATTTTACTTGCACAGGCTGATGTACAGGATCCTGTGCCACCCACAGTTGGTGATAGTAAACCAAAGGAAATACCATTAGCTGAAGAAGAGGTAACAGCCGCTATTGAGGCACAGCAGAACTCTGCCAATGCAGAGACTGCGCAAGAAAAAGCCCCCAAAGTTTGGCCGGAAGAACTCATTGACATGACCTGGATGGATGGTTTCAACGGCGTGTTTGATATAAGCGCAGGCAAACTTCTTCACAATGATTTGGTGGTTGATCGCGTTAAAACCAGATTCAAGCTAGATAATAGTCAGGTTACCATCCAGAGTTTGAGTTTTGCATACTGGCAGGGACGTTGCGAAGTAACAGGAACATTGCTTGGCGGTAAAGTGCCCGGAATTTCTCTAGGATTCACATTGTTCAATATTGAGATGAAGGATTTTCTTGGAGACGTATTGAATGTCCATAATATCAACGGAAAACTAAGTGTCAGTGGTTCGTTTTCTGCTTCTGGCGTAAATTATAAATCCTGGATTGCGCAATCTGAAGGCAAGATGCTTATTACCGGGCGCGGGGTGAATGTACAAAAGCTCAATTTACAGGGAGTGGTTGATACGGTACGTGTTTCTCGTACAGCCGCAGACGTGCTGAATAACGTAAATCGCGTGCTCACTACAGATGCCACGGAAATGTCGATTGATGGTCCCATAAACATTAAAAATGGTGTGCTGCGTAGTCCTGCTATTTCTTTGAAGAGCGGGGCTACAACAGGTACAATGAATGGGGAACTTAAAATACTCCCATGGACGTTGGATTTGGCAACGCTTTTCCAATTCCCTACACTTACCGCAGAAACAATTCCAACCTTGCTTGTACAGTTAAACGGCTCTATTGATGGACCTGTGTTAACAACGGATACAGCGTCACTTGAAGCGTTTGTTGTAAAGAGTATTGAGCAGAAATAAGGATTATGGTTCTTCAGCTTATTACAAAGTCTGCCGAAGTAAAATTGATGGAAGCACTGCATGACATGCAGGATGCCTATCGCTGGAAAGCAATACATTTCCATCTGGAAAAATTACAGGAACAGTACCAGAGCGAATATCAGGTAAAAATCGCTATTAATCTCATACATGACCTGCTGCGTGATCGCGAAGGTGGTATTTATGTATTGCTTGACCACGGACTCATCGTTCTTTGTAGTGAGCTTGAGCAAAATGTGCTCAGTAAGCTGATTTTCCAGCTGCGCTATTTATACATGGATGATCCGCTTGCATATCGTGAGGACGGGCAGGAAAATCCAGCGTTTTGTGATTCTTATGAACTAAGTGCAAACTGGCAGGCATTCTTTGATCTGGTTACGCGTAAAATGGCGCGCACTGTGCGCAAAGGTGCGGTGGCAACCACGGCAAATATTACACAGCAACCTGTGATAACGCAGGCGCAGCCAGTATTCTCCCAACCGGCAATGCATGGTGTATCGAGTCTTTCAGAGATTGAGGAAGACCTGGCGAAGGCCGATCTGGCAAAGCTTTTACGCCGCCAGCCTGTGTGTGCGGCGCGGCCGAATTTACCTATCCGTAAAGTGTTTGATGAGGTGTATATCCATATTCCGCAGCTCAGGCAGGTGATTGATGCGGATGTTGATTTTTTTGCGAATCGCTGGTTGTTCAAATATATCACACAGCTACTGGATCAACGGATGATTACGCATGTACGTGATAATGTGGCTCAGTTTCTTGATGCTCCTATCAGTCTTAACCTCAATGTTGAAACTCTGCTTTCATCATGGTTTACGCAGTTAGATGCGGCGATACCTGCGGCTGCCAAAGTATCGGTGGTGATTGAGGTACCAGTAGTAGATGCGTTTGCTGATATTACCGGCTTCATGATAGCGCGTGATGAGGTGCAGAAAATGGGCTATCGCATCTGTCTGGACGGGCTTACGACGCGTAGTTTTGTTCAGATTGATCGCGGTAAGTTGGGAGCCGACTTAATTAAGTTGCAGTGGAACGCGGATGTTCTTGGTGATTTGCGGAGTAGCACAAACCAGCAGCTATCAGAAGCCATCCAGATGGCAGGCACTAACCGTGTGATACTCTGCCGTTGTGATAATAAACAAGCGGTGGATTTTGGGCAGGCACTGGGCATTCCACTGTTTCAGGGGCGCTATGTCGATGCGCTCTTAAACCCCATGTCGAGGGTAGATAATTAGGGATGATGGATGCCGTAGCAAGTTGGCCGGTTGCATATATTTTGTCCGGCGTCATCTGGTCGGTTGTGCTTGGTTTTGCTGCCGGAAATTATGCATGCAGCCTTGTACACCGCCTGCCGCGCGGCAAGCTGATGCTGGATAAAACACCCTATTGTGGCAATTGCGGTACCCTGCTTCAGGTGAAAGACCTGTTTCCTGTTATCTCTGCATTGCTTCTGCGGCACAAATGCCGTTATTGCGGTCAGCCATTTCCAACATCCCATACATGGACGGAAGTGCTCATCGGCTTGCTGTTTATACTGGGGTTTTTGCAGCATGGTTTTGGTGAGCAATATATTTTGATTGTGCTCATTGGTACGTTTCTAGTGACGCTGGCGGCCATTGAAATCAATGAAAATATAATGATGGGGAAAATTCTACTCTGCGTCATCGTGTTTGGCATGATGTACCGGATATTGCAGGATGCTTCTATCTATCCGGCCTGTTTTGGTGGGCTATATGGGATGATGCTGGGAGCAATCATTGGCCGTAAGAATATCAAAAAAGTGGGGCATATTTATGTGTTGCCGCCACTTGCGCTCCTGCTTGCAGCAGGTGGTGTATGCGTGGGTGAGAAGGGGCTTCTTACATTCTTTGCGCTGTTTGCGGCGTTTTATATTCTGGCCAAAATACTGGGAGGCATGAACAAACCTGTGCGCCTTACTGTGCCGTTTGGTTTTGCAGTGATTCTGCCGGTGCTATATCCGAATTTAGTGTCATTGTAAGAGTAACGGAGAATTAACGATCATTGCCTTTGCCTTGTTCAGGTTTTGCGGGCACTTTCGGTGTTTGCGGAGGGGATATCTCAGTTGTTTCTATGGTGCGATACGCTGCATCAGACTTAAGCTCAACAAATGCATCTCTTAGCTCTTTGTTTTTCTCGAGTGTTCTTATTACTAAAGAACCGTGATGCTCGAACAAGTCCTCAGCCACGTGACCTATTCCTTTTTGTGGCATCTTTTGTCCGTCTTTATCCGTGATAATAGTAGATAATTGGGCAGACAGCTCATCCTCGCTTATCGCTGTTTTAAGGGTTTTCAAGTCACGCTCCACTTCTTTATGTTGCGCCAGAATAAAAGTCTTTGACATATCTGTTGCAAGTTTTCCTGCTGCATCATCTGCCGAACCGCCTGACGCACTTTTCTTTTTCGTATCGACGTATTCTTGAAGAGATGTATGTAATGCCTCTATTTTTCTATCAATTTCAAGAAATTGTGTGGCGTATTTCTTGGCCAACTCCATGGCAACAGGTCTGGCTTTTTCGTGTATCGCATCTATTCTTTCAGCATCATCAGGTTGCCATTCTTTATATTCCTTAATTCTTTCTTGAACAGCATTATCCATTCGGTTTATGAACGCGGTCACGGTATCTTTATCGGCGGGTGGCAATGTTGCTAGCACACCAACGGAAAGATCCACCGGTGTGGCGCTTGGGGCGTTGCCCAACTTTGCATCGGCGTCTTTGCGAAATTGTTCTCGCTGCTGACTAATTGTGTCTGAGTCAAAAAATAAACTGGATTTGGGATGGAGCTTCTTGAAGGTTTCCATTACCCCAAGCGCAACAGATTCGTTACTTGTATTCATTGTATTCGCAAGTTTTTCTATCTCGGGGTCTTGTTTTAATTTTTGCACAAGATTGTTCCAGTTCTCAGATACGGTTCCTGCTTTTGCTTGAGCAACAGATTTTAGCATAGGTGTACTGCGTTGGTTATTATCTCGTGCATTGATATAATTTAAAGTTGCGTTATCAAGCGCATCCTGATTTTGAATTAATGTGCTGAATGCGTCATGATATTTCTCGCGTAGGGCAAAATAAGTTTTTTCACCTTCGGTCAATTCCCTATTCGGGTCTGCTTGTGCATTGCCCTTGCGAAGGCGTGAGCGCATGGTTTCCTGCTCACTGCGGACGGCACCCTTTGGATCTTCGATCGTTTTTTTCGGATCTTGTGGTTCTTGCAGCGTCAGCATAATGGCTTCCTGAGAATGTTACTTCTGGCTCATTATAACAAAATCAGTGCTTTAGAAGTGTTAAGATTGCGTGATGATGTGCTAAGTTACTCAACCGTAACACTTTTTGCTAGATTTCTCGGCTGATCCACATCCGTGCCTTTCAGCACCGCCACGTGGTATGCCAGCATCTGCATGGGCAGGGCATATAAGAGCGGTGAAATAAAACTGCCTGCTTCTGGCATTGCGATGCTGGCCACGGGCAAATCACCGGCGGCGGCAATGCCTTTTTCATCGCTGATGAGAATAATTCGCCCGCCGCGAGCAGCAGCTTCCTGAATATTTGAGGTGGTTTTATCAAACAGCAAATCAGAAGGCGCAAGGGCGATGACTGGCATATGCTCATCAATCAAGGCAATGGGTCCATGCTTTAATTCGCCTGCTGCATAGGCTTCAGCGTGGATATAGGAAATTTCTTTCATCTTCAGCGCGCCTTCCATGGCGATAGCGAAATTTGTACCACGACCAATGAACAGCATGTCCTGTGCTTTGGCGATGTTCTGCGCGAGTGCCTGAATTTTGTGATCCTGCTTTAATATCTCAGACATGTAAGATGGCACTTCCAGCAACTGTTCGCAGTAGGCACTGCGTTGTTTGGCATCAATGGTTTTGTGTGCCTTTGCCAGTTCCACAGCAAGGCAGGCGAGTGTGGCAAGCTGGGTGGTGAATGCTTTGGTGGATGCCACGCCAATTTCTGGCCCAGCATGGGTATAAATCACCGCGTTTGCTTCACGCGCGATGGTGCTTTCCGGCACATTCACAATAGCAAGCACGGGATGTATTTTTTTGGTGAAGCGTAGCACGGCAAGTGTGTCTGCTGTTTCACCTGATTGTGAGATAACAATGGTTAGCCCCTTAGGGTCTGGCACGGGGTTGCGGTAACGGTATTCAGAGGCAATATCCACTTCCACCGGAATACGTGCGATAGATTCCATCCAGTATTTTGCCACGTTTGCGGCGTAGAACGAGGTGCCACAGGCGATAATCTGCACACGGCTTATATCTTTCAAGTCAAACGGAAATGCGGGTAGGGTGATGTCTAGTGTTGCCGGGTTGCAGTATATTTTTACTGCTTCGCCCACCACGCCTGGCTGTTCAAAAATTTCCTTTTGCATGAAATGGCGATAATTGCCCTTGCCGGTGGACGCGCCATTATAACCAGACTGGCTGATGGCACGTTCAACTTTTTTACCGGAGGCATCATGGAAAATAGCTGAGGTTGGGGTAAGCTCCACCCAGTCGCCATCCTCAAGATAGCTGATGCGGGAGGTGAGGTTGGAAAGCGCGATGGCATCCGAACCTAAAAACATTTCTTTATCGCCATAACCCACAGCCAGTGGCGGGCCTTGGCGTGCACCTAACACTAAATCCGGATGATCGCGAAACACCACCGCCAGTGCAAATGCCCCATGCAGGCGGTTTAAGGTTTTTGCCATGGCCTGTTGCGGTGTTATGCCTTCATTCAGGTAATGCGTTAGCAGGGCAGGGATAACTTCCGTATCCGTTTGGCTCAGGAAGTTATGGCCTTTTGCTGCCATCTCATCGCGTAGTTCGCGGTAATTTTCAATAATGCCATTATGAACCACGGCCACTTTATCTGTGGCGTGCGGATGCGCGTTGATTTCATTCGGAATGCCATGGGTTGCCCAGCGCGTGTGGCCGATGCCGGTTGTGCCTGCAAGTGGTGTGGTTTCCAGTACTTTTTCTAAATTTACCAACTTGCCCTGTGCGCGGGTGCGGCTGATTGCACCGCCATGCAGTGTTGCAATACCGGCAGAATCATAGCCGCGATATTCAAGGTGTTTCAGACCACCCAGTATCAGCGGGGCTGCGTCGCGGTAACCTGTAATCCCTATAATCCCGCACATGGCAAAATCCTTTCAAATCTCAGTTGCCGCAAAATAGGTTTACTTACCTTCCTAATCAACAGGAAGTTATCGCATTGCGGAGGTGATGATGGCTAAATGCTTACTGTGAAAAAATGGGATTATAACGTAAAAACTTGTTTCAGTTTGTTACATACACAGATGAGCATTGTGTATAACATCAATAAGTTGTATAAATACCTGAAAAATCCCTTGCCAAATTCCAATAATGCTGATTTATTAACCAAATATTAACCATTCTCCACACAGGGTGTGTATATGTTTGATACCGTGTCGTTTGAATCGTATTTGCAGCGTCGGTTTCGTCACTCCATGGGAGATGGTTCTGAAGTTGTTTTCGAGTCGAGCAACGACGTAGGTTTGCTTCACCAGTACCGTCTCCTTCAAGACAATATGTTGATCAATATGTCAGGTGCAAGAGTTCCTGCAGTGCGTATTGCTGAAGATAAGATACATATTGTGGCGCATAGGGGCAGGCATTGCCTTGGCGGATTACAGATTGCGCTGAAAGAGCCGGAATCCAAGGGATTTTTGCCGGTTGAACGTGGTGGTCTGAATATCTCGGCACTGTTAAAGCACCTGCCTGTATCCAGTGTGCGCTCCGCACAGATTTCAGATATTGCAGTCTTTCCGGATAATGCCGATGAAATCACAGAAGGATTATTGCAGGAAGCACTGGCGGAATTGATTACGGCTAAAGTACGTTTTGTTTTTATTGTGGCACCTGCTGGCAAGGCGCGTGCGTATGGCACTCTGGCATCGCAGGCTGGTTTTGTCACATCATTCATTAAATCATCTGAGATTGGCAATCTGGATGCAGATTCTGATGTAATTCAGGGTCTTTTGGTTATGGATTTAGCTCCAGCATATAAGAATAAAAATAATGATAAACAATATGTTATAAATAAAGAGCATATTGTTTATGAGAATTAACCAATAGACAGCTAATTTGTGCTACACTGATAGAGCCTCGAATTGGGGTTTTATGTCCGGTTTCATCATGTAGGTGAGCCGAGTGTTGGTGTTATGGAGCATCCATGTAGGTGATGCCATGACGAAACGGACATGCAGTCATGGTTACGACGGTTTCAACCGGCAACAGCCTTCTTACCCCTGCAAGATTGGGGTTCGGCAATGTTGCGCAGCAGGCGGAGGATTCCGCCGCGCGCCTGACAGGTGGCAATCGTATATTGCGCGCTAGTGATGATGCATCCAGCATTTCCATCGCAACACGTCTTCAGACACAGATATTCAAATACCGTCAGGCTATCAAAGATGTGGCCGCCAGTGATTCACTGGTAGATGTTGCAAAAGAAGGGCTGGAAAAGTTGCGCGAAAGCCTTTTCCGCGCGGCGGAATTAGCAGAGCAGGCTGATTCAGATGTGCTGATTGCACAAGACAGGGCGCAGCTGCAAAAAGAATTTGAAATAGAGCTGGCAAGAATTGATCGCATCGTTGCAGATACAAAATTTGAGAATCAGCTAGTGCTGGATGGATCATTTGCCGATAAGGAAGTGCGCGTTGGGCCGGAAGATGATGATTTAATAGAGATTGCCATCAGCGATGTGGGAACTGATGGGTTGTTTGGTGCCACTCCGCCAGATTTAACAACACAGGCCAAGGCTGCCACAGCAGAAGCAGACATTGAAGATGCGCTTGAAACGGTCGGCAGTATCATTGGTGCGCTGGAGGGTGCAAAAGGACAGCTTGCTTCAGCGAGCGGCAATATAAGCAGTACATTATCTGGCGTGAGTCAGGCAGAAAGCGTTATCAGTGATACAGATGAAGATGCTGAAACGCTTGCGCTGACGCAGGCGCAGTTAAAGCTGGATATTGGTGCGGCAGTGATTGCGCAGGCTTCAAAGATATCCAGCGATTTACTCAATGTTTTAGAATTTAAGATTGAAATTGAAGAAAAACCTGAGCTTAATGCAACAGAGGATGAGGAAGAAAATTCTTCAGACGATGAGTCCAAGCAAAGCACAGGTATCAATGCAACCAGTTCCGCAGAAGCAGCGTAAATCTTCTACCTTTCTTAGTCTGCTATTCAAGGTTGCATTAACCGCTGCAGCCTTCTGGTTTGCGTTGCATGATGTAACGTTTGAGGATCTGGCCCACACTATCCAGCAACAAAAAATCGAAGGTCTGTTGCTTGCTGGGTTATGCATTTTTTGTCAGATTGTGCTGGGGGGCTTGCGCTGGCGGTATATTTTGTCTTCACTGTCTGAATTTGGGAAAGCAGTCATCAGCACTTGGGATGCAGTGCGGCTTTATTATATCAGCGTATTTTTCAGCAGTTGTCTGCCGGGCACAGTGGGGGGCGATGTGGTGCGGGTATGGATAACCAAATCGGAGCGCATTTCATTATCACTATCGGTAAATTCTATCATTTTAGACAGGTTAATTGCGTTGGCTGCACTAGCGGTGATTGTGTGCGCCATGCTGCCTATGCTTGCTGATGTAATGGGGTTTAATTTCTGGCTGGCCTACATCATTATTATGATATCGCTGCTGCTTGGACTTTGGTTTTTGCGTGGAATCGAGAAATTTTTTGCGCCGTATAAACACATTAAACTCGTGCATTTTGGGCTTTATTTTATTGGCTGCTTGCGTCAGATGGTAAGAAGCTCCGGCACTGGCTTTAATGCATTGGTGTTTGCGGTGGCTGCGCATATATTCAGTTGTGCGTGCACTTATATTATCGCGCAGGGCATGGGTGTGCCGCTTTCTTTCCAGCACGCTCTTATGTTTGTGCCGTTGGTGATGCTCATTACCACGCTTCCAATATCCATTGGCGGCTGGGGTGTGCGTGAGGTAAGCATGGTCTGGTTTCTCGGGCTTGTAGGTATTTCAAGCGGTGATGCGGTGGCTATTTCCCTGCAAACTGGACTGATGTCTATGTTGATGAGTATGCCTGGCGCATTATTATGGTTGCTGCATAAGCGTAAGTCTGGGACAATGCCAGCCTGATTACAGGCCGTTGTATGAAATCATTATTTGAAGTTATAGATAAGCCATCGGCGCCGCTTGCAGAGCGTTTGCGTCCGCAATCTGTTTCGGAATTATTGGGGCAGGGGCATCTGCTTGCCGATAATCATATGCTGCGTGCTATGCTGGATGGTGGTAAGCTTACCTCATTCATTCTCTGGGGGCCGCCTGGCAGTGGAAAAACTACCCTCGCACGCCTTATTGCCAGCCAAAGTGCCTATGAATACGAAACAGTATCAGCGGTTTCATCTGGTGTAGCCGACCTCAAAACATTGTTCGAGCGTGCAAAACTCCGATCTCAGGATGGCAAGCGTACCGTTGTATTTGTCGATGAGATACACCGTTTTAACCGTGCACAGCAGGATGTGTTCCTGCCGGTGATTGAAGACGGTACGATTGTGCTTATCGGTGCCACAACGGAAAATCCCTCGTTTGAGTTAAATGCTGCGCTCCTTTCACGTATGCAGGTGGTGGTATTAAATCGTCTGGATACTGAAGCGTTGGAAAAGCTTCTCACACGCGCAGAAGAATGCATGGGTAAAGCACTGCCGCTTGCGCCTGATGCACGCCATACGCTGATTGGTATGGCAGACGGCGACGGGCGTGCGCTGCTCAATTTCTGTGAGATATTGTTTGCTTATAATGGCAAAGCAGCGATGGATGTGGCGGGTCTGGCAGCATATATCCAGAAGCGTGCGCCGCTGTATGATAAACACCAGGATGCGCATTATAACCTCATCAGCGCGTTGCATAAGAGCCTGCGTGGTTCGGATGTGGATGCGTCACTCTATTGGCTGGCGCGGATGCTCGCTGGTGGTGAAAACCCCTTATACATACTTCGCAGGCTGGTACGTTTTGCGGTGGAGGATATTGGACTTGCCGATCCGCAGGCCTTGGTACAGGCCAATGCCGCTAAAGATGCCTATGAATTTTTAGGGTCGCCGGAAGGTGATCTGGCATTGGCGCAGTTGGTGATCTATCTCGGCACTGCGCCTAAATCGAACGCGGCGTATGTGGCGTTTAAATCATCAAAACGGGATGCGGCTGAATATGGCTCGCTCATGCCCCCCATGCATATACTCAATGCTCCAACCAAGATGATGGGTAGTCTTGGTTATGGAAAAAACTATGCCTACGACCATGATGAGGAAGACGGGTTCTCCGGCCAGAACTATTTTCCGGAAACCATGACGCGGAAAAGCTATTACCAGCCGGTAGAACGCGGATTTGAGCGTGAAATACTCAAGCGGCTGGAATATTGGGATAAGCTTCGCAAAAAAAAGAATCCGGCAATCTAAATTTTGCCGGATTCTTTTTCCAATATTCAATAAAGCTTAGTGTTTTCCGCCTTTATGACCATCGTGGCTGTCGCGCATTTCCTTCATTTTTTCACGACGCTCCCCACGTATCTCTTTGCGATGTTCATGCTTTTCTTTCATTTTCGCGCGTTGTTCAGGTGTGGCGTTGTCCCACTTCTCCTTCATCTTTTCACGACGTTCTTCTTTGCGCTCTTTACGCTCTGCTTTCATTTTCTCGCGTTCTTCGGGTGAGGCATTGTCCCATTTTTCTTTCATCTTGGCGCGGCGTTCCATGCGCTCTGCTTTACGCTTTTCATGGAAAGCTTTCTTTTCATCGGGGCTCATGGCTTCCCATTTTGCTTTAAAAGCATCACGCTCGGCATCTTTGATATCGGCTGGCATTTTAGACCAGTCTTCATGCACAGCTTTGGCGGTAGTTTCAACTTTGGCATCTTCGGCATAGGCTACTGATCCCCAAACGCCTAGTGCTGCAAGTATCATTAATTTCTGAATAGAATTCATAGTAAAGCCTCCATTAAGTTGGTTGCACACATTGTTAGCAGCATTAAAGAATAAATTCGAACGAAATATTATGTAATAGGTGTCAGATACACGCACGTATAGTATTGCGAAATATAAATAGTTAGTATAAAAACCACACAACTAACGACATAGGGCAAGCCATGGAAAGCGGAATAATACTCAGTTTCCTGACACTCAGTTTACTTGAGATTGTGCTGGGTATTGATAACCTCATCTTTATTGCTCTGGTAGCAGAAAGCCTGCCGAAAGAGCAGCGACAGAAGGCACGTATTATCGGGCTTTCTCTTGCGCTTGGCATTCGTGTGGCGATGCTTGCCAGCCTTTCATGGATTATGCAGCTTACCGAGCCGCTCTTTACCGTAATGGAGCACGGTGTTTCAATTCGGGATATGTTGTTAATCGCCGGTGGTATATTCCTTATAGGAAAAAGTACGCTGGAAATTCACGCTGATATGGATGGGCTGGAAGGTAAGCGCGAGATGGTAGCCAAAACCAGCTTCCGTGGCGCGGTTATACAGATTGTGATTATTGATATTGTATTCTCGTTTGACTCTATCATGACGGCGGTGGGCATTGCCGATAACTTATCGGTGATGGTTGCTGCGGTTGTAGTGTCTATGATTGTGATGATTATCTGCTCTGGCCATATTGCAAAATTCCTGCGTGAAAACCCCACCTTCAAGATGCTGGCGCTTGCCTTTATTCTCATGATTGGCACAGTACTGGTGGCAGAGGGTATGCATATAGATGTGCCGAAAGCCTATATATATTTTGCGTTTGGCTTCTCTATCCTTGTGGAGGCACTCAACACGCTGGTGCGCCGCAAACACAGGAAGAACCGTAAGGCAGACCCAGAGGCTGAAAAGCTGGAAGAGATGCTTTAGTTATATAATTAGATTGTCGTACCGGCGAAGGCCGATACCCGTGTTTATAAAAAGATTATGTGGCACGCCTCATGGTTATCGATTTAACCACATCCTGCGACTCTAGCGCTATAGTCATTTGATATAAGAATGCTCCAAACCGTCATTGCGAGGAGCGTAGCAACGCGGCAATCCAGTTAAAGCATAGGTGCGTTATAGAATCTATAGTGCCGCAGACGCGGCACGCTGAATTGCTTCGCTGTGCTCGTAATGACGTAGCATGTTATTCTTGCGTCAAAACACTATACAATGCTTTGGCAGGCATATGGTTACCAGACTTCAACGGTATGACAAAACCATTTGCACAAGATGGTTATTAAGGGAATGCTCTATAATTCCAACTTTACCCCTTCCGGTGCACACACAGCAAGGGTATCCTATAAATATAGGCTCAAAATAGTCTGACCACTGTTACCAAAAACTTTAGTTAGCTTTTTGCTGCGTGGTGGTCTTAGCAGGCTGTTGCGTTTTTGTTGTAGTTGTACTGGTGGTTGTTTTCTGTTTGGTGGTTGTGGTTGGCTGTGCCGCCGCTTTTGTTTTATCCGTTTTAGAAGGTGCCGAACTTGCTGGTTTTGCACCGGCAGTGGCAGGTGTCTGAGCTGGTGGCTTGAAGTTGGGGTGTTTTTTCATGAACTCTTTGCGCTGTTCGGGAGTCATTTTAGCCCAGCGTTTTAAGATTCTCTCACGGCGTTTAGCTTTATTAGAAACCTTACGTTCCTGTTTAACAACCATCACCTTTCGTTCCGGAGCAGGCTTTGCCTGCGTAGCAGCAACGTTGCTTTTTGGAGTATTGCGTGGCTTGCGATCGGGCTGCATACCATCACGGGTAAACAAGAACAGTACCAGAAGCACAATGCCACCCAGTGCTAAACCCAAAACCATTTTATTTTTTGCCATAACAACCCCATGCGTTTTTGCTAATCCGCTTGAGCGAGCATAACGCCAAAGAGTATACAATGAAAGAATTATTCTTTTATGCCGCAAGGCTTGTGTTATTTAGCCCTAAAAATGGTAACGCTTGTGCAGGCACAAAGGGATAGGAGGTTGCTAATTTTTCATTTCCTGAGAACTTTACGCCCATATTGAGTGCGCCTTTAGCTGCTTTCGCAATGTCTTCCAAAATACTGGATTCTACCTGTAGTTCAGGTTTAGGATTAGAAGCAGGTATAAGAAGCATTTTAATTTTCTGAATATCAGCTAATTTAATAGTTGCAGGTGAAGTTGTGTTCTCGTTAACTTTTTCGACAGAGAAATCACCGGTTTCAGTAAATGTGCCATCAATAGTGTATGTTTTGGCCGCATCCTTTTTATCGCCAAACACGATGCGTATTTTACCATTTTCTGATTTTACACTTGCCACTGTTAATCCAGCTTCTTCATAGTCAGTTTTGGTATCGATTAATTTATTCAGCGCTGGCAATGTAACACGGACAAAATGTTCAGCCTCCGTGCGGCTTTTAACCAGCGCATTATTCCTGAAGCTGGTTAATGATCTCAGCGGCGCTTCGAGATATTCAATATGTTGCATGACGTATCGACGCTTCTCAGACAGTTCTGCATAATGTTTAATTTTCTGGTATTCCTGAACGGAATCAGGGAAACTGGAACTTACAGAAATTGCATAGTCTGCGTATAATTTGATCCATCCAGTATTGTAGTTACCAGTTGGTTGCAATTCTGCTACTTTATCATCTGGGTTTCTGGCCAGAAGGGTGGTGACAACGGCAGCGGCATTTTGGCGCGTCCATTTTGACCCATCATCATATAAACCAAAGCATGTAAACCCACGTTTAAGGTTGCCGTGGTTGAAGTCTGGATGGCCAAGATCTTCACCATCTGGGTTGATTTTATGAACGTTTATGGATTGTTTTACAGCGATAATCTCTGCATTCAGCTCATTGAGTGCATAACCAAAGCGTGTGAGGGTATCTAGATCGCCCCATTTTTTGTTACCATAGGCAGCTGGCAGTTTGCCTTCCTGCTGGCGCTTATTGTAGATGGCTTCAAATTCTGGTGCGGCTATGTAATCCGCTTTTAGAAGCGGATTGTCTGAAAACTCTCCTTTTTTCCATTCATGAGCAGGTATTTCCGGCAGAACGGGAACGAGTGTTGCCGCATCTGTTTCAGTAATTCCAAGGCTGGATGCAACGGTTTTTACCAGTTTTTCACGCTCACCGCCTGCACCAGAATATTTTTTCTGATCGGTTTGATAGTTTTTGAGTGTGGCAACAAAATCACCGATTTCTTTTTCCTGTGTTGCAATTAATTCCCAATTAGCGCGTACACGTTCTTCGAGATTTTTATTAGTACCGGACGGCATGCTGGCTATTTTTGCAGACTCTTCAGATGTTTTTCTTCTATGCTGGATAACATCGCTTACGTCTTTTGAGGGTACTTTCATATGTTCCAGAATGGGCGCGCGAATGTGCCTTTTTTCTGCGGTGGGTGTGGCTGCATTCACAGGTGCGGCCATTTCTTCTGTGGCTTGTTTGGCTTCGCCAATGGCCATATCTGGCACTTTTGCTACGCCACCTGGCACGGGTGCAGAGGATAGGCCAAGGAAGGCGCCCAATTTACCCAGAAACTTATTGATGACAGGGGCAAGTAGTGCGCCGCCTAATCCGCCCACAGCAGCACCAACTACGCCAAATAATGACCCCATACCGGCCGCCAGCAGCGGCACAGCAACACCGGCGGGCTTTGCTCCATATTCCGGGCTATATATATTGTCCTGAAAGAATTTTACGATATCCATAACATCCCCACTGATTAACTTATGGACTCATAATATCACGGAAGCGCGCGCAGTTTTGTTAAGATGCGAAGAATCAAGCTAGTGAAAATATGACAAGTCTATGAACCCGCATCCAAAAGAATATGGCAGTTTTGTGACAGCGGGGAAGGGGGTAAATGGCGGACCCGGAGCGACTCGAACGCCCGACCTTTTGATTCGTAGTCAAATGCTCTATCCAACTGAGCTACGGGTCCTTAGCAAAAGAGGCGAAAACCTAGCAAAATAATTCAAAAATACAAGGCCTAAATGCGGTATATATTGTTACAGATGACAATTGACTCGCTGCATGGGCTGATTTACCCTGCGGCGTATAAAAAATCAGGAGTTCTGTTATGCATCGTTTTCTAGCTTTTGCTACAACCATTATCATCGGAGGCATTTCGTTGCCTGCGTTTGCCCAGGATGCTGATACGTCAGCATCAGCAGAAAAACAGGTTACTGCCGCTGATGTTTTTATAAAGCCGGAACCAGTTGAGGCAGATAAGCCACTGGTTATCATTCGGTTCAACCAGTCGCGCGTAAACTTTGATAATGCGCTTTCCAAGGCTATTGGTAGCGCAGAGAAGATAAAGCCTGATATGCAGTATGAAGTTGTGTCTTTTGTACCTGAACGCTCAAATCCTACAACGTCGAGGCAGAATTTGCAGGCTATTGTTGGGACCATGCAACGCTATGGTGCTGACATAAGCCGAATTACGTGGCGCAGTGAGCTGTCAAACGGCACGCATCAGGAAATATATATCAATATTCAATAGCCCAGAAAGGCAGAGAAATTAGCCCTGACGCGCTTTGAAGCGTGGGTTTTTCTTGTTGATAACGTATACGCGGCCTTTGCGACGCACAACACGGCAGTCTTTATCGCGTTTTTTGGCGGATTTCAGTGAGCTGAGTACTTTCATAATTCGTGCCTTTTATTTCAAATGAGGCGTTTTTGTAGCCTCAGGCATGGCAGCTGTCAATAGTTAAGCGCGTAGTTTTACAGGCATTTTTACAAGATTGTCAGGTACTGCATCAAAGCTGCGGGCAAGGCCGTGGGTGGTTTTGTCCCAAAAGTGAGGTTTTACAAATAGTTGCCATAATGCGCGGTAGCTGGCGATGGAGTGCAGCACCAGATAGAGCGGGTAGATGAGTGCTGCCGCAAATATACGTCCCACATGCACACGATATAACGAGGCGCAATATATTGCCTGATACCACTGGGTAAGGATATATACAGCCATATTTATGCCAGTAAACCATAGTAACCATGTTGGTAGTGGTATGTCATGTAAGTCATTTACCTGCCCAATCCAGAGCAGGGTAAGCATCCATACAATGGGGGCAGATAAAAACGTGAAGCAGGAAAGCCCCACAAAAAACTGGAAGCCTACAAAACCCTTGAAGCCTACATTGCTATAAAACCTTGCGGGATCGCGCATATGCACTAGCCAGGTTTGCATATAACCCTTTATCCAGCGGGAGCGTTGCTTAATCCATGGAATCACAGTGTTGGGTGCTTCTTCAAGTGTGTATGAGTCCAGCATATGGGTTTTTAGGCCATGGGCGGCAATGCGGGCGCCAAGGTCGGCATCTTCGGTGACATTATAGGCATCCCACTCGCCAAGCGCTTTGAGGTTTTTGAGTGATATATGGTTGCTGGTACCACCGAGTGGAATAGGGATGCTTGCGCGTTGCAGACCATACAGCATAAACTGAAACAATATGGAATATTCCAGGGAGAAGAAGCGGGTGAGCAGGTTATCAGACGCGTTGTAATAATTCAGGCGAGCTTGCAGGCAGACCACATCCGGCGGGAGCGAGCGGAAGGCGATAACCGCTTTTTTGAGTTGCAGCTTGTCTGGCCTGTCGTCGGCGTCATATACCGTTACATATTCACCGCGCGCGAATTGCAGCGCGTAATTGCACGCGCGTGGCTTTGTCCGTGGTTCAGCTGGGGGTACGCGGATGATATCAAAATTATAACGTGGTTTTAGCGCGTGTGCTGCTTCTAAGGTTTCGCGGTCGTCAGATTCCAGCACAAGTTTGATATCCAGTTTTGATGCGGGGTAATCAAGCGCATATATTGCTCCCAGCATACCGGCTATGCTTTCTTTTTCCTTATACATTGGGATGAGTACGGTATAAACAGGCAGGCTTTTCTCATCGAGCGTTTTAAGGCGCTTTTCCCATTCCCACTCGGTGGGGGTTGCTGCGCCATGATTGAATAATACGGCTTTGAATAGCATGGTGGCAGCATAGGCCACATGGCAAAATGCCATAAATACCAAAGCGGTGTGTATCGGGAAAGTGATGATACCAAGCAGCGCGATAAGGCAAATAAATTGCAGGTTCATTTTTTGTGCGGGGAACAGGGTTTGTTTTGCTGATGCATCTGGCGCGCGGTTCCACAGCGTCAAACGGCTTTGTGCTTCCATACTTTTTGAAAAGAAGTATTCGACAGAGCGGCGAATATCAAAGGGCGAGGTACAGTTGAAACGAATATTTTCGCCATAGTATTTCTTGCACCAAAGGACATTTTCTTCATTCACCTCAGACAGCGCGATGATGAGGTAGTCATTCTGCATTTGCCAAGGAAGAATGCCCATTTTAAGATATTGTGCCGTATGTTTAGGTTGCAGGAGTGTGGCATCTGGCGGTGTTTCCAGAAGATTCACATAGGGCATGTGGTAATGTTCTGCCACGGTATGATATAGATCGTAATAATTCAGCACACCTTCTGAAACTAATATGTCGCCGAGGCGGCTGCCATGATTTTTCTGCACAATAAGCGCATGTGCAAGCTGCGCTTCACTTATGAGTTTGCGCTTAAGGAGTATTTGGCCAAGTGGCTCAGTTCGCATTAAAATGTTTTCCACACTGCCAATAACGCGCCATCACCTGCTCCCGTATTTTTGCCATCGACATGGCTGAATCCGCCAAACTGTAGCGACATATCATCGCTATATTTATATACAGCAGATAATTGGAGCTTTGTCAGGTCAAAATCATCACCGGAAGATTGGGTGAAGGTGGCAGCAGCGGGATCATTCGTGCGTTGCGTCATAAATGCTTGCGGCATAATGACCCATTTGGGCGCAACGGTTACGCCAACGGTGGCTGAATATCTAAGTTGGTTTTCTGGGTCACCGAAACGGTGGCGGTATCCGGCACTGACATCGGCATAGTGATGGTAACCCAGTACAGAAAAACCATATCCGGCGGCAAGGCTTAACCCTGCATCAGGGTGTTCGCCGCCAAGCACGGGTATTTCGTCGCTTGATTCAGGCGAGGGGAGTTTGATGAGTGGTTCGGCAGATATGATAAATCCATACTTTTCCCACAGACGGAAACGTGCAAATAATTCCGTATCCCCTATGCCATAATTTGTCACTGTTCCGCCTGCTACATCCTGACTCGCGCGTTGCAGGGAAAGGTTGGCACCAATGGTTACACCATCGAATAGGCCGTATTCCATGTAGGGATTCAACTCGTATTTGCGGTAAGTGCCTTGAGATGTTTCTGTGCCGGAATTATTATAGAAAGAATCCGTGGTGTAATACCAGGCGTTCAGGATTATCTGGCCATTGCCTTCACCTTGTGTCCATGCACCGGCATGGGCATAATAAGGGGATAAAAAACACGCAGCATACAAAGCAACGCAAAAAGAGCGCATAACGCCTCCTGCTAGAATAATTTATCCAGCTATCGCGTAAATTGATTTAAGAAGCGTTAATTCCAACCTTACACTGAAACTCTCACTCAATTAGGCAGAAGGAAGCTGCCGTTTCGCGTTAGCGAAGTGCAGCGGTTTAGGGTAAAGCAAACTAATAGATTCTAATGAATCTTACGTTCAATATCGGAGACAACAAGCTTAACCAGTTCATCCTGCGGCAGTTTGCTTACATGCTCAATCAGGATAGAGCGAGCGGCTGCAAGTGCAATATCCACAACATGGTTTCGCACATCCTGGATTGCTTTGGATTCTTCCTGGGCGATTTTATCAAGTGCCTGCTGCGTGCGTGCCTCCATGGAAGTCTTCAGGTCTTTTTCGGCATTTATGCGGTAGGCATCGGCATCAGCGCGTGCCTTCACAAGCATTTGTTCGGCTTCCTGCATATACTCTGCCTGTTTGCGGCGGTAATCAGCAAGAATTGCCTCAGCTTCATCACGCAGTTTACGCGCAGTATCTAGCTCGATACGAATGTTTGCGGTGCGGTCATCCAGTGTTTTGAGCAGTATTGCTTTTATTTTTTTGAATGAAAGCAACACAAAGCCAATGAATGAAACGGCAACCCAAAATGTAGGATTATGCAATATTTCCATGGAAACTACCTGCCAGTCTTGGAGTTTGCGACATGCTGAGCGCCGCCGTTTTCAGGTGCGTGTTGCACCAACTTTGCCACAATCACCTGCGCCAGTTCAGTAGCCGCCGGATCCAAAGCCGTAAGCAATTCCTGCTTTTTGGCCTGAATACGCGATTCGGCATCAGAGAGTTTGGAGGCAATCTGCACATCCAACTCTTTTCCTGCCTGCTCAGCACGGGTTTTCTGCTCCTGTATGGCAACATTTAGCAACTGCTGTGAACGCGCCCTCGCTTCCGCAAGGGTACGTTCATACAGTTCTTTTGCCTCTTCAGCCTGTGACTTGAAGGTTTGCGCGGCCACGAGGTCAGATTCAACGGTTCCTTTGCGCTGCGCCATGATATTCATGATCGGCGGCAGGATAACGCGTGCGAGCAATACATACAGCGTCAGGAAGGTTATGGCCAACCAGAAGAGCTGTGATGCGAACCATGTGGGATCAAGTTGAGGCATGCGTGGCTTACTTCACTACGAAGAAGATCATCATGGCAACAGCGAATGCAAGGATACCCATGAATTCAGCCAGAGCCATGCCAAGCATCGCAAGACCTTTGATAGAGCTTTCTTTGGAAGGGTTGCGGGCAATGCCATTCAGCGCAGCGGCGAAGATCATACCCACGCCGATAGCAGCACCGAGCATACCAAATACGGTAAGACCTGCACCGATAAATTTGCCCACGAGGATGGTGGCTTCCGGGTTAGTGATTGGTTCCATGATAGTAATTTCCTTTCAGATGGTTAGTGTAAGTTAAGTGCGTCATTGAGATAGATGCATGTAAGTAGCGTGAATATATATGCCTGAAGACATGCAACGAATATCTCAAAACCTGTGAATAGCAACAAAAATGCGAACGGGAATATCCCAACTATACCAGCGCCCACGAATCCTCCCATGATTTTTAGTAGCAAGTGACCGGCCATCATATTACCGGCAAGGCGGATGGAAAGGCTGATAGGGCGCGAGAGGTAAGAAATCAGCTCGATGGTTACCATCAGCGGAATCATCCCCCACGGCGTGCCTTTAGGCAGGAACAGCGAGAAGAAATGCAGGCCATGCTTGGCAAAGCCAATCAGCGTAACGCCTAAGAAAACAATCCCCGCCATCGCAAAGGTAATAATGATATGGCTGGTGACGGTGAAAGACGTTGGAATCATCCCTAATAAATTACAAAACAGGATAAAAATAAAGAGTGAGAAAATGAACGGGAAATATTTCATCCCTTTGCTTCCTGCGTTCTCCTGAATGATTCCGGATACAAATTCCACCAGCATTTCAGAGCTGCCCTGAATACGTCCAGGCACCAGCTGGCGGCGGCTGGCGGCGGCGGAAAGCAGCAATGTAATCATGCCGATGACAATCACCATCCACAGGGATGAGTTGGTGAAGCTTAAATCCAAATCGCCTATGTTAAAGGGAATGATAGTATGTATTTCAAATTGTGCTAGGGGATTGTGGCCTTCAGACATGAGCTTTACTTACACCTTACTCAACGTTTCGCATTATATTTCGTACACCTGCGGCAAACCCTAAAAAAAGAAACAGGAGTAAGAAAAGAGGCGTGGTTCCTGCTGCTTTATCAAGGTAGTAACCTAAGAAAATACCTACTCCGGCACCTGCCAGTAAATCCACTCCCATGCGCACACCTTTACCATATTGTGCGCCGGAACTATCTTCCTGCGATGCCAGATTATTGGGTTGTATGGCATCGATTTTCCTTTGCAATTCTTCTAAAGAAGGCATCGGATCATCGGGCTTTGCCATACATTTCCTTTCAGGCGGAGGCAATGTATGGAGCTCATGCACTCCTGTCAAGCCGCTTTTTAATATTATTCAGCAGCTTTGCCACGCATTGACAGGCGGCTTTCGATAAAGGCAGACACGGCCTCAACCGTCCGGTCGCCTTCAAAGACTTCGCCATCAATGAAAAAATACGGTGTATGAGGGATTCCCACCTCGTCAGCCGCGTCTTTCTTGGCTTTCAGCACTTTCATTTCGCGGTCCGTATTAGTGACGCAGTTTTTGAACTGATCCCTGCTTAGGCCACCCACGGTGGCGATGGTTTCAAGGCCGGCCATATAATCACCGTCAAACGCCCATTTTGCCTGCGCGTCAAAGAGTACGCGGGCAAATACATAATAGCGTTCTTTATCCTGTTCGCCGATACAATCCAGCAACATAGCACCTTTCAAGGCCGGTTCATTGAGTGGGAATTGGCGGAGGATATAACGTGCCTTGCCGGTTTCTATGTATTTTTTCTCAATTTCTGGAAGCACGGCAGCAGAAAAATGCGCACAATGCGGACAGGTGAGGGAGGCATATTCCACGATAACGATTGGTGCTTCTTTTTTGCCCATTACGATGTCGCTAGGCAAGGGAGCATCTTTAATCATGTATGAGGTGGATTTGCCGCCGCTACCCTTGGTTACTTTCATGTTGGGTTCGGTTTGAGCCACTTTCTCAGCAGGTTTTTCCGCCATGGCCTGCTGCTGGTTTTCTGCTTTTTGCTCAGTCGCCTGTGCCTCATTTACGGTTATTTCTTTTTTGTTGTTAAAAAACAGGGCAGCACCGGCAATGGCAATTATCGCAACAGACACAACGAGTACAGAACGTGACATGAATATCTCCGTAAGTTTAAGGGTGATATGGTTTTATGCTTATTTGGGGGAAAAGGCAACGCCAGATTAGTTTTGTGCCTTCTGAAAAATACTGCCTAAGCCTGACAGTGCTTCTTTTAGCTCCAGGTCTTCGATATCATTCAGCATGTCTTCTGGAATGGGAGAGAGCGACTTTGTAGTAGCCGCTGGCTTTTGTGGTCTTTTCTGGCGTGTAAGCGTATGGCTGATGATGATGCGGCTAATCGCTTTATAGCCAAAATATACTGCAAGCCGCTCTAGTATCAGCGGTGCCTGATATTGCAGGTCGGTGGCAAAACCGTTTTCAACCGCAATCGTCAGTGTGCCTTCTGTGGTTTTCCCGCGTGGGAAGCTGAGCTTTTCCGGTTGCGAGCGGCTGGCCAACTGTGCACCCACAATCTTTGCCCAGTCAGTAATAATCCGGCTGCCTGCAAGGCCTTTTTCTTTCAGCACAGGTTGAATCAATGGTTCAACACATTCATTCAGTGCTTTGGGGAAGCGGGAATAGTAGCGGCGTTTTTCGGTGCTCATGCGCTGAGTGTAGCAGATTCAAGGAGAAGCTGAATAGGTTTGTAGCTTTTGCGGTGATGTGGCGTTACGCCAAAATCTGCCAGTGCCTTCTGGTGTTGTGTGGTGCCATAGCCTGCGTTGCGCTCCCAGCCATAGGCAGGATGTTGTTTTGCGAGGTCTGCCATGATGCGGTCACGCGTTACTTTTGCGATGATGCTGGCAGCGGCAATAGAAGGACACAGCGCATCGCCGCCAATAATCGCCTTGGTTTTGCAGGGCAGGCTTGGGCATTTGTTGCCATCGATAAGTGCAATATCCGGTGTAAAGCCAAGCAGGCCGTAAGCGCGTTGCATGGCAAGGAATGTGGCTTGCAGTATATTCACCTTGTCGATTTCTTCTGGGGTGGCGAGGCCTATGCCTACATGAGCATTTTTTAATATGTCATCAAAAATTTGTTCACGGCGTACGGCGGATAATTTTTTGGAATCATGCACCCCTTCGGGGATCTTGTCGGTGTAAAACACCACAGCAGCGGCTACCACTGGCCCTGCCCACGGGCCACGCCCAGCCTCATCAATACCGGCTATCAACCCACCAAATGATTGCTCATAGGTTGGGTCGATTGCCTGCATAGTTAGCTGGCGGTTTGCAGGTTGCGTGCTGCCAGTGGCACGATGGGTTGGTAACTTGGCCATTTGCCGGAAAGCAGGGCGTAAATAGAGCTATTCGATTTGCCTGCGAGTTCAGAATAAATCCAGTAATTTGTCATCACCTGCATTACATAATTGCGGGTTTCAGGGAAGGGTATGCTTTCCAAAAACAGTAGTGGATCATTTTTGTAATCAATGGATTTTTTCCATTCCATCAGGCGGCCAGGGCCAGCGTTATAGGCGGTAAGCATGAATAGCAGGTTGTTTTCCACCAGCGCATTGCCAAGGAGATGTTCCACATATCCCTGACCGAGTGTTACGTTTGATACCGCATCACTTGCGTGATAGGTGCTGGCGGACAAGCCGGTATTTTTCTGCATCTGTTTTTTCATGAGCGATGCGGTTTCTGGCATTAGCTGCATCACACCCAGTGCGCCAGCAGGGCTTTTTGCCATGGCATGGAAGCCTGATTCCTGACGCGCTAGTGCATAAATCAACGCAGGTTCAACGCGGAAACCTTCCTGAGGCTGCCAGTGTGGCACAGGGTAACGCGCAAAATCCAACGCACGGGTTTCATTACGCAGGTGGCGCGCCATCGCAATCTGCACGGAGGCAAGGTTCAGGTCGTGTGCCAATGCCAGCAGGCGCATTTGCTCATTTTTATCCACTGTCGGGAAATAGGTGCGCAGTTCTTTTTCAGCAAATTCGGAAGCACCCGCTTCAGACAAAGCAATCACACGGCGTATAACGGGTTCACCGATAATTTCCAGCACATCGCTATCGCTGAGTGTTACGGGTGTTTTGTCTAACCCAAGCGATTGCTTTAATTCACGGCGAGCAAGGATACCGTAAAAACTACGTGGTTCAGAGGCTGCGATGCGCAAATAGTGGTAGGCCGATTTTTGATCGCCAATGGCCTTATACGAGCGCCATGCCCAGAACGCAGCACCGGCTTTTTTCCAGCGATGCATACCATCCTGATTGGCGATGGATGAAAACAGGCGAGCCGCATTTATTTTATCACTACTTTTCCATGATTGCATGGCCTGATGCCACGTGACTACGGAATTTCCATTCCAGCTGGCAAGGCCATTGTCATCGCCATATCCTTGGAGTGGTTGGCGGTGTTTTCTGAATTCAGATGTAACCGGTATGCTGGCATTTTTGCTGCGAGCGAGGCTGGTTATATCGGCGGTTTGCGGATGGTCGCTATACTTGGAAAGCCAAGTGCTGAGTTCTGCCGGCGATGCTGTATAAGATTTGTGCAAATAGCGATAGGCCAGCACATGCCCTAAAAGTTCCTGATTGCTGAGTTTGGCTGCAAGTATGTCGGCTTTTATCCAATCCTGTCTTTTCTGAGCCGAAAAGATTTCTTTATATAAGCCACGGTCTTTGCCGGATAGCAGAACGGGTAAATTAGAAAACACAGTGCCATCGATTGTGTCGGCATTGATGGCTTCTGCCACGGATTCCGAATGGCGTGGGTCGCCGCCTGGCATTGGCACAATATGCCACAACGCCAGTTCAGCGGCAGCCGAGAAAATGAACACAACAAATAATGTTATGCACACGCGTCTTGGTTGACCTAGTAATAAATTCTTAACCATAGCCGCCCTTTGTATGCCAAAAAAGCCTGGCAGGCAAGTTTTCAATCTGCTTTACGATTTAATCTTTGTAATACAAATGATTATTTGTGGTTATTCAGGAAATCCTTGATCATCAGCATGTCGCGCCATGTTATTGTAATCCCGCACTTGTTGCGGGATCTCGAACCACTCGCACTGTTCTTTACGATAGCCCTAGACCCCCGAATAAATCGGGGGTGACGATTATCACTGTTTGTTATTCAGGAAATCTTTGATCATCAGCATGTCGTGCCATGCCAGGCGCTTCTGTGCTGGCGAGCGCAGCAAATAGGACGGGTGATAGACAATCACGGTTTTGGTTGGGTTATCCATATAGTCATTTTTGTAATCATAAAATTTGCCACGCAGTCGCGACACTGAAATATCGCTTTTAAGCACAGCTTTTGCCGCAACGCCTCCTGCCAGAATCAATAAATCCGGTTTTATGAGTGCGATGTGTTTTTCAACAAAGGGCAGGCATATGGCCATTTCCTCGGTACTTGGCTGGCGGTTTCCGGGTGGCCGCCAGAATACGGTGTTGGATATGTAGACATCTTCCTTCCGGCTTAGGCCGATGCTGGCGAGTATTTTATTCAGCAATTGTCCGCTCTGGCCACAGAAAGGAATGCCCTGCTTGTCTTCCTCCGCTCCGGGTGCTTCACCGATAACCATAATTTTTGCGCTTGGGTTGCCATCAGCAAATACAGTTTTGCTTGCGGTTTTTTTAATGGCGCATCCATCAAAATTTCGTACGGCGTCCTCAAGAGCGGCGATATTATCGCAGTTTTCTACCAATACACGTGCAGCAGTAACTGCGGCTGCGGGCGAGTGGTGCAATGCACTTCCCAATCCTTTGGGTGGGAGGGTTGGAGAGGGTGGTGTTTCTGGTATTTGTTGAACGGGAGCTATAGGTTTTTCTAAAGCAACAAAGCGGTTGACGGGCTCATCACCAATCGCCTCATCCACCCCGGCATCAATATACCATTCAAGTAATACTTTTTTATCCATATCTATAGTATATAGAAGAATTAACATTTGCAGGCCATAAAAATGACAGATACAGAAACAATGGAATATGATGTGGTGATTGTGGGAGCGGGACCTGCGGGCCTTGCGGCCGCCATTCGCCTACGGCAACTGGCACTTGCTGGCGGGCGCAGCCTGAGTGTCTGCGTGCTTGAAAAAGGTTCTGAAGTTGGCGCGCATATTCTTTCCGGTGCCGTGTTAGAGCCTCGCTCACTGACTGAGTTAATCCCGGACTGGATGGATAAGGGTGCACCGTTACATGTACCAGTTAAAAAAGACAGGTTCGTTTTCCTCACTAAAACGGCGGCCATTCCACTGCCAACGCCGCGACATATGCATAATAAGGGCAATTATATTATAAGCCTTGGGCAGCTTTGCCGTTGGCTTGGCAAACAGGCGGAAGAACTTGGGGTGCAGATATTCCCCGGCTTTCCGGCAGCAGATGTCATCATAGAAAATGGCCGTGTAACTGGTGTGATGACGGGTGAATTTGGTCGTGACAAAAAAGGCGAGAAAAAAGACAGCTACCAGCCACCCATGGCTATCAAAGGCACCTATATATTACTGGCGGAAGGGTGCCGTGGATCGCTCTCTCAGCGGGTGATGCAGCAATTTAATCTGCGCGAAAATGTTGATCCGCAGACCTATGGCATCGGCATTAAGGAACTCTGGGAAATTGATCCCACCAAACATAAGCAAGGCCATGTGATGCATGCGATCGGCTGGCCGATGGATAGTGAAACCTATGGCGGTTCGTTCTTGTATCATCTTGAAAATAATCAGGTGTCGATAGGGTATGTCATCGGGCTGGATTACAAGAATCCCTATCTTGACCCGTTCATGGAGTTTCAGCGCTTCAAGACGCATCCCGCAATTCGTAAAATATTGGAAGGTGGCAAGCGCATTAGTTACGGTGCGCGGGCAATTAATGAAGGTGGGTTGCAATCTCTGCCAAAGTTGACATTTCCAGGCGGTGCATTGATTGGTGATTCTGCCGGATTCCTGAACGTGCCAAAAATCAAGGGATCTCACACCGCCATGAAATCTGGGATGTTGGCGGCGGATGCGGTGTTTGCCGCGCTTTCTGCTGGTAGCGTGGAAGAATTGCATGGGTACACAAACGCTTTCAAGAAAAGCTGGGTGCATAAAGAGCTGAAATCGGTGCGCAATATTCGCCCGGGTTTCCGCTGGGGGTTGTTGCCCGGGCTGTGGCTGGCGGCACTTGATACGTATGTATTTAATGGTCGTGCGCCTTGGACGCTGCGAAACCACGCAGACCACACACAACTTAAAGATGCCAAACTGGCCAAAAAAATTGAATACCCGAAGCCGGATGGAAAACTGACGTTTGATCGGCTTTCTTCCGTGTTTTTATCCAACACCAACCATGAAGAAGACCAGCCAGCGCACCTTACACTAAAAGATGCCTCCGTGCCGGTTGCCCATAACCTTGCAAAATATGACGCGCCAGAGCAGCGTTATTGCCCTGCTGGCGTGTATGAAATTGTGAAAGAGGACGGCAATGCACGCCTTCAAATAAACGCGCAAAACTGTGTGCACTGCAAAACCTGCGACATTAAAGACCCCACACAAAATATCGTATGGAAAACGCCTGAAGGCGGCGGCGGCCCAAATTACAGCGAGATGTAACGGCTGTCATTCTTAGCGGAGACCGTAGGATCTAGTCGAAGAATATTATTACAAAAAGATAATTCGACTAGCCCCATTCGCTCAGGATGACGAGTCAGATTAAAACTACAGTAGCGTTTATTATGCAGGCGTAATTCTAAGCTTCTTCTGTTTCTGCCTCGGCCGCTGGTTCACCTTTCAGTGCCTGTCCTAAAACACCAGCATTCTCACGGATTTTCTTTTCAATCGCATCTGCGGTTTTTGGATTGTTTTTCAGAAATTCGCGGGCATTTTCTTTGCCTTGGCCGATGCGCTCATTGTTGTATGAGAACCATGAGCCAGATTTTTCAACAATGCCTGCCTTTACGCCGAGATCGATGAGCTCACCCAGTTTGGACACGCCTTCGCCATACATGATATCAAACTCAACCTGACGGAATGGAGGAGCCACCTTGTTTTTTACCACTTTTACACGGGTGGCATTGCCCACTACTTCTTCTTTATCTTTCAGCGCGCCAATGCGGCGGATATCAAGACGGACAGAGGCGTAGAACTTCAGAGCATTACCGCCGGTGGTGGTTTCAGGATTACCGAACATCACGCCGATTTTCATACGAATCTGGTTGATGAAAATCACGGTGCAATTCGTGCGGCTAATGCTTCCGGTGAGTTTGCGCAGTGCCTGACTCATCAGGCGGGCTTGCAGACCCATGTGTGAATCACCCATTTCGCCTTCTAGCTCGGCTTTTGGCACAAGGGCGGCTACAGAATCTACAACTACAACATCCACCGCGCCGGAGCGCACGAGTGTATCTGTGATTTCCAGTGCCTGTTCGCCGGTATCTGGCTGTGAGATGAGCAGGTCATCGGTATTTACACCAAGTTTTTTCGCGTATATCGGGTCAATCGCGTGTTCAGCATCCACAAACGCACACACACCGCCTTTTTTCTGTGCTTCTGCCACGATATGCAGGGTGAGGGTGGTTTTACCAGAGCTTTCTGGCCCATAAATCTCGATGATGCGGCCACGGGGAATACCGCCAACGCCAAGTGCAATATCCAAACCAAGCGAACCTGTGGAAATAGCATCGATCTTTTCAGTCTGGCCTTCGCCAAGTCGCATGATTGAGCCTTTACCAAACGTTTTTTCAATCTGGCTCAGCGCGGTTTCCAGTGCTTTATTCTTATCCATAATTCCCCCTTAGATGGTGTATCATTAATAATAGTTACCGCCAATCTACACCCTTTATAAAGGAGCGCAATTGCTATTTAGCAGCGTGTGCAGAGTGAAGAAACATAGTCTTGGTGAGTACATACAACACCACACCATTACAGATGTGCCACATGAAATGTGTGCCAAGCGGAAAACCTTCACAAACGGTCATATCAATACTGCGGAAGGTAAGCGATGCCGTAAACCACAGACAGGCATGAAAGAACGCGTTAGTCGCCGGATGTCTACGGTAAGCAAGTACGCTGCCGATGATGATTAATGTGAACAGGCACACAAAATAACTGGCAGAACCATTGAAGCTGTATTCCAACGGCAGGTTCATCATTTGTGATGAAGCGAATATAAATAGAGCGAGTGCTAAAAATGTCTTTAGTTTACTCATGCCAAGCAATCGCTGAAGCACCGTGATCAAAAAATAACAGACAAAAACAATAATGGGTATGATATCGAGAAACATTGCTGCATAAGTGCCATGGGTGTGGAATGTAAGGCTTCCAAGCCCAACGAGTCCAATTAAGAAAATAAGAGTAAGGCAGGACTTATCGCAGAGTTTTAGGGTCTGGTATTGCCGGTATAAAAGCCATGCGGCGATAAAAAATGCGGCATTGGTAATGGCGTTAACCGGCTCACTCCACATTCCCGCATCCAGTCGCTCACAGTAATTATCGACCGGGGCAAAGAATGTAGTCATGCCGTGATAACATCTTTTAATTTGCTGGCGAGTTGTTTCAGGGTGAATGGTTTGGCGAGGAAATTGAAGCTACGCTCCGTACCATAACTATTCACAAAAATATCTTCCGCATAGCCGGAAATAAATATCACTTTTACATTGGGATATTGTGGCGTGATTTTTTCGATCATGGTTGGGCCGTTCATACCTGGCATAATCACATCGGTGATAATAACTTCCACATCTTTGCCGTGTTCGTTCATCACTTCTATGCCGGTTTCAGCACAATCAGCCTCAAGTACGGTGTATCCCTTATTACGCAGCGCACGGGCGGCAAAAATACGCACTGGTGTTTCATCTTCCACCAGAAGTACGGTGCTTTTACCTGTTAAATCCACAGTGGATGGCTTATCTGGCGAGTCAATTTCTGCTTCGGCGGCGGCTGTTGTTTGTACACCGGCAATACTTGGGAAATAAATATTGAAGGTGGTGCCTTCGCCTTCTTTGCTTCGTACATACAGCGAACCGCCGGTTTGTTTGATAATGCCATATACGGTGGAAAGTCCAAGGCCTGTGCCAGAGCCCACAGGCTTAGTGGAAAAGAACGGCTCAAAAATCTTCTGGAGAATATCATTGGGAATACCGCAGCCAGAATCAATAACCTCAACCAGAATATAATCGCCACGTGGGATAATTTTATCTTCTTCCGATGGTGCCACCAGATCACGCGGCAGGGAACGCTCATTGCTGATAGTAACTTTGCTGGTACGTATGGTAAGCGTTCCGCCATTGGCCATTGCATCGCGGGCATTTACTGCAAGGTTGATAAGCACCTGTTCAAGTTGCCCCTGATCTGCTCTCACATGTCCCAAATCGCGCCCATGCACCATTTTAAGCTCAATATTCTCACCAATCAGGCGGCGAATAAGGTTTGAAAGCTCCGCCAGTACATCCGTAATATCAATTACTTTAGGCTGCAAGGTCTGGCGGCGTGAGAATGCCAGCAGCTGGCGCACCAGATTGGCCGCACGGTTGGCGTTCTGCTTGATCTGCATGATATCGGCAAATGACTGGTCACCCGCCGGATGGCGCATAAGCAGCAGGTCGCAGAATCCAATCATGGCGGTAAGCAGGTTGTTGAAATCATGAGCCACGCCACCGGCAAGCTGGCCAACGGCCTGCATTTTCTGGGAGTGGGCAAAGCGAACCTCAAGATTTTTTTGTTCGGTAATATCCACGCACTGCATAATCAGTACATGACTTAAACCTTGTTTTACAATGCTGAAATAAGCAGACACAATAACCAGCACGTTATTAGGCAGTTTAATGCTGAGCTGTACAGGATCCGTAGGGGGTTCGCTGGCTACAGCTTTGGTTAGAATCAGGTCAATCTCGCGGCGTTCAGCCTCTTCTACCATTGGCGTAAGAGGGCAGGGCAGGCTGGAAACCAGGGTATCTTGCGTAAGGCGGTGAAACGCATTGTTGGCAGAAACAATATTACCTGCGCTATCAAGCTGTGCAATGGCGATGGGAGAATTCTCAATGAAGTGTTCCACAGGCTACCAGAGTTTCTTTTTCAGTTCTGTACTATTTTCAGAGTAATTATGTACGATAGCAGTGCAGCCTAGTAATTTTTCTGCCTCATCTTTAATAACTTTCTGGTTCACAAACACCTTCATGAACCCGCCATTTTTTCTCTGTAATAGCAATTCACCCTCAAAATTATCGGGCACAATACCACCACTGCTCTTGCTGTTATGATAAATAATATCATTGAGTGCTAAATTGCTGGATGATACTTCACCTTCTGCAAATCCTAGCCATTCCTCTAATATGTGGTTTATATAAACGAATACTCCTGTGGGGCCAGTCATATACACGCCCATATCCATCGAATCCAGTATATGTGAGAACAGTGTAACTGTTGACCTGTTAACCGGTGAGTCATTTGGTTTTGCAGTTGCGCTGGCGCGTGCTTCTACGAATTCACGGCCTCTGAGCAGTACAAACCCGCTGGGGCGCAGAATGGGTTCAACAGACATAACAATCTTGTGCATTTCATTGCCAGAGGTTTTAATATTGAATATCACTTTTTCAAATACACCGCGGCCAATCGCAGCATAAATTTTTTCAATTTCTTCACGGGAAACCGCACCAATTTCCAGCAGCATATCCAGCGTGCGGCGTGATTGCTTGAGAAAATCAGGGAACATGCTTTGGAATGAACGATCCAGATACACGATATTACCATCATGCTTCATGATCATAC
This sequence comes from Alphaproteobacteria bacterium, assembly GCA_046344715.1. Lineage (GTDB taxonomy): Bacteria > Pseudomonadota > Alphaproteobacteria > Rickettsiales > SXRF01 > CAZAQK01. Next base: position 9,228 of record JBKDKX010000008.1, on the reverse strand, counting down.
AGAATCTGTTATTAATCCCTAAGGCTGAGGCAAACAGTGCATTCTGGAATTCAGTTGCAAGCAATAGATCATGGGTTCTCTGTAGTTGCAGCAGCACATACCAGCCGCTGGCGATAATTGTTGCAATCAACAATATGGCAAGCATAAAACGATCCGCTGTCATCATCGTGACAGAAAGCAACAGGACAAACACAATAACAAAGATTGATAATATATAGGCAACAGAAGGCTTGCGCTTACGTAAGACAAAATCTAACGCGCCATTTTTCGAACTATCAATATCTGTATAACGTGCCTGCATCCTGAAAAAAGAACTTGTCAGTTGAATCTTAATTTTTCGCTAATAAGTAGAGCAGGTTTCTGAAAAATAGCAAATAAATTAAAATTTCTTACCTTTAAGCTGATATACGTATGAGATAACTTTAGCAACCGCCTCATAATGGCTTGTGGGTATTTCTTCATCGACTTCTACCGAACTGTACAGGGCGCGGGCAAGGGGCGGGTTTTCCACAATAGGCACTTCGTGTTCTTCAGCAATCTCCCTGATGCGTTGTGCCATTAAATCTTGTCCTTTTGCTACCAAAGTAGGAGCTTTCATATCTTTTGAATCATATTTCAGGGCAACGGCAAAATGAGTCGGGTTGGTAATCACCACGTCGGCTTGAGGTACAGCAGACATCATGCGCTGGCGAGCGCGTTCCTGACGCAGTGCGCGCAGGCGTTGTTTAATCATCGGGTCGCCTTCTGATTGCTTATATTCATCTTTTATTTCCTGCTTGGTCATCCGCAGGGATTTGATGAATTGCCACCGCTGGTAGGCAAAATCGAGAAGTGCAATAAAAAACATGGCAATAACCATGCTTATGAGAAGATCAAGGCTTATATCTCCCATATAATGAAACATGGCGTTTACGGTGCTATTGGCTAGCTGCTTAATATGAGAAAGGTTTGGATATACGGCTAAAAAACCGACAACGCCAACCACGATAATTTTTATAAGGCTTTTCAGAAATTCTACCATTGAACGCATGGAAAACATCCGCTTAAGACCAGCCAGTGGTGATATTTTATCCAGCTTTGGCATGACGGGTTCTGAGCTGATATGAAAGCCATTCTGGAGAATACTAGACCCCAAAATGGCCAAAATAATACAGACGAGCGGAACTGAAATGATAGCCAATGAAGAAAAAGCTACATCTGACAGTACGGTGCTGACGCCTTTTACGTCCACCGGAATGCTTTCCGCGTTCATGATAAAAGGAAGCAGCAATATTTTTGTATTTATCATCATGGTAGGGGCAAAAGCGGCCACTGTCATTGCCAGCACAAACAACAATAAAAAGCTGGTTATCTCGCGCGAGAAAGGGACCTGCCCCTTATTAATGGCTTCTTCCAGGCGTTTTGAGGTGGGTTGTTCGGTTTTTTGTTCCTGATCCTGATCGTCATCAGCCATGGCTAACCCCCATACAGGAAGCCACCGAGTGTTTCTCTGAAATAATCAAGATACCACATGAGCAGTGTGCTGATAACAATCATAAAAATAAAAAAGCTTATAAGCAGTTGCGGTGCAATCATAATAAAGAAAATCTGCATGTTCGGCATCAGTCGCGCCAGCACGCCTGCTCCCAAATAAAGCACCATTCCCACAACCAGATGTGGGGCAGAGAGTTTCATCGACATTTCAAAAGCACCGCTCATCACGCGGCTGGCTTGATTGGCAAAATCTTCCACCATCGGCATTTTCCCAGGCATAAACAGCGTGTAGCTGTCGGCAATACCGCGCAACATGAGGTGATGTGTGTCGCTGGCAAAAATAATCACAATGGCAGACATGGCAAGCATGTTGCCAAGCACGGATCCCTGACCACCCTGGTTCTGCGTCACATCGGGGATGATGGCAGAGGACAAGCTCGACTGATAAGCGATAATCATACCTGCCATGTGAATGGCGGAAATCATCATGCGCGTCATGGTGCCAATAAGAAATCCGGTAAGGATCTCCGCAATAATCAGTGATGTAAGGCCGAATATTTCCGGTGGCAGCGCAGGTAATGTTTTTATTGTTGGTGCAAGTATCAGACTAAAAGTGAGTGCCAGAAACAGGCGAATACGTGTTGATACATAGATTTCACTGAAGCCCGGCATTACCATCAATGCTGTGCCCAGACGGCAAAACACCAGCAAAAATGCGAATAATTCGGAAACTAGGAAATCCGATAACATTACTCAATATGCACAATTTTTTCTTGCAACTTATTGTTGAACTCTACCAGCGTATCAAACATGAACGGCAGCAGGAGTGACAATGTAACAAGCATGGCAAGAATTTTTGGAACAAACGTTAGGGTGGCTTCTTGAATCTGTGTGAGTGCCTGAAAAAGCGAGATAACAAGCCCGACAATCAACGCGACCACCATCAGCGGTGCCGACACTACAATCAGCACATAAATCGCTTCGCGGCAAATATCAATAACTTCAGCAGCTTCCATTCTATGGCTTCCCCAATATGAGAGGTATATCGTAAAAAAACAATGGAGGCATCTTAATTTTACGTTATGGTAATGCCGTAACAATTATGGGGTAGTTATGCCTGACAATTCCGGATTCACTATTGAAGCATTTACGGATCATGCAAAGCGCATTACCCAATCTTTTGAAAAAAGGCGTACTCATTTCCTACACAAGTTGAAATTCCGCGCGGTTGTTGCGTGTGTTTTACTATTTACGTTTCCTTTCTGGTATTCACTATTAACTCGTTGGGATCATCTGGATGGTGGATTTTCGACGGTAGGTTTGCTTATTGTGCATGTGCTTGCGGCGATCATTATCATCATTGTGATTGTAGCGTATGCAGTGCACCCACTGTTCCGTTACCGGTATGATACTTTCCGGTTAGGGGCTTCTATGCCAGGGGCAACCGGTGTTGTAAATCAATCGGTAACGCTCAAGGAACAGATTTTCACCGAATTGCTTAAGTATTTTGGTGATTTCAGGATGTATAGTGACCGCAAAATGTCGCTTAAGAGTTTTAGGCAGGCACCCAATATTCCTGAGTTTGATGATTTCGAATGTTCTGATTATTTCAAAGGTCAGATTACAGGGGTTACTGTGGAATGCGCAGAAATAAAGCTTATATCACAAAAAGACTCTTCCCACGTTCGGATATTCTCGGGAATAATGGTAGTGCTAGACATTAATGACAGTAATCTGGTGTTACGTGGCAAATTCGCAGGCAAAACGGTTGTAATGCAGAAAGCACAAAATGAAAATGCCTTTATTGTAGATAAGTACGATGGATATCAGCGTGTAAAATTAACGGATGATAGCTTTGCACAGCATTTTGATGTGTATTCAACCGATGTTGATGAAGCTAAACATCTGGCATCAAACACGTTGATGCGTATATTGCTTAGATTAAATGACACAATCACCAATACCCGTATTTCACAGCGTGCTGTAGACGATAGAATGGCCGCAGCATTGGAGGGTATAATTTCTGGCTTAGGTGATATGATGGCAGCCTTTGCTGAATCCAGTATCAATTGGCTAAAGACTGGGCGTTTTGCTGTGAAGTCGACACGACATAAGTTTACTTCATTGCCAGCAGATGTTGATATTGATACAACTTTTTTTGCAAAGACGGTCCAGTGTGAATTTTATAACGATAAGATACTTTTGAGTATTCCAACCCCAAAGAATCTATTTGAGCCGGATTCTGTGTTCAATAAACCGCTTGGCCAGAATGATGTACTGCTTGTTTATTCACTGATGAATGAAATACATGCTTTAACAGGCGCAGTCTTAAAAGAGTTGCCTAAAGAAATGTACTAAGTTTATTGAAGCAGTGCTTATCTGCAATCTGTGCAAACCACGGGCAGTTCAATACGCCCTAATGCTGCACTAAAACCCGTAAATTGCATAGGAACTTTTTGTAACGGCTTTATTTTAACCATTTGATTTTCAGTTGTTTGAGGTACTAATTCTTAACTGTCGCCGCACTCCGGAGTATATAAAATGCTCCGCCTTGGCCTGCTTCCGGTATTTCAAATGTTCCGCGTATCGTAATCATGTCCCATGAATAGGTTACGGGTTCTTTGGCAAACACCTCTATGACCAGTGAAGGCGGTGTATGGTAATGAAATGGGCATGAGGGAGGGTAGGGCCCAAACAGAAAGTGTGATTGAGTTGCTGATTCTTCCAAGGGAAATACATAGCCCTGTAAGGTTATTTCTTTGCCATCAAGTGCTTTTATTTCTTCAGGGTATTTCGCATATACCTCATACGAATAACCGCCGTCAGGGTAAGTAACTTTTTTTTGCTGTTCACCAGTGCGGGCAAATAATTGCCAAGGTGTGCTGTCTTTGGATACCTCCGGCAGCGGGTATTGCTGCATCATTGATCGCATGTCTTCTACAGAGATTGCGAAGGCAGGCGATGCCACCAATAATAATGCTATCATAAACAAGCGCATTTTATGCCCGTGCCAATGTGCGGCTTACATCTACGCGATAGGCCATAAATGCAGGAATAAGCGATACAAGAGTCCCAGAGAAAAATATCACAGCAGCTAGAGCCATTTCTTCTTTAAGTAGCAGGGCAGGATTCAAGTGGAAATCTTTGAGTGGTGCAAGTATCTCTGGCAAAAGCCATAGTGACACATGCCCAAGCCCAATGCCTAATATAATTCCGAAAAACAGTAATAAGGTTATTTCGCACATAATTTGTTTTACGATGGTTCCGGCAGGCGCGCCAAAGCAGCGCATTAAAGCAATATCATAGGTTCTTTGCTGCATGGATTGATAGATGCTGACAAGCAGGCCAATAACTGCACTGGCTGAGATAATTATGGCAAATAATCGCAATGTGTCGATGCCAATGCCGAGCATAACCAGCAATCTGGTTATCTCAAAGGCAGGGCTTGCAGCTTGTAGGGCAGTCGTTTGATTGATTTTGCGTGGCACCGATATAGCAGAAACCGGAGATTTATATTTCACCAGCAGCGCGGTGATTTCTCTGCCAGTAATATGCTCTTCATGCACATGTTGTTCGTTATGCTCATCCTTATGTGCGTGCTCATCTTTCTGATGATCGGATTCTTCATGCGCGTGATGGCTATGAATTTTCCAGACGCTTTCAACAGGTGTAATGATTAGACGGTCAATGATGCTGCCGGTGGGTGCAAGCACACCAACGACTGTGTAAGGTCTATCTTCATGGATATCGCCGCCTTTTTCAAGTCCATGGCTTCCGGCAAATGTGGCATCTAAAGTAAGGCGCGCATCTACTGCGACATCATGGCCTATAACGGCTTCCATGGGGCGCTGGAATATGCGGCCACTGGCAATAGATGCGTCATAAAGTGAAATATAACTGGCCTCGCTGCCTATGATACGAAATCCGCGATAACTATCTCCCAATGCCATAGGAATAGTTGAGGCAATTTCGGGCAGTCGGCGAATCGCTTCTGCATCACGCACAGATATATTTCCTGTTGGGATATCGGTATGATACACAGTGGAAAGTATGAGTTGTAGCGGGCTACCTTTAGCGCCGACCACCAGATCTATTCCTTTTGCATCGCCTGCCAGGCGTTGTTCTGCCTGATGGCCGAAATGCGTAAGCAGCACAAGTGTGGCCATGCCAATAGCAAGTAGAGAAACTAATAATACATTTGTTAAGGCGCGTGCACGAATATAAGCAAAGCTCAGATAAAAAATATTCATGCAGCTTTCCTGAGTTCATGTTGCAGATCAAATATATGTGAAAAACCTGGATAGATACGGGCATCGTGCGTGGCGACGATTAATGTCGAACCGTTTTCATTGGCCTGAGATTCAAGCAATGCAAGCGTTGCAGCGCAGTGATAATCATCCAGCGCAGAGGTTGGTTCATCAGCCAGTATCCATTTAGGGCGCGTGCACAAAGCGCGCGCTATGGCCACGCGCTGGGCCTGCCCAATACTCAGCTGGTGAGAAAACGCATGTCGTTTATCATCTATACCCAGCGTGGTCAGCAGAGTTTGTAGCAAGGCTGCATCATCCGGAAGGCCAGCGGCAAAACGTGCCAGCCGTAAATTGTCATATACATTCAGCGCTTTTACCAGATGCAATGTTTGGAAGATCATGCCAATATTTTTGCCGCGCCAGCGGTCAAGTGCACTCGGAGCCATATGTAAGAAATCTGTGTTGTCCATCGTAATGGTGCCAGAGCTAGGGCGAATGAGACCGGCAATAATGTGCAGCAGAGTGGTTTTACCACTGCCTGATGCTCCACGCAGCGCGGCATGCTGTCCGGTTTTTACGTGCCAGTTAATGGCAGGAATAATTTTCTTGCCGTCAATGCTGTATATGAGATCTTTTATAGCAAGCATAGCTTAGCTGCACCCAGCGCAAACCACAGGCAGCTCAATCACGGCGTGTTCTGGGAGGCTTATCTTCATCTGTCGCAGCTTACCAAGATGCTGGATAACCGCATGGTCATGCAACTCATTTACATTTTTGCACTCTGTGCATACCGTAAGCACGGAAATATCATGCGTGTGGTCGGCCTCACAGTTGCAGGCGACAAAGGCATTGAGTTCGTTGATGCGGTGCACGCGGCCGCTTTTAATCAGAGTTTCCAGCGCGCGATACACAATTGGCGGGCTTTTAATGCCAAATTTTTTGACCTTATCCAAAATAGTATAGGCGCTGAGCGGCAGCTTACTTTTACGCAATACCTTCAGCACTAAATCCTGTGATGGCTCAGATAATGACGATGGCCGTGCCATATCGCTCCTGTAGGTTTGTTATGATATAACCTACAGGACATATAACGCGCCGTAAATAAGAAGTTCCCTCTCCCTTTTAGGGAGAGGGGTAGGGTGAGGGTTATAAGACGGATATTATCGCAATATATCTGGCCGCTTTGCCAATGGTGACAAGGAGGAGAAACAAGGGCAGGGGCGTGCGCAGGAATCCGGCGGCCACCGTAAGCGGATCGCCCAGCACCGGCACCCATGCAAACAGCAGCGTCCACACGCCATATTTTTTGTAGGTCGCTTCTGCCTTGTGCAGCGCGGCAGCTTTCACCGGAAACCACTTGCGGTGCTGAAAATGCGTGATGTACTTTCCCAGCAGCCAGTTGATACAGGAGCCGAGCACATTGCCCACAGTTGCCACCAGCACCAGCGCATACACATTATAAGCACCAGTTAGATGCATGGCCGCCAGCATACCTTCCGACTGCGCGGGAAATACCGTGGCGGCTAGAAACGAGGCAAAGAAAAGGAGGGTGAGGTCTAAGGCAGTGTGCATTGTGGGAAAGAGTATTAGCCGTTTAGGGCGACTATTTTTTGTTAAGTGCTATATACCCTGTGTTATAGAAGCAGATTGATTATTCATCAACAATCAATTATCTTTTTCTGACTTATGAAGGGGTAACAGGGTGCTGGAAAATAAGCTGAATATTACAAATCAGGTTGAATTGGGCAGAGCCGAGGAAAAAATCAGCAAACAAAAAGCCAAGCAGCTTTTTGACACGGAAGAAATCAACAAGATTGAGGTCGGCACATTTGCGGGTTTGGCACATATTCATAGGATTTTATTTGAAGATATTTATGACTTTGCAGGCAAAATCCGTGAAGTGAATATAGCCAAGGGCAATTTTCGCTTTGCGCCGCTGATGTATTTGAAGCAGTCGCTGGAACATATCGATGCAATGGCGCAGGGCAGCTTCGATGAAATTATTGGAAAATATGTTGAGATGAACATCGCCCATCCCTTCAGGGAGGGCAATGGCCGCGCCACCCGCATCTGGCTGGACATTATGCTGAAGGCGAACATCCGGAAGGTGATTGATTGGAATCTGGTGGATAAGGAAGCGTACTTATCGGCCATGGAACGCAGCGTGGTGAAGGACGTCGAAATCAAGCAACTTCTGGGAGCTGCCCTGACCGATAAGATACATGACCGTGAAATTTTCATGAAGGGCATCGACATCAGCTATTATTACGAAGGCTACAGCGAATTTAAGACTAAGGATTTGTAGCGCATTTTCTACGGCCATGTGCGGTTTCGCGGCGTGATCTCAGTATGGAAAATCCGCCATTTTCTGAAATAAAAACAAATGATTTGCTATTTATGTATCTCTTTTATTGCGATAGATCGAATTTCTTTTAAGCAATCGTCTGCTGCTTTTAACTCTGTCTCATAAATATCTAAAGGCATACAGCCTCCATGATTCCAGTCATCGTAACATTCTTCTCTTGTCTTTTGTAATTTCTCTAAGGAGACAATTGCTTCATCAGATATGTAATATCGTCCCATATCAATGTACTTTTCTAATTCTTCTTTGGCCTGAGTATATTTAGTTAAAATTTCCTTTCTTTCTTCTTCACTAATTGTCTTTCGCTCTAATTCTTCATCCACGTACAATGCATCGATGCGTTTTAAATGATGTAAAGCTTCAATAATACGTGAATAAGCTTCAGATTTCTTCTCCCACTTTTTCTCTCTTAGAAATTTTTTCAGTGACCAAGTCACAGTGAAATAAGCAATAGCAGCCGTAACGACCAATTTTAGAAGTTCCATTGGTCGCTCACCTTGAGATAAATAATTCAATATTGTTTCCATCTCGTATCGCTAAAATGGAATCTCATCATCAAGCGGCTCTTCTTTTTTAGAAGAAATTTGCTTGCGGGGAGGTTCTAGTTTTTTACGTTCTGTATGCGGTAAACGAGGCATACTATCTTCAGCTTCCTTTGCCTTGCCAAGTAACTCAGCAATAGAATCTACCCATTTCCTAGCGGGTTCCAATTTCTGAACTCCCTCACCGATTGCAGAGCAAACCGCCACATACAAAGCCATACCCGATTGCCAACCAGTCCTGCTCTTGTCGACCTCGCTGGCGAATTCATTGAGTTTATTATACAATGAATTTTTCTTGTGTTCCTCTAAAGCAGACTCCTCAATAGCTATCTTGATTTGACTGATAAAGTGATGAATTTTCATTTTTGTTACGCTATCGAGCGCAACGGAAAATCTCTTTGAACGGGCGATATTCTGAATACGGATTTGGATGATATAATGATCAACATCCGAAATAAAAGGCAAATTCTAATTTGAAGTGCAACGGTTAAAGATTTGGGCTGGGGTTTTCCAGCCGAGGATTTTTCTTGGTTTATTATTCAGTATGTTGGCGATGTTGTCGAGCATATTTTGGGTGATTGGCCCTGAGTGGGATTTAGGG